>CAWFNI010000008.1:0-18836 GCA_963817085.1 Candidatus Acidiferrales bacterium
ATCATCCCGCCAGCGCCCTGCAAAAGTGGCTCCACGATCACCGCCGCGATCCGCTCGCCTCTTTCGCCCAACAAATCCTCCAACTGCTGGGCACATTCGATGTGGCAGCTTTTCCGCTTCCGTCCCACGGGACAGCGGTAGCAGTACGCCGAGTGGGCACGCGATGCACCGGATAGCGCATGGAGCGGAACGGCTGCGTGAACGGAGACTCGTCGCTGACCGACATTGCCCCTGCCGTATCCCCGTGATACCCGTGCGCCAGCGCTACGATCTCTGTTCTTTCCGGCTGTCCACGGTTCTGAAAATGCTGTACCGCCAGCTTGAGCGCCACTTCCACTGCCGTGGATCCGTCGTCCGAGAAAAACATGGCTGTCAGTTCTTTCGGCGGCCATTTGCTCAGTCGTGTGGCCAATTCCTCCGCGGCCTCATGCGTGAATCCCGCCAGGATGACGTGTTCGAGCTTTCGTGCCTGTTCCGCGATCGCCGCCGCAATGCGCGGATTGGCGTGGCCATGCAGGTTTACCCACCACGATGAAATGGCGTCGATGATCTTGCGTCCGTCCGCGGTGTACAAAAACACGCCTTCGGCTCTGGTCACCCGCATAGGCTCGGGGTCGAGCACACCATTAGTGAATGGGTGCCAGATTTGAAGCGGTGAATTCATTGCGCGAAAGCGGATCGGTCGAAGTGGTTCAGGAACACCTGCATCAGCGCCGTGCGGTGCAGGTTGGGCAGTTTGGGAACTTCGCCAATCACGCGCACATGGCCGAACTTTTCGACAGTGTCGCGGTTCTCCCGGTTTTGATCGCCGATCAGCACCACGCCATGCACCGGCAATTCCGCCGCGTGCAGCGCCGCCAGCGTCAACAGCGTGTGATTGATGGTGCCCAATCCGCTGCGCGCCGCCAGGATCACCGGCAATTTGAATTTCACCATCATGTCCAGCATGAATTGTTTGGGATTGATCGGCACCAGCACTCCGCCGGCGCCCTCCACGATCAGCCAGTCGTTCAACAGGCTGGTGGGTGGATCGATTCGGGCCAGATCGATTTCCACGCCCGCCCATCGCGCCGCGAGATCCGGCGAAACCGGCGGAACAAATTTGTAGACCTCTTCCAGCGTGCGGTCCGTGCGAATGCCTGCCAGCCGCATCACCGTTACGCGATCCGAACCCTCCAGAGTCCCCGTTTGAATCGGTTTCCAATATACGGCATCCAGTGCGGCACACAACAACGCCGCCAGCGTGGTTTTCCCCACGCCGGTGTCCCGTACCAGTTATGAAAAAATGACGTCTCATGCGTGTTTTGCCGTCGGCCGAGATGCTTGCCGTTCGCGCCAGTCTACAAGGGTCTCCACGAGCCGCCTTAGCTCTTCTTCTGGGATTCGCGTCGTGAGTGACAGCCGCAAGCGAGCGCCGGCGGCAGGCACGGTAGGGCGGCCGGATCGCCCTCACCGCAAATCCCTCCCGTTGTAAGTGCTCGGCTGCGTGAAGCGTGTCCTCATTTTTCCCTATGACCACCGGAACAATCTGGCTGGCACTTCCCCCGGTATCGAACCCCTTGTGTTTCAGCGCAAGTATTAGTCCACTGGCCCGGCCAAGCAGCATCTCCCGCTCCATATCCATTCTCCTGGCCAACTTGAGCGCCACTCCAATCTGCTCCGAAAAATACGGCGGCATCGCCGTGCTGAAAATAAACGTCCTTGCGTGATTGACAAGGTGGTCCTTCAAAACGGCTGGCCCGCATACAAACGCTCCCGCGGAACCCAGGGCCTTCCCGCAGGTGTGAATCGTGGCCAAAACTTGCGGCAAGATCTCAGCTTGCACCGCCATGCCCCGCCCTTCACTTCCATGGACTCCGGTCGCGTGCGCCTCGTCCACTATCATCGCCGCGCCAAACCTCTCCGCCAAGGTTGCCATCTCCTTCATAGGAGCGACATCGCCATTCATGCTGAAAACGCTTTCAGTTACGATGATTCTCCGCCATGGCGCCCCGGCATCCTGCCGCAGCGAGTCTTCCAGCGCGCTGAGGTCGAGGTGAGGATAGATGACTTTGCGGGCTCCCGACAAGCGCATTCCGTCGATCAGGCTTCGCATGATTCAACACATCGGAATACACCACATCGTCCGGCCCGACCAGCGCTGACAACAGCCCCAGATTCGCCGCGTATCCCGCTGCCGAAATACAGGGCTGTCTCTGTCCCCGCAAAGCCGGCAAATTCCTCCTCTAGCCTGCGCCAACCGTCCGTCTGCCCGGAAAGAAGCCGCGAGCCAGTTCCACCCATTCGCATGGCGTTCTGGACCGCCAGCACGACCGCTTCGCGCAGTGCCGGATGCTCCGCCAGCCCCAGATAATCATTCGAACAGAAATCTACTCCCCGAATCTCGGCAAGGGTTCAGCACTGATGCAACTCCTCCAGGTCGCGCAGTCCTTTTCCGAGCTTGGCCCTCCACGAGGATCCAACGTCACCCGGCATGCGATTCCAGGGGTTTCATACCCAGGCTCTGTAATAACTGTTCATCTTCGTCCGGTCCCCGGATTAGGAGTGGTCAAGAGCTTTTCACCAACGAAAATCGAATTCGCTCCCGCCAGGAAACACAATGTCACCGCCTCTGGCGACAATTGTTTCCGGCCGGCGGCCAGTCGTACGCGCGAACTCGGCATCAGGATCCGTGCCGTCGCCATCATCCGCACCATTTCCAGCGGGTCCATCGGCGGCGGGATGCCAGCGGCGTACCCTCCACGCGCACCAGCATGTTGATCGGCACGCTCTCCGGATGCGGTCATAACATCGCCAGCTGGTGCAGCAGGCCGAGTCGATCCTCGCTTCTCGCCCATCCCGAGAATCCCGCCGCAACACACCGTGATCCCCGCTTTGCGCACCGCCGCCAGCGTGTTCAGTCGATCGTCATACGTCCGCGTCGTAATGATGGCTCCATAGAATTCTGGCGAGGTATCAAGATTGTGGTTGTAAGCCGTCAGCCCGGCGTCCTTCAGCCGCACCGCCTGCTCCTCCGTCAGCATCCCCAGCGTGCAGCACACTTCCATGCCAAGGGCCGAAACCCCTCGCACCATCTCCAGCACTTTCTCGAATTCCCTGCCCGGTGGTGCCTCGCGCCACGCCGCGCCCATGCAGAAGCGCGTCACACCCCGCGAAACCGCATCCCGCGCCACCCCGATCACGTGCTGCGGATCCAGAAGTCCTTGCCGCTCCACCTCCGCATCGTAATGAGCGCTCTGCGGGCAATACGCGCAATCCTCGGGGCACCCCCCGGTCTTAATCGAAATTAGTTGGCAAGTCTGCACTCGGTCCGGCGCATGAAACCCCCGGTGCACCGTCTGCGCGCGATAAACCAGTTCCAGAAGCGGCGTCTCATAGATCGCCTGCACTTCGCTTTTCTCCCAGTCGTATCGCAATGTTCCTTCAGTGATTAGCTGCCCCAACGCGTCGGTTTCTCTGTTCATTCTCGCTTATCACCTGGCCCGACACTACCCCTTGCTGGATTGGCAAGTCCTTCATACTATCACTGCTATTCTCTTCGAACCATTTCTCCCGTGGTCCCGGCAGTGGGGCGGCTTTCGCCCTCAGTCTGAACCGCTCTCCGAGACTCAGAGGGAGCCTTTCCGTGCGCCTATCAGTCGCACCTCGAGCGTGGCTTCGGCAGAGATTGTGAGAGGATGTCTGGATCGGGGTGCCTGGAAAAGAGCGTTAGCGGCAGACCGCGAGTTCGACGTTGTACTCTTTTCGATGGACGTCGTGAGACAGCACGGGCCGGTCCGGCAGCACCGCTTTAAGAGCCTCAATTTCCGGCTCCCCTGCCCCCAAAGGTAGCTGGATCTGACCGCGCTGCACGACGGATCGCAGCATGGCCATGGTGATTTCGAATCCTTCGTAGGCGCCTTCGCCATTGCACGGATCGACCTGTTTGTCGTCGTCTAGCCAGCGGACCATGTCTTCCACGTAGGGAGGCATTTCGGCTTCGTAACTCATGCAACCCGGCCCGGAAATCACGCCAGCCTGTGAGCGCATGACTGCCCGCCACCCACCCCCCGTCAAAACTTCTGCGAATCCTTCCGTGCCGTAAACGCCGATCTTGTTCTTGCGCCACCAATAGTCCACTTCGGGAACGTCCGGGGCGCCCGCCCCGCATTCGATGATGCCGCGGACACCGTTGGCGAATTGGATGAATCCAGCGATGTAGTCTGGTGAGGGATGTCTGTCGGCGAGTTTGCCGCGCCCTGCGGCCTGCGCCATGACCCACTCGCGCGCGCGCGTAGCCGTTGTACCAGCGCATGTATTCGACCAGATGCGTGAACAGATGGAGGAACCAGCCGCCGGCGTGTGCGTGAATGGTTTGGATGCGCCCGAGGTTGCCGCTCTCCACAATTTCTTTGATCTTCTGGTAGTGCTGGTCATAGCGATGCTGATGAGACACAACGGTCTTTACCCCGGCAGCTTTGACCGCTTTGCGAATCTCCATGGCTTCGTTCATGGAAAGTGCCATCGGTTTTTCGTTGGCGATCAACTTTGCGCCGGACGCGATGCCCATCTGGATTAGTTCCAGCCGGATGTTTGGGGGTGTGCAGAAGCAGAAAACATCCGGCCGGATTTCTTTTGCGAGAGCGAGTGGCTGAAGCGAGGTCTTCTGGATGCCCAGTTCCACGGAGGCCTTGGCCAACTGCTCCAGGCTGGAATCCGCAATCCCGGCCAGTTCGAAGCGTGGATTATTCTTGAAGGCAACGGCGTGGTGCTTGCCGCGCCTCCCCACCCCGACGACCATGACTTTGTAGATTTTCTTCGCGTTCATTGTGATCGCTCCCTGAGTTGCGTTACCAGCCGAATTGGGCGTCCCACTCTTCCAGTTTCGCGATGGTATAGTCCACTTCCTCGGCCGTCAGTTCCGGAAACATCGGCAAAGAAACGCATTGCGCGGCATTGCGCTCGGCGTTCGGCACACAGGGGTGTGGATCCGCAAGCTTGCCCCAGGGATACCCTTCTTGCTGGTGGATCGCGATGGGATAGTGCTGTTTGGCATCGATGCCGTGATCCTGCAGGAACTGCGTCAGATGGTCGCGCTTGTGATGTTCGATAACGTAGAGATGATAGACATGGCGGTAGCCCGGAACTTCCTTGGGGAGCTTGAAGCTGCTGCCCTTCAGTCCATCGGTGTAGCGCTTAGCCCAGGCGCGCCGCTGATCTGTCCAATGGGAGATGTGCTTCAGCTTGACACTGAGGAACGCAGCGTGGAGATCGTCCAGGCGACTGTTGAACCCGAAGGAGTGCACGGAACGTTTCACCGAGCCGTGGTTGCGCAGGCGGCGTACGGCCTGCTCGATTTCAGGGCGATTGGTAAGGAGAGCGCCGCCGTCACCGAACGTCCCTAGGTTTTTCTGGATGATGAAGCTGGTGCAAACCGCATCGCTGAGCTCGCCTTGCTTGAAACCATCGCCGTGGGCATCGATGGACTGCGCGTTGTCTTCCACGACCCAGAGCTTGTGCTTCCTGGCGATTGCGCTGACCGCCTTCATGTCGGCGCAGTGACCGTAGAGGTGCACGGGGACGATGCCGACGGTACGGGGCGTGAGGGCAGCTTCAATCTTCGAGGGGTCGATATTGTTCGTGGCCGAGTCGGAATCGACAAAAACAGCCTTACCCCCGGCAATCCAGATGGCTTCGGCAGTGGCAAAAAAAGTGTTTGCGGTGGTGATGACTTCGTCGCCGGGCTGGAGGCCCAACGCGAAAAAGGCCAGCCAGAGGGCATCGGTGCCGGAGTTCAGGCCAACGGCATGCTTCATAGAAAAATACTGGGCGAGCTCCTTCTCGAATCGTGTCAGACCGGGGCCCATGACGTAAGCCCCGCTTTCCATGACGGCGTGGAAGGCGTCGTCGATTTCTCGTTTTATGCTGTGGTACTGACGGACGTGGCCGTAGAACGGTACTTTCAGTTTTGCTGCTATCGTGGGCGCAGGCATAACATCCTCCTCGGATAATGCGCTAACAAGAACTCCGCGTAATCTTCCTCGGAGACCAGGCGGGGTGGACTACCTTTGGTGAGCTGCGTGCGTTAATGAGCCGAATAATCCCGGAGTCCGATGACTTGTCTCGGGGGGTGTTGCGTCCCATTGTGGGCAATGCTCTTCGGGGAGACAAGCAGTAGCCTTGTACCTTAAATGCCCCCGCCAAAGCGGTGACTCCGGTCACAATGATCATCTTCTCGCTCGTCGAAATTCAGAGGCACACCAATTCATGGCAAAAAGTTTGACCCGGCATTTGCGAAATGTTATAAATCAGCGTTATCCGTTCGCTCGCTTGCGGCACAGGGTAGTGCCGGGGTGGTCTTGACCCGCCCAGGGGTCTGAAGAGATCGCAGGTGAGCCAAAGGATTCCTGTCCTGTTAGAACAACGGGAGATTTGCCGATTCCCGGCGAGACGCTCCCCGACGTTGGTGGAGGCTGTAGCAAGTTTAGTTCACTTCGCTCCGCGTTGGGCCGGAAGTGTGTGTGGTCTAGGGTTACTTGGGGCCCCGAAAGGCAAGCCGGTCGGACGCTCTGCCCCACAAAATGAACGGAAAGATCTTGGAGGATTTTCTATGCGCATCTCGATCGTGCCTGCTTGGGCCGTGATCAGCAGTATCGCGAAACGGCTCTCGGCTGCTTTAGCTCTCGCGCTCTTCTCCGCTGCAGCTCTGCTCGCAGCTCCGGCGGAAGAAGGTGGTGGCGAAGCCAATCTTCGCCTCCCCGATCTTTCTTCCGTCTCGTTCCTTGGCGTGAATGGCCATACTCTTCTTCTTTTCGGCATCCTCATTTGCATCTTCGGCTTGCTCTTCGGCATGACCATCTACAGGCGGCTCAAGAACCTGCCGGTGCACCGCGCGATGCGTGAAATTTCCGAGCTCATTTATGAAACCTGCAAAACCTATCTCATCACTCAGGGTAAATTCCTCCTCCTGCTCTGGGTCTTCATCGCCATCATCATCGTCCTCTATTTCGGTATTCTGGCGCCGGTCCAGGGCAAATCCATCCTGCTTACTCTCCCGATCATTCTGCTGTTCAGCCTCATCGGCATGGGTGGCAGCTACAGCGTGGCGTGGTTCGGAATTCGCGTGAACACCTTCGCCAACTCCCGCACCGCCTTCGCCGGTCTTGGTGGCAAGCCGTACCCCATCAATCACATTCCGCTCGAGGCGGGCATGAGCGTCGGCATGATGCTGATCAGCGTTGAACTCCTGATGATGCTCATCATTCTCCTCTTCATTCCCGGCGATTATGCCGGGCCGTGCTTCATCGGCTTCGCCATTGGCGAATCACTCGGCGCCGCTGCGCTCCGTATTGCCGGCGGCATCTTCACCAAGATCGCCGACATTGGCTCCGACCTGATGAAAATCGTCTTCAAAATTAAGGAAGACGACGCTCGCAATCCCGGCGTCATCGCGGATTGCACGGGTGACAACGCCGGTGATTCGGTCGGCCCCACTGCGGATGGCTTCGAAACCTACGGCGTTACCGGCGTCGCGCTCATCACCTTCATCCTTCTCGCCGTCAAGAGCCCCTCGGTTCAGGTTCAACTGCTTGTCTGGATCTTCGTCATGCGCGTCATCATGCTGATTGCCAGCGCCTTAGCCTATTTCATCAATGGAGCGATTCAGAAGGCGCGCTTCGGCAACGCCAAAGAGATGAATTTCGAGACACCGCTGACCTGGCTCGTCTGGATCACCTCCTTCGTCTCCATCGCCCTCACCTATCTGGTTTCCGCGGTCATCATTCCCGCTCTTGGCGGTGACCCAACCCAGTGGTGGAAGCTGGCCACGATTATTTCCTGCGGAACTCTCGCCGGCGCCGTCATACCAGAGTTGGTGAAAGTCTTCACCTCCGTCGAATCGCGCCATGTCAAGGAAGTAGTGATCTCCGCGCAGGAAGGTGGCGCATCCCTCGGCATCCTCTCCGGATTTGTGGCTGGCAACTTCTCCGCCTACTACCTGGGCGGCGCGATCGTCACCCTCATGTCCATCGGCTACCTCATCAGCAACCTCGGGCTCGCCCATTTGATGGGAGCCCCAGCCGTTTTCGCGTTCGGCCTCGTGGCGTTCGGTTTCCTTGGCATGGGACCTGTCACCATCGCCGTCGATTCTTACGGCCCGGTCACAGACAACGCCCAATCGGTTTATGAACTTTCTCAGATTGAGCAGCTCCCTAACATCAAGGAAGAATTGAAGAAGGACTTCGACATCGAAGTGGACTTCGAGCGCGCCAAGCATCTGCTGGAAGCCAACGATGGAGCCGGCAATACCTTCAAAGCCACGGCCAAACCCGTACTCATTGGCACTGCGGTCGTCGGTGCCACCACAATGATCTTCTCGATCATCATGGCCCTTACCCTCGGTCTCACCACCAACTTGGACAAACTTTCTCTCCTCTACGCTCCGTTTGTCCTCGGCCTGATTACAGGCGGCGCCATGATTTACTGGTTTACCGGCGCTTCCACTCAGGCGGTAACTACGGGCGCTTACCGCGCCGTTGAATTCATCAAGAGCCACATCAAGCTCGAAAGCACAGAAAAAGCCAGCGTGGCGGACTCCAAAAAAGTCGTGCAGATCTGCACCCAATACGCCCAGAAGGGCATGCTCAACATTTTCATCGCCGTTTTCTTCGCCACGCTCGCCTTTGCTTTCGTCGAGCCCTTCTTCTTTATCGGCTACCTGATTTCCATCGCCATCTTCGGCCTATACCAGGCCATCTTTATGGCCGACGCCGGCGCCGCGTGGGACAACGCCAAGAAGATCGTCGAGGTTGAGATGAAGCAGAAGGGCACGCCACTCCACGACGCTACCGTCATCGGCGACACCGTCGGCGACCCCTTCAAGGACACTTCCTCCGTGGCCCTCAACCCGGTCATTAAGTTCACCACCCTCTTCGGCCTGCTCGCCGTCGAGCTCGCCGTAAAATTGACCTCCGAAACCGGCGGTACACTCTCGCACATCCTTGCCGCCGCCTTCTTTGCCGTTTCCTTCACCTTCGTATATCGCTCCTTCTTCAGCATGCGTATCAAAGGTTCCTCAGTTAGCTGAGCATCACTTTTCGGCAAAGAGAGGCGTCCCAAATCTCCTTGGGGCGCCTTTTTTTGGAGTGCGGCGACTCGTCGCCGCTTTTACGATCGCACCCTCCCTGCGGCCAAACACAGAACATATTCATGCAGTAATATCTGTACATCGTATTAATCATGTTAGGTTAGACAAAAGCACAGGCCGCACTGGTCCCCAGGTCCTCGCTTCCACCATGTCCGCAATCCAAGGCCCTTGACAGCAGTACGCTTCGCGATTGGCCACACAGTCCTGCGCATCGGCTTTCTCTGCCAGGAAACACATCGTGACTGCGGGGACCTATCCAAGGCAGAATTATTTCAATACCCCAACGCTATTGACACGACTGACTAATATCCTGTTGAATCTCGCGGAGTGCCACAGCTGGATTCTTCAGGCTTGGGCTGTCTTCCCGAATCACTCCCCTTTCATCGCTGAATCTCGACAGCCAGGAACCTTGCGGCGCTTGGTTTGCGAACTTCACTCCGTTAGTGCCTTGGGGTTGCATCGTCAGCGGAACGCACTTGGCCGCAAAGTATGGTTCCAACACTGGGAGTCTCGGCTTACATTTCACCGCTCATTTCTCGCTCGGCCGAATTACGTTCATCAATATCCAGCGCGCCACAGCTTCGTTCGCAAAGCGAGTCAATATAAGTGGTGTTCGGCTGGTTGGTTCGAACGCAAAGCCGCTCCAGCCTTCCTGAAAACGGTGGCCTCGTTTCCGATTGATCGGTTGGACATTCCGGACGATTTCGACGGTTTGTTGACTCCGTAAAAGCGGCCGCCAGCCGCCGCACTCCAAAGGCAACCTCGAGGTGCTAAACTCTCCCGAGTTTCTACTCGAGGTGCGCTCTATGCAAAAGCAATTCTTCGCAGCTTTCTGCGGGATAGTATTATTTTCCCCCTTCCCTGGCCGGGCTCAAGTGGATACGAAATGGAAAATTCACGACCTCAATCGCCCGTTGCCGCCGATCATCACTCCCGGAACATCCAGCACGCAGGACTCACCGGGCAAACCTCCCTCTGACGCGGTTGTCCTGTTCACCGGCGAGGATCTCTCGCAGTGGGCTGACGAGCACGGCGCGCCCGCCAAGTGGAAAGTCGAGAAGGGTTACATTGAAGTGGTTCCAAAGACAGGCAACATGCATACAAAAAATTCCTTCGGCAATTGTCAGTTGCACGTGGAGTTTTCCGAACCCGCTCCGCCCCAAGGTGAAAGCCAAGATCGCGGCAATAGTGGCGTCTTTCTGATGGGAACGTACGAAATTCAAGTGCTTGATTCCTACGAAAATAAAACCTACGCCGATGGTCAGGCCTCCGCCGTCTACGGTCAGTATCCCCCGCTCGTGAACGCATCGCGCCCGCCGGGGCTGTGGCAATCCTACGATATTGTTTTCCATGGCCCGCGCTTTGACCCGAAAGGAAGGTTGCTACGCCCCGCGCGCGTCACGGTATTTCACAATGGCGTTCTGGTGCAGGACAACGTCGAACTCAGTGGCCCCACTGCGCACGGTGAGCGTCCTCCGTACAAGCCCGGTCCGGAAAAAGCTCCGCTGGCCTTGCAGGACCACGGCGAACCCGTCCGTTATCGCAACATCTGGATTCGTCAATTGTAGTTGCGCGATTTGCGGCTATGACCGCATCAATTCGGGGAAGGTCCGCGGATCATTGGCAAATCCTGGAAATACCGGAGCCAGATCCTTCACTCCAAGATGCTTCGTTAAAATCTCTCCCGCCACCGAACGGAAATCCGTGGTCAACGCCAAGTCGCGCCCCTCGTTCAACTGGTGCTCCTGCAAACCGGGCCACTTTCCGTACACGCGCCCGCCTTTCACATCGCCACCCAGCACGAACATACAGTTCGCATGTCCATGGTCGGTTCCCCGGTTTCCATTCTCTTTGGCAGTGCGTCCGAATTCGCTCATGGTCACCACTACGATATCCCCCATCCGGTCACCCATGTCCTGATGAAATGCCGCCAGAGATTGCCCCAGATCCCGCAGCAAATTCGCCAATTGCCCCTGCGCGCCGCCTTCGTTCACGTGGTTGTCCCACCCGCCGCAGTCCAGAAACAGTGCTTCTGCGCCGATGTTCGCCTTGATCATCTGCCCGATCTGCTGCAAATGCTGTCCCACAGCGCTCCTCGGATACACAGCCCCGTTCTCTGGCGGATAGTTTGTTGTGTCCAATTTTCGCAACATGTCAATCGCCTCAAATGTTTCTGTGCCTGTTCCGTGCAGGGCCTGATCCACGGTTTGCGCGTACATAGCCTCGAACCCGCCCTCCGCCACATTGGCCATCGCCATGGACTGCGGTTGAACCTTGAACTGCCTCAAATCTGGGATGGCGATGGCGCCCGTGCTTCCCTGCAGCATCCGCGGCAAATTCGGCCCCATGGCCACCGCCCGGAAGGGCGAAGCATTTTCTTCCGGAATCGTTCCGATGGCGCGGTCCAACCATCCATCTTCCGTCGCTTTCACGCCTGGCGTACCGGACTCCATGTAATCTTGCGCATCGAAATGTGAGCGAGTCGGGTCCGGCGATCCCACTGCGTGCACAATTGCCAATTGGCTTTTCTGAAAGAGCGGCAAGAGGGTCGCTAGTCCAGGATGCAGCCCGAAAAATCCATCCAGGTCAATCGCTGCGTTGTCGGCGCCACCTCTTGGCTGTGGAATCGCGATGGACGGCCGCATCCGGTAATAATTAGGTTCGCCAAAAGGCACAACGATATTCAAACCATCCGCCGCGCCACGCTGGAACAGAACTACCAGTTGCTTCTTCCCTTCTCCACTTGCTGACGCCACCGCGCGCTGCAAAAACGCCGGCATGGTGCTGAGCCCCACCAGCCCAATGCCACCTTGCTTCAGAAAATAGCGCCGCGAGAACCGCGCTCTTCTCACTCCCTCACAACATGCATGACTCATGGTTACCTCACTTTCATTCGCGGTGTCCCAAGCTCGTTTCCTGCTTCCTGATCTCTGGTCGCTGATACCTGATATCTATCTTCTTTGAAACTCCGGCGCGCCCAGCACCAATCCCGTCACTAATCCCAAATCCACTAGTTTTACTGGATCATCCAGCTTCGCCTGCAGTACCTGCGGGTTCTCCATCTGCTTCTGCAGTGTGTTCATCGTTCCAGGTGTTGCTTCCCCCAGGAACTCGGCCACCGCGCGATCCAGTGTCCTCTTTGGGTCGCCCTGCAGGTCGGTTCCAAGCAAGGCCGCTGCATCGCTTCGCGAGCCGCGCACTTTATTCCCTGCCAGCGCCAGGGAGAAGTTCAGCCGGCTGAGCAGCGCGCCACTATTTACCCACGTTTCCGCCTTGTCCAAATACCCCGTCGGCGGTTGGCACTGGTACAACGGCTCTCCGATTTGCCCAACCCACTGCGCCAGCGGCATCGGCGTGTCCACGTCCGTGCCTAGCGCTCTTACTGACGAAACTACCAATTCGTAAGGCGCCTTCACCTTCGCCCGGTATGCCTCTCGCGACCAGAATTCCGGCGAGTAGATCATCGTCCGCAGAACTTCCCGAATTTCGCCGCCGGACTTCTGGAAACTCTTCGCCATGCGCTCCACCAGTGCCGGAGGTGGGTTGTCGGAAACGAATCGCCGTGCCAGTTCCGTCGAGATGAATTTTGCGGTGCTCGGATTTTTCGCCAGAAGATCAAGCACCTGTTCGCCATCCTTCATCCCTCCCGCGTGAATCTTTTTCCCGAGGACAACTTTGGGGCCGGGATCGTGCAGCCTTTCTTCAAACTTGAATTGCGCAATTTCCCGTGGCTTTTCGATCGTCCAGCCCGTGAAGCAACGCGCCACTTCCGTCACGTCTTCTTGTGTGTAGCCGCCATCCACACCCAACGTGTGCAATTCCATCAGTTCTCTGCCGTAGTTCTCGTTTAGCCCGCGTTGTTGCCGTTTTGTGTTTTGGGCTTGTGCTGGACGTGGAGGCGGCGGGTATCCGTACGGCCCGCGGCGCATTTGCTGCCTCATCGCGCGCTGTGCGGCGAGCCTCTCCGCGGCATTTGGATCTGCGCTCAGAAAATTGTCCAGATAAAACAGCATCGCAGGGCTTTTTGCCGTTGCCGTCAACAGATCCTTGAACTTTCCTAGCGCGTTCGGTTGAATTACATCCCGCTCGTAGGATGTGAGGTACCACTTTTCCAAGCCCTTTCCCGCATACACGTTGAAGTGGTTGAACCAGAAATCATCCATAACCTGCTGGAGTTGCCGGTCGCTGTAGATGGCCCGCGTCATTTTCGCCATCGCCAGTTCTTCCACGACGCGCTGCGGGCGCTTGCTGTCGTCGGCGATCGCTCTCGGCACGGCGTTCGGATCTACGGCCAACGGATCCTTTCGTCCCGCTCCCGGTGTTGCCGGATTCAACTTCATGGGCGAAGGCGAATCCAGGGCCCGGGAAATCATGGTCCCGCTATTCTCGGCCGTCTCATTCGCACCGCGGCCGTTTGCGTCGATTTCCTTTGACATTGACGTAATCGCGCTGTCAGCTTGCTTCTGTGCGATCTGGAGTTGTGAAGACTCTTGTTTTGTCCGCTCCGCCAGCTTCGCCGCCTGCTTGGGGTTTGGATACTCTGTTATTAACTGCGCTGCCGTCATTCTCAGCGTAGGGTAGACATTCAGACGCGCTTCCACGGCACCGTCGTCTATCGATTTTGGATTGAGTTGCTGGTCTATCCACTTCGCCAAGCCCATCTGGCGAAGGCGATCTACATCTCCCGGACGCGGCCCGAACGCGAGCCGATTCAGCGCGTGACGGATGGCTTCCTCTGGGCTGAGTTCCGTGATCGGGAGCCCCTTTAACACCGGGGCCTGATTATTCTTTTTCTCTCTGTTGGAGGCCGCGGTCAGCGCAGGTATGTCCACAACAAAAGTGCAGAAAAACGAAATCATCAGCAGGAATGCCAGAAATTCTCTGGGTGTTGGCATGGTGCGGTTGCGGCGAACAGGCAGCCACCGCTTGGCAGGTATGGCAAGGCTTATCCGCATGTTCTTCAGACTAACCCTGTCACCCGCGGAAAGTTGCTGCTCCGAAGTGCAAGTGTTACTTATGGATTGCCAAGCTGCGCAGCCCGGCAAGTCCCGCAGGACGATTCGGCCGCGCTCGTTTAATCGCTCAATGTAAAGTCCACTGCCCGTTGCGGAGCCTGGTGATTTTGTCCGTCTACTGCCAGCAGCACCAGGCGATAATTCCCCGGCTTCAGGTCTTTGGTGTCTACGCGCATGGCAAACGGCACCACAGGGTTGCCCTTCTCCACGTATTCCGCCAGATCGACTGCGCCTGTGAAAAACACCTCTTTGTTGGTAACCTGCTCGAAGATCCGGTAACCCGACAGGACCTTTAATGACGGGTCCAGCTTCAACAGCGGTTCATACAATTCCGAGTACAACGCTACGCTTTCTCCTTTTTTGAACTGGTAGGTGGCCGCCGGGTTAATCTGGATACCTTTGACGATTAACGGCTTGCGGTCCTCGAGGAGTGTCGCATCCACCTCCGTCGGAATTTCATCCACGCGCTGCACGCTCGAAGAGAGCACCACCCCTCCGAGCGTAAACTTGTTCCCGTCATCGGAGTCGATCTCTAGCGGCGTCTCCATTTTCGCAAAACCTTCCCCGCCTGAGCTCAACACCACTGTCAACTTGTAATGGCCGGGGGCGGCATCGAACTGGTTTTGATACTGGTAAGGCTGCTTCGTGAACTGCTTCCAGTCGTCCTTTTCCATTTCCAGATTCACTGTGTCGCTGAAGCGTGCCCCGATCGAACCATCCGGCTTATAGGCAATCCCTAGAATATTGACATTCGCGTGGTACTTCCCTTTTCCTTGTTGAAGACCACCGCGTCTCCCGGAATCTCCATCGCCAGGTTTACCATGGCCACGTTCGGGCCCGCGTAAAAATATGGCGCCTGCAGGCTCGCATGAATCGTGCCCGCCGTTGCTCCACTCGCTTGCGCCTCCATCACTTTTTCGACCGGCTTCCCTTCCAGTGGATTCGTTGGCCGCACATTGCAATACCCGCTACGCGATCGTACTTCCATTCCACCCTTGTTCAGCTTTACCCGAAGAGCATGGCAAGTTCCTTCGGCGGTCGCTTGTGGCACGTAACCCAGGACATAGAACTGGTTCAGTTCCTGCGCGATCCGCCGCAATCCCCCCAGCAGATCATTCGTATTGAAGATCGTGAATCCTCCCGTGCCTTCGGCCAGCATCCGCAGAACATCTTGATTGACTGAAGATGATGGCGGAAATTTCGGCAATAAGACATTGGGCTGATTCAATGGATTGTAGGGGTAGTTTCGATAAGGCGATGCCACTGGCCGTCCCCCGCCTCCTGCTCCCGGTGCACCTCGCCCACCCCCTGCACCGGGGCCGCCCTTACCGCCCGTTCCCCCTCCAGCTCCGGGACCACCCTTACCTCCCCCACCGCCCGTCCCGCCACCTGCTCCGGGCCCTCCTCTGCCTCCTCCTCCTGTTCCCCCGCCGCCTGTGCCTCCCCCGCCACCGCCAGGCTTCTGCGGTTCGAGCGGGGAAGAACTGCTGTAACGCGACACCAAGAACTTGAGTTGTATCTCCCGCCATCCGTCTCTCACCGCCAGGCTTCTCCCCGTAGTACGATGCCCTCGGGGGCTAAGACTGGCGCTTCCCGCGGGCATAACTCCACTAGTCAATCCGCGAGCATCTAGCGGATACACGGCCACGTTTGCCTTATTGCACGCATCGATGGTCGCTGTCAGTTCGGAAGTGTTCTCCACGTTCAGGGGAAATCCCGCCGTAAACAAGATCAACATTTTCCTGCCCGGAACTCCCCGCAAGTTCTTGGCCAGACTGCGGATGGAAAGCAGCATGGACCGGGCGCCATAGTCGGCTTCTACAGTGCTGATCGAAGGCATTCCCGCGGTGGCCACCATTACCGGCTGGGATGATTGGCCATTCGTCTCGATGTTCGGCGCGCTGCTCCCGCTTACCGCCGCCTTCAGCAGGGTCGCGCTCGCTGTGAAATTCTGGCGGATCACCAGGCTGCCGCCAAAATTCACTACCGCCATCATCCGGTCCGGCCCTGCATTGCTCTCAATGAACTTTGCCGCCGCATTCCGGGCCTGCATCTGGTCCGCCATTTCCATGGAAGAATTATCGAAGAAAAGAATCAGGTAGTGCTTTTGACCGGCAGTCTGCGCTGAGGCGTCCGAACCGGAAGTAAAACTCGTTACGACCTGCTCTTTGTTGTCTTCGTATACCTTGAAGTCGCTCTGGGTTAGCTCGTTGATGTAGTGGCCCTTCTTATCTGTGACCACCGCGTCTACCAGCACCACTCGCGACTCCGTGCTGATCACCGTGTTCGTAGGCACCGCTTGCTCCGCTGACGTCGCGGGTTTAGCCGCTTCTTGCGTCGGCGCGTTCAATGCGACACCCCAAACTGTCGCTCCCGCGAGGAGCGCCCTGATGGCGAATTTGGTTCCCGTTAGACTTCGCATTCTGCTTCCCATTTCGCCCTCCTCAATCGGGAATGACGACCGAGCCGCTGCGCGCGGCCATTTGCGCCCCTTCCGAATCCCGAACTACTTGTCGTACCAGGTATTTCCCCGGCTTTACGTCAAAACTCGATTTCATCGTCAGCCCGGTCCGGCTCAGCCTTTCATAGGTCGGACCGAGCGAGTACACGCATCTCCAGAATCTTCTCGCCACCGCTCACATAGTTCCCGTTCTCGTCAAAAATGACCGTGGCCACAGTCAAACTGTCAAAATCCCTGCCATCCACCCTCCGGAAATGAATTCCTTTCACGTCTATTCGCGAGATCACGCTCAGATGCGCACCCGCTTCTTCCGTTTTGAAATATTGCGTTTGCAGATCCAGCGGCAATTCGTGAATTTCGTCCTGCGAAAAAACGGCTTCCGCAATTTCCTGTTTCGCCTGAGCCTCCGGTAGTCCAATTTCCTGGGTGCGTAATACCCTCGCCTGGCCTGAATGTCGTACTTCTTTCTTCGCCATGGCTACCTTAAGGGTGTGATAGTTTCCGTCCATCCTCTGGTTCTGCGGTGAGAAACCAAGGATGTAGGATACTTCTGGCGCCGCACCCGCTCGCTTCAGTCCTGTCTCCAGGTCGTTGGAATTATGGAAAAAGGTCCCGCCGGTACCGTTGGCGAAATCCATCATCACGTAGCGTCGTTTTCCGCCTGCTCCTGCGTGCGGTACATGGTCTTGAATCCCGCCGTCTTGTAAGTGTCCGTCCGGCGGGCTTGCGATGTCGCCGCCGATGTCCGGGGTATATAAGCCGCGCGCATCCACCGTATTAATCACAATGCTCGCCCGATTGGCCCGGTCGATGATGCCCATCTCATCGAGAAACTGCGTGCTTAACAAAAACCCCGGCGAAGCCAGCACCAGAATGCGCTCTCCCGGCATCGCGGCCAAGCGCCGCATCACGTCCTCCAGCGCCCGGTAGGTGTACTCGTTATCTGTGTCGCCGGCGATCAGTTCCTGCTGCAGAGCCGATTGTGCAATCGCCTGTGCGGCCAACGCTTGTCGCGTGTCCCCTTGAAACTGGCACTGCAAGGTTTCTTCCGCCACGATCGGTAATATCTGATCATTGTTGTGATTCAGATACTGGTCCGACATGAAGTGCGTCACGTCCGGGCAATTCGTCATGTCGTTAATCTTCCCCATCTTTGGCCGCGGCATGACTCCCAACAACGCCTGATTGAGGGCTGCTTTGTCGTTTGTGAAGTCTCTGCTCAATTGCTCGGATGTTCCGAACATCCCCATGCGGTCTGTCGGCGCCATGCTATCGATCAGCGCCTTTGCGCTCTTTCGCACGAAGGTAGCATCTTCGGTCTTCGAAATGAATATCATCGAACACCAGCGCAACAAATCGCTCTGGCAGTGACACCGTCTCCCCACTCACTTCCTCGCTCGCCACTTGCTGCGTTTTTGCCGCTGCTTCCCGCCTTTTCTTGCCGCGTCTTCGCGGTCTCGACGCCAAAGGTTGAGATGGCCTGCAATTTCCCCTGGTCAAATAACTGAAAATCCTCGGGCTTCAGTCCTTCTATCAATTTTCCTCTGCTATCGCGAACGACGACGCGCACCTGCACGAGGTTGACTCGGAGTTTGAAAGTCGTGTTGGTGTCGTGGGTGGAAACTTCGGGCTTCGGTTCCGTGACTGGCTTGGCTGACTGCGCGGCGGGAGCGCCGCTCGGGTCTTGGGCGCGCACGGGCGCGGTCCACGTGATCGCGATCACAAGGAATGCTAGCCACTTTATCGGGTGGCGGCGGATTTTCCGGTAGGCAAGCCCGAGCGTCATCCCCTCCCTTGCCCCCATAAACGACCATCGCGCCTGACACCCCGCCAGGTCGGCTGGTCACTATGACGCGGGTGGGACAACCCGACTATAGGCCGTGGTATTTTTCATGTCAACGCACGGATCGCCTCAATTTGCCGCACTGCGATAGCCTTCCACGCTCCACACGTCCTGAGCCTCCACGTGCTTTAGGACGTAGTGGTCGCCTCCAGCAACGCGCACTCGGAAATACGTTTCCCCGGCGAGTACCAGCGGTCTTCCACTTCCTCGATGTTCAGCGTTTGCTCGCCGAGCTTAAGACGGACGGGGCGTTCGTCGGCTCGATAACCCGCGTAGCACTCTACTTCCACTCGCTTCATGGCTTGCCTCGTGCCTTGGCCTACCAGGTGCGACTTTCCGCCGCTTCGGCATTCCAGGCCGCGCCCAAGAACACAATAACCGCGGAAATCTGCA
>CAWFNI010000009.1:0-18627 GCA_963817085.1 Candidatus Acidiferrales bacterium
TCGAACCACAGAAATGGAGTAATCCGGGAATTGCTTTGTAGCGCGCTCACGATTGTGACCTCGCTTTCGCTTGATGAAATTCTTCCCGGCACGCCAGGGTAAAGGAGCAAGCGGAAAGTTGCATATTCTAATCACACCTAACTTGCATTATGCAAGTAATATGATAACTCTGCTTCTGCGGCCGGCAACCCGCCCCGCCGCGGTCTCGAAAGGAAGAGCTGAACCCATGAAACTGCACATCTATCTCAATTACGGGGGCAATTGCGAACAAGCATTCTGCTTCTGCGAAGAGCACCTCGGCGGAAAAGTCACCATGATGATGACCCACGATCAAGGGCCGGACCCCAGCAAAGTTCCGCCCGATTGGAAAAAAGCCATCCTCTATGCCTGCATGACTATCGGAGAAACGGAATTCATGGCCAGCGATGTCCTGCCGGATCACTTTCAGCCGATGCGCAGTGCCTATCTCTCGCTTGGCGTAGACAGCACGCCGGAAGCGGAGCGCATGCACGCCCTGCTCTCCGACGGCGACCAGATCTTCATGCCCATGCAGGAACCTTTTTTTGCATTCCGCTAGAGCATGCTCCGCGACAAATTCGGCACCTCCTGGATGATCATTCACCCGCGCCCTCTACCTCCCAGCGCCTAAGCAGGGAGTGCCTTCTTCTGCCGTTACACCTGGCGGATGCCCCCTGCGGCCATCTTTGTGATAGCGAGAGTAAACGTGGGATTCCGTTGACGAATCTTTTCTCCTTCATCCGCGAGTTCTTTGCGTGGCACTGGCGATTTCGCCACCTGTTCGGTGGGCCAGCGTAACCGATAGTAGGAGTACCGTCCCGCATCGCTTCTTCGCCCCGTCGGAGCTGTGGCCTACTGGGTAGGAAGCCACGTCCGGCACGTTTCTTCTTGCAAGACTCTATGGAGTGTGTATGAAAAAAACGTTAGGGGTTGGCGCCATCCTGCTCTGCGGTGTCTCGATTTCTTTGACGGCGGGTGCGGGACGCGCAGCGGCGCAAGGACCCGCGGGCGTGGGGGCCGCAGCTGCCGCGCCGGATAGCGCGCATTCCATGAATCCGATCAAGTGGCTCAAAAAGGATTCAAAGAACACCACTGATGCGCTCGGAAGCAGAAGCGACCTGGAGAAAAAACTCACTCCCGTCCTGCAAGCTCAGGGGCTGTTAGCCGGAAACATGAATGCCACCGACGCGTGCGCACCGTTCGCGGCATTGGATGAATGCGTTGCTGTCCTTCACGCCAGCCACAATCTCGGACTGAATTTCAATTGCCTCCGCGCCAATGTGACCGGCGTGCACACCAGCGCGGATATGTCCGATTGCAAGGTTGCTGACGAAGCGAAGGCGCAGGCCCTCAACAAGGCTATTCATCGGCTGAAGCCGGATGTCAATGCCAAGCAAGCCGCAAAGGACGCGGAGCAAAAGGCCAAGGACGATCTGGGCCGAATCGGCGGGTAACTCTGAAGTCGGAGCCATGCCTTGTTTGTCCACCTCTGGGCTAATCAGCTTACAGCAAAGCTGGCGACTGAAATCGCCGCCTAGCTACTTAACTCTTTTCCTCCAACAATTTCTTCAACCTTAGGTATCCCGCGCGGCTCACCGGTAATTTGACTCCATTCGTTAATATCGCCACCTTGCTGTCCTTCCCGTACGGCTCGATCCGCGCCACGCGCTCCAGGTTCACCACATACGATCGGTGAATGCGCACGAACAGCGCCGGGTCCAGCGCCAGTTCCAGTCCCGAAATCGTCTGTTGTTTCAAGTGTTTCTTTCCCTCGCTCATCAGCGACACGTAGTCGTCCAGCGCCTCCGCATAATCCAGCTTGCTCACGGCGATCAGGCTTACTTTCGCCCCGTCCTTCACCACGATCCGTTCCGCGTACTGGCCCGCTGGCCGCGCCGCTGCGGCCAGTTCCACGGCGTCCACCGTCTTCTTCACTTCCTGGTTCGTCGCTCGTTCCAGCGCCGCCTCAAATCGTTCGCGGCTGAACGGTTTCAGCAGGTAATCCACCGCGTGCACGTCAAATGCCTTCATCGCATATTGGTCGAATGCGGTCACAAAGATCACTGCCACGCCGTCGCGCTCGATCAATTCCAGCACGTCGAACCCCGTCAGTTTCGGCATCTGCACGTCCAGGAACAGCAGGTCCGGCTTATGCTCCGTCGCCGCTTTCACCGCCTCCATTCCATTCCCGCATTCCGCCGCGATCTCAATCTCCGGGTGACTGCCAAGCATCTCGCGCACTAATTTCCGCGCCAGTTCCTCGTCGTCCACGATCAGCGCTTTCCACTTTCGCTTCGTTCCGCTCACTTGGTTTTCTCCATCTCCACTGGGAACGACAGCTTCACGCGGAACACTTCGTCCTCTGCGTTCGCCTCGATTTGCGCTTCCTTCCCGTACCGAGCTTCCAGCCGTCTTTGCACGTTCTTCAATCCCACTCCGTTTTTCCGTGAACTTCCCGCCTCCGGGTCCCACGAATTTTCCACTGTCAGGGACAGGCGTTCCCCATTTCGCGCTGCTTGCACCCGGATCCACCCGCCCTCCTGCATCTGCGCGATACCGTGCACCACCGCGTTTTCGAACAGTGGCTGAAGCAGCAGCGGCGGCAGCAAGCACTCTTTCGCCGCCTGCTCAATTTCCTCCTTCACCTCCAGCCGCTCTCCAAATCGCACCTTCTCGATTGCACAGTATTTCTCCAGCAGCCCCAGCTCTTCCCGAAGCGGGATCACCGCCTTCTCTCCCATCCCCAGCGTCAGCCGTAGAAAATCCGCCAGCGATACGCACATCTCCCGCGCCCGAGCCGGGTCTATGCTCGTCAGTGCGCTGATCGAGTTCAGACTGTTGTACAAAAAGTGCGGATTGATCTGCGCCTTCAGCGCGCTCAATTCCGCCTCCCGTGCCCGGATGTTTGATTCCAGCGCCCGCTCCTGGGCATCCTGGCTGGCTTTTTGCGCGATTAACGCGTATTGCACCGCCACGCTCAGCAGGTAATAGAAGAATCCCGCCGCATACATCATCCCCGTCTTTAAAACGTATTCCCCGTAAATCCCGCGCCATCCCGCGATCCCGTCAAACTGCCGCGCCACGATATCCCCAACCTTTACCCAGAAAAAAGTCAGCACCAACGCCGTGGTGACGTGCGTCAGCATCAATCGCCATATCGGTGTCCTGGATAGTGGCGCGGTTCTGCACGAGAAATTCGCCGATACGTTGCTGATCTCCGCGATTCCAGAGAGCGCCGCACCCAACGCGAGCGCGTGGGACCATTGCAGGTTTCCCGCGGAACGCAGCAGCACCGCCAGCAGCAGCGCGAAGAGAATCCAGCCCAACCAGAATATAAAGTGCTGTGGCCGGCTTGTGCGGATCACCTTCATGATTTGCTTTAGTTCTTTACCGTGATTCCGCCGAACACCGCTCGCCCCCGCAAAATTAGGTATTTCTTCGGTGCCGTGGCCATCGCATCCACCACCGGTGGGCGCGTTTCGTCGTTGTACCCGCCAAAAATACTCTCCCCTTCGTACACCACGTGCCACCGCTCCGGCACTCTCAGCTCGATTCCTCCAAAAATCGCTTCCACTTCCAGAATCGCCTCTTCTCCCTCAATGTCGGCGGAACGAAAATCCAGCTCCACTCCGCCCATGACCGCGCTTACGTTTCCCCGTCGGAAATTATTCACGGAAATCCGCCGCTCCACTCCACCAAACAACGCAAATGCCTGAACCGTGTCCCGTCCCTCGCCCTCCACTACCGGCCTCCATCGCGGCAAATCAAATCGCCCCCAGATCATGGCCGCCCCCGCGGCAATCAAAATTATCGGCCACATGGTTCCCCACGCGAGCGTTGTGTACCCCAGGTTCTCCGCCAGCAGGAAGGCCCCCAGCAGCGTCAGTACCACTCCTCCCACCCGCTTGCCTTCATTCGCGAATTTCGCGATCCCCACCACGATAAGAATCACCGGCCAATACTTCCAAACCCGCTCGGCGTGAATCACATTCATGTGATCCAGCAGCACCAAGGTCCCGAACAGGATCAGCAGCGCGCCCGGCAACCAACTGTTTCCAGGGCGGTAGTGTCGAGCGTTCCTGTCGATCCGCTCCTTAATGTTGTCCTTGATTTGTTGCTCGATGCTCAATCCATTTCTCCTGACGCCGCTTTCCCGACTCTGCTGCACGTCTTGCTTCGATAGCCGCCCCTACTGGCAATTCCGCGACTATCCCACCGAATGTCCCCAGAACCGCGCTAGCACCGTGCCGATCACCGGCAACCAACCCACAACGGCGCTTAGGTGCTGTATCGCACTCGACAGAACATAATCCATGCCCACGTGCATTTCCACAAGTGCGATTCCGATACCGCCCACCCATCCCGCACTCGGAAGCCACCGATTCTGCCGCTCCTGCCTTTTCCGTTCGCTCCCCATGCTTGCCTCCAGGCCGCCAGTTCGGCTGCCCACAGTCAGGCTAAAGCCACCTCCCCAGACCATGCACGCCTAAATCGGCGAACTGCCGCCGGGAATCGGCGAATGCCGCCAACCCGCCGGTCGGCGTCCCGGCACACGCTTCCCTTGCAATTGTCTGCAAACCTGTTTATCGTAAACGCACTCCGTTCCCCACCGCCCGGGTCATGAACCACTGGCGGACCTTACTTCGAAAGAGTGCACATGCCTTCCAACTCCCATCCCTCTCACCGAAGCACGGCGCCGCGCCATCACTGGTTTCTTTATGTCCTTCTCGCTTTTTTCGGCGCTCTCGCCACTTTCGCCGGAGCCCGCGCAGAGCAAAAAGCTTCCGACGAAGCCACCTTCCGCAAATTGATCGACTCTTATTGCGCCGCCTGGAGTTCCGGCAATCCAGAAAACGCGGCCAAGTTTTACGCCAAGGACAGTGGCCTGGTCTTCTACGATCTCGCCCCGTTTTCCTACGCCGGGTGGAAGGAATATGACGCCGGCGTGCGCAAGAATCTCCTCGACAGCGCTGCCTCCGCCTCCCTCACCGCGGGCAAGGAACTCAAGGTCACGCGCCGTGGCAACGTCGCCTGGACCACCGTTCCGATGCACGTCACTATCAAAATGAAAGATGGGAAGCTCATCGATTCGCCCGTCCGCTATACCGGCATCTGGGAAAAGCGTGGAAAATCCTGGCTCCTCGTCCACGAACATCTCTCCGTCCCCATGGGAGGCTAACGTTTCCCCCTCCGTGTAGCGCTGCAGACCCGTTTATCCTGAGCTGCGAAGGGCCGCGGCGGACACCCCACGTCCGCACGATCGATCGGGCTCGCCATATTCTCGGGTCGGAAGAAAACCTTCGCGTCACTTCCTCGCAATCCGCTACAATATCTTCCAAGCGCGATCCAACCTCATGTGGAACATGTTCAAATTCTACTGGCTCGCTTCCCGCGGCTACCGCCTGCAACCCTGGAACAGCCCCTACATCCAGTGGCGCCTTGAAACTTTCCTCGGCAAGGAAGCCGCCAATCTCGACGCTCAGGAAATTCTTTCACCTCTCCTGGAAATATCGCCAGAATATGAATTCTTTTGCCGATTGGGCCGCGAAGCGCCGCCGCTCCCAGCACTCCTGACTTCCGACTTCCGACTTCCGACTTCCGACTTCCGACTGCTTTCTCTCCCAGGCGTATAATCACTTCAGAGGTCCGAGGATCATGTCCACCCTTCAGATCCTCCAGAATGCTCCCGCGCTCCACGAAGCGCTCTGGTGGGAGCCTGAGGCGAATGGCCGCGTGCACTGCTTCCTTTGCCCGCGCCACTGCCACATCGGCAACGGCCAATCCGGTTTTTGCTTTATCCGCGTGAATCAGAACGGCAAGCTTTTCAGCCTGGGTTACGCTTCTCCCGCCGCACTCCAGGTTGACCCCATCGAAAAGAAGCCTCTCAATCATTTCCTCCCTGGCACTCGCATCTTCAGCATGGGCACCGCCGGCTGCAACATGGGGTGCTTCTTCTGTCAGAACTGGGACATTTCCAAATCCCACCAGGATCAGGTCAACGCCAGGCACCTTCCACCCGAGGACGTCCCTCTCCTCGCAAAAGAATATGGCTGCCGCTCCATCGCGTTCACCTACAACGAGCCCACCATCTGGGGCGAATACGTCATCGACATCTGCAAAGCTGCCAAAGTGCACGGCCTGAAAACCGTTATGGTCACCAATGGCTACATCACGCGCGAAGCCTTCCACGACATCTACGAGCACATTGACGCCGCGAACGTCGACCTCAAAGCCTTCACCGAAAATTTCTACGGCAAAATTACCTTGACTCATCTTCAGCCCGTTCTCGACACCTTGAAGTGGCTCAAGAACGAAACGCCGGTCTGGTTCGAACTCACCAACCTTATGATTCCCACCCTCAACGACGACCCGACCGAAACCCGCAAGCTCGCCGATTGGATCCTCCACAATCTCGGCCCCGATGTTCCCCTTCACTTCACCGCCTTCCACCCGGACTTCAAACTACGGGACAAATCACCCACTCCCCCGAAAACTCTCCACCGTGCCCGCCAGATCGCCCGCGAAGCTGGCCTCCGTTACGTCTACGAAGGAAATATTTATTCCGAGGCCGCCAACAGCTATTGCCCCAAGTGCAACGAACTTCTCATCCGCCGCTCCTGGCACAGCGTCCTCCAAAACAACCTCCGGGCAGGGAACTGCCCCCGCTGCTCCACCCCCATCCCCGGCCACTGGTCCTAGCTTTTTGGAGTGCGGCGGCTTGCCGCCGTTTTTGTGTGTGCGCTTGCACCTACTGTCCCGTAACTCCGCCCTATGAACTAGCCCTTTCATCCTGAGCCGCGGCGCCCAAACTTTACAAACCTTCTTCTCTTCGCCCTTGCTCTTGCCACTTCGCCTCTGTCCCGGCAAACTATTCCCACGCGTGCCTAACCAAATCATGGAATCTGCTCATGGCTCAATCCGTCGAATCCACAACTGGCTCCACTGAGGGCACGCCTGTACCATCCGCCACCCGTTTCCAATGGCTGAACTGGTCGAGCCTCTTCCTCGTCATTATCCAAAGCGTTTGCAGCGCCTTCATCGCTCTCCATGGCATTCGTCTGCTCGTCGGCATCGGCGCCGTGGTGCTTGCATCCTCGACCTGGGCTCTCGCGGAGCATCTCCACGTCGCCGCCATCCGTATCCCCATGGAGTTCCTGGCGCTCGTTGGTGCGCTCCTCAATCTCGTTGCTCTCTGGCAAGTGCGCAGGCTCCGCCGTCGTCCGGCCTCCGCCTGGCGCCAGCAGCCGCTCACTCCCAGCAAGCGCCGCAACGAATCCCTTCAGCTTGCTCTTTCCGTGCTTACTCTTGTTTTGTTATTTGCCGAGTGGGTGTCGCACTTCAGACTCTTCGGCACCCTCTAACTCGTGGACTTGGAATTCTTGGTGTTGTGGGTCGCGGCTTTAGCCGCGAGACGGAACGACTTAATGTAACCGGGCTTTAGCCCGCAAAGCACGTCAGCCGCCCTCTCCCTTAATCACCGCCGTCAGCCTCTGATGCAGCCTTTCGCTATATCCCACCGGCAACTCGTACGTACGGTCATCCGCCGTCAGCACCAGAATATTCCGCGTCGAATCCAGCACCGCAGAGCAGACCTCGCAGTTCTCCAGGTGCCGCTCCACGGCGGCCAGCATCTCCGCGTCCAATTGCTTGTCCAGGTAGCCCGAAATCTGCTCCCAAACGTGCTTGCATTGCAGGTTCATTGGAACCACCTTCGAAAAAATCCGCCTCGAACTGGTTTACCCTGACTGGGGAAGGCCGCCTGGCTCTTCAGATAAGGCACCAGCATCTTCTGCAACATCATGCGTGCCCGGTGCAGCCTCACCTTCACCAGCGTCACATTGATTCCCAGGGCCGCCGCGGTTTCTTCCTGATTCAATTCCTCGATATCTCTCAGCACAAACACTTCCCGGTATTTCTCCGGCAGCATTCCCACCGCTTCGCGCAGCTTCTCCTTCAACTCTTTCCGTTCTAGCGCTTCCAGCGGAATCTCCCGCCAATCCGTCAGCACTGCGGGCGTATAATCTCCCTCGCTCTCCCCCGCCGGCTCGTCCAGCGAATCTTCCGCCTTGGATTTCGCCTTGCGCAGCCGCTTCCTCGCCTCATTCATCGCGATTGTCACCAGCCACGTGCTGAACTTCGCTTCCCCTCGGAAACTTTTCAGGTTCCGGTAGGCGCTGATCATCGTTTCTTGCGCCCCGTCTTCCGCCTCTGCCTCGTTCTTCACTATGGCAAAGACGGTCACGTACACCAGTCGCTCGTAGGGTCGGATTAGCTCGTGGAACAATTCCGTTTCCCCGGCAAGCACCCGGGCAATCAACGACGCCTCATTTGCCGTTGCCGTTTTCATTTCACCTTGATTCGCAACCCTCTATCTCATCAGCGACCCTTCCACCCTGACCAGCCGCAGACCTTAACTATATCTATGGGAGTGCCAAATCTCTCCTAGGTAACAGGGATTTTCTACTTGGTCCCCGCCTCCCTTCCATTTTCCACAGACCCTCATTTTTCCTCCATTTTCTTCCCATTCCGGTGTAACCTTGCCCCACCTCCGGACTCATACGGGGGCAATCGCTTTTCGGCCACTTGGGTTCGCGAGCCTTGACGGGATCCGGTTTCTTACGGAACTTCGCGTTACCCTGCCGGCCCAATTCCACTCTGGCCCATATGGGACGGTCCCTGTTCGAACGGCGATTCTCGGTTATCTGACATCTCGATTGGAGGAAAGAATCTCTCATGACAAAGACCACCAGAGCTCTCATCACTGGCGCGGCATTCGCCGGACTGCTTGCAGGTACCGGCGTTGCCGTTCAGGCTTCAACACTGCTTACCACCGCCAAGGCCTCCTTCTCTGCCCTGCAGGACAAGGACAAGAAGGACGATACCAAGGTCGCGGAAAAGCACGCTTGTAAGGGCCAGAACTCTTGCAAGGGCAAGGGCGGCTGCAAGAGCGGCGACAATGGTTGTAAGGGCAAGAACAGCTGCAAAGGCAAGGGTGGCTGTGCCACCGACGGCTCCAAGATGCCGGGCGAAAAGAAGTAGTCTCCTATCAACCTGCAACCTCATTCCGCCGGTGGAGGGCCGGCGCTTTCCGGCCTGCCCTCCTCCCCGGGATTGGAGTCTCTAGATGCCTGCGAATCATTTCAACGGCTTCACCACTTACGGCGTCGGGATTGGTCTGCGCATCCCCCACTACAACCACATCCTCTCTCGCAAACCCACTTGCGACTGGTTCGAAATTATCTCTGAAAATTTCATGGTCGATGGCGGCCGCCCTCTCGAAATTCTTGACCACATTCTCGCTAACTACAAAGTCGTTCAGCATGGCGTTTCCATGTATTTTGGTTCCGCCGAAAAACTCAATCGCCAGCATCTGCGTCGCTTGAAAACTCTCGTTCGCCGCACCAAAACTCCCTGGCTCTCCGACCATCTCTGCTGGGGCAGCGTCGATGGCCGTTACACCCACGATCTCCTACCCATGCCCTACACCTTTGAAGCCGCTCGCATCACCGCCCAGAAAATCCGCGATGTCCGCGACTTTCTTGAAATTCCTGTCGTTGTCGAAAATGTCAGCAGCTACGCCGAATATCACGTTTCCGAAATGACTGAGTGGGAATTCCTCAACGAAGTCGTCGAACGCGCCGATTGCGGCATCCTCCTCGATGTCAATAACATCTACGTCTCCTCCCAGAATCACAGTTTCGATCCGTCGATCTACGTCAACAGCGTGCCCGCCCGTCGTGTCGCCCAGATCCACATCGCCGGCCACTCCAAATATCGCAAGTACATCCTGGACACCCACGACCACCCGGTCATCGATCCCGTCTGGGAGCTCTACGATCACGCCATCCAGCGCGTCGGTCACACCGCTACCCTCCTCGAGTGGGATGATCGCATTCCCTCTTTCGACGAAGTGCATTCCGAAGCCCTCAAGGCCAACAAGTACCTGGCCAGCGCTTCTCTGGCGGCGGCTGTATGAACCTTCTCGCTCTCCAGCGCCGTGTTGCTCGCGCAGTCATGACTCCGCTCACTCCTTCCGCGCGCATGCGTCGTGTTGCGCCGAGCGGCCGGTCGATTTCTGCTCTCGCCGGGCAAATCATCAAGCCCAATGACCGCCTCACCTCTTTCGAGCGCCTGGAAATTTACAATCGCCAATATTGGTTTCGCGTCCTGGACGCTTTCTCCGACGATTTCCCCGGCGTCCGCGCCATCCTTGGCGATCGCCGTTTCGAGGCGCTCGCGAAACATTACCTCATCGATTGTCCCTCGCGCTCCTTCACCATGCGCAATCTCGGCTCGCGCCTCGAATCCTGGCTTCGCAAGCATCCCCGCTATGCTCCCGGCCGCCTGCAACTTGCTCTGGACATGGTTCGCCTCGAATGGGCCGAAATCGAAACCTTCGATTCCGCCTCGGAGCCTCCGGTCACCGCCGCGGTCCTGGTCGGCGCCGATCCTGCCCACCTTCGTTTTCGCCTGCAACCCTATATTCGCCTCCTCGATTTGCGCTATCCGGTTGACGACCTGCTTCTGGCCATCAAACATGACGCCTCCACCAACGTCGCCAGCAACGCCATGCAGGAGCGCCAAAAGCGCAAAAAAGTTTCCGCCGTTGCCCGCCTGAAGCCCGCTCCGGTTTACCTCGCGATTCATCGCTTGGATAACACCGTTTACTTCCGTCGCCTGGACAGGGAAGAGTTCGCGATCCTCAGTGCCCTCCATCAGGGGCGCACTCTCGAACGCGCCATCGTTGCCGGTTTCCGTTCCAGCGCCATGCCGGCGCACGAGCGTTCCCCGAACGTGGCCGCCTGGTTCCGGAATTGGGCCTCACTAGGCTGGTTCGTCGCCTTGTAGGGGCGGCTTTACGCCGCGTTCTTGGGTTTGTAGTGGCCGACCTTCAGCTTGCCCTGAGAATCGAAGGGGTCGCTTCTTGGGTTTCCCAGGTTTTGCACCGGCCGACTTTTAGATCGGCCAATGCTTTATTCTGTCTCTGTTGGGGCGCGGTCCGCCGCGGTGGGCGCCCCTACTCGGCAGAATTCATTGCCGGTTTGAGGTTTTTGATTTTTCGCTTTTCGAATTTCGTTTCTTCACATTTGCAGGAGCTTTATCAATGAATTCCGTCGTTACTCAAATTCGCAAGCTCTACGCCACAGCTGCCCAAACCGCCAGCAAGCTTCAATCCCTGTTCCTCCTCTTTGTGCGTGTCTACTGGGGTCTGCAGCTTTCTCAAAACGGCTGGGGCAAACTGCATAATCTGGGCCGCGTTACGGAATTCTTTTCCAGCCTCGGCCTTCCCGCTCCGGGCCCCACTGCCGTTTTCATCTCCACGGTTGAATTGCTTGGCGGCTTACTGCTTGTCATCGGCCTCTTCTCACGCTTCATCGGTCTCGTCCTCAGCATTGACATGCTCATGGCTTACATCATGGCCGACCGCGAAGCCCTCTTCGCCATCTTCTCCGACCCCGGCAAATTCTATGTCGCCGACCCTTACACTTTCCTCTTCGCCGCTCTCCTCATCCTCATCTTCGGCCCCGGCAGAATCGCGCTGGATACTTACCTCCTCCACCGCTTTCCCGATCCCACCCAATAGCCTGTCTTGGCCCACATTCCCCGCGTTATGGGTGAAACGTCCAATACCCAGGCCCCACCCGCATGGAGTGGTGCCACGCCATCGGGAACGCCCACCAAACCAGCGCCCCCAGAATTGCCTGTCCGACCGTCAGCGGCAAAATATTCCTCTCCGTAGCGAACAGCCATGCCATCGCCACTCCGCCCACGAAGGTCAGGGGAAATAGCACGGGATTTGGCCAATGAAGCGCCGCGAACAGCGCGCCTGCCACCACCGCCGCCGGTACCGGCTTTTCCAACGCCGCCAGCAATCGGTTGGTCAAAAACGAATTCAGTCCCACCTGCTGCAACAGGCAAAATGCCAGGTAATTTCCGAACTTTCTTGGTTCAATCAGGTGGGTCGGCAAACGGTGCATCATCCCTAGAAAAAGTCCCGCAATGCAGATCAGAAGGGAACTCGGAGCAAAGAACAACGCTGCTCTTTTCGTTGCCCTCCAAAGATTATCTGCGCGCCACCCCATCGCCTTCGGCGTGTCTCGCCGCGCCGCGGAACTCGCCACCAGCCACACCAGCAGAACCCACCACGTCCAGGGCGCTTGTGCCTGTAACTTCCAGATGTACCAAGCAACGAATCCGGTGAAGCCCACCGCCTCCACCAGGCAGGACCACTTGTACGCGCCCCACCTCACGCCGACTGTCCCATGGCTTTCTTGCCTTCCTCTGGCTGCTGTTCGGTCAGTTCCAGCAAACTCTCAAACAGCTTGTCGATGTCCTCGTCGGACGCACCGTTCCGCCGCAGATACTCCTTCAATTCAAAATCCGGAAAACCCAGGTTCGTTACCCTCCCCGGCAACAACTCCCGCAGCCGTCGCGCTGCCACCGTTCCCACGCCCACAATCGCTTCATACATCGCGCGGTTCAAGCCATCGACAAATACATAGCACTTTAACAATCCTGCAAGCCGCACTCGCGTCTCGCCATCGATCAGCTCTGAGCACAACAGCCTCATGGCGTCCCGCTCGAATTGCTCGCGCGAGGCCCTGTGACTAGGTACCATTCCCATCATCTAAATAATGGAGCACCCCGGCCCAAGGCACAATATCAGCCTGCCGCCAGCCTGGTAGCGCCGGCATTGTGTCGGCTCTTGGGTTTCAGAGGGAATGTGTTTGGTTTTGTAGGGCCTGCCTTCTGCCTGCCCACCGCAGGAGGGAGGCGGGCCGGCTCTTGAGTTCGGGACGGAGGCTTATGCCCGGCAAACATCGCATCCTTATCCTTGGCGGCGGCTTCGGCGGCCTCGTCGCCGCGCAAACCCTGAAGCGCGCCGACGCCCAGGTCACCCTCATTGACAAGCGCAACTTCCATCTCTTCCAGCCGCTGCTCTACCAGATCGCCACGGGCTCGCTCTCGCCCGGGCAGATCGCCGCTCCTCTCCGTTCCGTTCTTCGCCGCCAGAAAAACACCGAAGTGCTTCTCGGAGAAGCAGTGGACCTCGATCCTGTTGCCAAACAGGTCGCCCTTCGCGATGGCGCCACCTTCTCCTATGATTCGCTGATCATCGCCACCGGCTCCGAAACCTCCTACTACGGCAAAAATCAATGGCGCGAAGCCGCTCCCAGCCTCAAAACTGTCGAGGAAGCCACCGCCATCCGCCACAAACTTCTCTACGCCTTCGAACGCGCCGAACGTGCCCCCACCGATGATGAAGCGCGCTCCTGGCTCACCTTCGTCATCGTTGGCGCCGGTGCCACCGGACTCGAGCTGGCTGGCGCTCTCGCCGAAATTGCCCGCCAAACTCTCCGCCACGATTTCCGCCGCATTCGTCCCCAGGAAGCGCGCATCCTGCTCGTCGAAGGCGGACCGCGCGTTCTTCCCGCCTATCCTCCGGACCTCTCCACCAAGGCTGAGAAGCTCGTCGCGCATTTGGGCGTGGAAGTCCTCAAGGACACCTTCGTCACCAGCATCGATTCCGACGGCATCTGCTTCAAACACGGCGCTACCGCCGGCTCGCTCGCCGCCAAAAGCGTTCTCTGGACCGGCGGCGTGGACGCCACTGACTTCGGCCGCCGCATCGCGCAGCGCACTCATGCGGAAACCGATCGCGCCGGGAAAATCAAAGTCCTTCCGGACCTCACTGTCCCCAACTTCCCCGATATTTTCATTGTTGGCGATCTCGCGCATGTCACCAATAAAGATGGCACGCCTGTCCCTGGCGTTGCCCAACCCGCTATCCAGGAAGGCCGCTATGCCGCCAAAGTCCTCCTCGCCCGTTTCGCGGGAAAACCTGCGCCTTCGCCATTTCGCTATTTCAACAAAGGGGACATGGCTGTCATCGGCCGCGCAGCCGCCGTCGCCAACATTTTCGGCGTGCACGTATCCGGATTCTTTGCCTGGTTCGTTTGGCTCTTCATCCACCTCATGTACATCGTCGAATTCCAGAGCCGCGTTCAGGTCTTCATTCAGTGGGGCTTCGAGTATCTGACTTTCAGTCGTGGCGCACGCCTCATCACCGGTTCCGCCGTCGGCGACTCCCTCGCCCAGTCCCCAACCATCCACTCCTCTCGCCCCGACGACTAGGCCCTGTGGCACAGCCATTCCTGGCTGTGCTTTTGGGTTTCTCCTTGTAGGGACGCGGTCCGCCGCGGCGGACGTCCCATGTCCGCACAATGTACAGTTCTAACAGCTTGGGGTTGGCTTCTCCTAAGAGAAATCAATCCCGCGGATCCCTCGTGGCCGGATAAAACCGGCTGTCATCCTGAGGCTATTCGATGAGGATAGTCGAAGGACCTCATCCGCAGATTAATCTCGAACTGATCCAGCATGCCGTGCGAAAGCGTCGCTCGCTACTCCTCCGTTTCTTTCTCGCAACAGTGGCCGCCTTTCTCCGCCCACCCATTCTTCTCACTGTTACCCTCTTCTCATGGAGCTTACCTTCGACCGCCCGGACCAATGGACCCGCGTCTCTCGCCTCGGCGGCAGCCTCTGCCTCGCTCTCTATCTGCTCTTCCTCCTCTACGCCTGGCGGGACAAGTCCGGCTTCCTCTTCCTCGATTTTGCCAACCTCGTCATCCACGAAGCCGGCCATCCCTTCTTCAGCTATTTTGGCCACACCCTTATGATTCTCGGCGGCACCCTCGGCGAACTGATCGTTCCAATGCTCTGCGCCGCCTTTTTCTTCTTCCACCGCCAGACCTACGGCCTGGTCTTCTCCCTCTTCTGGTTTTTTGAGAATTTCCTCTATATCGGCACCTACATGGCCGATGCCCGCACCCGGTTTCTCCCGCTCGTCAATTCCGACGAAAGCGATTGGACCATTCTCTTCGGCCAATGGAGGGTTCTACAGTACGATCAGAAAATCGGCCACTTCACCCGTCAACTCGGCTGGCTCGGCATGTTCGCCATCGTCGTCTGGCTCGCCTACCGCATCTACCGCGATTCTCGTCCCGAGCCTCAGCTTCGTCCCCTAGAGTTGTAGTCCCCCAAGGTCAAACTAGCCGGGGCTCGGCCTGTAAGGTTCCGCGCCTTAGCGACCTTTTCGCCCCCCCCCCAGTGAGCGCAAAAATGTACCCAAATGGTGAGTCGCCGTCATCCAATTCATTGTTCAAAATTGCGCGCTCGTCAATCGCTGGCTCATCCGGCGTGTGCACCGAGCCCCAAGCCGGTCTATCATTTCTCTCGTCACACAATTTAGGAGGATCACCATCATGAGTGAAGCAGCTCGACAAGTACCCGCAAAAGAGATTCCCTCGAAACCACAAACCTTTACCGCCAAAGCTTTTGCAGCGAACAGCGCCACTTCGCCGCTCGCTCCATTCACGCTCGCGCGCCGCTCGCCCCGCCCCCAGGACGTGCAGATCGAGATCCTCTTCTGCGGCGTCTGCCACTCCGACCTGCACCAGGTCCGCAACGAGTGGGAGCGTCATGCCCACGTCTATCCCGTGCGTGCCCGGCCACGAGATCGTCGGCCGCGTGGTCAAGGTCGGCAGCGCCGTCAAGAAGTTCAAGGACGGCGACCTGGCCGCCGTCGGCTGCATGGTGGATTCCTGCCGCACCTGCCCGAGCTGCCGCGACGGGCGACGAGCAGTTCTGCGAGACATGGCCCACCTTCACCTACAACGGCGCCGGACAAGCATCTCGGCGGCGTCACCTACGGCGGCTATTCCGACAGCATCGTCGTCGACGAGGCCTTCGTCCTGCGCGTCTCCGACAAGCTCGACCCCGCCGGCGCCGCGCCGCTCCTGTGCGCCGGCATCACCACCTACTCGCCGCTGCGCCACTGGAAGGTCGGCAAGGGCCAGAAGGTCGGCATCGTCGGCCTCGGCGGCCTCGGCCACATGGGCGTGAAGTTCGCGCACGCCTTCGGCGCGCACGTCGTGCTCTTCACCACCTCGCCGGACAAGACGGCGGACGCCACGCGCCTCGGCGCCCACGAGGTCGTCGTCTCGAAGGACGCCGACGAGATGCAGAAGCATGCCGGCAGCTTCGACTTCATCCTCGACACCGTCTCCGCCGACGCACGACCTCAACGCCTACCTCGACCTCCTGAAGCGCGACGGCACGCTGACGCTCGTCGGCGCGCCCGACAAACCCGCTGCCGTCTCCGCCTTCAACCTGATCTTCAGCGCCGCCGCCTCGCCGGCTCGCTCATCGGCGGCATCCGCGAGACCCAGGAGATGCTCGACTTCTGCGCCGAGCACGGCATCACCTCCGACGTCGAGATCATCCCGATCCAGCAGATCAACGAGGCCTACGAGCGCATGCTGAAGGGCGACGTGAAGTACCGCTTCGTCATCGACATGGCGTCGCTCAAATAACGTCAAACTCTCCCGCGCAATCTCATCGAAAAGCGCCGCTCGATTTACTCGTTTGCTTGGCTGTTGGAAAAAAACCGCGGAAATGGTGCCGGGGGCCAGAATCGAACTGGCTACGCCCGCCTTTTCAGGGCGGCGCTCTACCGGTGAGCTACCCCGGCACACAGTTTATTTAGTGTAGAGGCCGCTCCTCACCCTGTCAATTCGTCTCCGCGCATGCGCCAATCCATTTGGGTGGATTGCCGCCGTACAACCTTGGCAGAGTCTCGCTGCGGAAACCCCTCCTTATTCTTGTGATTCCTGGGCACGTCGCTTGATGTTTAGAAGCTGTTTCCGCTGCATCAGAAAATGCGCTGGTCGCCCTGTGAGCACAGCCAGCCATTGCGGCAGGCCGAAGGGGCGATAACCCGAAGCCACCCGGCCGCGCACGATCAGCTGTGTTTGTTCGGCTCCCACCTGCTGCAGGACAAACGCCCAACTCGTCTGGTATTTGCCATCCGACAATCTCCAGACCAGCACCAAGTCGCGCTCCGCATCACACTGCGCCACCACAAACACATCCGTTGCCCCCGGTACGGCTGGGAATATGCTTCCCACTTCAATATTCTGATACTCCGGCACGATTCGTTCCGCGCTACGATGCCCTCCATTATCAATAAAATCGTATGCATACCATCCCGCCCGCCCCGCGCCCATTTGTGCCAACCAAGGCCACACTTCACTCGCTGGTCGGCGAATCGTGATTGCATGCGTGACTGTTCCGATCGGCTGCGGAATAAGTTTGTCCCCCGCAAGAGCCTTGCTCCGTTCTGCTCCGGTCGCGCGCACCTGCCGGCTCGCGAATACGACAAATACACCGAGGACAAGGATTGCCCCAACAAGGGTGATCAACATTTTCTTTCTCGTGGTAACCACGGGTGCCCGCTAGCTAAGACAGCGCACCCCGTGCGGTGATGTCAGTCACTTGAATAACTTCCGTTGCCCCGCGCGCCCCATCTATGTTCGACTATTCTCTATGACCACCACGCACGCCCACGCATCCGACCTGATTCCCGCTCTGGACACTCTCGCCAGATCGGCCACCTCCGCCGAACCCTCATGAAGATCATCGTCGCCCTTCTCCATGAAGAAGCTCACGCGCTATAACTGGGTCGGCTTTTACATGATCGAGCAGGACGCCGACATCCTCGTTCTCGGCCCCTTCCAGGGCACCATGACTCCCCACACGCGCATCCCGCTCAATCAGGGCATCTGCGGCGCCGCTGCATCCACCGGCAAAACTGTCGTCGTCGACGACGTCAATTCCGATTCCCGCTATCTCGCCTGTTCCCTGGAAACCAAATCCGAAATCGTCGTCCCCGTCTTCGTTCACGGCAAAGTAGTCGGCGAACTCGACATCGACTCCCACTTCCTCGCCGCTTTCGGCCTCGACGATCGCAAGCTCTGCGAGCACGCCGCCGCGCTGCTCGGCAAATTCCTCGACTCCCACTCCTGGTGTCGCCTTCGGACTCCCGGCATGTTCAGAGGTGGCGGCTTCAGTTTCCTGAGCCTCGAAGGGCCGCCACGTAAGCCGCATCGGATGAGTGGGATTTAGCCCCTGAGCATCTGGATCCGTTATCAATCCCGGGCGCTCGCGGCATTCGCCAACGTGTCCTTGCTTCATTCCCGCACGATACCCGCGCAACCGCCGCTATCTCGCCCTCTACTCTCTCGTCAAACTCCTTCATCCAATCCCGCCCCTTTAATACCTCTCTCGGCCGCGTTCCGTCTGGTGGTCCCACAATTCCGTCCTTCTCCATCAAGTCGATTAGATGTGCCGCGCTGCCATACCCGATCCGCAGTCGCCTCTGCAATGTCGAAGTGGACGCGCGCCCCATCTCGCAGCAGATGCGAATGGCATCCTGGTATAGCTCATCATCCACGTCTTCGCCGCCCACCGTGTCGCCGTCAGTTTGTCTCTCGCTGCCGCCGCCGCCACCGCCGCCGGCCCGGCCCTTCGTCTTCCCGCTTTCCTCATCGTCTTTCGGCGGTTCCAGCAGTTGCTCGTTGTACTTTGCCTGTGCCTGTTCTTTCCAGAACTCGCAAACCGCCGAAATCTCATCCTCGGTCACCAGTGGTCCATGAATGCGATGCAGCCGCGCCGACCCCGCAGGCAAATACAGCATGTCGCCACGACCCAGCAACGATTCCGAGCCATTCGCATCCAGAATCGTTCGCGAATCCACCTTGCTAGCCACCC
>CAWFNI010000010.1:0-36882 GCA_963817085.1 Candidatus Acidiferrales bacterium
TAACGCGTCGCCGGCGATGAGCCGTCCGCAAAAAAACTGAATGCAATTCCCGGGTTGCGCGAGCGGATGATTTCAATGAAGTGTGGAATCACCACATGCGGAAAATAATCCGCCGGGCGCGATTCGATCCACGCTTTCGATGCCCGGTCGAGAAACACCACCCCTAGAGTGAGCCAGAGCCAACGCAGGCGAGAAGGAAAAATCATGAGGTAAAGGACGTGAAGGAATGAAAGGAGGTAAAGGTCCGGCTGGAATCAGAGAAATCAGCCAGGTATACGGATAGAGAACGCCCGGTCCTGCCCAAACGGCTGACGTTTCTAAGGCGCCGTTCTTGTTTTTCCTCTCCTTTGCCTCGTTTGCCTCCTCTGTCTGCCTTCATTTGCCTCTCTCGATCTCCGCAATGGCTTCGTTGCAGCGCTCGCAAATCGTGGGATACCGCGAGTTCTCCCCGACGTGCGTGGAATAGTTCCAGCAGCGCTCGCACTTCTTCCCATCCGCGCGCTGCACGATGACTTCCAGGCTGGGCACGGTTTCCGCCTTGAACTCTCCGGCTCCCGCGCTGATCAGCTCCACTTGCGAAACGATAAAAAGTCCCGGCAAGAGCGGCAGGTAGTGCTTCAGCTTGGCTTTCAACTCCAGGTCCGCGTTCAGCAGCACCTTGGCCTCGAGGCCGGAGTTGATCAGTTTCTTCTCGTTGCGAGCAATTTCCAACGCTTTCAGCACCTCGCTGCGAACTTTTCCCAGCAACTCCCACGTGTCCACTTTCCCCGGGGCGATGCCCGTGCGCAATTCCGATTCCTCCGGAAAAAGGGCAATGTGCACACTGTCCGCCTCCCCGGCCATTTTGGGGAGGTATTTCCAGATTTCCTCAACGGTAAAAACCAGTATTGGCACCGCCAGCCGCACCAATGCGCTAGTGATCTTCCAGACCGCCGTTTGCGCAGATCGCCGTGACTTATTGTTGGGGTCCTTCGTGTACAGCCGGTCCTTCAGCACGTCATAGTAGAACGCGCTCAAATCCACCACGCAAAAATCATGGATGGCGTGATAAATCCGGTGGAACTCGTAGATGGAATACCATTCGCGGCAGCGCTTCACCAGGTCGGCGGTGCGCTCCAGCATCCACTGATCCATCTCATCCATTTGCGCGTTTGGCAGGGCGTCGCGGCTGGGATCGAAATCGCTCAAATTGCCGAGCGCGAACCGAAACGTGTTACGAATCTTCCTGTAGGCCTCGCTGAGCTGCGTCATCACCCGCTCGCTCATCTTCACGTCGGCCTGATATTCCTGCGAGCCAACCCACAAGCGCAGCAGGTCGGCGCCCCACTTGTCGCAAATCTCCGTCGGTAGCACCACATTCCCAAGTGATTTCGACATCGGGCGGCCCTGTTCGTCGAGCGTCCAGCCATGCGTGACCACCCCGCGATACGGCGCTTTATCCCGCACTCCCACCGCGATCAGCAGCGAACTGTGGAACCACCCGCGATACTGGTCCGGCCCCTCCAGGTATACGTCCGCCGGCCATTCCTTCCCTTTCAGTACCGCCAGGTGCGAAGAGCCGGAGTCAAACCACACATCCAGAATGTCGTTCTCCTTGCGCCATTTTGTCCCGCCGCAATGGCATTTCGTTCCTGCCGGAAGCAACTCTTCGGCCGGGTGCATATACCAGGCATCCGCGCCCTCTTTTTCAAACCATTTCACAACATTCCGCAATGCGCTGAAATCCTCCAACCGCGTCCCGCAGGCATCGCAATAAAAAACAATGATGGGCGTGCCCCAGAAGCGCTGCCGCGAAACGCACCAGTCCGGCCGATTCTCGATCATTTCGTACATGCGGTCCTGGCCCCACGCCGGTAACCATTTCACGTTGGGAATTTCGCCCAATGCTTCCTGGCGGAAAGTTTTGGTCGCGCCTTTCGCGGTTTGATCCATCTTCACGAACCACTGTTCCGTGGCCCGGAAGATCACCGGATTGTGGCAGCGCCAGCAGTGAGGGTAGCTGTGCTTGTACGGGTGGTTGCCCAGCAACGCGCCGCAATCGCCCAACAGTTTCACGACAATGGGGTTCGCCGCGAAAACGTCTTTGCCCTTGTACTCCGGCAACCCTTCCAGGTATACGCCGCGGTCATCAAGCGGCGCATATACCTCTAATCCGTACTTCATGCCGGAAACGAAGTCGTCCGCGCCATGGCCGGGCGCGGTGTGCACAATTCCGCTGCCCTGATCCAGCGTGACGTACTCTGCAAGCAGTCCGGGCACTTGGATCGGCAGGAACGGGTGCTGAAACTTCATCCCTTCAAACTCCCGTCCTTTGTAGGTGCCCAGCACTTCCGCCTGCTTGATTTCGGAATCCGCTTGCAGCGCCGCCACGCGATCCGCAGCGAGCAACAATTTCCCTTTTTCTGTCCGCACTACGGCATACACGAAGTCCGGATGGAAGGCCAGCCCCCGGTTGTGCGGAATCGTCCAAGGCGTGGTCGTCCAGATCACCGCAGAAACATCGGAGCCAATCTTGACGGCTTCGCCCGTGCCTCCCCCAACCACTTTAAAGGTCACCCAGATCGACGGGCTGGTGTGGTCTTCATATTCAACTTCTGCTTCCGCCAGCGCGGTATTGTCGTAGATGCACCAATACACCGGCTTGCGTCCCCGATACACGTAGCCCTTTTCCATAAAGTCCAGGAATGCGCTCGCGATGGTGGCCTCATACCCATGGCTCATGGTGAGGTACGGATCGTCCCATCGGCCAAACACGCCCAACCGCTTGAAATCGCGTTTGTGCTGCTCAACATATTTCGTGGCATAGGCCCGGCAGCGCTGCCGGAATTCCGCGGGCGGCACTTTTCCTTTGCCACCCAACTCCTTTTCCACCTGCGTCTCAATCGGCAATCCGTGGCAATCCCAGCCCGGCACATAAGGCGCGTAGTGCCCCGCCATGCTTTTGGACTTCACGATCATGTCCTTCAGAATTTTGTTCAGCCCCGTGCCAAGGTGGATGGTGCCTGTCGGATATGGCGGTCCATCGTGAAGCACAAAGAGCGGCTTGCCCTCGCGAGCCTTCAGGATGCGCTCGTAAAGATTCGAATCCTGCCACGCAGCCAGCTGTTTCGGCTCGTTCTGCGGCAAACTTGCCTTCATCGGGAATTCCGTCTTCGGCAGGTTCAGGGTCTTCTTGAGTTCGAGAGGGTCGGCCATAACTGTAGTTTGTAGTATCCCTTCTACGCCGCCACTCCCTCAGGGACCGGGCAAAGGTCGCATGCCTCTGTTGTACGGCGGGAAACTTCGGAAAGCAGTGTAACCACGTATGTTACAATAAAGGATGAAGCTATGTCAGCCGTGGGGTCGCACAACCTTTCTCAGCCAGTGCGAATCATAACGGCAGGGTGAACTTTTGGCGGACAATCCGCGTCTAATCTGAGTCGAGGGACAAAGGTGTCTGGATTCATTAACCTCCTTCCCGATGAACTGAGCAGGCCCAAACGTACTGGGCCTGAGGAAGTCGTTCCCGTACCTAGTTCGGCATTGCCGGATTTCGGCACGCCGGCCATTCTCATCCCTGATAATTTCTGGTCCAATTTCAAGCAATTCCTCTTCGAACGCCCGGTCAAAGTGATTGAGCGCCCCGACGTCCCCTTCACCAAGAATTCCTTCGGCACCGGGATGTTCGACAACCTGAAATTTTATTTCTCGGCTCCCCCGGCTTCCAAGCGGCCGGTGAATAAGCGGTTGGAAGTCGACTGGGGCGGAAGCTTCGGAGGCTTTGGCGAGCGCCTGAGGGACTTTTTCAATCCACCGAAGCCTGCGCCTCTGCCCCCGGGAATTAAGCCCGTCAAGGTAAAGGACATTTGGACCAAAGATGAGAACTTCGGCTGGACCCAAGCAATTGCGTTGGCGGTCCATGCCGGCATCGTCGCGCTGCTGGTTACCCCGTTCATCATGACCTTGACCACTCCGACCATCGCGTCGAAAAAGCCACTGGACGTGACGCCCTTGGACATTTCGCCCTACGTTTCCAAGCTGCCCGCGGGCGCAGACAAGGCCGGCGGCGGTGGTGGTGGCGGCGATCGGTCGCCTTTGCCTGCCACGAAGGGCAGGGCCCCCCGTTTCACCATGACGCAGTTTGCGCAGCCCACTGCGGTGATCAAGAATCCGAATCCCAAGCTACCGATGGAGGCAACTCTCCTCGGTCCACCAGAGCTGAAAATTGCCAACCCCAACCTCCCGAACATGGGTGACCCCATGGCTGCGGTGGTGAATATGTCCAACGGCCCGGGTGGTGGCGGCGGCATCGGCAGCGGTGAGGGCGGCGGCATTGGCAGCGGCAGCGGCGGCGGCCTTGGCCCGGGTGAAGGGGGCGGCACGGGTGGCGGTGCTTTCCATGCCGGCGTGAATGGCGTAGGTATGCCCAGCTGCTTCTACATGCCGAGTCCGCCGTATTCCGAAGAAGCGCGCAAGGCAAAGTATTCCGGCGTCGTGATGGTGGAAGCGGTCGTCGAACTGAGCGGCCAGCTATCCAGGCTGCGCCTGATCAAGAAGTCCCGGCCTGGGCCTTGACGACAACACTTTGCAGACGTTGAAGACCTGGCGGTGTAAGCCTGCCATCGGTCCCGGCGGCAAACCTGTTCCGGTCATCGTCCAATTTGAAGTCAACTTCCGTCTTTACTGATCACTTCAGAAACTGCAGCGACTTGAGTAGAAGCTCCTCTGGCAGCGAGCGCATCTCTCACGTCATCAGGACTGTGATGGCTCCGGCAATTCCCTCTTCCGGCTCGTCGCATGGAACACTTCCCGCGCCTGGGACCTTCTCCCGCCAGCAGATCTGCTAGGATGAGGCCCATGAGAATTCCCTTTCACGGTTTTGTGATGTTCAGTGCCTTCTTCCTGCTTGCCACACCACTCGCGGCTCAAGTCGGAACAGGCGCCATTGACATTTCCGCCCGGATCACTCCCACCGCCGCGCGGCCCGAACCCGTGCGACAATTCGAGCTGTATGTGCTGACCAAAAGCTACGCCGACATCGTCAAGGGAGTCGAAGGTCAGGATGTTCTCCCCACTCGCGATCAATTCATCGATAACCAGAAGTTTTCCCCGGAATTGAAAGCCTGGATGAAAGCGCACGACTTGATGGACCTGACTTCGCCGGACTTGGATCAATTGCTTTCTACCGATGACATCATGAACGTCCCCGAATTCCAGGCCGCCTATCAGCGTTCGAACTCCGGCGGCGTCACTTCCGGACTCCCCAAGCCAAAATTCCGCGAATCCGACAAGGACTCCAACCCGGAAAGGTATCAAAAACAGAAAGAGGAATTCCAGACTGCCACTCGAAAATTCATTCAGGCCCATCCCGCCACCGTCCAGGGCATCGAGACGGAGCTGACGGCCGTAAATCCGAAGCTTGCCTGGGACCGTCTGCACACCGAGCAGAAGCGCAAGGTCGCTCAACTGGCGCCGGACACCGCCCAGATGAAATATCTTGCAGGGAAAGCGGAAACGGACCTGGACGGTCGCGCATTTGTTGCCGGATTGCCCGCAGGAAATTACTGGGTAAGCTCGCTCAGCATGGAAGCGGCCTCGGGAGACCGGCGGTTGCTCTGGGATGTTCCCGTGCGGGTGCTGGCCGGACAGACCACCCATCTGGAATTGAGTAACCTGAACGCCACGGATGCCCGGAGTCCCGCCGCGCCTTAGGGCACAACCATGAGTTAGGTTATGCTGCTGTCATGGGCACCCCGATGCTGTGGGTTGGGTTTAACCTGTTTGTTCTCCTCGCCGTCGCCCTGGACCTGGGCGTATTCCACCGCACGGCTCACAAGATCAAACCCCGTGAAGCCGCTATTTGGAGCCTGGTGTGGATTGCCCTGGCGACCTCCTTCGGCTATTTCGTCTGGCATTGGTACGGTTCGCAGCGCGGACTGGAATATTTCACCGGCTACATCATCGAAAAGGCCCTCAGCGTCGACAACCTCTTTGTATTCCTGCTGATCTTCCGGACGTTTCAAGTGGATGGGCGAGTCCAGCATCGCGTGCTGGCCTGGGGGATTCTTGGCGCCCTGGTGATGCGCGGGATCATGATCGCCACGGGGGCCGTCCTGATCGCCCGCTTCCAATGGATTCTGCCGGCGTTTCGGAGTTTTCCTGGTCTACACCGGGCTGCACATGCTGTGGAAGCGGGGAAAGCAGGTGCGCTATGAAAACAACCCGGTCTTTCGCTTTGCCAGCACCCACTTGCGCGTCACCAAAGAGTACCATGGCGGAAAATTCTTTCTCCGCCAGTCGGGTCAGTTCGTAGCCACCCCGCTGCTCCTGGTCTTGCTGGTGATCGAAATTACAGATGTGACCTTTGCCGTGGACTCCATTCCTGCCATCTTTGGCATTACCCGGGACCCTTTCATCGTCTTCACCTCCAACGTGTTCGCGATTCTCGGCCTCCGCGCCCTCTATTTCCTGCTCTCGGATTTGCTGGACTATTTGCGTTATCTTGGGATTGGCTTGGCGCTGGTCCTCTTGTTCATTGGTGCGAAAATGGTGGTGGACCAGTGGTGGCATGTTTCGGTGGGCCCCTCCCTGGCCGTGGTCGCGGGGATCCTTGTCATTGCAGCGTTTCTCTCCCTTTGGGCTGGTCCGCGGAAAGAACCTGGAGGCATGACGGCGTAGCACGAGTTTGTGGCGGTAATTCGAAACTAGGTGGATTTAAACATGAACGACGCACTGCAGCGAGCATTGGGAGGAATGAGTTCGAGTGACTCGGAAGTTCGCGTGGCTTCGGCAACGGAAATTCATCATCTCGGCCGCGGCCTCGCGGACCATGCTGTCTTTCCATGGTGGGATGACCCGGAGCTGTTCACTCTGCTGGAGGGCGGTAGCCCCTCCGTGACCGTCGGCCTGGCGGTGGTTCCAGAGCGCTTTGACAAGATCCGCGAAGCAAGCGGTTCACCGCGCCTCGCCGACGTGCCCCCGGATCAGGATGCGCTGGAATTTGAACTGCACTTGCCCGGTGGCCTGTCGATGGATGTCCTGACGACAAAGGACCCCGCTGGAAGCGGCGCCATCGCGAAATTTCTGCAGAAGTTTGGTGAAGGAATCCAACAGATCGAATTTCGCTGCAAGGACGTCGATCGCGCTACGCGGATCTTGCGGGAGAAGTTCGCGTTAGTTCCGGTCTATCCCGCTACCCGCGCCGGCGCAGACGGTACACGCGTCAATTTCTTTCTGCTCTCCGCTCCCAGCGCAAACAAGGTACTGGTCGAACTCTACGAACCCACTCCCCGCATGGACTAATCCTTCGCTCCTCCCCGTTCGCTTGCAGGTGCAATCGCGGCGCTAAGCATTTGCCATGCTCGCAAAACTTCGCTCACGGTCCACGCCTGCGCGATGCACCCGGCCGAACGAAATGGCGCGTCGCCGTCAAAAATCTCGCCGAGCGTGCCCAGCCCCCCGCTGCTAATGGTCCTCCCGAGCGGTTCCAGGAAGCTCTGGGCTGCTGCCGCATCCTGGTAGACACGATAATCGGCCAGCGCAAACGGACCGAGGAGCCATCCCCACACGGTTCCTTGATGGTAGGCGGAATCGCGTTCTCGCGGCCCACCCCCGTACTCACCTCTGTATCCGGGCTCGAGCGGCCCCAGGCTGCGCAACCCATGCGAGGTCAACAATTGCTGCGCGACTATGTCTACAACTGCCTTCTGTTGGCCCGGGGTCAGCGGGCTCACTGGGAGCGAGACGGCAAATATCTGGTTCGGCCGGAGCAGCCCGTCATTTTCACCGGAAGGCGTGTCGATCACGTCATAGCAGCATTGCCGCTCCGGGTTCCAGAATTTCTGAAAATTACGCTTCGCTTTATCGGCCAGCTTTTCGTAGCCCTCGCTGGGGCGTGCCAGCACGCCCGCAAAACCCGCCATGGTCTGCAGCGCGTTAATCCAAAGCGCGTTGATCTCCACCGCCTTGCCCACCCTCGGTGTCACCACCCAGTCGCCAATCTTCGCATCCATCCAGGTGACCTGAACTTCGGGGCTTCCCGCAATAAGCAGCGCGTCGACAGGATCAACCTTGATGTTGTAGCGCGTGCCTCGCACGTGCCCATCGATAATTTGCCCCAGCACTGGGAACAATTCCCCGAGAAACTCCAAATCGCGCGTCGCCTCAAAATATTGCCGGAGGGCTTCAAATAACCACAATGTCGCGTCCGCCGTGTTGTAGCCCGGCGCATCCCCAGCATCCGGAAAGTTATTGGGAAGCATGCCCGCGTTAACGTACCGTGTGATGGAACGAAGAATGCTCCTGGCGATCTCCGGCCGGCCCGTCGACAGCGCCAAGCCAGGCAACGCAATCATCGTGTCGCGGCCCCAATCGTTGAACCAGGGGTAGCCTGCCATGATGCTGCGACCATCCATTTGATCCGGGAACGAGCGCCGGACGATGAACTGGTCCGCCGCAAGGACGAGTTGCCAGAGCCAGCTGGGCTCCTCGTCCGCGGGTTGGGCGCATGTTCGTGCGCGCTCCGTGTGCCAGTTCTGAAATAATTTCAGGTCGTGGTTTGATTGCAGCGTGCGCGCCTGTTCGCCGTCCAGCGAAGCGTGCTCCTCGGTGCTCAGAACGATGGTTACGCTTTCTCCGGCGCGAAGTTGGATGTGAAACTGGGCGGCGAAGAGACGGTCTTCGTGGTCGTCGAGTCCACGCTCGTGCTCCGCAGGAAGAAAGTAATCACGATACCACTCGTGTTGCGCGCTCCAGGACCCGGCCACACTCCTCAAATAAAACGGCGTGGCTCCGTCGAAGGCCAGCACGCGCAAACCGCATTCCACCGCATCAACGTGCGTTTCCCAATCCGGCGATTGCGTGGTGTGGTGAAAGTCGCGGTAATTCACAAGAACTTTGGCGTCGAGATCGATCGGTGCACTGGACCGCAGCAGACTGAATTGGACATAGCTAGTGTTTTCACCCTGCTTCATCCAAATGCGTTTCTCCAATAACGCATCCGCGAAGGCGAATCGCCACACGGGCTTGCATCCTTCCAGATGAAAACTCTCGATCTGCAGATAACCGTTCGGCGAGATAAAACCACTTCGCCAGCGGTTCGCGCGAAAGGGAAAACCTGTTCCCGAGATAGCGAACAGTCTCGTCGAATCCGTTCACCAACATGGTGCGCCGAACGGGAGGCTGGAGCGCGGCAATCAGCAGCCCGTGATATCTTCGCGTGGTGGTGCCCGCGATGGTTCCGCTGGCGTAGCCACCCAAACCGTTAGTGACCAGCCACTCGCGGGATTCCGCGGCCTCCAGCTCGCCACACACTTCCCTGCCGAATTGTACTTCCGCGAGGAGAGACACGGTCACTCTCCGCTCTGCTCGAGCAGCTTGGCTACCAGTCCCGTCCAGCCGGTCTGGTGGCTGGCGCCGAGGCCCGAGCCATTGTCTCCATGAAAGTATTCGTAGAAGAGAATCAGGTCGCGCCAGTGCGGATCCTTGTTCAGCAGGTCATTGTTTCCCGCGAAGGGTCGGCGGCCGTTCTTGTCCCGCAAGAAAATTCGCGTCAAACGGCGGGATATTTCGGTGGAAACCTGCCAGAGGTCTAACTCCTTCTTCGAGTGGGTCGGGCACTCAATCTTGAAATCCTCGCCGTAGTAGTGATGGAACTTCTGCAGCGACTCGATGAGCAGGTAATTCAAGGGGAACCACACCGGGCCGCGCCAATTCGAGTTGCCGCCGAAAATCCCCGATGTCGATTCGGCCGGCTCGTAATCCACTCGGCTAAGGTGGTTGTTCACCTGAACTTCGTAGGGGTGGTCCAGATGGTAGCGAGAGAGCGCGCGAATGCCGTGCGGTGAGAAGAATTCCGTCTCGTCCAGCATGCGCCGCAGGATCCGCTTCAGTTGCTTCCGGTTTGCTAGCGACAATAGCCGCCGCACCCCCTTCGGTGAGCGCTGCGTCATTTCGATGTGCTCCGGAACATCCGGGTGATTGTCCATGAACCACTGCATGCGCCGCTTGAATCCAGGAAGACGATCCACGACTTCCGGCTCCAGGGTCTCCACGGCAAACAAGGGAATCAGCCCAACCATCGAGCGGATTTTCATAAAGTGGTCGTCGCCGTTGGGCAGATGAAGCAGATCGTAGTAGAAGCCGTCCTCCTCGTCCCACAGCGACCTTCCGTCCACGCCAATGTCATTCATGGCGTGCGCAATGTGCACGAAATGCTCGAAGAACTTGCTGGCCACATCCTCGTAAGCCATATCTTCTTTGGCCAGCTCCAGAGCAATCGCCAGCATATTCAGGCAGTACATGCCCATCCAACTCGTGCCGTCGGATTGTTCCAGGTGGCCGCCGGTGGGCAGCGGCGCGGAACGGTCGAAGACTCCAATATTGTCCAGCCCCAGAAAACCGCCCTGGAAGATGTTCAGGCCGTCGGGATCTTTCCGGTTGACCCACCAGGTGAAGTTCAGCAGAAGCTTGTGAAAGACTTTCTCCAGAAATGCGCGGTCCGCCACGCCACGCATGCGGCGCTCGATTTTATAGACGCGCCAGGCAGCCCAGGCGTGCACCGGTGGATTTACGTCCCCAAAGGCCCATTCGTACGCAGGAAGTTGCCCATTGGGGTGCATGTACCATTCGCGGAGCAGCAGGATGAGCTGCTCCTTCGCATAATCGGTATCCACGATCGCCAAGCGGGATGCAATGAAACGCCAGGTCCCACGCGGCATACCACGGATATTCCCATTTATCGGGCATGGAGAGAACGTCGTCATTGTAGAGATGCGTCCACTCCTTGTTCCTCCCTTGCCACCGCGACTCTGGCGGCTGGGGTCCGGCGGGATCGCCGTCCAGCCAGGTGTGCACATCGTAGTGATAGAACTGTTTGGACCACAGCATTCCGGAATACGCCTGGCGCATCACCATGCGCGCATCGGGAGAAAGATGTTGGGGAATTCGCGAATCGTAGAATTCGTCGGCCTCTTTCATCCTCTGGCTGAAAACCGCGTCGAAGCCGGCCCCGAAATCATTGGTCGCTGGCGCGCCCGGTCCGGGTTTGTGCTCGCTTGCCACCCCACCGCCTTCGCGCAGCGGGAGTTCGGGATCCATGCTGCCCAGCGGATCCGTGTCGGTCAACCTCAGTTTCAGCGTCGCGGCTTCGCCAGGTGCAAGATGGAAGGCGTAGTGCGCCGCCATTTTCGTCCCTGTCAATGCCGGATTTACGGCCTGTTGGTTCCCGTGAATGACGTACTCATGGAACGCGTCTTTGACGTACGGAATGCGGTCGCGGTAATTGAACAGTTTGACGTAGTTGGTTTCATTCTCCGTGAAGAGAAGTTCCGGCGTTCCCGCGCTCAGCAGCCATCTCTTGCCATACTGCCAATGTTCCAGTTCCGCGCAAGTCGCCCCGGGCATGCCGGGGGCTTTACACACCGTTGGCCGGCGCAAATCCTTCCCCCATGACCAGGTGTTCCGAAACCACAGCGTCGGCAGCATGCGCAGGTCCGCTGGCTCCGGCCCGCGATTGTGGGCAGTGATCTTGATGAGAAGATCCTCAGCGGTGCACTTCGCATACTCGATGAACACGTCGAAATAACGGTTCTCCGCAAATACTCCGGTATCCGCCAATTCCAGTTCTGGCAGGCTCCTCCCGCGCTTCTGATTCTCCTCCAGCAAAAATCGATACGGGAACTCCGTTTGTGGGTATTTGTACAGCATGCGCATATAACTGTGCGTGGGCGTGGAATCCAGATAGAAGTACTGCTCCTTGACGTCTTCCCCGTGGTTGCCCTGATTCCCAGTCAGCCCGAACAGCCGTTCTTTCAAGATCGGGTCTCGCCCGTTCCACAACGCCAGCGCAAAGCAGATCATCTGATGACGATCACTGATGCCGCCGATCCCATCTTCACCCCAGCGGTAGGTGCGCGCGTGCGCGTGCTCGAACGGGAAGAACTCCCACGCCGTTCCATTCGGACTGTAGTCCTCCCGGACGGTGCCCCACTGCCGCTCTGAAAGGTACGGCCCCCAGCGCTTCCAGTGGTTTTTCCGTTGCCGGGATTCCTCCAGGCGCTGGTCTTCTATGGTGAACGGTCTGGACATGTCTGTCCCTCAAACTCAACAGCCACTTATGTTCGCACCTTCTCTGTACCGTGGGCCAGCAGCAACTGCCGGTAGTTGCCTGGAGTTATACGTGGTTAAGCCCTACCGAGGAAAACGCCCATCTCGCTCAATTCAAACCTCAGACGGTGCTCCCGCTGATTTGCAAATCCGTTTATCACTATGGCACCCATGGCCGCGGAGACACTTTGCCGGGCCTCCCTGATTCGAGTATCGTTCCCACTACCAGAGGCACCTTGGGGATACAGACGACCTGATAGGGGTGTGGGAACCTCGCCCGCTGCCGCCTCCGGGGTAACTTCATCGCCCGCAACCCTCAATGTAAATCAGCTGCAATCTATCGCTGTGGCCCCGCTGACCGCTTCTGCTGGCATTGGGCAAACCCAACAATACGCGGCCACCGGCACCTTCAAGATGTTCGATGGTTCCACCACCACATCGGATATCACGAGCCAGGTGAACTCCGCCAATGGCTGGAGCTCCAGTGCGACCAATATCGCTACCATCAATAACGCGGGCCTGGCCACCGCCATCGCCCTCGGTTCAACGGGCATCACCGCTGCCCTGAGCGGCGTGACCAGCCCCGCCGCAACCCTGACCGTCACCGCTCCGGTTCCTGTTTCTCTGGTGGTTTCTCCCGCCACTCAGACTGTGGCCGTCGGCAATGCTTTCACCTTCACGGCGCAAGAGAAGTACAGCGATGGCTCGTTGCATGCACTTTCCGGCACCGTCGCCTGGACTTCAGGCACGCCGGCCACCGCCACGATTCTTGCCGACTCCGGTATTTCTGCGGCGCATGCTGTGGGAACCACGACCATCACCGCCACCGAGGGTACCCTCAGTCCAGGGACTGCAGTCCTAACGGTCGTTACAGGGACGGCCCATTTTGCCTACGTCTCCAACAATCTGGACAACACAATTCAATGGTTCACCGTCAACGCCACGGCCAGCCCATTTCTCACTTCCGCTGGCACAGTTTTTGTAGGCAGCCCGATTCAGGCCTTCCTCCACCCTTCCGGCAAGTATCTGTATCAGGTCGATTCGAACAGCAACCTCTGGCTTTTCGACGTCGATTCCGCAACCGGCACGCTCACGATGCCGGCTGGCCCGCCGCAGGCCGTCGTCGGCCCGGGCACCACCAATTACGGCACTGTCGATCCCTACGGCCGCTTCCTCTACGTGTCCGACGATGCGGGTGACAACATCTATGGATTTCAGATCAGTCAGACCGACGGCACGCTTACCGCAATCCCGGGCTCGCCATTCAATGGCAGTGCATTCAATCTGAGTAGTCCGGAATTCGTCATTACCGATCACACCGGCAGCTACCTCTATGCCGTCAACCTGAATACCGCCACGGTGAGCGCCTATACGATCAATCAATCCTCAGGAGCTATAGCTCCGCTCGCCACCAATCCCACGATTGCCACCGATACCAGTCCCTTGTTTGCCACTCTCGACCCTGCTGGAACACACCTCTACGTTGCCAACGCAGGCGCTACTGCTGGCGCTGGCACCGTATCCGCTTACTCCATCGGAACAGGTGGAGTGCTGACTTCTGTCGGTAGCGCCACCGCGATCACTGGTGCTACAGACGTTATCAATGTCGCTGTTGACCCGACGGGAAAGTATCTCTACGTTCTGGACTCCGGCGACACGGTATCCATCACCGGTCAGGTCTACGGTTACAACATCGGTGCTGGCGGCGCGATTGGCGCGGCGATCACCGGAACCCCGGTCGCAACCGGACTTGGTCCCACAGGCATAGCGATTGACCCGACCAGCTCTCTCATCGCGGTCGACAACAACTTCGACATCCCCGGCACGATCTCGCTCCTCAGCATCGGCGCCGGCGGGGCTCTGACAGCGGATACTCCGGTGCAAGCCGGGAACAGTACGGATCCCTTTGGAAGTGCGCCGCTGTTCGTGATCTTCTATGTCGCTCCTTAAAGAGAGAGCGAGATACCCAAGCATCGGCCACGAGCCATTCGGTGGCTCCTGGCGGGACATAGCCTCGAAGGGGGTGGCGCAAGCCTCCCTCTTCTTCATTTTCTGGCTGAAGCAATCCGCCACGATTCCCGCAGATGCGTGATTTATGTTTTGCAGGCTTGTTTGAAACGATTTGCTGTCTTACTCGCCGTAAGGCACCCAGATATTCTTCACCTGGTAGGCGTGCTCAAGGTACCAAGGGCCTTCTCCCTGCCCCGCATCAAAGAAATCAATTTCGCGGCCCTCGTTGGTCCACACCTGCTTAAGATTTCCCGTCGAAAGCGCTTTCGCCGTCGCGCATAGGTCTTCCTTCCCATAACACCAGATTGCGTCCAGATCATCGTGTTCGGCCAGCACCTTCAGCAATTCACCAGCGCGGCCACTCACCAGGTTCACTACCCCGCTGGGCAAGTCGCTTGTTTCAAACACCTGATAGAGATCTCCCGTGATCAGCGGGTAGCTCTCCGATGGGACGGCCACCACGGTATTCCCCGCGGCAATTAACGGTGACACCAGCGTGAAGAATCCGAGTAGCGGCGCCTGCGCAGGACAAATTACGCCTATTGTCCCCAACGCCTCGTTCATCGCAATCGAAATATTCCGGAAGGGAGGACTGTGCACCGCGCCATCAAATTTGTCAGCCCACGCGGCGTACGTAAACAGCCGCTCCACGCTGAGTTTCACTTCCAAACCCGCCTGCCTCTTACCTACGGCGGAGGCCAAGCGCCCAGAAATATCTCCCGCGCGCTGGGACAAATTTTCCGCGATGTAATAGAGCACTTGGGCGCGATTGTGCGCCGCGGTCTTCGCCCATGAGGCTGCCTTCCGAGCCGCCTCGACCGCGTTGCGCACATCTTTGCGGTTGCCCAGAGGCGATTCTCCCAGCAACTTTCCATTCTTCGCGCGAATCTCCACGCTATAACCCGAATCCGGACGCACCTGTTTCCCGCCAATGTACAGTTTCACCGTGCGGTCCACCGCGGGATTTGCCACTTCGGCTTGTTCGCCGTTTTTCACCGATGTGGCCCGCACCGCCGGAGCCTTGCGGAACCACGCTGCCTCCAAATATTCTTTCAAGCCCTCCCGTCCGCCTTCGCGCCCGAATCCGCTCTCGCGGTACCCGCCGAACCCGCATGCGGCGTCGAACAAATTCGTGCTGTTGACCCATACCACCCCGGACTTGATCTGCGCCGCCGTTTGCAGCGCCAGATTCACGCTCTCGCTCCACACGCTCGCCGCAAGACCATACACCGTGTTATTCGCCAACTCCACCGCCTCTTTCGGCGTGCGGAACGTCATCGCCGCCAGTACCGGCCCAAAAATCTCCTGCTGCGCCACAATTGACGTCGGGTGTACATTGCTCAGCAGCGTCGGCTTGTAGTACAGCCCCCGCCCCGGCATCACCACTTCCGGCTGCCAGCACGTAGCTCCTTCCGCCACGCCCTGCTTCACCAGCCGGTCGATCCGTTCCAATTGCACGCGCGCTACGATCGCGCCAATATCAATGGCTTTGTCCAGCGGCGCTCCGACGCGCAACGTGCTCATCCGCGCCTGCAATTTCTTCGTCAGCTTCTCCGCGATGCTCTCCTGCATCAGCAACCGCGAACCTGCGCAGCACACCTGCCCTTGGTTGAACCAGATTCCGTCCACCAGGCCTTCCACCGCTCCATCCAAGTCCGCGTCTTCGAAAATAATGAACGGCGATTTTCCTCCCAGCTCCAATGAAAGTTTCTTGTGCGTCGCTGCCGTGGCCCGCCGGATCGCCCGGCCCACTTCGGTTGATCCTGTGAAAGCAATTTTGTCCACGCCGGCATGCCTCACCAGCGCTTCACCAGTTGTGCCATCCCCGGTGACAATATTCACCACGCCCTTCGGCAACCCCACCTCATTGCAGATCTCCGCAAACGCCAGTGCCGTCAGTGGCGTGTATTCCGCGGGCTTCAACACCACCGTATTTCCAGTCGCCAAAGCCGGAGCAATCTTCCACGCCAGCATCAGCAGAGGAAAATTCCAAGGGATAATCTGCCCCACAACTCCGCACGGCTGGCAGCCTGGAAATTCACGTTCCAGCAGCTGCGCCCATCCTGCGTGGTAATAAAAGTGTCTCGCCACCAGCGGGATATCGATGTCCCGGCTCTCCCGGATCGGTTTCCCGTTGTCGATGGTCTCCAGCACCGCCAGCCGCCGCGAATGTTTTTGCACCTGCCGCGCCAGCGCATACAGGAATTTCGCCCGCTCGTGCTCCGTCAGCGCCTGCCAACCCTTCAGCGCCCCCCGCGCAGCCTTCACCGCCGCATCCACATCCGCCGGGCTGCCCTGCGCTATTTCGGCGATTCTCTCTCCTGTCGAGGGATCACTGGTCTCGAAATATTCCCCGTCCACCGGAGCCTTCCACGCGCCGCCGATAAAGTGCCCAAAACGCCGCTTGAACCGTTCGAGCCACTGCAGCGACTCCTTCGGATCCTCCGGCGCCGGCCCGTACTCCATCGTCCTGAATTTTTCAACAACGCTCATGTCTTTTCTGTGACCTCTGTGTCCTCGGTGGTGAAATTCTTCTCATTCCTCTTCCTCGTCGCCCCTTAGCGTCCTCTGCGTCTCTGCGTCAAGCTTTTCTGCTCGCCACTCGTCGCTCGCCACTCCCCACTTCTTCTATGCCTTCTTCGCCATCTTTTCGCGCCACGTTTCCAGCCGCTTCAGTATGAATTTCAGCCGGTCCCGGCCCCACTTCGTGCTTGTAATCACCTTCTGGACATCCTTGAACACTTCCGGATCACCCAGTTTCTCTCGCAATTCCGGCAGGAACGGATACACTTTTGCAAATATCATAAACATCTCTCCGCTGACTGCCGGCCGCAGGAACATTCTTTCACTTAACACGCCTTCCAGTACGAACGAAGCCGCCATCCCCCAGTAACTGGCTCCCTGGCGCAGCCAGTTATTCTCTTGCGTCCCTGCGGCCCATGCCACCTTCAAGAAGTCGTCTGCGCATCGTGGCGAGAACTCCCACAACCACCAGTTTCGCGCCTTCCGCAATTCGGGCTCGCGCCTCAAATCATAAAGCTGAAGTATCAACTGTGCGTCAGCAGCACTTGGCTTCTTCGCCATCTCCACTTCCTTCCTCGCGGATCGCGTCACTCCACTCTTGCCTCTCTCTTACTCTCTTACTCTCTTACTCTCTTACTCCTTTACTCTTCCACTCTGTCGCGCTTTCCCTCCTCAATCTTTCTTGCTCGCCACTCGCCACTGCATCTAAGCAATCGGATGTCTATACTCCGCCGAGTATCTCCCCGTCGCATGAAATTCCAGTTGCCGCTCAATATCACCCAACATGCTGCTCGCACCCAGCCGGAACAGGTGCGCTTCCAGCCAGCTATTCCCTAACTCTTCTTTCATCAGCATCAACCATTCCACGGACTGCTTCGCCGTGCGTATTCCTCCTGCCGGCTTGAATCCCACCGCCATCCCCGTCTCTTCCGCATAATCCCGGATCGCGCGGGTCATCACCAGCCCCACCGGCAGCGTCGCATTCACGCTTTCCTTCCCCGTCGATGTCTTGATAAAATCTGCGCCCGCCATCATCGCCACCAGGCTCGCCCGCGCCACGTTCCGCAAAGTCGTCAAATCGCCCGTGCCCAGGATCACCTTCAAGTGCGCCGGCCCGCAAGCGTCCTTGAACGCCATGATCTCGTCGTACAGCCGCTGCCACTGCGCCCCAAACACGTGCGCCCGCGTGATCACGATATCGATTTCCTGCGCGCCCGCCTCCACCGACCGCCGGATCTCCGCCAGCCGCTCTTCAAACGGATTCAATCCCGCCGGAAATCCCGTGGACACGGCCGCCACATGAATCTTCGTTCCTTCCAGCGCCCGCCGCGCCGTCTCCACAAACAAGTGGTAAACGCACACCGCGCCAACCTGAATTTGCAGCTCCTGAATCCCCAGTTTTTCCACGATTTCCTGCTGAATCGGTTGCCGCGCCTTGGCGCAAAGCCGCTTCACCCGCTCCTCGGTGTCATCCCCTGCCAGCGTTGTCAGGTCCATGCAGGTAATCGCCTTCAGCAACCAGGCAACCTGCCAGTCCTTTTTCACCGTACGCCGCGTCACCAGTGTCGCCGCCCGCCGCTCCGCCGCGCTGGTGTTCACACGCACGCCTTCCACCCAATCCAGATTCAGCGAAGTGCCACGATTCCCAGACAGCGCCCGCCCATTCAGCACCGCAATCGTAACCTGCGGCTGAAGTCCCCGCGCCTCCACAATCCGGTTCCCGTGCCGGTCCGTAAACTCCAACCGCGGCTTGCTCTCCCCGTTCATTTCCTTCTCCGGTACTCTTGTAGGGGCCGCCTTCTGCTTGCCCTGAGCTGCGAAGGGAGGCGGTCCGCTCATTTAATCGCAGGCGGTCAACTGCCAATATCTCCCAGCAGAGCAAGAGCATACCATCCCGCCCAAAGGGGCGCGAGCATCCCCGCTCTCAGGCATTGGCCAGTCTCCCGATGCGAGGTTCCCCGCGCGGTTTCCACTTGCGGGTAACCGGGCACGCCATCACGTTCGCCGCAATCGGCAGGAACAGGGTACGCTTTAAATTGTTTATTTCTTGTTCACGGCTTGGATTTGTTGGACCAGCGTGTCGATTTCTTCCGCTGTAAGTTTGCCAGCGAATTTGGGCATGCGTCCTTTGCCGTTGGAGATGACCTTGTGCAGGTCTTCGCTCGAAGCGCTGGCGGTTTTTGTGGAGATCAGCGATGGTCCCCCGAAATGGCGGCCCTCGGCGGTCTTTCCGTGGCACCTGGCGCAATCCTTCTTGAAGACCGGGTTCGCCGTAAGATCTGTGTTCGATGGCAGCGTTTGCGCCATGGCCACCGTCAGCGCAAGGAACACAGAACAAGCTGCGGTGGTCAGGAGATATATTTTCAAGTCGAGCCCTCCGGGATTGATCTTGCTAGAGAGTCTAGATGCGGCCATGCCTGAAAGGGTCTCCTCGATGTCAGCCGGCGAGCCCCTCCCCTCTACATTCGGATTCATTAATTCCCCGTAGCGTTCTCCGCTCCCGGCGTGGACCTCGTCAACAGTTCCACGTACTCCTTGTAGAACTTCGCTTTGTCCAGATCGTCCTGCACTTCCACCTGGACCTCTCCCATCCCCGGTTGCCGCCCCGGTGCCCACACCAGCGTGTTTCCGTACCCCGCCCCGTGATCGGTATCCACATCCATGTACAGCTTCTTCCATTTCGTGATGATGCTCGGATCGAGCCACGCCGCTGCCGCCAGTTCATCCCACAGGAAATTCGCTTCGGCGTATTTCGCCACGTACTGCGCCGCGGGCGCCGGGCTCTTGCGGATCTGCTCGATCAGCTCCTTGTCCATCAGTGTCTTCACCGAAATGTCCACCGTCGTTACCACCACGCGTGGCCAATGCGCGTGTAGCACTGCGCTCGAAGCTTCCGGGTCCATCCAGAAATTGAATTCGTGCGAAGGGGACAGCGTAAATTCCGGATTGTCCGTATGCGGATTTATGCTTCCGCCCATAACTATCAATTCCTTGCTCAATTCCGGAAACTGCGGGTCCAGCGCCATCGCCAGCGCCAGGTCGGTCATCGGGCCTGCAGCGTAAATGGTCACTTCATGCGGATATTGCCGCACGATCCGCACCATAAACTGCGCGGCAGTCTCCGTCGACGCCTTGATCTTCGGCTTACCTTCCGGCATAAGTGGAATCTCGTATGGCCCATGAACCTCATGCCCGTGCGCGAAATTCCATGCCCCTTGATAAACGAGTTTTCCGTGAAGCGTCTCCCACTTCGCGATGTATTCCTTGCTATTGACCAGCGGAAACGCGGCACCCGGCACTACGGGAATATCCGTCCGCCCGATAATCTCCATCAGCCGGAGCGTGTGCTGCACTTCCTCGTCGCGCCACGCATCCCCGGTCAGCACCGTAATGCCAAGGACCTCGGTGTCCGGTGAATTTACCAACACCAGGATCGACTGCATGTCCGTTCCGCCCGGTCCCGCCGCGTCCTGATCGATGATGACTTTTCGTTTCCCCTGGGCTTGCGAAGCCAAGGGGCTCAGAGCAAAACACGCGGCCAACAAGCAAATCCGATAGGACCATTTCATGCGAATTTTCCTTTCCTTCTCCAATGCCTGCCGGAATCTCTAGTACATGATTGTCTGCGTCAAGTGGTGTGGCCAGCTGGTCGTGTGGAAGTGCGTCCAGAAACGCGCGTCAATCTGCGGAATGATCACCTGTTTATCTGCGGCGCGCAGCTTGTTGATCTCTTCCGTCAATACGGCTGTCGCATAGATGCAGTGCGCGCGAATCTCGATCTCCCAACGTGAATCCCGTGGAATCAACTGGTGCGTATTTATGACCTTCTCCAGCTTGTCGGAGTAGCTGGTGATCCCATGGAGCCGCAAGGCCACGGGCACAATGTAATCCGCGAAAGCGGTCATTTTCTGGGGATCATCCAGCCGGAACTTCCCCGCGCGATGCAGCGTGGCATACAGCATCCACACGCCAAGCTGCGCGAGTTTGTAGAATTTGATTTCATGGCCGTCCAGCATGCTTACGTCATTGAACCGCGGAAACTCCTTCACCAGTCGATCGATCAGCCCGTTACCGTTGTCATAGAGTTTCGGCGAGCAGGACTTCACGAAATTGTGGAAGAGGCCGTTATACTTCTCCGCCAGCACTTTGCCCACCTGGTGCAGGACTTCCAGTTTCTCGGCCAACATGGGCATCTCGATGTTGCCCTCGAAGACCTTGTTGAGTTCCGCGCGCGTCACCTTGCTCAGGTAGTTTCCGTCGAGAAAAGGCACCCCATTGTCTACCGCGCGCTTGATGCACGCGAATTCCGCGTCGGAATCCGACCAGTGCTGCCCAGCGTAATCCACCTGGAATTTTTCATGATTCTTGAAATCCGTGAACGCGGTGTCGATGGAATCCGCGACCATCACGAAATCGATCGCTTCCTCGGCGTTCCCCTGGCCCACTCCAAAAGGCAGGGCAAATTCCGGCATGGGCAGTTCTTCATACCCCATCCACGAGGCGACTTCCACAATCTTCTCGTAATGCGTGTGCACATCGCGCGAAGATTCCACTGCGTAGCGCACGCTGTCCAGCACAGGACTTCCAATGGATTTTGGCCAATACATGTAAAAGTGTCCCAAGAAACAGGCTCCCCCTGGAATGAAATGAAAATTCGGAATTTAAGATGTGCGCGCCAGGATAATCAGCGCAAGCCCGACGAGAAAGCAGCCGAACATCGCGGCAATCAGCCGATTCGTGCCTGCGGGCGCGGTTCGGAACTCCTTCCAGATAAACACTCCCCAGAAGGCCGCGACCATGGTCGCGCCCTGGCCCAGCCCGTACGAAATGGCGAATGTGGCCTTGCCCGCGGCAATGATGTTGAAGGACATGCCCACGCCCCAGATGAGCCCGCCCAAAATCCCGGTAAGGTGCGTGCCCAGGCTGCCTTGGAAATAGTCCCCAAAGGACACCGGCGTGCCCACGAAGGGCTTTTTCATGATGAACGTATTTAGAAGGAAGTTGCTGAGAAAAATGCCCACGGCAAAGATAAACACAGCCGCATAAGGACCAAGCTTCCCTGCCTCTGGCCGCGCAAAATCGGAATACATGGATGCAGCTACAAATCGATAGAAGAATCCCATCGTAACGCCACAGGCAACCGAAAGTATCAAGCCCTTGGTGCTGACCCCCGCGGTGGTGCCGGGAATCTTGCGGTAGGCGATGGCATCCAGCACGATGGCCAGAACCACCAGCAACACTCCGGCAAACAGTAACGTGGCATTGCCGCCAGGGTGTTCCCTGTAATTCACCACCACGCCGAGAACCAGGGCCAGGCCGATACCCACTGGAAATGCGACCGACATGCCTGCGATATCAATCGCCGCTACCAGCAGAATGTTGGCAAGATTGAAAATCGCACCGCCCAGCAGCGCGGAATGCACGCTGGAATGCGACACCTGAGCAAGGTCGGCCAGAAAACTACGCCCCGCGCCGCCGTTGCTGCCCAGCGTAAGGCCCAGGATCAGAGTTAAGAGCAGCACTCCAATCGTGTAATCCCAATAGAACAGCTCGAAACGCCAATCCTTGCGGGCGAGTTTCTGCGTATTGGCCCAGGATCCCCAGCAGAACATGGTGATCACACAGAACACAACCGCCCACGGATAACTTTGCAAAACGAACATGGTGGCTCCTTTTAGACTTGTACCCGTTCCGATCTGTTCGGCAATCCTACGGCTTCCCGCCGCGGCGAGCCCATTCGGCCGCAAACTCCGCGCGCTTTGGGAACGATTTCTGCGTGCCAACCCGCGTGGTTGAAAGTGCGGCGTATAGATTTGCGCGCGAGAGCGCCTCTTTTTCCGGCAAACCCTCCGCAAGAAACACGGCAAAACTTCCAATGAATGCATCGCCAGCGCCGGTCGTATCCGTCGGGCTGACCTGGAAAGGAGGAACAAGCTCGGCAACTGCGCTGGTAACGAGCAAGGAGCCACGCGCGCCCAAAGTAAGAATCACTTTGTGAAAACCCTTCTGGAGCAATGCGGCGCCACAATTCTTGGCTTCTTCGATCGAATGTACCGGCAACCCCGCAATCACCTCTGCTTCGGTTTCATTCGGGATGAAGTAATCCGCCGCAGCCAACTCCGCCAGACGCACGGGCTGCGCCGGCGCGGGATTCACGATACAACGGATGTTATGTCGGCGCGCGAACTGGACGGTGTAGTAGACCGTATCCAGGGGAATTTCGAATTGCAGAATGATGGTATCGACGCCCTGCAGGGTAGCGGCCGCGGCATCAACGTCCGCCGGCTTCAATGTGTCGTTCGCGCCCTTCACCACCATGATGCGGTTTTGCCCATTGGGCTCCACAAAGATGGGCGCAACTCCGCTGGAAACACCGTCCACAATGCGCACGTGCGTTGTATCGATCCCGAAAGACGCAAAATTCTTCACCGTGGCTTCGCCGAACAAATCATTGCCCAGCTTGGCCACCATCACCACTTCCGCGCCGCAAAGCCTTGCGGCCACTGCCTGATTCGCGCCCTTGCCCCCAAAACCAAGGTCAAAACTCTTGCCAAAGATGGTTTCTCCAGGCCGCGGGAATGCGTCGCCGAAAGTAGTCAAGTCCGTGTTGGCGCTGCCAACAACGGCAATGCGGGGTGACCTGGTCATACGTTCTCCTCAATATCCGGCAAGCCGCGAAAATATAACAGCCGGCGAGAATGAGCAAGTGTATCGAGATCAACAAGTAGAATGAGAATGAACGTCATTGTGGCGCGTTTCGTTGACGGCTCTTTCGGCGGATGTTAGGCTCGCACTTCGTTTCCAATCGCATGCGAGCCGTCGACCTCATCCGAAAGAAGCGCGATTCCGGGGAGCACACCCGCGAAGAAATCGATTTCCTTGTGACCGGGTACACCCGGGGCGACATTCCCGATTATCAAATGGCCGCTTGGCTGATGGCGGTATGGATTCGCGGCCTGGGCCCCGCGGAGACCGCCGCGCTCACGGAAGCCATGTTGCATTCCGGCGAGGTCGTCGACCATTCCTACCTTCCCATGAAGAAGGTGGACAAGCACTCCACTGGCGGAATTGGCGACAAGACTTCGCTGATTCTGGCGCCCATCGTCGCTGCCGGCGGGCTGGCTGTGCCCATGATCAGCGGGAGAGGCCTCGGGCATACCGGCGGCACTCTGGACAAACTCGAAGCCATTCCCGGATTCAACACTTCCCTGAGCCTGGCGGATTTCCGCCGCGTCCTGCAGGAATGCGGCATGGGCCTGATCGGCCAGACTGCAGAAATTGCGCCTGCCGATAAAAAAATCTATGCGCTGCGCGACGCCACATCGACGGTCGAAAATCTCGGCCTGATTTGTGCGTCGATCATGAGCAAAAAGCTTGCCGAAGGAATCGACGCACTTGTGTTGGATGTGAAGACAGGTTCGGGCGCATTCATGTCCAGGGAAGAGGACGCGGTGCGGCTCGCTGAGGTGATGGTGGACACGGCAAAGCGCACCGGCAAGAAAGCGGTGGCGCTTCTCACCGATATGAATCAACCACTCGGGCGCATGGCCGGCCATTCCCACGAAGTGATTGAGGCTATCGATGTGCTGAAGGGCCATGGCCCGGACGATCTGCGTACACTTAGCCTGGAATTATCCGCTTGGATGTTCCATCTCGGCGAGCGCACCAAGTCCGTCGAGGATGGCCGGCGCCTTGCCGAACAAATGATCGCCTCCGGCAAGGCTTTGGAGCGATTCCGCCAATGCATCCGCCTGCAGGGCGGCAACGAGCGGATTATCGATGACATTTCCCTGCTGCCCATGGCAAAGCTGCAGGTCGAAATTTTCAGCCCGAAATCTGGTTTCATCACTTCCACGCGCTGCCGCGATTTCGGCATTGCTTTGGCCATTCTGGGAGGTGGACGCAACAGGAAGGAAGACCAGATCGATCACGGCGTGGGAATGGAATTTCACAAGCGCATCGGTGAACGCGTGATGGCGGGCGATAAACTGGTCACAATTCAATACAATTCCGAAGCGAAACTGGCGGAGGCGAAAAACCTGGTGGCTGCTGCCTTTGAGATTGGTGAAGCGGCAACGCCGCCACCGCCGCTGATCAGTCGCTTCATTGGCGGGTAGTCTCCCGGAGGAACCGATCCGGGTGAAGCCGGACACGCGCTCCCGGGTCAAGGCAAATAGGGCTGTTATTGGTGGGGAAAAGGAGTCGGAATGTACAGATTTACAGGGTTTCTCGGCATGGCTTTGCTGGTGGGTCTCGCCTATCTTTTTTCCACGGCGCGCAAATCTATCAAGCTGAAAACCGTTCTCTGGGGCTTGGGCCTGCAGTTTGCCTTTGGCGTATTCGTGCTTAATTTTGGAGTGGGACGAAAAATTTTTCAGTTTCTGGGTGATGTCGTCAACAAGCTGCTCAGCTTTGCCTTTGCGGGCTCCGGCTTTGTTTTCGGCGGCCTCGGCCTGCAAGGCTCTTCCTTTGGCTTCATCTTTGCCTTCCAGGTCTTGCCCACCATCATTTTCATTGCGGCGGTATTCGCGTTTCTCTATCACGTCGGCGTCATGCAGGTCTTTATCCGCGCGTTCGCATGGGTGATGACCAGGGTGATGGGCGCAAGCGGCGCGGAGTCGCTGGACATCGCGGCAAGCATTTTCATGGGACAGACGGAGGCGCCACTCACCATCCGGCCTTTTCTGAACAAACTGACAAAATCAGAACTGATGACGGTCATGACCTGCGGAATGGCGCACGTCTCCGGTGGCATCATGGCGGCATACATTGCATCGGGCGTTGAAGCCAAGCATCTTTTAACCGCGGTGATCATGACCGCGCCGGGCACGCTGTTGATGGCCAAGATGCTGGTACCGGAAACTGAGCAACCGCTGACCGCAGGGAAGGTGCAGATGCCGGAGATGGAAAAGGAAGCAAATTTCCTGGGTGCCATCTCCCGGGGAACGTCGGACGGCCTGCAACTGGCAATCAACGTAGGCGCAATGCTGATCTCTTTCATCGCCTTGCTGGCGCTCGTCGATTACCTGATCGGAGGCACGCACAACTGGCTCCTGCTCCATCACTTCCGCTGGTTCCCACAGAGCCTTGGGCAGTTGTTCGGCTGGGTGTTCGCGCCGATCGCCTGGCTGATTGGCATTCCTTGGAAAGATGCCCCCGTGATTGGCAATCTTCTCGGCGTGCGCATGACCATCAATGAAGTGGTGGCCTTCGCCAAGTTGGGACAACTGAAGAGCACGCTCGACCCACGGTCCTTCACGATCGCGACATTTGCTCTTTGCGGCTTCGCCAATTTCAGCTCCATCGGAATCCAGATTGGCGGCATCGGAGCGCTGGCTCCGGAACAGCGCGGCCAGCTCGCCAAATTCGGTATTCGCGCCATGCTGGCAGGCACCATGGCCAACCTGATGTCGGCTTGCATCGTGGGTATCCTCTCATGAGTTGGGGGAAGAAAAAGAAATCTGCGGTGCTTCCCGGAGCCGAGTTTACGTGTGCCGAAGAAGCCGCGAAGTTCATCCAGGGAAAGACGAAACTGCGGCCGAAGATTGCCTTGGTTTTAGGCTCAGGTCTTGGCGGCTTCGCCGATGAGTTTGCCAACACGGTGCGAATCCCTTACGCCAAGATTCCACACTTCCCGCGTTCCACTGCCATCGGCCACGCGGGACAACTCGTCATCGGAACCGTGGAAGGCGTGGACGTTGTCGGCATGCAGGGCCGCGTGCACCTCTACGAAGGCTACTCCGTCAAGGACGTTGCCTTTCCCATGCGCGTCTTTGCGCGGATGGGCGTGCAGGCGGCCGTGCTCACCAACGCCGCAGGCGGAATAAACAAGGACTTCACGCAAGGGCGGCTCGTGGTGATCAGCGACCATATCAACCTGCAGGGCGTGAATCCATTGAACGGGCCGAACGAAGAACAATTTGGCCCCCGTTTTCCAGACATGAGCCGGGCGTACGATAAGCAGTTCCGCGAGCTGACGCTGGCCGAAGGGCGTCTCCTCGGAATCAATCTTGGTGAAGGAGTTTACGCAGCGCTGGCTGGTCCCAGTTATGAGACTCCCGCCGAGATCCGCTACCTCCGCAGCATTGGGGCGGATCTGGTGGGCATGTCTACCGTGCCAGAGGTGATCGCCGCGCGGCACAGCGGCATTCGGGTTCTGGGCATTTCTTGCGTGACCAATGCGGCTGCAGGCGTGCTCGATCAACCGCTGGACCACAACGAGGTTTTGGAAACCGCTGAACGCATCCAGGGCCAATTCATTGGTCTTCTGCGGGGAGTGATTCCGGATATTGTATCCGCGCTGTAAGCGCCAACCGGCAACATATTCTCGGGAGGATATCGTGTCTGAATTCGATCCATTAATCGCAGCTGCTAAAAAAGCCCGGGAGAATGCGCACGCAAAGTTTTCCAATTTCAAGGTGGGCGCGGGGTTGCGCGCGGCTTCGGGAAAGATCTACGGCGGCTGCAACGTGGAAAACGCGACATACGGCCTTACTGTGTGCGCCGAGCGCGTGGCCATTTTCAAGGCTATCAGCGAGGGCGAGCGAAAATTCGACGCAATCGCCGTGGTGACTGATACCGAGTCGCTGACGCCTCCTTGTGGCGCTTGTCGCCAATTGATCTGGGAGTTCTGCGGCGACGTGCCGGTGGTGATGTGCAACCTCGCCGGAAAAGTGGAAGTCATTTGGATGCGCGAACTGTTCCCGAAACCATTTGATGCCTCGAATTTGTAAGTGCCGTCGGAATTCAATCGCGATGATACCGGCGAATTTCTGCAGGGGGAAAAATGAAAGGAAAACTGAGCATCGCTGTGCTTTTACTGATGGGCCTGCTCTGGCATGTTGACGCCGCCTGGGCGCAAAGCAAAAAAGAAGCCGCCGATTTGCTGGTGAGCGGCGCCACCATCGTCACCATGGACGGAGAGCGCCATGTCTGGGAAGAAGGAGCCCTGGCCGTCAAGGGAGATTCCATCGTGGCCGTCGGACCCAGCAAAGAAATCCTGGCAAAATACGACGCGCCCCAGAAGATCGATGCGGACGGAAAATTAATCATCCCCGGGCTGATCAACGGTCATACGCACATCCCCATGGTGTTGATGCGCGGACTGGTGGATGACGTGACCCTGGACGACTGGTTGCGCAAATATATTTTCCCCGCCGAAGCTCGCAACGTCACCGAGGATTTTGTTCGCTGGGGCTCGCGGCTGGCTTTGGCGGAGATGATCCGCGGCGGCACCACTACCTTCGCCGATATGTATTACTTCGAAGATGCCGAAGCCGAAGAAACCAAGGCAGCCGGCCTTCGCGGATTTCTGGGAGAAACCTGGATTGATTTTCCTGCGCCCGACAACAAGAGCGAAGCCGAAATGTCCGCTTACACCGAAAAGTTCCTCAAGAAATGGCAGGGCGATCCACTGATTCATGCTGCCGTGGCACCCCACTCGATTTATACGTGCTCCGAAAAAACCCTGAGAGACGCCGCCGCTCTGGCGCGCAAATACCACGCGCCGATCCTGATCCACGTCGCCGAAATGCGGAAAGAATTTGTGGACAGCCTGGCGAAAAACGGTGCGACGCCGGTCCAATATCTCGAACGAATCGAGTTCCTCGGCCCTGACGTGCTGGCGGCGCACTGCATCTGGCTGGATTACACGGACATGAAGATCCTCGCGGAACGCCAGGTGGGCTGCGTGCATAACCCTTCGAGCAACATGATGCTTGCGAGCGGCGTAGCTCCGGTGGTCGACGAACGGGCCGCCGGCATGCGCGTGGGGCTGGGCACCGATGGCCCCGCTGGAAGCAACAACGACCTGGACATGATGGAAGAGATGGACCTGGCATCCAAGCTCCAAAAGACCTATCGGGTCGACCCGCGCGCTCTTGGGGCCAAAGGCGCCCTCGAGATGGCAACCATCGATGGGGCGCGGGCGCTGCACATGGAGAAGGAGATTGGCTCTCTCGAAGCGGGAAAGAAAGCAGACTTTGTAATTCTGAATCTCGACGTGCCGAACGCCGTCCCCATGTACGATGTCTATTCCCAAATTGTCTATGCGTTGAAGGCCAGCGAGGTCGAAACCGTGGTCGTTGGTGGCAAGACGCTACTGAAGAATGGCAAGCTGCTCACCGTGGACGAAGCCAAAGCGATGGCCAAGGCAAAGGAATACGCAAAGCAAGTGCAAGCGTCTCTGAAGCAGTAGAAAGTACCCTCAGCATTCGGCACGAATTCATCGAAAAGCAGCGGAACTAGAGGCAGCGTCACGCACAAATTGTGACGGCCTGCACTCCTCTTAGTGACGCTCGTCACAATTTCACCTTGAATAATTGATTTGTAGTATTGTCCCTCACTCCTTATTGCGGCTAAGTGGAATGTAACAACGGTGGTTGTTCCCACAACGTTTGGGTGCACTAGGCAGGAAGCCGTTTCTTGTATCTGCCGAGCGTCATCGTGTGTCCACAATCGATGTCAAAGTCGAGGATGGAGTGAGCGGGTGTCGGGCCAAAGTTTGAGACAAACCAGGAGAGCTTTTCCAATTTGGAGCGTTGCCGGGGCCGGCATCTGCTTCCTGATTGTGGGTCATCTTGCCGCATCGCCGCAAACCGTTCCCTCAAAACACAAGAGTCTCTCTCCCACCCCGCGTCCCGATATCGTTTTCGTTGAGACACCGGTGCTTACTTCCGGTCCATTGGCGGAGCGCTTCCCAAAAGGCAGCCGGATAGTCCGTCTGGATTTGCGAACGGCAAAGAGCGCGCCTGTTCCTTTGACCGAGGGATTTTTCGCAGCCGCTGATCCCCAAATTAATTTCGAAGGCACCAAGGTTCTCTTCTCCGGCCAGAAAAAACAGGGCGAGCGCTGGCAGATCTGGGAGATGGATTTGAACGGGTCGAACAAACGCCAGGTCACGCAGTGCACGGAGGATTGCTTTCGTGCCAGGTACCTTCCCGAGAATGAGATCGCGTTCACAGTGGAAGAAAGAAACGGAACGATTCTGCAGTCTTATATTGGCGTGGTGAAGCTGGACGGCGCTGAGTTTCGCCGCATTACCTTTGGGGCAACCACTTTTCAGTTGGAAACTGTCTTGCGCGATGGCCGGATCGTGGCCTCCGCGCCATGGCCTTTAGTTGACGCGAAAGCAACTAACGGTTCGCGCTTGCTTTACACGCTTCGACCGGACGGCACCTCACTGGAATCGTTCCGCTGCGAACACGCTGGTGTCACGATTGAATCCGAGGCTGCGGAACTGGAAGATGGCTCGCTCGTTTTTATCCAGAAGGCACGGACAGGATCTCCTGTCGGCGGCGAATTAGTACAAATCGGGCAGGGCGCCCCGAGGGGAACTGCGCTCGGCCCGCGGTTGCGGGTGTACCAATCGCCGCAGCAAATTTCCGAGCAGGAATTGCTGGTCGCGAAGGCAGTCCCCGCGGCTGGGAATTCCGCAAAAAGATTTGACCTTTATAGCGTGCACCTGAAGACCGGAATGCTGGGTGAGCGACTCTTTGCGGACCCGGAGCTCTCGAGTATCGAAGCCGTGCCTGTCGTGCCGCGGGCTGTTCCCAAGCATTACTGGAGCACGCTGAATCCCGAATCTGCGAGCGGTTACTTCATCAGTCTGAACAGCTACCTCTCTGCTGACGCGCCGCGCGGCCATTTCTCGACACCGATTGCGCAGGTCCGAGTTTTGGCACCGGGTCCGGGAGACGGCAAGGAACGCAATCTGGGGGAAGCGCCGGTGGAGAGCGATGGCTCGTTTTACGTCCGGGTCCCCGCGAACCAGCCGGTCCGTTTCGTTCTTCTGGACGCGGAAGGCCAGACCATTCGGGAAGAGCGCAGTTGGGTTTGGACGCGTCCGGGCGAGGAACGTGGATGCACCGGATGCCACGGCGACAAGGCCATCGCACCGGACAACCACTGGCCGCTGACGCTGCGCCGATTCGATACGCCGACGCCCCTGGGAGACAACGATCATGCTTCAAAAACGTCTCTGGCGAAGTAGCATGCGCCGCCCCGCCCGCCTGGCGCTGCTTCTCGCGGCGAGCCTGCTCCTTTTGCTCCTTGGCCTTGGCCATGTGACTGCGCCGCAATCCGGTGAACGGACATCCGCGGCAAGCAAGTGGCCAACCTACGAAGACGTCACGGACAAAGCGAATGTCCATTTTCATCACTCTTTCGGAGAGCAGAAGTTAAGTTCGATCCTAGAATCCACCGGTTCTGGCTGCGTGTGGTTTGACTATAACAACGATGGCTTGCTTGACCTTTACGCGCTCAGTGGCCGCTATCTTGACGGCGTGACGAACCACTCCAAGCCCGATGGAAAAGATGCCACCAACCATCTCTATCGCAACAATGGCGATGGAACCTTTACCGATGTGACCGCGCAAGCCGGTGTTGCCGGCAATGGCTTCGCCATGGCCGTGACCGTCGGCGACTACGACAATGACGGCTATGAGGACATCTACGTCACCAATTGGAATTCCGCGATTCTCTATCACAACAACGGGGACGGCACCTTCACGGACGTGACCGAAGCCGCGGGTGTGCAGAACAATCATTTTGGCGTGGGCACCGCTTTCCTGGATTATGACCGGGATGGCCGGTTGGATCTTTACGTCGGCAATTATCTGAAATTTGATCCGAACTCCAAGAAGCCCTATTACTCCGCCGAAGCCTTTGCCGGCCCGCTCGATTACGAAGGCGACGCAGACCGGCTGTTCCACAACAACGGGGACGGCACGTTTACCGATGTTTCACAGAAAGCGGGCATCGCGAATCCGGCCGGACGCGCCATGGGTATGACGGTGGGTGATTACGACAACGATGGCTGGCCGGACATCTACGTTGCGAACGACGCCATGGAAAGTTACCTCTACCACAACAATCATGACGGCACGTTTACGAACGTGGCGGTGGATCAGGGCGTGGCCTACGGCACGAATGGCGACACCCCCTCCGCCATGGGACCGATCTTCACCGATTACAACAACGATGGCGCGCTGGATTTGTTCGTTTCCGACATGCGGTATCACCGGCTGTTTAGAAACTCGCTGAAAGAAGGCTTTTTCAACGATACGACGCTGGAGTCCGGCATCGCGCAAATGACCGGCCAATACGTGGGCTGGGGCGATGCGTTTCTGGATTTCGACAATGACGGCTGGAAAGATTCGTTCATCGTCAACGGGGGCTTGCACTGGCTGATCCCGATGGAGCCTGTGCTGCTCCACAACAATGGCAACGGCACCTTTACGGATGTTTCCTCGGATGTGGGCAGCGCATTCAAAACCAAAATCGTAGGGCGCGGCGCGTGTTTTGCGGACTATGACAACGACGGATACATCGACGCCTTCATGGTTGCGCTTGGAGGCAAAGGAATTTTGCTGCATGCCCAGCCTCCCGCCGGAGCGAGAAATCACTGGCTGACGATCAAGCTGATCGGCACAGCGAGTAACCGGGACGGATTTGGGGCGCGCATCGAAGCGGAGGCGGGCGATCTGCATCAGATCGTCGAAAATGTGCCGCAAGCCGGCTACCTCTCGCAAAGCGACCCGCGGCCGCACTTCGGATTGGGTTCGCACGGGGAGATCGACCTCCTCACCATTCATTGGCCGAGCGGAACTGTGCAAAAGCTGGAACACGTGAAGGCGGATCAGATTTTGACGATTACAGAACCTGGCCAGCGGCAAACTTCTCCGGCAGGGGGCAAAGCGCGATGAAGTTAGCCTCCACGAGGCCGGCGAGCAGAAACCCTTTGTCCCCTCCCGCGCTTGTAGCCTCATGCGTGCTCGCCGTGCTGCTGGGATCGGTCTGGACTGGGAAGGCCCAAATGGCGAGTTCGACGCCTGCCACATCGTCGAACGACTATCTGACTCCAGTCGCGACAAAGTTTTCGCCGGATGGCACCAGGCTGTACGTAGTCTGTGAAGGCGACGATTCCGTGTTGGCTGTCGATGTGCGCGCGCAACGAGTAGTTGGAAAGACCAAAGTCGGCCACAAGCCAAAAGATCTGGTGGTCTCCCCCGACGGCAAAACCCTCTACGTCTCCAATGAGTGGAGCGACACGGTCAGCGTGCTTGATACCGCAACGTTCAAGGTTCGCCAGACACTCGCGACCGGGTGGGGCCCACGGGGATTGGCCACGGACCGGCCGGGAAAAATCCTGTACGTAGCCAACAGTATTGGCAACGACATCTCCGTGCTGGATTTGGCCACCGGAACGGAACTCAAGCGGCTGGCCGCGCTTCGCTCGCCCCACTACATGCAACTTTCGCGCGACGGACGGCGCATTTACGTCTCGAATCTGCTGCCGCACCTGGTTGGACCCGATGAATCACCCATTTCGGAATTGACGGTGATCGGAACGCAACATCAAGCCGTGGTGGAACGCATCCTGATTCCCGGCGTGCTGGAGTTGCGGCACATCGCCGAAGCACCAAGTGCGCAAGGCGGCTATCTGCTAGTTCCCTTCATGCGCCCGAAGAATTTGAATCCCCTGATTCAGGTGGCCAACGGCTGGATCGTGACTCACGGTGTGGCGGTCATTCGCCCCGCAAAGTTGCTGGACGAAGCCGCGGCGCATTCGGTAGTTACCCAAATCCTGCTGGACGACATTGATCACTACTACGCGGGGACGGACGGCGCTGCGTTCACCCCCGACGGGCGGTACGCCCTGGTGACGCATTCGGAAGCCGCGACCGTCTCAGTGATCGATACGATGCGTCTGAAGCAGCGCCTGCGGACGGTCTCGGCGACGGAACTTCCAAACCGGCTGGATACGGCGCGTGAGATTGTGGTTCATCGTTTGCCGACGCAGTCGAATCCCACCGATGTGGTGGTAGCACCGGACGGGCGCTCAGCCTACGTCGTCAATCGACTGGACGACAGCCTTACCGTCCTGGACATACCTCATTTCCAAACCTTTTCGCGAATCGACCTGGGCGGACCCAAAGAAATTTCTGTGTTTCGGCAAGGCCAGCAGCTCTTTCACAACGCGAAGTTTTGCTTTCAGAGCCAGTTTGCCTGTGCCTCGTGCCACCCCGATGATCACATTGACGGGGTGGCATGGAACCTCGAAACGCCACAACTGGGCCGTGACCGGGTAGCAAACAGGACTTTGCGCGGCATTGCAGAGACCGCGCCCTACAAATGGAATGGCCACAATCCCGACCTGGAAACTCAATGCGGTCCGCGCATCGCCAAGTTTTTGTTTCATTCCGAGGGCTTCAATGCCAGGCAGTTGGAGGATCTGGTTGCTTTCATCAAGTCCATCCCCCTCCCTCCCAATCGGCATCTCGCGCGTGATGGACAACTGACGGCATCGCAAGAACGCGGTCGCGACGTCTTTTTCCAGAAGAATTGCGATACCTGTCACCCGCCCGCGACCCATTACACCTCGAAAACAAGTTCGGATGTCGGCACCGCCTCCAAATATGACACCTCCGGATTGTTTGACATACCGCAACTCGATCGCATTTACGAAAAGCCGCCGTACCTGCATAACGGTGAAGCGCAATCGCTCGAAGAGATTTGGACAATTTACAACCCAACCGACAAGCATGGAGTCACCTCGGACATGTCGAAAGAGCAGTTGAATGACTTGGTGGAATTTTTGAAGACGTTGTAGCGGTAAAAGCAAAGCCGCTGGACGGAGACGGAATGATGGGTAGCAGAAAATCGAATCGCTGGCTATTGTGCCTGGCCGCTATTTTGTTCGTGACGCCGGCGGCGCGACCGCAGACGCCCGCGCTGTACACGAAATGGGAAAACTTCACGACGTCTAATGGAATGCCGGATCCAAAGGTTTTTGCGGTGACGGTGGACGGCGACCGGGTCTGGGCGGGAACAGAGAACGGTCTTGTGCTGATCGAAAAATCCAAAATTGTAAAGGTGTGGGGCACGGCCGACGGACTGCCCAACCGGGTCGTCACCGGCATTGCCATCGACAAAAAGACCGGGGACGTGTGGCTTTCGACCTTCGGCGGCATCAGCCGCTATTCCGGCGGAACCTTCCAGAACTTCGCTAGTCTGACCACCGGGCTTGCGAATGACATCGTGTACGGTGTGGCGGTCCAAGATGATTTTCTATGGGCTGCGACCACTGCCGGCATCAGCCGCATGAATCTGCGCACGGGTGAGTGGTCTATTTTTAGCGAAAAAACTGCCCCGATGACGGAACCCTGGTCCTACGGCATCGCGGTCGGCGACGGCAAGGTCTACTTCGCGGTATGGGGCGGCGGCGTGCTGGAGTACGACATCGCGGGCGACTACTGGAAACCCTACACCGACCCGGATGGCGAGATGGAGATTGTGCTCTTCAAGAATCAGGGATTGATTCACATTATCGTCAGCAACATCTCTTACAACCACGACACCAAGATGTTCTGGGCGTCAACCTATTTCGGCTTGAGCGGCTACGATGGCCACAACTGGCACAACTACCTCTCCACGGACAGCGGGCTCGCTTCCGATTTCATCAATGCCACGCAGACCCGTGGCGATGACGTCTGGGCGTGCACGGACAGGGGCCTGAGCTATCTCAACTTCAAATCGAACACCTGGGTCACCTATCGGCCCGCCAAGGAATCCCGGGGCGGCGAAATTGAAATTACCGGACCGGACAAAAAAGTGACCAAGGTCCAGACGCCTACTTCGATCGCGCACAATTACGTGATCAACATGGCATTTCAGGGCGATGACATTTGGGTGGCCACGGCCGAAGGGCTGAGCCACGGTATGCATGAATCCCACAAGGAAGGTAAAACCAATGAGCAAGCAAGAGCTAGTCGTTGAAAATGCCGTACCCGCCGGGGAAACCGGCGTGGTGATCCGGAAAAAGGCCATCGAAGCAAAAGAGGTATTGAACGAGGCGTACGCTTATTCACGGCCTTCTTCGTTCTCGCGGGGTATGCGGCTGGACGTCAACGGCGTCACCACCCTGCTGATTTCCGGCACCGCGAGCATCGACGAATATGGAAAGTCCGTCCACATCGGCGATTTTCGCGCGCAACTGTTGCGCACCTATCACAACATCACCGGCTTGCTGGCGGCGGAAGGCGCGACTTGGAAAGACATCGTGCGGACTACCTGCTACTTGCGCGACATCGAGCGCGATTACGCAGAATTCAACGAGATTCGCACACAATTTCTCGCGGAGCAGGGCTTGAATCCCCTCCCAGCTTCCACGGGTATCCAGGCCATCCTTTGCCGGCCGGAACTGCTGATCCGAGATCGAAGCGATCGCCATGTTCCCGACGGATCGCAGGGCCTAGAGGCGCGCGAACGGGCAAGGGCTTATCCGGTTTGGTCCTGGCTCTCCCCCTTTCGCGGATGCGCCAGGAAAAGGAAGGGTTCCATGAGCATTGCGGGAAATGTTGGATTGAAAGATTTGCCGCGCATCTGCCCGTTGATCAGCCGGAGAGTGCAGTCTTGCCTTGACGCCGGCGAAACGCGAATCGTGAGTGTAGGAGAAGTGCAGTTTGGCGGCGCTCGACCGGTGGTGATTGCCGGGCCGCGTGCCGTCGAAAGCCGAGAGCAGACGCTTGAGGTGGCGAGGGCGGTGAAGATTGCGGGCGCGGACATGTCTGCGTGGCGGCGCGTTCAAGCCGCGGACCTCGCCTCACGATTTTCAGGGCCTCGGCCTGGAAGGCCTGAAGATCCTGCGCGAAGCGAGCCGCGAAACGGTTTGCCGATCGTAACCGAAGTGATGGACCCGCGGCTCGTCGAAACCGTTGCGGAATATGCGGACATGCTGCAGATCGGTTCGCGCAATATGCAGAATTATCCGCTGCTCGTCGAAGCGGGAAAATCGGGCAAGCCCGTCCTGTTAAGCGCGGAATGGCGGCCAGCTTGTGCGAGTGGCTGGGCGCCGCGGAATATGTGGCGAAGGAGGGAAACCTCGAGATCGTGCTGTGCGAGCGCGGGATCAAGGCCTGACCCCTCCGGCGAATATTCCCGCTACGTGCTGGACTTGAGCGCGATTCCGCCGTGAAGGAAGAAACTCTTTCTTCCGGCGATCGTGGATCCAGTCACGCCACGGGTGTCGCGAACATGGTGGAAGGGGCCAGTCGCGCTGCGATTGAATTTGGGAGCCATGGACTGATTCTGGAAGTGGCTTGTGACCATGCAGGCGCCGCCAGGCCAAAATGTGACGCCGCCCAGGCGATCAGCCCCGCCACGCTTGAAAGAATTTCCCGATTCATCGATATGCATACGGAAATGAACGCTATGAGGAAAGCCCATGCGGTCTGAAAAAGAAATCATTCGAGGAATACTGGCTTG
>CAWFNI010000011.1:0-81814 GCA_963817085.1 Candidatus Acidiferrales bacterium
TTCTAGCTTTGACGGTTAGATGCGGCTTTTCGATCCCGGTTCGCTGGATCTTCAAAGGAGATTCTGAATGGCTCACGTGATTGCCGAACCCTGCATCAACACCAAGGATACTGCCTGTGTTGATGTCTGCCCCGTGGACTGCATCCATCCGCGCAAGGATGAGGCAGCTTACCAGACCGAAACCATGCTCTACATCAGCCCTGTCGAATGCATTGACTGCGGCGCCTGCGTCCCGGTCTGTCCCGTCACCGCCATCTTTGCCCTCGAAGATCTGCCGGAAAAGTGGCAGAAATTCACGGCCATGAATGCCGACTGGTACAACAAAAAGTAATTGCCGGTCCGCGCGCCATCCGCCAGGCGCATTTATTAAAGGTGCCGCAACCCGCTCGTGGCGCCTCTTCCTTTTGAGGCTGCCTTTTCCGTACCGGGCTCATCCAACAAGCTGCAGTTCTCCTGAAGTTAATTGGAGTTCCCTTTGCGTTTTCTCAATCTGTGCCTTGAGGCCATCCTGGGGCTGAGCCTGTTTCTCGCGGCACCTCCTCTTTTGGCGCAGGTGCCGGCTTTGGAAGGCACCTATACCGGAGCGTTGCAGGCCGGCGAAGCCCGGCTCCATCTCGTCTTACACCTCTCCAGAGGCTCAAATGGCGCGCTGCACGCCATGCTGGACAGCCTGGACCAGGCCGTGTTCGCCATCGAGGCAAGCTCAGTGTCCTTCCATTCCGGAACACTGAAACTTGAAGTGCTCTCGGTCGGCGCTCGCTATGAGGGCAAAGTTTCCCTGGATCATAAATCCATCGATGGCGAGTGGTCCCAGGGAAACGCTTCCTTGCCGCTGGTATTTCATCGCGAGCTGCCATCGCACAGGCCAGACGAGGCGCGCTTCCCCGTGGAGGGCCTCTGGCAGGGAGCCTTGGAAACCCACGGCATGCGTTTGCGGTTCCAGCTTCATATTTCCCACGACACGGAGGGCAAATTAATCGCCGCGCTGGACAGCCTGGATCAACTCGTCAGCGGCCTTCCCGCGATCAATGTGAGCCAGAAAGACTCCGCCGTGCATTTGGAAATTCCCGCGGTGGCGAGCACCTACGATGGCACGCTGAATGCGCCCAAAAACGTCATCGCCGGCGAATGGTCTCAGAGTGAAATCAAGCAGGAACTCGTTTTCAAGCGCTCCGACCAGCCCCTGGCTTTGCGCCGGCCGCAGAATCCCTCCAAGCCCTACCCCTACCGCGAGGAGGAAGTCTCGTTTTCCAATGTGGCTGCGGGGGTAACACTCGCGGGCACGCTCACTTTGCCCAAAGGGCCGGGTCCGTTCGCCGCAGCCCTGCTCATCGCCGGGTCAGGACCGCAGGACCGGGATGAGTCGCTCGTGAATCACAAGCCATTTCTCGTTCTTTCGGATTACCTGACCCGGAGGGGAATTGCGGTACTGCGCTACGACAAGCGCGGCATCGGCAAGTCCACGGGGTCGGCAGACACAGCCACCACCATGGATCTGGCGGGGGATGCGGAATCTGCCGTTTCGTATCTGAAATCCCGCAGGGAGATCGATCCCGGGAAAATCGGCCTCATCGGGCACAGTGAAGGCGCCATGATTGCCCCGTCTATCGCCGCGCGCTCAGAGAGTATTCCCTGGATTGTGCTTCTCGCTGCTCCGGCAACGAAAGGCGAAGACACGCTCCTCAATCAATCGGAACTGATCGCGCGAGCCGGTGGCCTCGGCGATGCACAGGTCGCCACCAGCCTCAATTTCGACAGACAGGCTTACGACCTGGTGCGAAAGGAAAAAGACACCGCGGTCCTGACGGACAAGCTCCAGGTATTGGTGAAGGAGAGTGGGTTGGACTCCGCATTGCCGGCCGCAGCCCTGGAACCGCAGCTGCGGATGATGACTTCGCCGTGGTTTCGCTTTTTTCTGGACTACGACCCGTTGCCCAATCTGCAAAAATTGAAGTGTCCGGTGCTCGCCCTGTACGGTGAAAAAGATCTTCAGGTTCCTCCAAAAGTGAATCTACCGCTGCTCCAGAAAGCCTTAAGCGTGGCCGGCCACACGCCAGCGGATACGCGCCAGCTTCCGGAACTCAACCATCTTTTCCAGCACGCGTACAGCGGCTCGCCAACCGAATATGCTGCGATCGAGGAGACGTTTTCTCCGGAAGCACTGCGGATCATCGCAGACTGGCTGGTATCCCACACGAAGTAAAGTGATCGTTTAATTTACTATTGCCGCAAGCCGCACTGCACTCCTTTCCGCATCTCGGGTATCATGGAATGTGAGCCTAATGACTCAGCCTGTCCCCCCATTTCACGTTCTACTCGTCGTCCACGCCCACCAGCCATCCGGGAATTTCGAGCATGTTTTTGAAGAGTGTTACCAGCACTCCTACGACGCCTTTCTTGCCCTGATCGAGAAGCACCCAAAGATTCGTTTGGCCCTGCACTACTCCGGCCCCTTGCTGCTCTGGATTGAAAAGAACCACCCTGAATACTTCGATCGCTTACGCACTCTGGTGAGGTCCGGCCAGGTGGAGTTGATGGGAGGCGGCTTCTACGAGCCCATCTTGATTTCCATCCCAGAGGAGGATCGGACGGAACAACTCACGCGTCTTGCGGACTACATTCAGATGCACTTCGGGAAGCGTCCGACAGGAGCGTGGCTCGCCGAGCGTGTCTGGGAACCGCAACTTCCCTCCTCGCTCTCGGCTGCCCACGTCGGCTACACCCTGGTGGATGACCTTCCGTTCCTGGCCGCCGGATTCGAGCCGCACGAGCTGTTCGGCCCGTATATCGCGGAAGATTGCGGCAAATCTGTCTGGCTGTTCCCGGGTCTGAAGGAATTGCGCTACCTCATCCCGTTTCGCAAGGTCGAGGAATCCATCGCGTATTTCCGGAGCGCAGCGCAGCAACACCCCGGGGGAGCAGCAGCCTTCGGAGACGACATGGAAAAGTTCGGCGTGTGGCCCGGAACGTTCCAGCACTGCTATGGCGACGGCTGGCTGGAGAATTTCTTCAGCGCACTCGAGGAAAACGCTTCCTGGCTGAAAACGGTTACTCCCTGCGAGTGGATGGCTTCGCAAGTTCCGCTTGGCCGCGCCGATCTTCCCACGGCTTCTTACGCCGAAATGATGGAATGGGTTCTGCCCACCAGCACCCGCCTGCATTTTTATGAACTGCAAAAAGAATTTTCAGGCCGCTCCGATCTCCTCACTTTTCTTCGCGGCAGCGGGTGGCGGGGATTTTTTCGTAAATACCCGGAATCCAATCTGCTCCATAAAAAGATGCTGCGCGTATCCGCTTGTGTCGCCGCGATAACTCCGCGCCGCTCCAGTCCAGAACATACCGCTCACGTGCAGCAGGCGCGCGATCAACTGCTCCGTGGACAGGGAAACGACGCTTATTGGCATGGCGTTTTCGGCGGGCTTTATGCTCCCCATTTGCGCACGGAGCTTTGGCGCAACCTGGTGCGCGCCGAATCGCTTGTCGACCAACTCACGCCGGGGGGCGTACTTCCGCGCGTGGAATACCTTGATTACGATGCGGATGGGAATTCCGAGTTGCTCTTCACCGCGCCTGAGTATCAGGCGCTGCTCAAGCCTTCCGACGGTGCAACCTTGGCAGCCTTCGACTTTCGTCCATGCGCGGCCACGCTGATCAATTCGGTGCAGCGCCGCCCGGAAGCGTATCACTCGCGGCTTCGCGAAGCGGCGTCCGCAACGCCGGTGTCCGGTGGCGCGATTTCCATCCATGACCAGGTGCGCGTGAAGGAACCCAATCTGGAAAAGTATTTGCGCTATGATCGCTATCCGCGGCACTCCTTCCGCCTGCTCCTATTTGATACTTCGCGAACTTGCCGCGATTACGAGACTCTCCAGCTGAATGAAGTGCCCGGCCTGGCGGCGGGCGCCTTTGAGATTCGGCACTCCTCTGGCAACTACGCCGACCTGGTCCTTGAACAGGAACTCCCGGAATTCGCGACCGATGCCACCAACCCAGCGCGCCTCACGGTTACAAAACACTATTTGTATGGACCCGCGCCGCAAGGTTGCGAAGTCAGTTGCGACGTCACGCTCAAACTTTCCGCGCCCCTTGCGACGCCGTTGCGATTCGGCATGGAATCGGTCATCAATCTCCTGGCTCCAACCGAACCGGATCGCTTTTTCGAGACCCCCACCGGTCACGAGAATTTGCGATTTATGGGGACGCTGCCAGGCCCGCTCCTGCGCCTGGAAGATGGCTGGCAGCGCGTGCGGATCACCTTGCATGCTCCGGGTACCGAGGAATTCTGGATTGCTCCCATCGAAACGGTTTCCGAATCGGAAGGTGGCTTTGAACGCGTCTATCAGGGCTCGCAAATCCTGGCGCTGTGGCGCGTTGACCTGACGAAGAAGACTCTATTCTCCGCGCGGCTTATGTGGAAGGTCGAAGCCTTCTAGCTCAGAGCCGCCCAGAAAAGGGGCGCCGGCCCGACGCCACCTCGACCCTTCCAGCTGCCGTTTTCTATGACTTGATTCCCAACATCTCCATCAACTTTGCCAACACGTCCTTTACAGCCGACGCCTTCTTCAGCGCGTCTCCCAGATTTCCCTGGGTTGCCGCTGCCGACGCGTTCGCCCAATCCTGCTTCAACTGTTCGAATTGAGTCTTTGCCTCCGCCAGTTTATCCTTGTCCAGGCCTGCTGGCATATGGGCGCCGTGGGCGTAGGCGTTCAATTTTGTCTTCACCTGCTCCATGGATTTGGGGACGGAGACGTTCAGGTCTGCCCACTGTTTTGTCCATTCGTCCTTTTTCGCGGCCGCTGCTGCAGCCAGTTCTTTCGCCTTATTGGCGGCCTCTCGCGCCGCTTTCAGCGCGGCCTGGTATTCGCCTTTCGCGAGCTCATCCTTTGCAGTTTGGATCGCCGCCTGAGCGGCCTGCAATTGATCGGGAGCGTATTTTTCCGCCTCCCCCTGCACCACATTGATGGCCGCCTGAGCTGCGTTGATGGCCGCATCGGTGGCTTCCTTTTGCGCATTTCCGCAACCTGCGACCCACAGCGCCATTCCAAGCAGGGCACACAATATCCAGCCAGACTTTCTCAGCATGTCTTGTTTCCTTTCCGGAATCTTTTTCAGGTTGGGCGGAGTTTGGGTACTCTGGCTTCCAAGAAACCCAGCACCACTTTACTCTCTGCCTGTCCAACCGCACAATCTTTCCGTCCGCGGTCAGGCCATCTGCCCGCACACTTTCGCAGCCCTGATTTCCAGATTCGTTTCCATTCGCTGTATGCTGCTTACCTCTATGCGTGAACGAGTGCTTCGCCTGGCAACTTCCGCCTGGTTCATCGCGTTGGTGGCGATGACTCTGCGCGCGGCGTTTCTGATCTATAAGGCGTACCTGATCCCCGCGCAGGTGCTTGCCACGGTTCCATTCCAGAATGAGCTGGGCAACGTCTCTTCCGCGCTCGCGCAAGGAAATGGATTTTGCTGTCTCTTTCGCCAGCCCACGGGTCCCACGGCGTGGCTCGCCCCGGTCTATCCCCTGATCGTTGCTCTGATTTTCAAGCTTTTGGGTGCTTTCACTCTAGGCTCCTTCTACGCCGCAGTATTGCTAAATTGCGCCTTTTCCTCTTTGGCCTGCATCCCCGTCTTTCATGCCGGGAAACGCATTGCAGGAACGGCCACCGCGGTACTTGCATCGTGGCTCTGGGCCGTTTTCCCCAGCGGGATCATTCTGCCGTTCGAGTGGATCTGGGATACTTCACTTTCTGCTTTGCTCGCCTCCGCTTTGTTGTGGGCTACGCTGGAACTGCCAGATTCTTCGCGGCCTCGTGACTTCGCTCTCTACGGGCTTCTTTGGGGGCTCTCTCTTCTCACGAACCCCGTCCTCGGTGCACTCTTGCCATTCCTGATCCTCTGGGTCCTGTACAGACAACGCGGAAATCGCGCCCAACAGTTGCGTCTGGGTCTCGTCGCCGTTGCCATGATTCTGCTCGCATGTCTGCCATGGACAGTCCGGAATTATGCGCAGTTCCGCCGCTTCATCCCTCTGCGCTCCAATTTCGCCTTTGAATTCTGGTCGGGCAACAATGAGATATTTGATGAACACTCACGCGAAGTGAATCGCATCACCCGATATGAGCAGGTTCACCTGTACGCAAAGCTGGGCGAAAATTCCTTCCTGGACGAGAAATGGCAGAAGGCCCGGACCTTCGTTCTTACGCATCCGGCTCTCTATGCGCAATTGTTTGGCCGCAGAATCGTCGCAACGTGGCTGGGCACGGAATCTCCGTGGCAGGATTTCGCGCTTACGGACTCGGCGCTGGTTAGATTCCTGCTTCTCTGGAACGCGCTGACCCTCTTGGGCACCGCCATTGGCCTCGCGTTTCTTTATCTTCACCAACGCATATACTTGATTCCGCTTGCCGCATTCCCACTGTTCTTTCCGGTGACCTTTTATGTAGCCCATACCTCGCTGCGCCACCGCCATCCGTGCGACCCCATCCTGGCGCTCCTGATGGCCATAGCCCTGACGGGAGCGGGGAGACGATTTAGGACGGAATAGGGTAGACTTCTCGAGTCCTCGCGGCCCAAGGAATTCCGATTTAAGGTAAGGACGATCCTGAGGGTACTTCAGACGATGGTGTGATGTTAACTAACGCGGACACCCTCTACCTTTCCGTTCAAATCCAATTGCTGCTGACCGTGTGCCTCGTAACCCTGCTTTGGGCCCTCTATACTCGTCTTTTGCAGTTCGAATTTTTCCGCTGGTGGGCCTGGGCGTGGACAGCCTGCGCTGCTTATCTGGCGGCGGCCACGATCTCTTTGCGCCTAGGTCCCGCTTGGACACCCGCAAAGGCGAGCGTGATGGTCTTGATGCTGCTCTCCGGGTTTCTTCAGCCCGTCCTGCTGGTATTCGGCGGCCTGAGTTGGCGGAGACCCGCCAGCCCATCCCGCAGGCTCTACTGGTGGGGAATCGGATTGGCCTGCCTGGCTGCCGTCGTTTGCTTTATGGCCAGTGTTGCGGCCAGAGTGGTTCCCTTGACCAGTTTTGTGGTCCGCAATATTCCGCGGACCTTGGCGCTCTCTACCGCCCTGCTATTTTGTTGCGCTGTGTTCTGGCGGCAGTTTCGCCGCAGCCGCTCTTACGCCGCGGCCATCACCGGGATGTTCTGCTTGTCCTACGCCTTCAACCAGTTCCTCTACTTCTTGAGCTTCAGTGAAATTATAAGTGCTCAGTGGCACCTGCACTACCCTGGCCTCCTCCACCGGATTGCGAATATTGAAATGTTCTCGCAAAACCGGCTGCTCTTCTTTGACCTTGTCGACACCTGCGGCATCTGCGTGGGCATGATCGTGTTGCTTGTGGAGCGGTATCAGCACACCGCATCCGAGCTCCTGGTCAGCGAGCGCCGCCGGCTCGAATTGGCGGTGGCCAAGGCTGCCCTCGAGACCAAAATCCAGGATCGCCAGCGCGCCGAACTCAAACTGCAGCAACATGCCATGTATATGGATGCCCTGATTGCCAACATCCCCCTGGGAATTGTCATCAAGGACCAGGACCAGCTGGTCCGTTTCTGCAATCCGGCCTTCGAGAGCATGTTTCTCTATACCCAGTCTGAAATTCAGGGCAAGAACATCGACGCCCTGATCGCCCCTCACGACATGCAGGAGGCAGCCCTGCTGTCTGATGCGGTTCAGAAAGGGGGAGTCGTCCATACCACGGCGCGCCGTAGCCGCAAGGATGGCACGCTGATCGACGTCGAGCTCCACGGGATTAAAGTGTTCTCTGGGGATTCCTTCGTGGGCGCCTTTGCCATCTACCAGGACATCAGTGACCGCAGGAAGGCGGAGGAAAAGCTGGTGGCCATGCGAAACCGTCTGGCCCGTGCTCAGGAAGAAGAACGCGCCAGAATCGCCCGCGACCTCCATGACGACGCAGGCCAACGCCTGGCCCTGCTGAGCATCGATCTCGAGCAGTTGAAACAAGCCTCCATGAAGCTCAAATCTTCCCTAACCCAACAACTGGAATCGCTCGTCAAAGCCGCCAGCGAAATCACCTCGGATGTTCACAATGTTTCCAGGCGCCTGCATCCTTCCCAAGTTGAACTTCTGGGCCTGGCTTCGGCCGTGTCCAATTTCTGCAAAGATTTTGCCGCGCGCAATTCCATGGAGATTGAATTCGTCCAGGCTGAGTTGCGGCAAAAACCGCCGCAGGATGCGGCGTCTCTGCTTGTTCCGCGTGCTTCAGGAAGCCATCCGCAATGTGCAGAAGCATAGCGGCACGCGCCGCGCGCTCGTTCAACTCGACGAAATCTCCGGCTCTTTGCGCCTTCGTGTTTCCGATGAAGGTGCGGGCTTTGACTCGGAATCTGCCGATTTTTCTCAGGGATTGGGGCTTCTGAGCATGGAAGAACGGCTTCGCAGCTTGGGCGGCGAGCTGTTCGTCCACTCTCGCCCCGGCGGCGGAACCTGCATTGAGGCTTGCATCCCCCTCTCGCCGGTGGTTCCTGCGTAACTGGAGGGGACATCCCCCGTCTGCTTCCGCCCGAAACGCAGAGCGGGCCACTACCAGACCTTGCACACCTTCTCGACAGGCTTCGTCATCGGCTGGCCCGCCTTGCAGCCGAACGCCTTCGCGAACTCCGGCATGTTCACCACTACCCGTTGATGCGGTACTCCCCGGGCGAGTGCGGATCGGTCGCCGCTCTCACGCGCAAATCTTCGGGCCGCTCATTGCTGCAAGCCCATTGCGCGAATCCGATGAAGAATCGCTGTTCCGGCGTCAGACCATCGCGCGGCGGACAGCGATTGTCCCTTGGTGGCGTCTTGCCACGCCATGTAGGCCAGAAGCTCTCCGCCCAGGTCCGCGACGTCTTCGCCGAGGCGTCAGCTTGCTGTTGATGTGGATCTCGTCGACCACGACGTAGCTCGCATACTGGTCTTCCACGCACTTCGTCCGCTCGTCGAATTTTTCGCGATCCGCTTTGGTCCACCAGTTCTTCAAATTGCCGGTGGCATCGAACTGGCTGCCTTCGTCGTCGAATCCGTGCGTCAATTCGTGACCGATCGTTCCACCGGTGTTGCCGTAATTCGGCGCCGCGTCCATTCTTCGCGTCGTACAGCGGAGGCTGCAGCACCCCGGCGGGAAAGTTGATGTCGTTCATCTGCGGATTGTAATAGGCATTCACGGTCGGCGGACTCATGTCCCATTCGCCCCGGTCCACCGGCTTGCCAATTTTGTTGATATCCCGGTGATGTTCAAATTCCGACGCGCGGGCCACATTTCCCGCAAAATCATCGCGCGCAATTTTGACGCTGCTGTAGTCCCTCCACTTGTCGGGATAGCCGATCTTGTTGCGGATGCCGTGGAGTTTCCGGAGCGCCTGTTCCTTGGTCTCGGGGCTCATCCAGTCCAGTTGCTGGATGCGCACGGCCATGGAATCCTCGATGCGCCGCACCATATCCAGAGTGCTCTCCTTCAACTGGGGGGGGAACACTTTGGAAACGTAGACCTGTCCGAGCGCTTCACCCAATTCGCGATCTGTGTAGCTGACGCAGCGCTTCCACCGCGGTTGTTGTTCCTTCGCTCCGCGCAAGTATTTGCGGTAGAACTCAAAACTCTCATCGACAAAAGGAGAGGAAAGGTAAGGAGAAGCAGAATCCACCACATGAAATCGCAAGTACGTCTTCCAGTCGTCGAGCGGCTCATCCGCCAGGCGCGTATTCACTTCCTTGAAAAAATCAGGGGTCGCCACATTCAGTATGTCGATTTGCGGGTACTGCGCCCTGCTGTAATAGGCCTTCCAGTCGAAATTCGGCGCCAGCGCGTTCAAGTCTCCCAGCTTCATTTTGTGCTTCAACTTGTAGGGGTCGCGCCGGTCCACTCGGGTCAAGGAAGCTTTTGCCAGCGCGGTCTCGAGCCGCATCACGGTGCCGGCATCGTTTTTCGCGGTCGCGGGGTCCTCGCCCATCAATTCAAACATTTTCTGCACATGTTGGATGTAGCGCTCCCGTGTCTCCTTGGATTTCGCATCTTCCTTCGTGTAGTAATCCCGGTCAGGCAGGCCCAGTCCGCCTTGGTCGATCTCCGCGATCACTTGTTCGGAGTTGTCCGGGTCTTGCGTCGATCCGGCGCGAAACAGCACGGAACGCCCGTAGACCTGCTGCAATTGTGCCGCCAGCGGCGCGATCTCCTTCGCGGATTTCAGGTTCCCGATGGCGTCCAGATAACCGCGAACGGGCCCGATCCCTTGCTTCTCCACCGCCGCGTCGTCCATGCAAGCCGCGTAAAAATCCCCAATCTGCTGAGTGACTGGAGTGCGTGATCCGCCGTTGACCGACGCCTGCTCCAGAATTCCCTTCAGGAATTGCAGGTTATCCTGATAGAGCTTGCCGTAAACCGACCAGGAGGTCTGATCAGCGGGTATCGGATTGTTTTCCTTCCACCCGCCGCAAGCGTACTGATAAAAATTCACGCAGGGATCCGCCCTCTTATCGATGGACGCCAAATCCAGGCTGGGAATATAAGGCAGAGCCGGCTCCGATTTCGCTTGCGCTGCCGGTGAGGTCTGTCCCTGTGCCATCCCCGTGATCAGGCATCCCATCAACAAAACACACCCTAGCCTCATTTTCATGGTCACCTCAACTTGCCATTCTCTTAAAGATAAGTGCGGGGCGCAACCCGTCAATTGCTGAAAAGCGCTGCTTTGGATGGATTCCGGCTCGATTCAGATCTAGCCGGGCAAGAGTGTCTCCTGCCCTGCGACGGCCTGCCATCCTCTTTGCCCGTACACATACACGTGAGTGACACGGAACTGATGGCTAAAGGTTCGTCCTTCCTGTGTTCCGCGTGAACTCCAAAGGCAGGTGACCACCGCAGTTTCCTGATACAGTCGCACGCTTATGTCGGAGGCAATAAACGAAGTGTATTTGATATTGTTGTTCTCAATGGCAGCGATCCATTCCGCTTTGTTTTTGATCTGCCCGGTGGGCAGTATTCCCACAAAATCCTCGCCGTACACTCGACGGAAGAGTGTCCCGTTGTTCCACTGCATCGCCCGTGCCGATTCCTTTTCTAGGTTGATGAGTTCGTCTTGCTTGACCTCTTTCTCCGCGGCCAACTCCCGCATTCTTTTCTCAGCGGCTGTCAGATACTGCGTTTGCGCCCGGGTGTGAGGAGCCAGCGCGGAAGTCACAATGGCAAGTACCAGCAGGGAAACCTTTCTCATGCCTTAGCACCTCGTGTTCGATATCAGCCGGAGCATTCCGAAGGCTTCGCGCTCCACAAATCTTATCCGGCCAATTCCGAGTATAACGCAAGCTCTGCCCGCCTTTGCGGGGTTGGCGCTTTCTTCTAAACAGGCGGCATCCTGAAATTTTCGCCGGTCTCGCGCCATCCCGCTCAAAAGCTCACGGTCGACTGGCCGGGGATAGTCCCGGTCTGTTACAGTCTTTTTTCGAACTCTGGAGCGCATCATGCCGATCCCCAAGGAACTTCTGGCCATTCTGGTTTGCCCTGTCTGCAAGAAACCTGTGCACCTGCTCGCGGACAATTCCGGACTGAAGTGCGAATCCTGCAAGCGCATTTATCCGGTCCGGGACGACATCCCCGTAATGCTTCCTGAGGAAGCGACGATTGCGCCCGAATAAATAGGGAATCCATTCCATGAAAAATGAGTTTGCCAGCGCTGTCCCACGATTGAAGCGGCTGCTGCCGCAATTCCGCAATATCCGTGTCGCTGTCCTCGGCGACTTGATGTTGGACCGCTACCTCTGGGGCACAGCCCATCGCCTTTCGCCCGAAGCAGCCGTTCCCGTGGTGGACTTTGTCTCCCAAAACGACTGCCTGGGTGGCGCCGGAAATGTCGCTGCCAATCTGGCTGCGCTCGGGGCGCACGTGCAGGTATTTGGCGTGGTGGGAGGCCAGAAAATCTCACGGAATAGGGCGGGCGATGACGAAGCTGGCGGGGCTCTGCGCGATTGTCTACGGCAGGCCCGGATCGCGGACCGTGGAGTGCTCCCGGATCCGCTCCGCATTACCACGGTCAAGACGCGCGTGATTGCCCGCCATCAGCAGATCGTGCGGATTGATCATGAGCGCCGGGACCCGCTCACGCCTGAAGCGGAAGAAAAACTATTTCGCCTGTTGGTGGCATCTCTCAAGAACTTCGAGGCATTGATTTTATCCGATTACGATAAGGGCCTGATCACGGATGAATTCGCCGAGCGCATTCTGCATGCCTGTCACAAGTTCAAGGTTCCTGTTTTCGTGAAGCCCAAGACCTCGCGCCTCTTTCCCTATCGCGGGGCGCGCGCCATCGTGTGCAACACCAAGGAAGCGGGATTCTACGTCACGCGTTCCCTCCATGCCGAGAAATCTCTGGAAGAAGCAGGGCGTGCTTTGCTGGCCCATTTCGGCTGTGCTGCCGTGGTGATTACCCGTGGCGAAAAGGGAATGAGCATTTTTGAGGAAACTTCACAGAGACATCTCAATATTCCGGCAACGAGTTTCGAAGTTACTTACGCTCGCGTCGGCCAACCCGGCGTCGATCGCGGCTCCACGGGGCGCCAGGTGTTCGATGTAACAGGGGCAGGGGACACCGTTCTTAGCGTCCTATCCCTGGCAATCGCCGCAGGCGCCTCGTTGCTGGAGGCAGCGTATCTTTCCAATGCGGCTGCGGGCGTGGTCGTCGGCAAACTCGGCACCGCCAGCGTGAGTCCCGCCGAGCTCGCGGCCGCCCTCGATGAAATTCATTTCTAGCTTGATACCGGACCACCCGCCGGTTCCAACTCATGGTGGGAAACTGAACGATTTGTCCGATGGTGAGACCCACAGGGTGACTACCCTGGTTTTGCTGCTTTTCTCCGCGTCGGAAGGTTCGGGGAGCGGCGAATAAGGACTCACCGCCACGTTTACAGCAATGGAATCGCTCTTATTCGGAGCCTTTGCTCCCATGATTTTAAAGCTCTTCACCGGTCCGTAGTAGCCAGCCGGGCCCCAGTCCGCCAGAAAATCTCCCTTTCTATAGCTGGATGTCGGCTTCCAGAGCGCGTAGGCCGTGTCGGTATCTCCCGCGACCAGCGCGTCAAAAAATTCCCGGGTAACTCTTTTTTCGGGGTAGTAGCGAAAGGTGAACCACAACACCACAATCAGAATCAGCAGCAGCGCCACAATCGTGAACGGCATGACCCACGACTTCTCCGTTCTTAGCGGAGGTGGTTCGAGGAGCGACATCATGCCTTTCTGTTTCATAGTGAATTCGCCGGCACTCTCCTGCAACCCGCGGGCAGAGAAACTCTATCAGGAGAGATGCCGCCTCGTAAACCTTCTCTAGGGTTGGACGCCGCCGTTTCGCAAAAAGTTTCCCGAACGGCTGTTCACCGCCGGCCTGCAACATTCAATGTGGTGCGTTGTTGCCAGGCACTCTCAGTGAATGAGCGCCCCGCCGGAGCCTTCCGGTATCTCGATGGCATATTTTGTGCGCGCTTTTTCCTGGTGCATCTCAAACGCGAGCTCAATCAGTCTGTCAATTAACTCGCGGAAAGAGATCCCGCTCGCTTCCCACAATTTGGGGTACATGCTGATCGAAGTGAACCCCGGGATGGTGTTCACTTCGTTCAAATAGAGTTTGGCGCCTTTCTTTTCCAGGAAGAAATCCACGCGTGCCATTCCAGAGAGCTCCAATGCCAGGAACGCCTTCACGGCCAGCGCCTGAATTTTCTGGACTTGGGAAGGCTTTAATTCCGCCGGAATCACCAATTGGGTTCCTTCCTCCAGATATTTTGCCGTGTAATCGTAAAACTCCCGGTGGGGCACGATTTCCCCCGGCACAGAGGCTTTTGGCTCGTGGTTGCCCAGGACGGAGACCTCAATTTCACGGGCCGTGACGGCCTTCTCCACCAGAATCTTCATTCCATATTCACACGCCACGTCCAGCGCGGGCCCGAGTTCGTCCGGGTTGTGCACCTTCGTCATCCCCACCGAAGAGCCCAGCGTGGCCGGTTTCACGAAGACTGGATATGGAAACGCTTTTTCAACTTCCGCCCTCACCGCCCCTGGGTCTTTCTCCCAACGCCAGCGATGCACGCTCACCCACGTCACCACCGGAATGCCCACCGCCGCACACAATCGCTTGGCCACGTCTTTGTCCATGCCGACGGCCGAACCGAGCACCCCCGCGCCTACGTAGGGCAACCCGGCCAGGTCCAACATTCCTTGAATCGTCCCGTCTTCCCCGAAGGTTCCATGCATGACCGGGAAAATGACATCTAACCGTTGCGCGCCCGCTCCTCGATCCAGCGGCACCAATGCCGCTTCCGTCGGGTCAGCGGTCAGCATCACGCGCCGCCCGCCCTTCAACACCTCCGGCAGCATTTTCACCGCGCCTTCCCCGATCAGCCAGTGGCCATCCTTGGTAATTCCGATCGGGACCGCCTCATACTTGTCCGGATCCAGGCCGCGGATCACAGAGGCTGCTGACGCGAGCGAAACTTCATGTTCACCGGAACGGCCTCCAAAAAGCACGCCTACGCGCAATCGTTTCTTCTTGTCTGGGGTCACGAGTATTTCCTAACGGGCTGGAGCCGGGTTCAGTATTCGTTCTCAGTTATAAAGCAAAAAACATGCCGGAAGCGAGCGAGTCTAATCCAAGTTTCCGAAGCAACAACCGTGCCAGCAACCTCAGTGCCAACTGACCTGGAAACGGATTCCGCGGAAAAGGACTTGGAATTCACGCCGGAGTTTGTTAACAAAGAAGCGCCCGCAGGGCCAAAGAATCTCCTATGCGCTCCACAATGGGTTGCGGACTCGGAAGCCGGGCCGCTCGCCGGCAGCCTCGGCATTCCTTCGGGCAAGAGAGATTTACGGCAGGGAAGGAGCCTCACCAGATGAAACGATGTCTTTGGATTGCCCTCACCACAATTCTGCTGCTGCCCGCCGGCCTGCGGGCTCAAACGGTTGATGAGATCATTGCGAAAAGCGTTCAGGCTCGCGGCGGACTGGAGAAACTGCGGGCCATAAAGACCGTACGAATGACTGCCAGGCTCGCACAGGGCGCCTTCCGCGCTACCTATATCCAGGAAAACAAGCGCGAAAACAAAGTACGGGAGGAGATGATCATCCAGGGCATGGCCCAGGTGCAGGCTTATGATGGCAAGACGGCCTGGCAAATCGATCCCTTCGAGGGGCGCAAGGATCCCGAGTTAATGTCTCAGGACGACAGCAAACCCTTGCTCCTCGACGCCGATCTGGAAGGGCAGCTGGTCGATTATCAACAAAAAGGGCACAAGGCCGAACTTGTCGGCCACGATTCGGTGGAAGGAACGGACTGCTACAAGATCAAGCTCACTCTGAAGAATGGCGATGTCCGGTATTACTATCTCGACGCCGACTCCTATCTGACCATCAAGTACGAAACCCAAACCAAGGTGCGCGGTGCGGTGAAGTATGAGGACACCATGTTCGGCGATTACGAACAGGTGGACGGAGTGTACTTCCCCTTCGCCATTGAAACCGGTGAGACCGGCTCTGAACAGCGAACCCGATTCACCGTGGAGAAGATCGAATCTAACGTTCCCCTGGACGACACGCAATTCTCTCTCCCAACCTCAAAGATGGACGCAAAATCCGTTTCCGCTGCCAAGTGAGCGGAATCGCTCGAGAGCAATTCAGCTTGCACGGAAGAGTTCGAGAAAAAATCTGATGGAAGTTTGAGGAAATGAATATGTCAAATGCTCTGACCGCTAGGTACGCTGCTGTCCTGCTTGCCGGATTCACCCTCCTCACGTCTGCTTCACGCGCACAGGAGGCCAAATTCGATTCGGACACCATTTCCGGCTTGGGCGCGCGCAACATCGGCTCCAGCACGATGAGCGGCCGGGTCTCCGCCCTGGATGCAGTGAGAGAGGATGGGCGGCTCACGATTTACATCGGCGCGGCTAGCGGTGGCGTTTGGAAATCGGTGAATGGCGGTACGACCTATAAGCCCGTCTTTGACAAACAACCCGTGCAGTCCATCGGCGCCATTGCCATCGATCCACAAGCTCCGAAAACCATCTGGGTTGGAACTGGAGAATCGTGGATGCGGAATAGCGTCTCGATTGGCGATGGAATATATCGTTCGACCGATGGCGGCGAGAACTGGACCAATATGGGCCTGAAAAACTCTGAGCATGTCTCCAAGATTCTGGTTGATTCCAAAGACAGCAACGTTGTCTATGCTTGTGTTCCCGGAAAGCTCTGGAGCGACAGCGAAGACCGCGGCCTTTACAAGACCACGGACGGCGGGAAGACTTGGGCCCTTATACTGAAAGGCGCTAACCTCTCGACCGGTTGTTCTACGCTTTCCATGGACCCAAAAAACTCCCAAGTGCTGTTCGCCGGTATGTGGGATTTTCGGCGCAAGGGTTGGACGTTCCGATCCGGCGGCGAGAATGCGACCGCCGCCAGCGGAAGCGCCTTCTATCGCACGGAGGACGGCGGAAAGACCTGGAGCGATCTCGACGACAAGACCGCCAAAGGACTTCCTGCCAAACCTTGGGGACGCCTCGCGGTGAGCCATTGCTCCTTCCAATGGCAGCGTGGTCTACGTCCTGATTGAGTCCCCGCGCAGCGCTCTCTTCCGCTCTGATGATGGAGGAAAGACCTGGCAAGAGCGTGACCGCAGCAATTGGATGGTGTGGCGCCCCTTCTATTTCGCCAATCTCATCGTGGACCCCAAGAACGAAAACAAATTGTACAAGCCGGACCTGACCCTGATCATGAGCGACGATGGTGGCAAGAGCTTCAGCGCGGTGGGCGGTTCGGCCCACGGCGACTTCCACGACGTTTGGGTGGATCCAAATAAGACCGACCATCTCATCGCCGGCGACGATGGTGGCGTCTGGTATTCCTACGACGGAGCCAATACCTGGTGGAAAGCCAACAACCTGCCGATTTCGCAGTTCTATCACGTCAGCGCGGACATGGCCGATCCTTACCAGGTCTACGGCGGGCTGCAGGACAACAGTTCCTGGGTGGGCGACTCGGAATACCCCGGCGGCATCACCAATAGCCGCTGGGAAAATCTTTTTGGCGGTGACGGTTTCTGGGCCTTCGCCGACCCCAGTGACCGGAACTACGCCTACGCCGAAGCGCAGGGCGGCGAAATTGGCCGCGTCAATCGCGCCACCCTGGAAAAGCGCTCCATCAAGCCGCAACCCAATTACGGCGAGGGCAAACTCCGTTTCAATTGGAACACCCCGATTCACATGAGCTCCCAATGAGAAGGGCACCATCTACATCGGCGCGCAATATTTGTTCCGTTCGCGCGACCACGGTCAAAGCTGGGAGCGCATCTCCCCGGACCTGACCACCAATGATCCTGAGAAACAGAAGCAGGAGGAGTCCGGCGGCGTTACCGTGGATAACTCCGTCGCGGAGGAGTACACGACCATCTATTCGATCAGCGAGTCTCCTCGCGACGGAAACACCATATGGGTGGGGACGGATGACGGCAACGTTCAACTTACTCGCGACGGCGGAAAGAACTGGACCAACGTCGTGGGGAACATCCCCAATCTTCCAAAGAACTCCTGGGTGAACTGGGTCGAAGGCCAGCGTCCACGACCCGGCCACGGCCTACGCGGTTTTCGATCGCCACACCTTTGGCGACATGAATCCCTACGCTTACAAAACCACCGATTACGGCAAGACCTGGACTTCCATCCTTGGACCGGGCAGCGGCGTGCGTGGGTACGCCCACGTCGTCAAGGAAGACACCGTCTCCCCCAATCTTTTGTTCCTCGGTACGGAATTCGGATTGTGGATCTCGCTCGACGCCGGAAAACACTGGGCGCAATACAAAGGACACAATTTCCCTGATGTCGCCGTCCGCGACCTCGTCGTGCAACCCCGCGATTCTGATCTTGTCGTGGCCACGCACGGCCGTGGCATCTGGATCATCGACGACATCACGCCGCTGCGCCACCTGACACCCGAAGTCTTGGCCAAAGATGCCGCTTTCCTTCCGGGGCGTCCGTCGCAACAAAGGATCCAGACTTTTGGCGGTTGGCCGGAGGGGAGCGCGGCGTTCAGCGGGCCGAATCCTCCGCGTGGCGCATGGATTAATTACTATCAGGCGAAACGCCACATTTTTGGACGAATGAAACTGGAAGTGTTCGATTCCGACGGCAAACGGGTCGACACGCTCCCCTCCAGCAACCGGCGCGGCATCAGCAGGGTCGAGTGGCTGATGCGCCTGAAAGCACCACGCGTGCCTCCCGCGGCGACCGCCGCTTTTGAAGCATCCCGCGGCCCGCGCGTTCTGCCCGGCGACTACACCGTGAAACTCACCCGCGGCAAGGATACCTACACCGAAACACTTACCGTGGGACTCGATCCCCGCGAAAAATTCACCTTGGACGATCGCAAGGCGCAGTTCGCCGCCGCCATGCGCGTTTACAATCTTCTCGACGACATGAGCTATGACGTCGACCGCATCAATGGCGTGCGTATGGCCCTGCAGGAGCGTGCGGGCCACCTCTCGAAGGATCCCGCGCTCGCCAAGCACCTTCAGGAACTTTCCGGGAAAGTAGATGAGATCCGCAGAAAGATTGTCGCCACCAAGGAAGGCGGCGCGATCACCGGCGAGGAGCGCATCCGCGAGAAGACCACGCAGTTGTACGGCGCCCTTGATTTCTACGAAGGGCGTCCAGCGGACTATCAGGTCGCGCGTATCGATTCCCTGAAGAAGGAACTCGGCGACGTGGAGTCGGAATTTGAGTCCTTCCTCGCCAAGGAAATTCCCTCGGTCAACAAGGACCTGGCAAAGAAGAAATTGCCGCCCATTGAGCCCATTGCCCGCAAGGATTGGGACGCCGCCAACAGTGGCGCCGATGCCGCCCCCGCCCAGCCCGAAAGCGAAAACTTCTGGGAGCGCGATTAGGGAAACGCAGTGAGGCTCCCGGTGGACCTGACCGCCAAGCCTGCTGCATCTCCACAAGTGGATTCTGGCACCCGGAAAATGCCGGCTGCTCTGAGGGAGCCTGCACCAACCCATTTGTTGACGAGGGAATTATCTAGGCCTAGGATTTGAGGCAGAGGGGTGACGGGAAGGAGAACTTCCCATGCCAGGCCAGGCGCTACCCCAAGATTCGCTCGTTGGGCTCGAGTTCGGCCACTACCGCATTCTGGAGCGTTTCGGCAGCGGGGGAATGGGTGTTGTCTACCGCGCTCGCGACCTGCACCTGGACCGCGAAGTTGCCATCAAAGTATTGCGCCCCGGCATCCTCACGGACGAATCAGCCAGACACCATTTCCGCAAAGAAGCGCTCGCTCTCTCAAAACTGAACCACCAGAACATTGCGACCATTCACGATTTTGATTCACAAGAGGGGCTGCATTTCCTGGTTATGGAATTTATCCCGGGGATCACTCTGGATCAGAAGCTGCGATCCGGACCACTCCCGGAAAAAGAAACAATACGGCTTGGGGTGCAACTTGCGGACGGTCTGGCCGCGGCACACGAAAAGGGAATCATTCACTGCGACCTGAAGCCCGGAAATCTGAGAGTTTCGAACGACGGACGGCTGAAAATCCTGGACTTCGGACTGGCCAAATGGAAACGCCTGAACACCGAAACCGCCGAAACGGAAAGCGTCCTCAGTTCCCAGGGAGTCTCTGGAACCATCCCGTACATGGCTCCCGAACAGTTGACGGGCGAATTCATCGATGCCCGGACGGACCTGCATGCCGCCGGCGTGATCTTGTACGAACTGGCAACGGGACAACGCCCATTTGCTGAATTGCACCCCCATCAATTAATTGGCGCTATCCTCCACCATTCCCCCGCCCCTCCACACGAACTGAATCCCAGGTTGTCGCCCATGCTGGAACAGATTATCGGCAAATGCATGGAGAAGGAGCCAGAGAACCGGTATCAGTCTGCAAGGGAGCTGGGTGTGGATCTGCGGCGACTGGAACGAGATTCGAATTCCGAACACTGGACAAGTGGTTCGCTACCGAACTCTCCCGTTGCATTATCCTGGTTCATCAAGAAGCACCGGTGGAGTGCCTTCGGGAGCTTGCTCTTTCTGATTCTGGCAATTCTCCTCGGGGCTCTTAGACTGCGAGATTGGTATGGGGGCCGTCCCGCGAGCACTCCCGAATTTCGCGCCCTCGCCGTCCTGCCACTGGCCAACCTTTCCGGCGACCCGGAGCGGGAATACTTGGCGGATGGCATGACGGAGGAACTCATCACTCAATTGGGGAGGGCCATCCCGGTGCGGGTGATTTCTCGTCAGTCGGTTATGCAATTCAAGCACACGAATCTTCCGCTGGCAGAAATCGGCCGGAAGTTGAAGGTTGACGCGATCGTGGAAGGCTCGGTGATGCAATCCGGCAGCCAGGTGCGCATTACTGCACGGCTTGTGGATGCTGCGGCGGAAAAGGTTTTATGGACCAACGAATACCAGCGGGAGATGCGTGATGTTTTGCTGTTGCAGGGAGAGGTCACGCGAGCCATTGCCCGGGAAATTAAGGTTAAATTGACGCCCCAACAGGAAGCACTTCTGAGCGCTTCACGTCCGGTCAATTCCGAAGCCTATGAGGCTTACCTGAAGGGTCGCTTTGAGTGGTTCAAACTCTCCCGCGAGGGTCTGGATAACGCGGAACGGTATTTCCAACTCGCCCTGGAGAAAGATCCTGGTTACGCCTTGGCGTATTCCGGGCTGGCAGACGTGTGGATGAGCCGGGGCGACACCGGGTTCATGTCCCGCAGGGAAACCTACGACAAGGCAAAGGTTGCGGCCCAGAAGGCTCTGGCCTTGGATGAAAACCTGGCTGAGGCTCACATCACCCTTGGCAACATGAAGGCAGGTTTCGACTGGGAATGGGCAGCCGCCGAAAAGGAATTTCAACGTGCCATCCAGTTAAACCCCAGCAACGCCAACGCACACTTCATGTATGCCGACTTCCTGATTTCCCAGAAACGCATCGAGGAATGGCAACGTGAGATGGACCGCGCCCTTGAATTGGACCCTATGAATTTTTTTACCCTTTGCTTCTACGGGTGGCACCTGACCTACGTCGGCCGGTATGACGAGGCCATTCGAACGATGCAAAAGGCCGCCGCTTCCCAGGAATTTTCGTCGGTCCATATGGGACTTTGGTGCGCGTACTACAAGAAGGGAATGGACGGAGCTGCGCTCCAGGAAGCAAAACGCTTTTTCTTGACGCTTCACGACAGCGAAACCGTGGACGCTCTCGAGAAAGCCTATTCTGCCGGCGGCTATCGTCTGGCCATGAACCGCGCCGCAGACGGCTTGGCATTGCGTGCCACGCGCTCCCATGTTGCTGGCGTACGAATTGCCCGGCTGTATGCGCATGCGGGAGCCAATGCTCAAGCGCTGGATTGGCTAGAGAAGGCTTATGCAGAAAAAGAATCTCCGCTAGTCCATCTCGCGGTAGCTCGGGATTGGGACAATCTGCGCGCCGACCCACGATTCCAAATTCTTCTCGCTCGCATGAATTTGCCGCGCTAAAGCTCAGAAATCTGACTTAGTAAACGAAGATAACTTTTCCGTGCTGCGCAATTCTACAGGTATGGCTTCGCAAGCAGAGCGGAATATTCCAACCTCAGAAATAAACTGGGCATCGTGGCAGGAAATCACCCCGTCCTAATATTGGGAGTCTGGAGCTACAGAATTTTCTTGCCTAGCCCGGAAAGGGCAAGTTCCACGGCAAGCAGGGCCGTGCGGTTGTGCTCGTCAATGACCGGATTGATCTCCACAATTTCCATGGACACCATGGCTTCACTGTCCGCAATCATTTCCATCGCCAGGTGCGCTTCGCGATAGGTGGCGCCGCCGCGCACCGGAGTGCCGACTCCGGGCGCATCGCTGGGATCGACAAAGTCCATGTCCAGGCTCACCGCGATGCCGTCCGTGTCATCCATGGCGTATTTCAGCGCGTCGGACATGACTTCGCGCATGCCCCGTTCGTCGATTTCGCGCATGGTGAAAGCCTTCACGCCCAGCTTCTTGATGAATTTCTTTTCGTGCGAATCCAGGTCGCGCACCCCGACCAGCGCCACATTTTGTGGCACAATTTTTGGCTTAAACCCGAACAGGTCGTGCAGCTCTTCTGTCCCGTAGCCCATGACCGCAGAAAGCGGCATACCGTGGACATTCCCGGAGGGAGAGGTTTCCGGGGTGTTCATGTCGCTATGTGCGTCCAGCCAGATGCAGCCGATGCTCTTTTCTTCCTTGCGAAAGTGGGCCGCGACTCCGCTGATCGACCCGGCGGCAATGGAATGGTCCCCGCCCAATACCAGCGGCAAGTACCCCTCTTCCAGCGATTTCTGCACCGCCTCACCGAGGTCCTTGCACGCATCGGCAATTTCGGCGATATACTTTGCGCGCTTTTCACCGTAGGAGAGCTCTTCCGGCTGCCTTACGGAAATGTTCCCAACATCCTCGACGTGATGCCCCAAGTGCCGGATCCGGGCCTGCAAACCCGCCACGCGGACCGCTGACGGCCCCATATCCACCCCGCGACGGCTGGCGCCGAGGTCCATGGGTACGCCGATAATGCGAATCTTTTGAGGCATGTCTGCTTCGGTCAGTAGTCGGAAGTCCGTAGTCAGTACTCATGCGGACTACCATTTCGGACTGCAAACTACCAGCTACTGACTACGGACTCCTTTCGGAGTTAAGCAACTATTACGTGCTGAAAGGGAACGCCGGATTGGCGAAAATTCACCCGGCGTTAAGGATATACCCGATAAATCATGCGAGGGAAGGGGATGACCTCCCGGATGTGCTCGGTACCGCAAATCCAGGCCACTGTGCGCTCCAGGCCCAGGCCAAAGCCCGCGTGAGGGACGCTGCCGTAGCGGCGCAAATCCAGGTACCACTCGAATGACTCTTTTGGTAAGTTGTTTTCTTTCAAGCGTTTAACTAATAAGTCGTAGTCATGAATACGCTGGCTGCCGCCGATAATCTCTCCATAGCCCTCCGGCGCGAGCATGTCGAAGGAGAGTGCCAAATCGGGACGCTCCGCGTCTGGCTGCATGTAGAACGCTTTAATCGCCGTCGGGTAGTGGTGGACCATCACCGGGCGATCAAAGCTGCTGGAAATGATGGTTTCCTCGTCGCCGCCGAAGTCATCCCCAAACTTGGCGGGGTTGCCCTGCTTCTGCAGGATGCTGACGGCGTCCTCATAAGTGACGCGCGGGAAGGGCGGCTTGATGTTCTCCAGCTTCTTGACCTCCCGCTTCAGGGTCTCGAGTTCGCGCGACTTGTTTTTCACCACGCCTTGCACGATGGCACTGACCAGGCCTTCGCCCAGGTCCATCATGTCGCCCAAGCCAGCGTAGGCCGCTTCCGGCTCGAGCATCCAGAATTCCGTCAGGTGCCGCCGTGTCTTGGACTTCTCCGCCCTGAACGTTGGCCCGAACGTGTACACCTTGCCGAGCGCCATGGCTGTGGCCTCGATATACAACTGGCCGCTCTGCGTCAGGTAGGCCTTCTGGTCGTCGATGTAGTTCACTTCAAAGAGCGTGGAGGTGCCCTCGCACGCAGCGGGGGTGAACATCGGCGCGTCGGTCAGCGTGTAGCCCTGCGAATCCATAAACTCGCGTGCTGCCCGGACCGCTTCGGCGCGGATGCGTAGTATCGCCGCTTGGCGCGGCGTGCGAATCCACAAATGCCGTTGATCCAGCAGGAAATCGACGCCGTGTTCTTTCAGCTGAATGGGAAAGGGTGTGGCCTCGGAAACCTTCTGGACGATCTGGATTTTGCTGACGCCCATTTCGTAGCCGCCGGGGGCGCGTTGCTCCGCCCGTATCTTCCCCGTGACGATCACGCTCGATTCCTGCGTGAGCCCTTTCAGCGCCTCAAACGCCTCGGGATTCTCCTTCAGCGAGCAGACCCCCTGAATAATGCCGGTGCCATCGCGAAATATTGGGAAAACCAGCTTGCCGGACTCGCGAATGTTATACAGCCAGCCGCGAATCGTGACTTCCTGCCCATCGTACTTACCAGCGTTTTCAATCGTGATCGTCGTCATGGGTAGATTTTCAGTGTGGAATCAACCAAATAGTCTAACAAAGAATGATGACGGGTGAGTGATGGGAGACGGAAATTAGTGCTTCTGTTCATGTCTTTCGTGCCGGGGATCGGCAACTCTCGGTGGGTCGCGAAGCAGCTCCCACTCGTCCTGGTCATTTGCCGGGGAGAGGATATCGCCTTTGATGATGATCGTGTCCTTCATCGAGCTGATCCACGAACTGCGATCCACTGTGCGCACGGGAGGGACGACTTCAGCGATGGGTTTCCCGTGCCGGGTGATGCGAATGGGCCGCTGAGTGCGCCGCACCTGTTCCAGCAGCGTCAGGCACTTGGCTTTGAATTCGGAGATTGGCACTTCGATCATCGGTTCAACCGCGAATCAGAGCATTGACGATCTCAGACCAACGGTCAATCTGGAATTGAGTGAGTCCGCGATACCGGAATTTATTAACTAAGATCTCAGCTCCCCGGCTCAGCAGGTACCACCAGAGAGTCCCTAAGACCATCACCCAAATCACAGCGGGCGTACCATACTGCCACGCCAGTCCGTACGCTGCAGCTGAGATGGGCGGATCTGCGGCCATGACAAAAGTCCACACGATTCCAAGTTGTTGAAGTTCAGAACTCGGAGATGAATAACCCGATAGGCATATCAGGCAGACAGAAAGGTGAAGTGCTGGGAGAAAAAGAACCCATCGAGAGCGTTTCGTGGCAGCCAATCTAATCACCCTTTGTGGCTAAATCATTCAATTTAGCCGACACTAGACCAATCCTCTTCAAGGCGTTCGAGCGATTTGGAGGCGGCTGCGAGCTGGTCCAAAAGGCCTGGAGCATCGGGTCCCGTTTTTTCCTTCAGTTCCAGGGTAAGAGGCAGGTCGGCTGCCGGAGCGGAGCGCAAGAGTTTGAGAGCGGCGGGCCAATCGATGGCCCCGTCATACGGAGGTAAGTGTTCGTCCTTCTCGCCGTGATTATCGTGAAGATGCGCACTGGCGATCAGTTCCTTCAGCGGCTCGAAGCCCTTGGCAACGCGTTCTTCCTCAGGGTCATCGGCCAGATAGGCATGGCCGACATCAAAATTGAACCGTAAGCCGGTCAGGCGGGTTTCATCGACAAAAGAGCGCAGGTAGGCGGGCGCTCCCATTTCGCTGGTGGTGTTTTCAATGCAGAGGGTGACTCCCGCATGCTTCGCGTGCAGCACAAGATGTTCCAGTGAACTGAATGCCGCGTCGCGCTTCCGTGGATCAGCGGTTTCCCGCGAGCCGCCCATATGCAAAATCAGCCGTGGGAAGGGCAGGTCCCCGGCAACGTCGATCACGCGTTTCAGTTCGTCCATGGCCTCGATTCGCCGAACGCGCTCCACCTCGGTCACAGACAACGGGCTGCCGCCTTCGCGATTCACGTCCAGATCGCGGCTGGTCGGTGCATGCAGGGAAGCGAGCTGCAAGTGATTGTCCGCCAGAGCCTGGGCCATGGCGCGTACTTCCTCCTTCGTGGCGTAATCGAAGTGGCTGCGCGTGGCAAAAATTTCCACGCCCTGGAACCCGGCGCCATGAATCTGCGCCAGCAATTCCCGGGTAAGTTTCTTGGACACGAACAGGTACGTCGATAAGATCCTTTGCATAAGTCACCAGTCTAGCGCGGGCAGAGGAGTAGCTCATCCCTTTAGGGATGAGGGTTTCCAGAGCGGAAGCACAAAGTTCCGAACGCATCCGGAGAGCAGGGAAGTAAGCCCACAGCGCCGATGGCCTGAGCCCCCGCGCTAATAGCCAATCGCAGAGCCATCATCGCGGGGATCGGCGGCGCCGCATCGTTCCCCGGTTTTGGCGTCGATGCCGATGGCATTCACCAGTCCGATATGGCCACGCCGTCTCACTTGGTACCCTCGCGCCTTCAGCTGCTCTTCGATTTCCGGCGAAAAGAGCTGCTCCATCACGATCTGATCCGGAAGCCACTGGTGGTGGAATCGCGGGGCATCGATCGCGGATTGAGCGTCCATGCCCAGCCGCATCCAGTTCAGGATAGACAGCAAGGTCACGGAAATGATGGTTGGTCCACCCGGCGAGCCGGTCACAAAACTGAGTTGCCCGTCGCGCACGACGACGGTCGGCGTCATCGAGCTGAGCGGCCGCTTACCCGGGCCAATCGTGTTGCTTTCGGACTGAATCAGCCCGAACAGCGTGTTGGGCACGCCGGGTTGCGTCGTGAAGTCGTCCATTTCGTCGTTCAGCAAGAATCCTGCTGACGAAGTTACGTGGGAACCAAAACTGTCATTCAGCGTCGTCGTGCTCGCCACCGCGTTTCCCGCGGCATCTACCACGGAAAAATGCGTTGTGTGCGGCCCTTCGCCCAGGCTGATGATCGTGTTCGCCGGCGCGCCGGCGCTCACTCCCGAAGCACACGCATGGGGATTCCCGGCATGCACGTCCTTGCTGGAACTGGCCTTCAGCGGATCGATCGTAGCCAGTAGTTCCTTCGCATAGCACGGGCTGATCAAGCCTGCGACCGGCACATGCGAAAAATCCGGGTCCGCCAGATACGCGGCGCGATCCGCGAAAATCCGCCGCATCACTTCCACCACCATGTGCACGCTCTGCGGATCCTGCCATCCTTTCAGTGGCACGTCCTGAAGCATATTGAGCGCTTCAATGACAGCAACGCCGCCGGAACTTGGCGGCGGCGAGGAGAGAACCTCCCAGTGCTGCCCGTTCAAAGTGTAATTCGCCTTCAGCACTTCCCGGACTTTCGGTTGATAGTGCGCCAGGTCGTCGAGCGTGATCAGCCCTCCCTGGGCAGCCATGTCGCTGGCCAGCATCTTCGCTGTTTCGCCCTGATAGAACTCCGCCGGGCCCTTTTTCGCGATGCGCTTCAGGGTGGCCGCAAGCAAGGGTTGGCGCAGCTTATCGCCCGCACGGTATATCTTCCCGTCGTTTAGGAAGATATGACTGCTCATGGAAAACCGTTGGAGTCCGGAGCGCTCTTCCTGAAATTCTCGCGCCAGTTTCTGGGTGACGGGAATACCCTGTTCCGCGTAACGAATGGCGGGCTGCATCACGTCCGCCAGTTTCATCGTGCCGTGAGTCTTCAACGCGAGCGCCAGCCCCGCGACCGTACCCGGCACTGCCACCGACCGATACCCGACGGTCGATCCCTCCGGATCCAGTTTGCCGTCCGGCCTGATATACATGTCGCGCGTCGCTTTTCCGGGCGCGACCTCACGATAGTCGAAGAAATTCGTCTTACCGTTGGCCAGGCGCACCAGCATGAAACCGCCTCCCCCGATGTTTCCCGCCGCGGGCTCGACGACAGCAAGAGCGAATGCTGTCGCCACCGCCGCATCGATGGCATTGCCACCGCGCTTAAGGATTTCCACGCCGGCTTGGGAAGCCAGCGGCTCATCGGTAGCCACCATTCCGTGGGTGCTGCGAACCGGTTCGCGCGGCCATTCCTTGGGAATATCCGGCCGGTCCCGAAATTCAGCAGCAGTCTGAGCGTTCGCAAGCAATGGCAGCGTTGCCCCAAGAAAAAGTACACCAGTTGTGAGAAGAGTTTTCATTCGCATGGCAGATAAAAACGGTATGTGATTCGCCCCCAGGCGTCAAGCTGCACGAGTGAGGCCCGGGGCCGGATTGGTGTATGCTTTGCACCACTTCCTTCAAAGGAGTCGCAGAAAATGAACCCCCGCGGCATCCGGCATTTCATCGTTGTTGTGGCCTTGTGGCTGATGGCTGTCGTGCCACTTCAAGCGCAACAGGCGCCTCCGGCCGACCTGGATGCGTTTGTGGCGCGCTCCATGAAGACCTTTGACGTGCCAGGGATGGCGGTCGCCATCGTGAAGGATGGGAAAGTCGTCGTATCCAAGGGTTACGGGGTCCGCAAACTCGGCGAACCCACTCCCGTCGACGAAAACACTTTGTTCGGCATCGGCTCGAACACAAAAGCGTTCACCGCCGCCGCGCTGGCCACCCTGGTCGACCAAGGGAAGATCTCCTGGGACGACCCCGTCTATCAGCGCCTCAAGGGCTTCGAGATGTATGACCCCTATGTCTCGAAGGAAATGCGCATCCGCGACCTCCTCTGCCATCGCAGCGGCCTCGGACTTGGTGAGGGCGACCTGATGTTCTGGCCCCACACCACCTTTACTCGCGAGGAAGTCGTCTACCGCTTACGTTTTCTGAAGCCCGCCACCAGTTTTCGCACCACCTACGCTTACAACAACCTGATGTTCGTGACCGCCGGGCAGGTGGTGGCGGAAGTCAGCGGCATGAGCTGGGACGACTACGTGCGCGAAAAGATTCTTCTTCCCCTCGGTATGAAAAACACAGTGACCAGTCCGATCTCCTTCAAACCAGGAGAAAATGTGGCCTCCCCCCATTCCAAAGTGGATGGGAAACTCCAGCCTATCCCCTTCGAAAATCTCGACAATGCCGGACCAGCCGGCTCCATCAATTCTTCTGTCGCGGACATGTCCAAATGGGTGCTCTTACAGCTCAATCACGGACAGATCCCCGGCACGGACTCGCGCATCTTCAGCGAAAAATCCTCCCACGAAATGTGGGCGCAGCAAATGATCGCCCCGACGGGCGATGCTCCGCCGGAATTGAAAAACTTGCAGCGCCGTTTCTCCGGTTATGGCATGGGTTGGGGTTTGCGTGACTACAAAGGCAGAAAGCTGATCGGTCATTCCGGTGGGGTGGCGGGCTTCGTGACGCGTGTGATGCTGGTGCCGGAAGAAAATCTCGGCGTCGTCATCCTCACCAATGCCGAGGAAGATGTCGCCTTTGAATCCGTCCTGTTCCACATTCTGGACGCTTACCTCAGTGGCCCGACGCAGGATTACATCGCGGCCTTCAAATCGGTAGAGGACCAGGACCGAAAAGAAGCTGACGAGACAATGAGCAAGGCCTCGCAAGCGCGCGCGGCGGATTCCAAACCTTCCCTGCCGCTGGAAAAATACGCAGGGGATTATTCCGATCCCTGGTACGGAAAAGTGACCATCCGTTCGCAACACGGTAGCCTGCTCTTGAATTTCGAGCGGACCCCGAAAGGGCTGGCAGACCTCCAGCACTGGCAGTACGACACCTTCAAAGCCCACTGGCGCGACCGCACGGTGGAAGACGCTTTCGTCACGTTCACACTAAAGCCGGATGGCTCGATCGACCATTTCACGATGGTCGCGGTCTCGCCGCTGGCGGATTTCAGCTTCGATTATCAGGATTTGTACTTCACGCCCGTGAAGGCAGCACAGAAGAAGTAACTACTCTTCGAGGAATTCGATATTGGGCGGCCCCGGCAGCAGACCGGCTGCGGTGCCCCGCTCGATCAATTCGCGGACGGCTTTCCTGCCCTTCTCACCATAGCCGAGCGTCCACTTGTTCACATACATGCCCACAAACTTGTCGGCAAGCTCGGTATCCATCTCCCGCGCAAATTGCATCGCGTAATTCAATGCTTCTTCGCGATGTTCGAGCGCGTAGCTCACGCTGTCCCGGATCGTCCTGGCAATCTGGCGGCCTAGGTCCGGGCCGAGAGCCCGGCGCACGCCATTTCCACCGAGCGGCAACGGCAGCGCCGTCTGTTCCTGCCACCAGGTCCCCAGGTCCACCACGCGGTGGAGCCCCAGCTGAGGAAAAAATAATTGCCCCTCATGAATCAGAAGTCCCGCCTCAACCACTTCAGTCCGGACCGCTTCGATAATCTTGTCGAACGGCATCACCACCGGCTCAAAGTCCGGCTCAAACAGTCTCAGTGTCAGATACGCGGTAGTTTTCAGGCCCGGAACGCCGATGCGCCTGCCCTTCAAATCCCGCGGCTTCATCGCGCGGGTGGCCACCACGATCGGCCCGTAGCCTTCGCCAAAACTCGCCCCGCAATCCAGCAAAACGTACTTGTCCCGCAGCGCCGGATAGGCGGCAAAGCTCAGAGCGGTAACGTCGTAGGTTTCCGCCAGCGCGGCTTCGTTCAGCGACTGGATGTCCGACAGCGTGTGGGTGTACTTGTAACCGGGGGTCATCAGCTTGTGCGTGGCCAGCGCGTAAAACATAAACGCATCGTCGGAATCCGGCGAATGCGCGAGCTTGATTTCCCGGGGTTCCTTCTCGGTTTGGGATGCCACTTGTCTTCCAGGCATGGGCGTTACGGATCCTTTGCCCGGGCGGCTTCAGACGCAGAGACTACTTCACCCTCGTGCGTCTCTCCTGCTACACATGAAGGTGAGGTCGAGCGACGAAGGGACTTGCGAAGCTCGCGGCCGGGTTCACTCTTGCAGCAAAAAGCCTAACATACACGCGGTCCTCGGACAAACTTTCGTCACTTTCGTGGCGCAGGGAATTTACACCGCGGAAATCAGGTGCGCGATCGCGTCCTCGAAAGTCACTTTTCCGTCCAGATATGGCTGCCAGTACAGCACCAACAGGAGGTGATACTGTTCCCAACCGCGTTGCGTCAGGAGATCGCGAAGCGGATATGGCACAACATTCGGCTTCACCTGCCCGGGCGTGTCATCCCCTTCCGTCTCTGAAGCGGTTCCCTTGACCACCGGCCGCAGTACTTCTTCGGTTGTGTAGATAAGCAGCGCGTGCCAAAGGTTGCGTGGAATCGGTTTTTCCCGTTGCTTGCACTCGCGGCTGATCGCCGCTTCGACTGGCTGGGCGATGCCATGAGAAGCCTCGTGGAACAGCACCTGCAACGCATCCGTCCCTTCATTCCGCGAGTCGGTGCTGGATATGGTCACCCTTAGCGGATCGAGCGTGGTGTAAGCGCCCGCCGCGTTAGCATCAGCACAAACATCCACGCGAATTTTTTCCTTCGGCCAGTGCGCCTGGTAGATGTCCGCGAGCCGCTCGGAGACTCCGACGCCTTGTTCTCTCACCAGCGGCGCTACCCGCATTACCCAGCGGCGGTTGAGGCGGTCCTGATTCGCCCACCAATGCGCGCGGTACACCGGAGCCGCCGCTTCCAGGAGCGGCCCGATTTTACCGGGCAGGCCGGCATCGCACCGCGGTTTTTTCTTTCCGGTTAATTCATCGCAATCCTCAAAATCCCCCAACTGGTTTTTCAGCAGGATCAGGTCGATATTTACCACCAGGTCCTGGCCCGCATAGTTCGCGATGTAATAGGCAATGGCGGCGTCCCACGCTTTCTGTTCCACGGCCGAAAGCATGACCACGGATCCGGGGGTCTGCTTCATCACCGGTCCGGTATTTTTCCCCGCAGCATCGCGGTTCTCTTTTGCAGCCAGGCGGGCCCTGGCCTCGTGATACAGGAAATGATGCAGGTTCACCCAGAAACTGCTGTGGAATTCAAACACCGGCAGCGGCCCGTATATGGACTCCACTTGCTGTGCCCGGGAAGCGGGCGCTGCCGGTGTCAGCAGGGCGCCGAAGCAGAAAAGGGCAAGCCAACGCAATAGAGCTGGTCGCATATTCTCCGTAGTGAATGTTAGCTTAACTTGCGCTGGTCTCAAATTCCCGCCGGGGCTGTGATCGTCCTGGTTCGGTGCAGGGCGTCCCGTTTTCAATTAACCCTCGTTCTTGGCGGCCAGCCAGCGCTGCAATCTTGCTTGGTGTTCCGAAGCGATCTCCTCAAATTCCACACCCACACCCATACCCATACCCATACCCATACCCATACCGGGGCGCACATCCATAACCCGGCCGCTGGCTTCGCATACTTCCCTGCGATGGGTGAGGCTGATGCGAACCTGCGAGCCTTTGGGCAGCAGGGTCAGCGTATCGAGGTAACAGCCTGTTAGACTCAGGTCCGAGGTGCGCGCGCTCAGTCGCGCCCCGCGGCTTGGTTCCATCACTTCAGCGGCAAGCACCAGCGCGTAGCGCGGCGCGTTTCGCCGGTCCGATGTCACATCCGGCATGCTCCTTCTCCATTCATGCCAGCGCGCGGCTGGCTTTTTCTTCAGGTGGGATGCACTCTCGGCCGCGTCAAGCCGCGAGCCAAAGCCGGATGGTCCCACTTCATTCTGGCTCGGAAGAAAATGTCCTATAATTACCTATAAGTACTTATTGATAATCAGTAAACGGATGTCCATCCGGCACCTCATGGCTTGCTATTCAATCTTCGGATCCAATGACGTGCCCACCGCTCCCTGGTGGTCGCCACCGTGCAGCACCCCGTTGGCATCCAGAAAAAAAGACTGCGTGCCAGTTCGGCCGTAGTCCACCGGGATTGCCGCTAGTTCGTATTTTGCCGGAGCTCCCAGGTTATTTGCTCCCACAATGACGTACCGGAACGAATATCCGTCCTTGCGTCCGCTCGCCAACGCTGCTTCGACCAGTCCCGCCTGCTCCATTTTCGGGTTTCCCTTCTCCGGTGGTCCCAATTCGGTCAGTGCCTGCGGCAGGTGCGTATACGTCACCCGGTACTTTTCAATTGCTGCCGCCAACTCTTTCATCGACGCGACCGCTGATTTTTCGTTGCCTTGGATCTCCGCCCGGTCCCATTCTTCTCCAAGCGTCGGCAGATCCAGCAACAGGAGCCCGAGCGACAAAAGTTTCCATTGGTGGTTTTCCCGCACCAGCCCCATGGTCACGCGCCGCGCCTTCCAATCTGTCGTGTCGCTCGCGTCCTTCACGACCAGGGGCAAGTACGCCAGATTGTCTCGCACCTCCGCTTTGCCAATCCGCAAGTGAGTTGTGATATTCGGCGTCACGCACGCCACGGTCAGATTTCCATCCGCGTCCTCTTCCGCGCGCGGATTGCCCGCCTTGTCCAGCAGCACGAATCGCTTCAACAAGGTTGTCTGCGCTGCCGGAGTCATGTTCCCGAACGCGGTTGCATTTCTCGCCGTCAGGTTGCCGCCAAATTGCTTGGCATTTTGCGCGCACGCGGCCATCAGGATATCCCGCAGTACCAGGGCCGGCTCGTTTCCGGCTTCCGCCTGGCCCGCGCGCGTTGCCGTTGCGGGATGAAGCAGCGTCGCCACTACCAGTCCGACCACAATCCTGCCCATCACTTTCTGCAATCGCAACGCTTCCTCTCAATCCTTTGCCGCGGCCAGAATCCTGGCCAGGTTTTGCGTGAACACCGAACGCGGCAGCACTTCCGTTGAGCCCGCCGTCTTCGCTTGCGAGGCCAGCTCCGTCTGCACATGCGAAAGAAACGCAATGATCGGCAGCTCCTTTTGGGTTGCGCGCAGCCGCGCAATGGTTGCCACGGGTTCGCTCCTCGCGTTCAGGTCCACGATGACCAGTTTGGTCGGCGGCTCCAACATCGCTGCCAGGACCTCCCCATTCCCCGCCACTTTGAATTCCACTCCCACATGTTTCGCCGTTTCCGCCACCTTCATCTGAAAAAACAGATCATCCATCAACGCTACGACTCGTCCCATTCGTGTGCTCCCCGCAAAAAATTCCATGCCCGGCACTTGGCGGCTGACTTCCGCAGGCTTAGAATCAGCGTGCTCTTCTGAGGTCCTTGATGCAACTGCTTTCTCCCGCCGCCATTCAGGCGCCCATCTCCCTGCTGGAGAAAACCCCTGCGCTTCTGGAGCTGCTCCTCCGGGACGTCCCCCAGGACACTCTGGAGTGGAAACCCGCGGCGGAGCGCTGGTCCATCACGGAAGTCCTCGCGCACATGGTGGTCATTGAGAAGTTATACGAGCAGCGCACGCACCGCATCGTTCTGGAGGAGGCACCCACCCTTTCGAAGTATGAGGTCCTTCCGGAAGCGGAACTTCAAATGAAGTCCATTCGCGAGTACCTGGAAGAATTTTCCCCTCTTCGAAGGGCCTTTGTCTTCTACCTGCACTCGATTCCCGCCTCCGCGGGGGGACGCACCGGCCGGCACGTCGAGCTCGGCACCATCAGTCTTTCCCAGATGCTCCACGAACTCGCCAATCACGATCTCGGACATCTTCGCCAGATTGCCGAACTCTACCGCGCGAAAGCCTTCCATCCCTACGCCGGACCCTTCCAGAAGTACTCCAACCCCAAACCATGACGGGCCATTCCGAGGATCCGCGCATGGATTCCGCTCACCCGCTCGAAGTCACCCTCTACTCTCGCCCGGGTTGCCACCTGTGTGACGATGCCAAGGCCGTCCTCCAGCCGCTGCTTCGAGAATTTGGCGCCATGCTTCGCGAAGTGAATATCGAGGAAGACCGCGAACTCACCAGGCTCTACGGCCTGGACATCCCGGTGATTTTCATCGGTACACACAAGGCCGCCAAGCATCGGGTCGATCCGCTGCAGTTTCGACGTCAATTAGAGGAAGCCCGCTCCCGGGAATGAACTTCCTGCAAAGTAGGAGAGAGCTTGGCGAATTAATGTTTGCCAGCCGGTTCGTGCGCTCCCACGGTCTTGTCCGGCACGTCTCCGTCGCGGCCCTTCACGCGGTCATAAACGCTCAGCGTGCTCACGGAGCCCAGAGCCTCGTTGTAAAATGTCGGCACTCCCAGGGCGGTGCGCAGCTCTTCGTTGAACTTCCGCAAATTCGCCAGTTGCGCCGCCAGCGCCGGCAGTTTATTCCCGTCGTCGGTCAGCAGAAATTTCTGGTAGCCCGCGTCCCACAATCGCGTGAACTGCCCTCTCATCATGATGCTGGGCAGAATGGTCATCTGGAAGCGCTCGTCCGGATTCTGTCGGAACTCCGCCCCGCAGCCGTATTTCTCGACGCGCACCACTCCTCGCGTGCTGCCCACGGAAAAGCCCAGCGCCGCCAGGCTGTCCATCTGCCTCTTCTGAAATCGTTCGTCGACATTCCACATAGTCTCTTCAGCCTAATCAATCTCCCCCTGCGTGTAAAGCTGCGCTGCCCAGCGCCAATCTGTGTTTCCGCGGTTCAGAATCATCGTGGCCCGTCATTGCCGGGGAGCCTACCCGATCTCACGGCCAATCCGGAAAAATGGAATCCATCATTCCGCCCGTCCAGTATTGGTAGAAACCCTCGTCGCAAGGCTTCATTACATTCCCATATTTCATCTTGGCGTGATTTCCCCAGTGCGGCTTCCTGCCATCAACGTCACAGAAGCCGTATTCGTCTGAAAGCCCCCAGGAGCTGAACACGCGCCCGGACTTCCCCGCGATGTTCGGGTCCCCGGCCAGCGCAGCCACGGCCCGTCCTGCATACAGGGGTGTCTCAGACTCTTCAAAATTGAGATCTTTTTTCACCGCGTCCCGCCAATTCGCCTCCGTGACCCCCAATTGATCCAGCATCGCTTCCGTCCTCAGAAAACCCGGTGTCAGTGCAACTACCGTCACATTTTTCTGACGCAACTCCCGCGCCATCGTGAATGCCATGCGGATCACGCTTGTTTTCACCAGGTCGTAAAACAAATTCCCCCGGTACTGATACGAATCCCCATCGGTTACCTCTACAATCAGCCCTCCGTTCGATTTCTTTGACGATTCGATCAGCAGCGGCGCGGCGTCGTGGCAGGTTATGACATGTGTGTACAAGGCCCCTTCGATCATCTGGAACCCTTTCGGCAGGTCCAGCTGCCAAAATGGCTTTCCAAATTCCAAAAATGGATCGCCGCCCCAGATTACGTTGACCAGGATATCCAGACGGCGCTGCTCCTTCTCGATCGTGGAAATCAGGCTTTGTACCGCCGTTCGGTTCATATGGTTGACCACCGCGGGGATGCCGATCCCACCGCGCACGGTTACCCTCTCCGCTGTTTCTTCAATCGTCTCCAGCCGCAGCGAACCCCCTCGCGTCGAGCTTCTCGTGGTTCTTGAACTGCGTCCTGTGCAGTACACCGTCGCGCCCGCTTCCCCCAGCGCGACCGCGATTCCTCGACCGGCTCCCCGGGTAGCGCCCGTCACAAGCGCGACTTTTCCTCGCAAATCGGGGGGTGTGTAGGGAGTGGACATGGGTGCCTCCTCACGGGATTGCAGAATCCTACCCTAAATTTCCTCTCCGGCAATGGCCCGGAAGTTTTCCCGCCCCACCGGCCGGGTCATAGCTACTGAATCGTCCGGCTGGTTAGTTCGGCTGATTAGATCACGCGGGTGGGCTACAGATTGAAGCGATGAGACGGTTTTGACTGGGTGCCGTACCCTGTGGGTTCAAGTCTGCTTTATAAAGGGTGCGGGTTTTCTCCTGGATTTATCCGTTCTATCAACGGATCGATGGTGATCAGACTCTTTGCTTCAGCACCTGCAAGACACTCGACGGTGTTCCCCGCCCCGGCTCGCTGATCAGCAAGTGCACCTGCTCCGGCATAACCAAGTGGTATGTAACGCAGGGCGAGTCTTCGAGCCCTGCAGCCTCTGCCTAACAGCTAACCCCCCGCGGCACTTTTCCCAACTCCCGCACGAAAACACCCCGCGCTGGCCCGTTCTTTTCCGCCGCTTCGAGCACCGCTGCATCGAGCAAGTCGATCTTCCCATCCAACTCGCTCATCATCTTCAACAGATCTTCTCGCCGCCGGCTGGCCCACGGCGCCAGCGGCAACGCGCAACGCTGTTTCTGTCCCGCGGCACTCCACGGCCGTCTTTTCTTCTGCAGTCCCTGGTTCAGCGCCAAGTGCTGCAATCCGTTCTTTACCTGGGCACGAAGCCGCACCAGCTTACAGCGATAAATCAGCCACTGCCGCAAATCCTTTTCCTCTCGCGAAGGCACCCAGATCCGCGGAAACCGCTCTTCCACCAGCAACCGCAGCAGCAGTCGCGCGTCCCGCTGGTCCTGCTTCTGCTGCCGCGCATCGCTGGCGCGAATCTTCGCCGCGTCGCCCGCCCACAACTCATGTCCCAAACGGTCCCGCAGTTCCACGAACCACTGACAGTTCCCCGTCGCCTCCATGCCGATCCGCGGGCCTGCCGGAAACTGCCGGTAGAACGTTTCTGCCGCTCCCGCCTCATGCACCAGCTTGTGACCCCACTCTCACCGGTCTCCCGATCTAGCCAGGAAACCTGTTGTCAACTGGGGTGAAAATCGCATCCAATAAGAACCATAAAGGCTCCTTTCGCACTCCGTGAGCTTCGGTCCTCAACCAAAAGCTTACGCGGTTCGTGACTGGAGCCTTCTCTCTTATCCAATCAACCCGCCTATTCATCGGTAGATCAGGAGATAACGGGAAATGCAGCCCGATTCAAGAGAAACGGATCAAGAAAACTTGAGTGCTGGATGCCACGTGAGCTTTTCCATAGCCGGTTCCTCGCTTGACTTCGGTGCCATTTCGGAAGCGCTGAACCAGAAAGCACCGACAACTCACCAGATGGGCGGTCGAATCTCTCTTGCTCTTGCTGTGCTGCAAGAGGATGTCTGGAGCATCAATTCTCCTCTAAATCCGCTGAAACCTCTGGAAAAGCATGTTAGTTGGCTTCGTGAGCAGCTGGAGCCGCACATGAATTACCTCAGCCAACTATCCACGGTGACGCTGCTCAGAGCATATTGGGGGTTCACCCTTTCGCAAGAACAAAGTGACTTCGCAATTTCGGCGGAGTTCGTTCGTCTTCTTGCCTCTCTCAACGCCGCTATTGAACTGTACGTGATTTGCGACCTTGGCGAGGATTTGGCGGTTGAGACGGCGTCAGTCGGCGGGCTCCCGAGACCATAAATGGGCTGATTCGCTTACTGAAACGGAGTGACGGGTGTGGGCTCCGGGGGCAGACGGGATGTTCTCCTGCGTTTTGTCGTTTTTATGTTGACAATTATACTATAATACTGTATAGTACACATAGGCCTGCCGAAGGGATTCGTCTGTCCGCTTGCCTATGTTCTTCCGCCTCGGCCTCCTCCTCCCGCGCATCTCGCCCCCGCCCTCTCCGGTATGACGAAACTGCCGGTACACTGATTGTTTCCTCCCCTACCTAACCCCCGCGCTCCCATACACTTCCGAATTCTGTACCAAACCCGTTCCGGTAAATCCTGTACGCGGCTTCCAGCATCTTGTTTTCTGCCAATCACTTACGCGCGCCGTAGCGAAAAACTCCGGGGAAGGGGTGGGATATCTTCCCTGCCAACAGCCCAGTCCAAAAGCGGATCGCGGACCGGCCGCTGCGCCTCAGTTCGCTCCCCCTGCCTGGAGATGGAGATGTGGAAAGCGCGGTGGTCCACCGGGACTTGGCGGGAGTATCTTGCTGCAGGGGAATCGGAGCGAGAGGTCGCCGCATTTCGCCAATGCACACACGCTGGCCTTCTCCTGGGTACCGCGGAGCTACTCCCGGCTCCGGAGCAGACAACGCTTGGTCGGCTGGCAGCGCGCAAATGTGGCCGCCCCAACAAGTCAGCGCATAATCAAGAGCAACAGGTGCTGCCCTGTGAAAAATAAATTACAATTCGCTTCAGAGGCCGGTGAACGCCCTGTGCGTCCCCGGTTTCCACCGCTTTCCAAGTTCAGGCTGCGGGCCAACGATTGGCTGGACAAGAGGACTGGGAGCCTAGATAGAGTCATTTGGTCCCAGTCCAAACGAATGGATCGGTGCGCGTTTGTTTCCAGGGGGAAAGTCCCAGTAGAGGATTCCGAGACTGAAGGAGGAAGCCATGAATTTGTCCACTCCCGTATCTCCTGAGGATCTACGCTCATTCCGTTCTCCCTTCGGGACGCTCGCTACGCGATTATTTCTCCTATTGCTGCTGACCTTACCTTGTGTTTCCTCGCTTGGCGCACAGCAGGCTGGCAATGAGACGGTCGTGGACGGGCAAACCTTGCAGCTTCTGCTAGAGCGAATAGATCAACTGGAGGCCAGAGTCAAGAAACTGGAGGCTGAACGACAACAATCCGTCTCTGCCAATCCGGATGCTGCAACGGCTCAGGCGAAGCTACCCGCGGCGATGACGCCCAGCCAGCCGCAACTCAAGGCCCCGATCCAGACCTCTGTCTCCAGCCAGGCTGCCCCTGCCTCGCCACAGGCGTCGGAGCTATCGCAATCTGAAAATGCCATGGCTGAGAGAATGGACCTGAGCAAGACCCTCTTGCGCATCCGGGGATTCGGCGACGTGTCATTTCACGGCGACACCCAGAAGGGTGACACTACGTCATTCTCACTTGGCGAACTTGATCTGTTCACCACTTCGGACATTTCGGACAAATTCAAATTCCTCAGCGAAATTGTCTTTGAAGGGGGGACCAGCAGCACCTACGGTGTACCGCAGCCGCAGTCTCCCCAGAACACCTTCGAGGTTGACTTGGAACGCTACCTTCTGCAGTATTCCCACAGCGATTATCTGAACATTTCCGCGGGCAGGCTGCACACTGCCATCGGCTACTACAACACTGCGTATCACCACAGCACATGGCTGCAGACAACCACAGGCCGCCCCTTTGTGTTTGAATTCGAAGATGAGGGCGGCATCCTTCCCATTCACACGGTCGGAGTATCTGCCGCCGGTCTGATTCCTTCTGGATCATTGGGATTGCATTACGTTGCCGAAGTGGGGAACGGGCGTACCTCTCGTGCACCGCTGGTGCAAGAGCCGGTGCAAAATGTCGTGGATGAAAACAACCACAAGGCGTTCAATGTGGAAGTGTTTGCCAGACCTGACGCATTGCCCGGCCTGCAGACCGGCTTCTCTGTCTATCGCGATGTGCTCACTCCTATCAACTCGCCCAGAATCGGTGAGACCATTCTCGACGCTCACGTCATTCTCATCCGCTCCAACTATGAGTGGCTGAATGAAGCTCTGCTCATAAGACACGCGTTGATAGGCGAGTCCACCTCTTACAATACCCCGGCCTTCTATTCCCAGGTATCACGGCAATTTGGTTCTTTCCGACCCTATTTCCGGTACCAATATGTGAACGCTCCATCGAACGATCCGATATTCCCGGACGTTGCCTTACGCGATGGCCCCTCGCTGGGCCTGCGCTTCGATGCCAGCGAATTTGTAGCTCTGAAGCTGCAATATGACTACACTTTTCTGCGCCAGCAACCTGGTGTTAACTCCCTGGCTCTGCAACTTGGGTTCACCTTCTAGATCGGAAGGGAAGAGGAATGGGGCGCCTGATCGGATTCCTGATCTTGCTTGGCTCGGCCGCGATGTTGCTGTCTGCCGTGGCCTGCGGGACGCTCTCATTTACTTGGCCCCCGGTGGCGGATCAGCTCTCCTTCATGGAGCCGCTTGCCATCGTCGTGAATCGCTCCAATACCGTGAACAACCTTTCGATGGCGGAGTTACACAGGATCTTTCTCGGCGAGCGTAGCCACTGGCCGAACGACCACCGCATCACCCTGGTCATGCGTGATCCAGGTCAACCAGAACGCAAGGCCATGCTCCGGGATGTTTTCCAGATGAATGAAACCCAACTGAAGAACCATTTTCTTCATGGATTGTTCACTGGCGAGATTCTGGTGTCCCCCAAAATTCTCTCGACTCCCTCGGGCGTGCGCCGGTTCATTTTTAACGTGCCCGGGGCCATCGGTTATCTGCGTGCCAGGGATGTGGATGAAACTGTGAAGGTCGTGCGTGTTGATGAGCTTCTCCCTGCCGACAAAGGGTACAAACTCTACGTGGAGGCGCCTCCGTCCAACTGAAATGCGCGCCACAAGCAAATACGAAGCGGGGCAGGATTCCGGACGAGTGACATCCTTGCTGGACCTGATCCTGGGTTTGGCATCCCGCCACAATGCCATTCTTCTGCTTATCCTGGTTTTTTGTTCTGTTGTGCTGGTTGGCTTGTTTGTCATACGCGATTTGCAGACCGCGGATGCCGAGGCACAGAACATGTACGCCGTGTCAGTGCATGGACTCCGCCAGATTGGAGAGATGCAATATGATGCGCAGGAGACTCGCCGGACGACCCTCTATGCTCTGTCCACCAGTGACAGCAACCTGCAGGTGGAATATGCTGACCAATCCCGCGCGGCCGACCACCGCGTGACCGACGGGATTGCCGCGTATCTAAGACAGGTAAAGCTTCCCTCGGAGGCTGCGCTCGGCAACCAGCTCAGCCGTGATTGGGCCAGCTATCTGAAGGTTCGTGACGAAGTGCTCGCTTCGATTCTCGAGGGGAGCACCAAAGAGGCCGTGAATCTGGACCTGTCCGGGGGCGTGCCGTCGTTCGAACGTGTCCGGCAAGACTTGAACGAGATGAAAAGGCTGTTTGACGAAGAGGCTTCTCATCGCTTGTCCAACGTGGTGGCCACTTCGCGGCGCTCCGCGCTTAGGCTCATTGGGATCCTGGGTTTCACGTTTCTCCTCTCCAGTGCCGCTGTTTGGGCCATTCAAAGAAGCAGGATGTTGAACGCGATACAGCTTGCTAAGCTGCAAATGGAATTTGTGGCTTCGGTATCTCATGAATTGCGCACCCCCTTGGCCGTATTGAGCTCGGCGGCGGATAACATTGCCGATGGGCTCATCGACAGCAAGACGGAACTGCGAAAATACGGCGCTGTGATTCAAAATCAAAGCCGCCAAATGGGTGGACTAGTGGATGAGATCTTGCTGTTTGCTTCCACGGAAGATGGCAAGAGCCGGCAGGTCCTGCGGCCGTTGCAGGTCTCGAAAATCCTTGATCTGGTGGAGAGCAGCACAAAGGAACTGATTCAGGCCGCAGGTTTCTTGATGGAGCGGCACGTCGAGCCCGGCCTCCCGCAGGTATTGGGGGATTTATCGGCAATCTCCCAGTGTCTGCAAAATCTGATAGGGAACGCGGTGAAGTATAGTGGCGATAGCCGGTGGATTGGCCTTCATGCATTTGCTGTGGGCCCGGAGGGCGGGGTCGAACCAGAGGTCAAGATTTCGGTATCTGATCGTGGCATCGGCATTGACCGCTCAGAGATTGGCAAAATCTTTGACCCTTTCTATCGCAGTCCCCGCGTGAGCGCTGCGCAGATTCACGGAACCGGCTTGGGATTGTCCTTGGCAAGGAGATTGGCAGAAGCCATGGGAGGCAAGCTTTCCGTTGTCAGTGAAATTTCGGTCGGCAGCACCTTTACGTTGCATTTGCCGATTGCGGAAGGAGATAGCCTGGAGGCATCCCGCGCAGCGTTGCAGCCAGGTCCACCAATGAACTCATGAACGAAAGCATTCTGATTGTCGAAGATGAAGAAGCGCTGCAGATGACTCTGGGAGACCGTCTGCGAAGCGAAGGTTACGTTGTCGATTTCGCTGCCGATGGCGATCAAGGAATGGAGAAAGCCACCCAGCTTCCCTTTGATCTGATTATTCTCGATATCATGTTGCCACGCCGCAGTGGATTTGAGGTCTGCACCGACATTCGGCGAGCCGGACTGGCCACCCCGATTCTTCTGTTGACCGCGCGCGGTCAGACCGCCGATAAGCTGGTGGGCTTCAAACTGGGTGCGGACGACTATGTCACCAAACCCTTCGACACTCTGGAACTCATGGCGCGCATCGAGGCCCTGCTACGACGTTCCCCAAGTAAGGCGGGAGCCGGGCAGCCTGGCGGTTCCAGTGTCTATCAGTTTGGCGGCATCACGCTGGACGTACGGGGAACCCAAGTCACACGCGACGGCGAGCAGGTTTATCTCACGGCGCGGGAGTTTCAGTTGCTCCGCTATTTTGCGGAGCATCGCGGAACTACGGTTTCCCGCGATGAGCTCCTTCGCCAGGTTTGGGGGCATGCAGCGGGTACGTTTACGCGCACCGTTGATGTGCACGTCGCTAGTCTGCGCCAGAAGCTGGAGCGCATTCCTAAGAAGCCAGAGTTGATTATCACGATCCCGGGGCTTGGATACAAATTCCAGGGCTGAGGCGCGGGCCCTAACGCGTGCGAAGATGGGGCGGGAAAAGGCGCGGTTCAAGCTCTTCTCAAAATTCGCAGCGCACTCAATGCCCGATCGTGACGCTCTTCCGTGTACCAGCTCGGAGCATATTCTTCCAGTAGCTCAAACAATTCGGCAAGCACTTCGCTCGGGTCCACCGGCTGCGGTTTTTCAAAGCTGATTGCGGTATTCTGCGACGGATTCTGTTCCTCAAGCTTCGGTGAGCGCATAGCCTTCCTCCCGGATGCTCAGTTCTCGTCCGTCGGAATGCCTTATTGCCGCCTGCCAACAGTCGCGAATCTTGGGTGCCCCTCGAAGTAGGGAACCTGCTACGCTCGCAACTGGCAACCCCTCCTGTTTCGAGCTTTGCGGCGCCCCAGGGCTCTCCCGCACTCGCACATTTCATTAGACGCTTTCCCGAGATGAACAGCGGTAAAAGCTTGTAACCGCAGCGTAAAAGGTCTGTAAGGCCACAGCAATCAACTGCGTGACAAGAGTTGCCTCCCCAGTCATGAGTGGTTGCTGACGGGAGATCTAAGAGGCCTCGATGATCGGCAAGACTTAGCCCGATGGATTGGGCATAACCCCGCGTTTATCTGTGGATTGAAAGTAGTCAAATTCTGGCAGCCACCTACCTCCCGGGCAACGAGGAAACCCATCGTCTTAGTTTGGGAAGTTTGCACCTCGTCGTTGTCTGTGAACGCACCTGGCGGGCTTCATCGCCTCATTACTCCTTCAAGGTATGGAAATTTGTAGCGCGGCGATTCGAGATTGCTCAAGAGCAAAACACGAGCACGGGGGAACAACGGGGGGTCGCCATCGCTCCTTCCTTCCCGCGCGGTACGCAGGTAAAATGATACAAGGAAACTTATCCATGACCACCAAAACACATTCGTTGACCGGCCAGGCGTCGCCAGCGAGCCTCACCAACGAAGAAATCCTGCGCTACAGCCGCCACCTGATCATGCCGGAAGTGGGCATGGAAGGTCAGCTTAAGCTTAAGGCTGCCAAAGTCCTTCTCATCGGCACCGGCGGCCTCGGCGCGCCTCTTGGCCTGTACCTGACTGCCGCGGGCGTGGGCCACATCGGCCTGGTCGATTTCGATGTCGTCGATTTCACAAATCTGCAGCGCCAGGTCACCTTTGGCACCAGTGATGTTGGCAAGCCCAAGACCGAAGCGGCAAAGGCGCGCCTTACCAATCTGAATCCAGACGTCGAGATCACCACCTACGAAACCAAACTCACCAGCGAAAACGCGCTCGAATTATTGAAGGATTACGACATCATCGTCGATGGCACCGACAATTTCCCCACACGCTATCTCGTCAACGACGCCTGCATCCTCCTCGGCAAGCCCAACGTTTACGGCTCGATCTTCCGCTTTGAAGGCCAGGTGACGGTCTTCGGCATGCCCGAGGGACCTTGCTACCGTTGCCTCTATCCCGAACCCCCTCCTCCCGGTCTGGTGCCCTCCTGCGCCGAAGGCGGTGTACTTGGCGTGCTTCCGGGTATCGTCGGCTCGCTGCAGGCCCTGGAAGCCATCAAGCTGATTATTGGGCGTGGCGATTCCTTGGAAGGCCGGCTGGTTCTGTTCGATGCGTTGGCAATGAAGTTCCGGGAGCTTAAACTTCGCAAAAATTCCCACTGCCCGATGTGCGGCACACACCGCAAGATTCATCACCTGATTGATTACAACGAATTCTGCGGCATTCGTGGCGAAGAGGAACCGGAGAGCGATCTTCACGTCCCCGAAATTTCCGCGCGTGAACTCAAGGAACGCCTCGATCGGGGAGATGACGTCTTTATTCTGGATGTGCGCGAGCCCCACGAATACCAGATCTGCAATCTCAAGGGCCATTTGATCCCGCTCGGTGAACTCCCGCGGCGCGTTCATGAACTCGATTCTGCCCGTGAGATTGTGGCCCACTGCAAAAGCGGAAAACGTTCCGCTCAGGCTGTGGATTTCTTGCGGCAAGCCGGCTTCCGAAAGATCTACAATCTCCACGGCGGAATTCTCTCCTGGTCCACTGAGGTGGATCCCTCTGTGCCGCGCTATTAAGGGGAATGCTTTTCAGGGATTCGCGAGGCAAGATGGCTCAAGGAATTCCTCTTTTTATCTTTTGCGGAATCCGGTGCTATCTTGTCGTTAGGCCGTGCGGCTCAGTGGATGATTCAGTTAACGGAGGCACTCGTGGCAAGCACCAAAGTGACGTTTTTCAATAATGGCCCTATCCGTATCGAGGGTGACTTTGAAATTGTCGATCAGACTGGCCAGAAATTCGGCCTGGGTGGTCGCACCTCGGTAACAGTTTGTCGCTGCGGTCACTCCACAAATCAACCTTTCTGCGATGGTGCTCACAAACGCCAGAATTTCGCGAGCCCTGTCGCTGCGCGCGATCTCCCCGAGCCTCCGAAGCCCTAAAGGACGCCTCATCCCAAGATGAGACAGTCTCATGTTGAGACTTTGCGCACTTTTGATGCACTCTTGTCCAAACGCCTGCTAACTCTCTGGATACACGAGTGATATTGTCTCAAAAGAGCATGTCTCCCGCCCCTTTCCGCGTCTCGAACCCGTCTCACCACTTACCCTCATCCTGGCGTCATTCAATAAAGCATTTTTTGTCAACGACTTACGGACTGTTTTCTGACGTCTAGAAAGGTCACTTACGTGCTTTCCTCTGAGTTGCCGGGTTTGTCCGGCAATTGGGGGTTGTTTTGGGGGAATGGGCAAGAATCACCGGGTTTCTCCGCAAGGACCGTGGCAGGCTCCCTGCGCTCGCCTACGGGGCGTCATTGGTCCTGTTCCTTGGCGCGGTGCTGTATTCCCGTTATGCCCACGTGGTCGGCGCACCGACAACGTACCTCTATCTCGAAGTGGGCGGGTCCCTGCTCAGTTTTTGTTATGCGGCGAATGCCCTGGTCCGTTTCCGCGGCACGCATGATCGCATCGCCCTGATTCTTGCCTTTGGTTTTGGCCTCTCTGGGATGATTGAAACGGTCGGCTATTTTGGCCTGAACGAACTTCTCCACGCAGGTCAGGTGGCCCTATCGCACGTACCCATGGGGTGGATGGTTGGCCGCACCCTCCTGGCGGTCCTGCTTCTGGCGGCGCTGGCGGTGGAGCGGTTTCTGCCAACCTCGCGCCAGCCCAGCCGCGAAACTGCGGGGGCGCTGTTTGTGGTGGCGGCTGCAGCGTATATCACCAGTGCCGCTTTTATTGCCGCACCGGCTACGCCGATCGCCAGGTATGGCGCGTTTTTCTCTCGCCCCTGGGAACTTCTCCCCGGCGTATTGTTCGGCTTGGCCGCGCTTTTCTTTTACCGCCGTTTCCAGGAGCAACAGAAGAACGATCATGAGGGTTCGCTTTATGATTATTCGCTGTTTCTCGTTGCTTTGCTGAACACGGCCTGCCATCTGTCTGCCCTATTTTCGCGGCGGCTGTTTGATGGTCCCTTCTTTTTTGCGGAACTCACCAAGGTCTCCAGCTACGCCATCATGCTCTGCGGCGCGCTCATCGACCAGGCGCGGCTTTTCGATCAGGTGCGCTCGCTGGCAATCAGCGATCCTCTTACGGGCCTGGCGAATTATCGCCGGCTGATCGCCGTGATTGAGTCCGAATTGGACCGCTCCCGCCGGACGCATCGTCCGTTCAGCGTTGTGTTGCTCGACATGGATGGCCTGAAGACGATTAATGATCGATACGGACATTTGGTGGGCAGCCGCGCTCTGGTGCGGCTTGGCAAAATCCTGCGCAATCATTCCCGTGCCATCGATACCGCTGCTCGCTACGGCGGCGATGAGTTCGCACTCGTCCTGCCGGAGGCCCCCAAAGACATTGCTTCGCGCGTTGCGGCTCGCGTGCGCGAACGTCTCTCCACGGAAACGGAAGAACCTCCGCTCTCCGTGAGCGCCGGCATCGCCGCGTATCCGGAAGATGGCGACTCCGCGGAAAAACTTCTTGGGGCAGCCGACCGCGCGCTTTATCGCATGAAGCATCGCCGGAACACCACGATGAATTCCATCACGCGGATTGCCGCGTGCCTGTGAGGAAATCGACCAATGCCCCACAGAAATGATTTTCCATTCCACCGCGCGGAGAATCGCATCCCGATGGAAATTCCTGTGGTTCTCGAAGGTCATCGTCAGATGCCTGGCGCGGAATCCACTTTTACGGAAAACGTCAGTGCCAAGGGAGCGCGCGTGGTGAGCATCCGGCACTGGGATAAAGGTGCGCAACTGTCGCTTGCATCGCGCACCGGAGAGTTTCGCTCGGCAGCTCGAGTGGCTTACTGCCAGCCATTGCATGGCGACGGCTATGCCATTGGGCTGGAGTTCCTCGAGACGCAAGGGCGATGGGTAGTTCAATCTGCAAATTAGCTTGACGGTTTTCGGCGAGCGGACAGGAGGGAACTGCTGGAACAATTCTTAAGGAAGTTCAGTTACTTGCGCAAAAGCAAAGCGCCGCGAGGTTCGAGAAGGAGCCGACCGGCGCTTTTGCTATTTACAGATGGCGCGTCCCGCCATTTCGCGGCATGCCAGTCTTACGCTACGTGAAGGGCTGCGGAACAATTGGAAGGATTAGCCGCACCTGCTTCGCGCCTACCCCAGGATCTCTTCATATACGTTCAACGTGTTCTCTACCATTTGGTCGGCGGAGAAGCGACGTCTCACTTCGTCGCGCGCGGCTTTCCCCAACTGTTCGCGCAAAGTTGCATCGCACAACAGCCGCTGCATGGCGCCGGAAAATTCGGATGCATTGGGCTCGGCCGTCAGGGCCGTGCGCCCATCCTCCACAACTTCACAGAGTGCGCCACGCGTGGTGGAAATCGCCGGCAAGCCGTAAGCCATGGCTGCCTGCAGAGCCGTTCCTAATCCTTCGAACTCGGATGGAAACACGAAAGCGTCCAGCGCCGAATAGAATTCCTCCATGTTGGAGACAAATCCTGGCAGGAGCACCGCCTGCCGCAAACCGAGTCGCGCTGCCAACTCTTTTGTTTCGGTGAGGCATGGTCCGCCGCCGGCAAGTAGCAACCTTGCTTTTGGAAACCTTTCCCTCACCGAACGGAGCGCCTCCACGACGTGTCGCTGGCCTTTTTCAGGTACAAAGGCGCTGGCGCATCCGAATAAGAATTCGTCGTCCGCTATTCGCCAGCGTTTTCTCGCGTGCTTTCGCACTTCGGGAGAGGTTTGCTCTGGAATTTCCACGCCCTCATTCACGACGACAATGCGGGCAGAAGGAAATCCGCCGTCTATCAGGCTTTGCGCAACGTTCTTGCTGTTCGCGATGAAACAATTTAGGGCTCGAAATCTAGCCCTGGAGATCCAATTTCGTCTCAATGGAAACCCAATGCGCCGGGACGAGACGAGCGGCAATTGCCTATGAGCACCTGCCAGCCAGGCCGCTGTTAGGCCGTGTGGCTCGTTCACGTGCACCAGTTCGATGCGTCCGTCCGCGAGGATGGAACGGATTTTGAAGGCTGCAGAGAGACGGAGCATGCTGCGTGAGATGCTGTGGACGCAGATGCCCTCTTTTTTTGCGCGATGACTGATGGAGGAACCGTGGGTCGCCACTAATTCCGCGGGATGTCCTCGCTCGTACAGGCCCTTCAACAGGAGCAGCGCCTGGCTTTGTCCGCCGCGCCATTCCGTTTCAAGATCCACAATCAGGGGAATCACGTTGCACCACTTTTTTTGGCGACCAGCATCAGGCATTCGCCAAAAAGGAGGGGAGGGGAAAGGAGCGTAGCGAATATTTCCTTGTTCCTCTTCCTTTGCTCCACATCTTTTTCTTTCCGGAAGGCCACCCGGGTATAGAGCCACATCCATGGTAGGTAGATGGCGTAAAGGTAGCTCACCGGCTTGATGTGCGTGTGCCGCACTTCCAGCAGGCGGAAGCCGGACATGCGCAGCTCATAGCGCAGCTCGGGAAAGGTGGCCAAGCCGATATGGTGAAGAGGGTGCCGGGCGGATTCGTTCAGCGGAAGAGCATCGCGCCCAAAAAAGCCGCTGCCAAAAAATCGCACGCGCGAACGGAGCGCGGTGATATTGGGCGTAGTCAGGACCAACACGCCGCCGGGCCTGAGGATTCGGCAGATCTCGCGCAGAAACGAAAAATGATTCTCGAGATGCTCGATTCCTTCCGTTGAAAATACCGCGTCGAAACTCTGGTCCGGCCAGGGAAGCGGGGCATCGAGATTGGCTTCCACGAAGGCCTTGCCAAGACGCGTTCCGGCTTCGAGGTCGAGGTCCGCGCCTGCCGCGTCAAAGCCCTTTTCTTGCAAAGCCAAGGTTAACGCGGCGGCGCCGCCGCAGGGAGCATCGAGAACCCGCGCGCCCGCTGGCAAATGGAGCGCTGGAAGGTTTCCGATCACTGCCTGCTGTATAGCTGTCAACCCAGGCGCAATCTTTTTGGGCATTGTCCCTCGTGCACCTCTGCATTGCCGCAGACGGAGATTTTCAAACCGTGCAAGACGCCCACTCCAGGTCGACGACAAAGGCCCTCATGTCATTTTCCATTCAATCCTCGGCGTTCCGCCTCGACCAGTATCCCGAGCTTCTTAAATTTGAGTCTGACGCCCCGCGCCGCCATCTGCGCGATCAACGCGCCACGATAGCCATCCAGGAAGCCGGCCCCGAGGAAGAAATGGCGTATCCAAGTCCATGGAGTGGCCAGCCACATGGCGGCGCGCCAGTGGCGCTTCCCCTGCTCGAACATCTCCCGGGCGATGGCCGTTGTGTACTTTTCGAGTTTCGCTTCGTGCTCCGGAAAAGTACGAATCGTATAGTGCAACAGGTTGCCGCGCAACCTCCCGATCTTTCCTTCAAAGCGCAAGGCTGAATGAATCACTCCGCTGAAGCTGGCTTTATCCCGCCGGTAGATGCGCCGCTGCCAGTCTGGATACCATCGCGAGTGATGGATCCATGCGCCGATGTACTGGGTCAGGCGCGGCATTTCGTACACGGCGAACTGCGGCGCGCGATCCTTCCATTCCCGCACCGATTCTTTCAGCTCTTTGCTTAACTCTTCATCGGCATCAAGGAGAAATATCCAATCCTGCGCGGCCAACGAAGCTGCGTAATTTTTTTGCTCGGCATGGTTGGTAAACGGCCGGAGATAGACTTTGGCCCCATGCCCCCGGGCGATTTCCTGGGTGCGATCCGTGCTGCCGCCGTCCACCACGATGATTTCGTCGGCAATGCCCTGGACGGATTGCAGCACTCGCGGCAAATTGTCTTGTTCGTTTTGTGCGACGAGGCACACGCTCAGGCGGTTCATCTCTGCGCCATGTTGCTACACCCGCGCCAGTATCTCACACCCGGCCCGGACTCTCCCGGGTAATGCCCTCCACTCCAATCTTGCGCGTTACTTTGATGGAAAGCTCAGCCGGATCGTGGTACTGCCCACCCGGAATTCCGCGCCATCCTTCAAGACGGCCGCGCGCACGCGCTCTTCTGCGAGGAATGTTCCGTTGGTGGAATCCAAATCCTTCAGGTTCACGAACCCATCGCGCACTTCCAGGACACAGTGCTGGCGCGAGACTTCCGGATCATTCAGGGCGAAATCGGCCCCTTTGCGGCCGATCACCGTGCGTGATTTCTCCAGGGTCAGGGAGTGGCCCTTTTCCGGGCCGCTGGTGACGGAGAGGATCACCCCGACCCCCGGAGGCAGTTTGAGGTCCTCGTCCGTGGAGGTGAGCCCCAGACTATTGTTGGAGGAGCCCGAGCGGGCGAAGGAAGGCATCGGGGAAATCACCACAGTTTCATCCGTGCGGCGCTTCACTTCCACAACGGTAGTCTGGCCGCATTTTGTGCAGCGAAACTGCACTTTCGCGTGTTTCGCCAGCACAGCATCGTCCAGCAGATGTTGTTGTCCGCAATGCACGCAGCCTGCCTGCATACTTCCAACTTACCATGCCCAGCGGCCGGGCTTTCCTCTCTGCCGGGCGGTCTTGTAAAAAACGTTACCCGCCTTGACCTTCCCGGCACTTCGGCCAACTGTGTTAGCATAAAGAATTCCATTTCACGCAGGAGAGCGCACGTGCCTGAGCATATTTCGCGTAGGGAATTGAAGCAGGACAAAGTCCGGGAGACCATCGAGCACGGCGCCGAGGCGGTGCTCTCGCACACTCGTATCGCCTCCGTTGCCCTTCTGGCCGTCATACTCGTGACCTCCGCCTATCTGGGTTGGAAGTTTTATTCGGATCGACAAACCGCCCATGCGCAGGCTGCTCTGGATGACGCGATGAAGATCTTCAACGCCCCCATTGCGGTGCCCGGCCAGCCAACGTTGCCGGGTGAACTCACCTATCCTGACTCGATGCACCGTGCTCAGGACGCGCAGCCAAAGCTGGCGGCAGTGGCCTCTCAATTTCCCCGGACGAATCCTGGCAGGCTGGCGGCCTACTATTCCGCTCTGTGCCTGATGGATCTGGATCGCTTGAATCAGGCGTCGGAAGATTTGAAGAAGTTGGGCACGGGTTCCGATAAAGAGCTGGCAGCACTGGCGAAGTATCAGATTGCACTTATTGCGGAACGAAGCGGGAAGAAAGACGAGGCGATCAAGACTCTGCAGGCCCTGAGCACCGCCGGTTCCGTCCTGGTTCCGAAGCCCATGGTCCTTCTTGAGCTTGCCGGCCTATTTAGCCAGTCCGACCCAAAGCAGGCAGCGACTCTGTACGAACAGCTCAAGAAGGATTATCCGAATACTCCGATTGCGGATGAGGCCGACCGGGGCCTGGAACTGCTCGCCCCGAAATCCTGAGCCAACGGCGGTTCCGCAGAATTCTGCCGGAGGTTTCGGCTATCGAAACAAATCACGCCTTCGCACCCTGGGCCATGCGAACCGAGGACTCCCGCGGGCGTCGTTTCCCGGAGCCAGCCCATCCTTACCGCAGTGAATATGCCCGTGATCGCGACCGCATCATCCACGCGCGGGCGTTCCGGCGGCTGGAAGCCAAGACGCAGGTCTTCACCTCGCGATTTTCCGATCACTTCCGCAATCGCCTTACCCACACGCTGGAGGTTTCGCAGATTGCCCGGACCGCCGCTGGCGCACTGGCCCTCAATACGGAACTGGTGGAGGCGCTTGCTCTCGTCCACGATATAGGGCATCCCCCTTTCGGACACGCGGGAGAGCACAAACTCGACGAATTGATGCGCGTTCATGGCGGGCGTTTTGATCACAATCTTCACGCACTGCGCATTGTCGAGCAGTTCGAGCATCGTTATCTCGGATTTTCCGGCCTGAACCTCACCTTCGAGGTACGCGAAGGGATTGTGAAGCACTCGCGGGACTATAGCGCGGACGATTTTCCGGGGCTCCAGGAATATCTCCTCGAACTCCGCCCGCCCCTGGAAGCGCAGCTCATCGACTGGGTCGACGAAATCGCCTACAACACAGCCGACCTAGATGACGCGCTGGAAGCCAATCTGCTTGACTTCCGTACGTTGTGTCACGAAGCGGCTTTCTTCGGGGAGATGTTCGCCAAGGTGGATGCCGAGCACTGCGGATCTCCGGAAAAACTCAAATTCAACGAGACCTTGCGCCATGTTCTGGATACGCTCGCCACGGACCTGATTACAGACACTCAGCGCCGGGTGCATGATTACGGAGCGCAATCCGTCGATGACATTCGCCGCGCGCCAACCCGCCTGGCGGGCTTAAGCGATTCCGCGCGCGATCAAAACGCGCTCCTCAAGAAATTTCTTTTCACGCACGTCTATAATCATCCGCTCATCACGGAAGCCTGCGATCGCTCGATTCGCTGCCTGGAAGAGCTCTTCCTCTATTACCTGGGGCAGCCGCGCTCCATGCCGGAAATGCGCGAGGAGATGTCACGCGAGGCGCCACGTCACGTGGTTGTCTGCGACTACATTGCCGGCATGACCGACCAGTTTCTCCTGCGGCAACACCAGGAGCACTTTGGCTCCGCCGCTGGTACCTTGCCTTCTACGGCGCGAGGTCAGCAGATAGAATGAAACTGTTTCCCGGAGCCGGACAGATGCCTTCACGTCAACTGCTATCCCTGTTGGTTCTCACCGGGCTGTGGACCACGCCCGGGCGTGCCAGTCTGCAAATTCCCGGGGTTAGCCCTTCGCAACTTTCCGCCGCGCAGCAGCCTGCCGTGCTTCCCGACCCGCTTGGTCGCGACAATCCCCGCGGCTGCGTTCTGGGCTTCATTCGAGCGGCGCAGGAGGAGAACTTTTCTCTCGCGATCCAATATTTCCAACCGCTTACCACTCGAAAACGCGTGTCCATGGAAGAGGAATCGGAGCTGGCCGCGCAGCTCCTGGCGATACTGAATCAGAAATACTCGGGTCCACTGGATTTCATCAGCCGGGATCCGAACGGGCGCCTCGATGATGGTTTGCCGCCGGACCAGGAAAAGGTAAGCAGCGTGCTGGGAAGCGCTGATACTTTTCCAATTCTTTTGGTTCGCGTCGAGGATGAGCACGGGCACAAACTCTGGTATTTTTCACGCACCACACTGGCGCTGGTGCCGCACGCCTACGATTCCCTTACTTTTCCCGAGTTTGAGAAGGAGTTGCCATCATACCTGATCGAACACCGCTTCCTGGCCATGCCGCTCTGGCAATGGTTGGCCATCGTTCTATTTCTTCCCATTGCGTTGGTGGTTGCCCGCGGTTTGACAAAACTTCTGGAAGTGGGGATGCGCTCCTGGCGAAAGGCGCGCCATCGGCCGCCGATCCCCGCCGAACCATTCACTCAACTCGGCCCTCTTACCTTCGTGATCGCGCTGCTGATCCACTACGGGTTCGTGGGCTACATCGGCACCTCACTGCTGTACCGCATCTACTACCGCCGCGTGATTTTGATTTTTCTGGCCCTCACTTTCTACTGGCTGCTTACGCGCGTGACCCGCTTCATCTCCGAGCGGATCGGAGCGCAGCCTGTCGAGTCGCGGGATGTACGCAGAGCGTTCGATCGTGTCGCTGGTGCGGCGTTTTATAGAAGTGACGATATTCATATTCATAACTCTGCTGGTGCTGCACGGCTTGGGATTTGACGTTTCCACCGCACTGGCCGGCGTGGGAATCGGAACGCTCGCCCTGGGCCTGGGCGCCCAGAAAACGTTTGAAAACATGTTCGGCGGAATCTCGGTACTTTTTGACAAAGTCATTCAGGTAGGGGACATCTGCAAGGTCAACAATCAGATTGGGGTTGTCGAAGACATCGGACTCCGCTCCACTCGGCTGCGCACCGGCGAACGAACGTTGCTTTCCATCCCCAACGGGATCATGGCGTCGGCGGTTGTCGAGAACCTTCGCTTCCGCGACAAATTCCTGTGCCAGCAGGTGATTCGCCTCCGTTACGATCTCTCCCCGGACCACGTCCGATTCGTTCTGGAGGAGATTCGCGAGCTTCTTCGGGGAAATCCCAAGGTCGAGGATTCCTCTTGTCGCGTCCGTTTGATCCGGTTCGCAGATTACGCTCTCGAAGTGGAAATTTATTGCTACATCCTGGAAAGCGAATACGAGCGACTATCTGGCGTCGCAGGAGGGCCTGCTGTTGTCGGTAATGGAATCATTGGAGAAGGCGGGAGCCGTTGTTGCGCTTTCCACCCAGACGACGATGGTGAGCCAGGATGCCTGGGTCGATCCGGAAAAGGCCAGGGCCGCAACGGCTGCCATCGAGAAAGTGCGCGATCCCGGCGTGCCCGGTCCGCAAAAGTTACCACCGACTGCCTGATCCAGCTTCCCTGCTTGACACCTCCCTCCGCCATTCGGGGATGCGTGGTTTGGAACCTTCGTGCAGAATCATTGCCTGCAAAAAGTGAACGCGGGCAAAACTGTCCAAACTTCATTTTCAACGATAGACTAGGTGTTCGTGAAAACTGGCGCCAACAACCGGATCGCCGTGCTGCAGAGTGTCACGCTGTTTGCCGACCTTTCGGGAAAAGAGATCACCTTCCTTGCCGAACACTCCTCGTTGCGCCACTTTGCGCCGAATGAGCTCATTTTCTCTGAGGGCGATCCCTGCTCTGGTTTGTTCATCGTGCAGACCGGGGCGGTGAAAATCTTCAAAACTGCCGCCAACGGCCGCGAGCAGATTCTCGGTGTCGAGCGCGCCGGGAACACCGTTGCCGAGTTGCCCGTTTTCGATGGCGGCACTTATCCCGCCTCGACGATTGCGGTAGAAGAGAGCGATCTGCTCTTTATTCGCCGGGAGGATTTTCGTGCGCTCTGTCTGCAGCACCCAGAGGTCGCCCTGAAAGTCCTTAAAGTGGTGGGCAGACGTTTGCGGGGCCTCGTCGGAATCATTGAGGAATTATCGTTTGCCACCGTGCGTCAACGGCTGATTGCCTACTTGCTGCGCCTGGCCAGACAAAACGCGGGGGCCAATAAAGGCATCGATCTGACTCTGCCCGTCAGCCATCAGGAACTCGCGTCAGAACTTGGGACCGTGCGGGAACTGGTTTCCCGGAATCTGAGCCGCTTACAGGCGGAAGGCCTCATCAGAATACAGGCTCGCTCGATCCAGATCCCCGATCTCGCCGCACTGCGCTCCGCCTGCGAAACGGCCGATTAATCAGAAGAGCCGAGGATTTCCTGCTATTTCGCTGCAGCAGCCAGTCCTCGTGTGAGTTGCTCGATCTGAAGATTCAATTTGGCGCGTGTTTCGGACCCTATCTCCTCCTCCTCCACCCTCTCAAATTCTTTTGCCAGCGTGGATTGTTCCTCCGAGGAGAGCAGCCGGTCTGCCATCAAAAAAAGAACCTCGTTCTCCTTCCAGATATGATTCCGCAAAAGGTTTGCGTATTCGCGCGCCGCTTCGGACCAGGCGTTTCTTGCCGAAGCTTCGCCCGCCGCGCAGGCCGACGCATTTTGCGCCATAGCTCTTACAAACCCTCTCCCTTCGTCGTGTTCCACCAACATACATCCCACTGGACCTCCTACGCGGGGCACGCCTTTGCGCTCCAGCAGAGGGAACAGCAGGTCCTCTTCCTTGCCGTGGTGCGAACGGTCCGCGAACAGCACAAGAAAATCCTGGAGATCGGTGAGCAGTGACAGCGGCACCTCTTCCCCTGTCTCTACCCTTTGCGCAGTGGCTTCAACTGTGGTGAGCATTGCAAGGATCACGTCATGCTCATCGCGAAGCACTTGTACGGCAGATTTCATGCTGACCTCCCGGTGCGAGTCCGCGCACGAGTTCAGCATCCAACCAGTGTCTTAATACCTCTATGACTTTTGTCACAGTTGGCATAGGAGAAGGGAATTCAAGCTCTGCATCTCAGAGAAGTTTCCCGCTCTGCACCTCGTTTTTTCAGCTTTCCAGGGATACGGGAAAGCAATTGTTTCTGCATTCCAGGCAACCCCGTCCAGGCAACCCCGTCTACCGGATTGTCGGGCTACGCGTTAGAATGCAGACATTCATGTCGCCTAGCGCCGCCAAAACCGAACGCAGAAGAAAATACCGCAAGCGGCCACTTACGCTCGTGTATGTGGAACTTGCCGCGACAAACGGCGGCATGATGCGCGACCTCTCTGAAGAAGGTTTTGCTCTTCGTGCCATGATGCCCCTGCGCGCCGGAGAGAAAACGCCTTTTTCATTTTCGCTGAATGAATTCGCGCGAATCGAAGGGGAGGGTGAAATTCTCTGGACGGAGGAAAACGGGCGCGTGGCGGGCATCCGCTTCGGCCAGATTTCCACCTTGGCCCGGACTCAGATTCATGATTGGCTGAGCGGCACTCTGGCTTCGAGGAAGGACAGTGATGTCCCCGCAAAGCTGGAAACTCCACAGGCGCCCACCCTGGAGGAACTGCGCGAGGAACTCCGCTCCACGCCGCCTCGCGAAGCAGCGCTCGAGGAACTTCCGCCGCCACTGCCGGCGCCAGAAGCCGCCCCCGATTCGCGCGATGTCCAGACGGCCGCGGCTGCAACCGAACACGTACCCGCCAACTTGCACATACTTGAATCCAACGAGGCATCTCACGCGCCAGTGCCAGAGAAAGTTGAATCTCCGGGGCCCATGCCGAGCGCTCCTCCGCTCCCGGGTGTTCAGAACGTCAGCATCCCGTCGGCCGAGCCGATCCCCTCGATCCCAACCACTCATCTTAAGATTCCTTCCCCGGCGGAATTTTCGGGACCCCTTCCACACTCATCCATCTCCGAAATCGACGAGCTGCCGCTGGAGCCCGATCCGGCACTGCCCGACATTTCAGAAATCCTGATTCAACCGCACGGAAAGGGAAAACGCATCTCCCCAAATTTGCCCGAATCGGAATCCCCGAGCACCTTGGAACATTCGCCGGAGACGGCGCGCACAAGCTGGACCGACTGGTTGACCCTTTGGCATGCCATCGGTCTCATGCTTTTCCTGACAGTTGTCGTGGCTATATCCGCCTACCACCGGGAAATCGGGACAGCGCTGATCTGGCTGGGCGAAGAGATGGGCGGGGCCGAGGCCCACCATTCTTCCTCGCCCTCTTCGGAAGAGGCGGTCCCGAGGACACCCAGCGGCCAACCATCAAGTTCGAAGGAACTTCCCTCCGCGAAGCCCACAACAGCAAGCGATAGAGGCGTAAGCAATGCCGCCGTGATGGGCAACAGCTCGCAAACTTCCCTATCGCCTGTCACCGGAAATGCGCTTCCGCCAATCACTCCGCTTTCTGGCATGTCCCCTCTGCCGTCTTCCGAGGCGAGCCAGGGCACGGGCGAAGAGGAGTATGTGGAAGCCATGCAGCTTTTGCGGGGGAAAAATGCGGCCGCAGACACAGCCGAAGCGGTGCGGCTCTTGTGGATCTCCGTGGAGAAAGGGCATCCCAGCGCGGAAGTTGCCCTGGCTGACCTGTACTGGCATGGCCGGGGAGTCGTTCGCAACTGCGACCAGACGCGCATCCTGCTCAGCGCTGCGGCGCGAAAAGGCAACGCTGAAGCGGAGAAACGGCTGCAGCAATTTCAACGCGAGGGTTGCGAATAAGTAGTTTCCCTCGGGTGGCAGATTTGTAAGAGAATAAGCGCAACTGGGCATTCAGAGTTCCAAACGTGTGGAGGCCAACAGTGTTTTGTTCGAAATGCGGTGCTGCGCTCGCAGCGGATTCGGGATTTTGCCAAACTTGCGGGACTCCTGTCAGCCGGGCGGTGGCCGCTGGCGTTGCTGGGACGGCCGTCTCTCCTCATGCAGGCGTGGGTGCAATAGCCTATGCCACCAACGTTACGTACGCGGGATTCTGGCTGCGCTTCGTTGCCTATTTGGTGGATGGCCTGATTCTTGGGTTTGCCATCATGGCCTTTTGCATTCCGTTCTTCTTCCTGATGGGTGGAGTGCCGCTCCTGGAATCCCTGCCCCGGTATGGCCACGAACGATTCGAGCCCTGGCAGTTTGCGGGCTTCCTGACAATCATATTCGTGCTGATCGGCGTGTCCCTCCTCGTAAAGTGGTTGTATTTCGCCTACCTGGAGAGTGGCGAAAAGCAGGCCACCTGGGGAAAACAAGCGCTTGGAATCTACGTCACTGACCTGGCTGGGAACCCAATTTCCTTCGGGAAGGCCAGCGGGCGCTTCTTCGCAAAAATCATTACAGGCCTGATCCCCTTCGCAATTGGATACATCATGGCGGGTTTCACCGAACGCCGTCAGGCTTTGCACGACATGATCGCGAGCTGCCTGGTGCTGCGGCGTTAGCGGCGCCGGTTATTTCTTGCGAATTACTCTGTCTTTCTTGAGCTGGTTCACCAGGGCCTGCGCGTAATTCTTGCCCAGCCTCTCGAAATCCTTGGAATACAACGTGTTGCTTTCGCCACTCCAAACCAGCTTCTCGTCCCTGGTGCTGTAGAGATTGAACTCCACCCGCACAATAATGTTTTCTTTCGTGGAAGCGGTCGTGGGAGAAAAGTCGCCGTAGGCCACATTCCAGTACGGCCAGAATGTGTAATACCCGGGCGGGGGCGCGTAGATGCCGCTGGTTCCGGCCTGTTGGGTTTCCCGGCGCACCGCTTTCGGCCTCACCACGAGGACGCTGTCGAGCGAGCTTTCCTTGATGCGCTGCTTCAATTCACCCTCCATCATTTCATTCTTGGGCGGGAGCACCATGTAGCTCTGGACGCCTTCGACTCCGTATTTCGCCAACAGTTGCTTCATTTCATCTTCAAAATCCTGCCGGATGAGGTAGTTCTCCAGGATGCTGGCGACCAGCATCTTCTGAAACCGTGGGATGGGCACGCCCGTGAGCACCCAGCGATGAACGATTTTGGTACTTGCCATGAGCGGGAGAACCGCGAGAACGAAGAGGGCGAGCAGCGCACCGACGCGTAAACGCAATTTCATTCCGAAAGCTCCGTGACGAAGAGTATTGGGGGCATGTTAGCACGCTTACTGAGCAAAGCGGCTTGTGCCGGGCGACGCAGCCCGAAGATAATTGCGTTTACGGGGAAGGAACTGCGGCGGAAGGCTCGCCCGGTTTGGGTGGCGCGGAATGTTTGCGCGCTTCCTTCATGAAGGAGAGGAAGCATGTACGCCGCGGAGCACAATTGCACGGCGTGGATTGCCGAGCCGAACGAGAAGTTTCCCGAAAGCCAGAGGAATGTTACAGTTCGCCGCGCTTCATGAGGCTGACCGCGTGGTCGCAAGCGCGCACGGTCAACGCCATGTAGGTAAGTGAGGGGTTCACGCAAGACGAAGAGGCCATGCACGCCCCATCGGTAATGAAAAGGTTCTTGATATCATGCGACTGATTCCAGGCATTGAGGACGGACGTTTTCGGATCGCGGCCCATCCGGGCGGTGCCCATTTCATGAATCGCAAATCCTGGAGGATCCTGGTCTGTAAAGGGCTCAATAGAACGAGCACCTGCCGCGGAGAGCATCTCGGCGGCCGCGACGGACATATCCTTGCGAAGGGCTAATTCGTTTTCTCCGAAGGCGCAATGAATTTTCAGGCTGGGAATGCCCCAGGCGTCCACGGTGTTTTTGTCGATTTCGACAAAGTTGTTGTGATCGGGCAGGCACTCGCCGTAACCCGCAAAAGTGAACTCCCATGGGCCGGGGCGGCTGATGGCGCGTTTGAACCCGGCACCGAAGCCGACGTCGATGGCTCCTCGCTCCCAACCTTGTTGTCCGGCTTCCGCCTGCAGTCCATACCCCCGCAGAAAGCCGGGATGTTTCTCTTTTACATTGCGAAATCGCGGCATATAGGCAATGTTGGGACGATTCCCGAAGGAACGATGATTTTCATGGCCAAGAATGATGGCTTTAGCCCCGCCTCCCTTGATGTGATCCATCAGGTTATGACCCAATTCGCCAGAGGAGTTCGCAAGGCCGGAAGAAAACTCAGAGGTTGCGGAATTGAGAAGTATGCGAGCGGATTCGAGAGTGGACGCGCACAGAAACAGAAGCGGCGCCTGGAATTCGAGCGATGCACGGGTTTGCGTATCGATCACGCGAACCCCCGCGATGCGGCGCGTGCTCGCATCGAAGATCAAGCTGTGAACGGTGCTGAAGGGCCGGAGGGTGAGGCGGCCGGTTTTCTCCGCGGCCGGCAGCGTCGCGTTGACGCTGCTGAAATAGGAGAGGGTGATGCACCCGCGATGACAGGGGCCACAGTAGTGGCAGGCGGCGCGGCCACGGTGGGTTTGCGTCAGGACGGCCACGCGTCCGATCGTGAGGACGCGGTCGGGGCCGAAGTTTTTTGCGACGGCTTGTTTGACGGAGAGCTCCGCGCAATTGAGCTGCATCGGCGGAAGAAACTTGCCGTCGGGCAATTGAGGAAGGCCTATTGATTCGCCGGAAATGCCGATGAAATCCTCGACGTAGTCGTACCAAGGCGTCAGATCGGCGTAACGAATGGGCCAATCCACCGCGATTCCGTCGCGAAGATTCGCTGAGAAATCCAGGTCGCTCCAGCGGTAGGACTGGCGGCCCCAGAGAATGGACCTGCCGCCAACTTGCCGCCCACGGATCCAGCGGAATGGCTTGGACGGATCGGTAGTGTAAGGATGCTCGGTGTCCTTGATAAAGAACTGAGAGTTGGTTTCTTCGCAGGCGTAGCACAGGCTCTGAATAGGCTGTTCGCGAAGGAGCTTCCTGCGATCACGCATGCCGCGAAAGGGCATATCCCAGGCGGGGATGTGCTCCACATAATCTTTTTCGGGGACGATGGGACGGCCGGCTTCCAAAACCAGGGTGCGGAGCCCCTTTTCGGTGAGTTCCTTCGCAGCCCAGCCTCCCGTCATGCCGGAACCAATCACGATCGCGTCAAATCGGTTTTTCGCTTGCGGCATAATCAGGAGCCCTTAGTTTCCGTTGCGGGTGCGAGTGGCACGCAGCCATCGAACCGGCCGGGAATGATTTCCTCCTGGAGCTGTTGCGTAAAGCCAGCCTCGGAAGTGAAGTAGCCGGTAAGCGTCAGCTGACGAAACATGAAGTAGAAATTGTCCCAGGGTTCGGGCGAGGAACCGCGATACCCCGCCGGGACAGCGGCCAGAGCATCGGAAGCTTCTGCCATCTCGCCGCCCAGCGCACGTAATATTTCGGATTGTTGCGTTGTGGAGACACCCACGAAATCTCGCTGAAACAGGGCTTGGGTACGCGCATCCACATCTGCAATTCCGGCTAGGAAGAGGGCACGCTCGTCGTCGGTATACCAATCAGCGACAATGTGATCGATGAATTCATTCACGCGGACTGCTTTCGCCCCTGGTGTATCCGTCGCAGGAATGAGGAGTTCGGCCATGGCGGTGACGGTGGCGTCCTGGTGAACGGTGAACACTCTGAGCGCAGGGGCGGAGCCGAGACTGGCGTGGATTTCGCGGAAGGCGGCAAGAAGCTCGGCGGGCAAACCAGGGAGGGCGGAACTAAGGGCGAGGAGCTTCAGGGCATGGCGACGATCCAGGGTGCACCTCCAGACGGAAATTCGAGGGTATTATAAGGGCGAAGCAATGCAAACGGAAAAAGAAGAAGAATATTGGAATCGGGGGGCGCGGAGGAATAGGAGAGGATGAACCGGATGGGGATTACAAGAAGAAAGTTTCTTGCGGCAGGCGCGGCCACTGCACTGATGAGCCAGCATGCGTGGGGAAGCGAAGAGCGATTGCCGCTGGCGTTTTCCACATTGGGCTGTCCGGCGTGGGGGTGGAACAAAATTCTCGATTTCGCGCAAGCGAACGGCTTTGCCGCGATTGAATTGCGAGGGCTGATGGGGAACCTGGATTTGCCCTCGAGTCCAGAATTTGCGGCAGAGCGCATCGCGGTGACAAAACGGCAAATCGTGGATCACGGACTAAAGATTTCCGACCTCGGCAGCTCCTCCGAGATGCACGTGGCGGATACCAGCCTGCGCGCCAAACAGTTGGAAGATGCACGGAGGTTTATTGACCTGGCAGCGGCGCTGGGAACGCCCTACGTGCGCGTGTTCGGGAACGAGATCCGTGGACCGCGGGAGGAAGTGATCGCGCGAGTGGCGGATGGGTTGCACCAATTGGGAGAATATGCCGGGCCGCGAGGTGTGACCGTAATCCTGGAGTCGCACGGGGACTTTGTGGATTCTTCCACTCTGAAGGAAGTACTGACCCTCGCGGATTCGAAATACGGGGCACTGCTCTGGGACGCGCACCATACCTACGTGGAAGGCCACGAGCAGCCCGAACATACGGTAGCCGAGCTTGGACAGTGGATCCGCCACACACACTTGAAAGATTCAGTTCCGGCCGGGAAGGAGAGGAAGTACGTGCTGACAGGGACGGGGGATGTCCCGATCAAACGACAGGTGATGGCGTTACGAAGCATTGGGTACAAAGGGTATTACTGCTTCGAGTGGGAAAAGGTGTGGCATCCGGAACTGCTGGACGCGGAGGTTGCATTTCCAGACTTTGCCCGGGTGGTGGTCGGGTACTTGAAGGAGCCGCTCAAGAAATCCTAAACGAGGCAATATTGCGGCCTCTACTCGTAAGAGGTAACGGAGGCAAGCAGCGGGCTTGCCGCGCGCAGGAACGCCAACTCGGTCAGCCACAGGACCCCGTGCTTCGGGCTGCGATTCAGATCGGTAATATCCAGCAGTCGATAGCCGAAATTCTCCATTGTGCTGATCACCCGGCCCACGGAGTTTTCAAAGGGGCAAAGCGCCCCGGCTTCCAAGAGAAACACCTCGGTCTTGCCGATCACTCTCGAGGCGCCCTGCATGACTCTTAGGTCAAATCCTTCCGCGTCAATCTTTATCAGATCAGGGGCGGGCAGGTCGTACATGGACACAATGTCGTCCAAGGTCTTCACCTCAACCACGGTTTCCGAAGCCACCCTGGTTTGCGGCTGCTCTTCCCTCGTCAGGAAGGTGCTGCTGTCGTCCCTGTCCGAGATGTAAAAGCGCATCATCCCTGATTTGTCCGCCACACCCGCGTTAATCCAGCGAATCTTCTTGCCGGAGTCGATCAGGTCCTGGATATGCACCTTCAAATGGTCCTGGGGCTCGACCAGCACATATTCGGCGTCAGGAAAATAGCGGAGCGCCGTACGGGTCCAGGTGCCGTGATTGGCGCCAACGTCCAGGATGTGTCGAGGGGAGAATCCGAAGCGCTGCAACGTGGCAAAAGGCACACTCGGTCCGTAATCGGGCCCGCGATCATTTTTCAGGCGACTGAGGCGCAGTCCGAAGGGCCGTAGGAGCGATTGAATGAGAGCTTTCACGTTGCCAATCTGGTGACATTTTAGTTTGTTTGCGCAAAAAGAGAAGGTCATGCGTCAGCCAAGATACGCAGCAGTAATAGCATTTGGCCGATCATTATCCTGCCCTTGCGGCAAGAAGAATGGCCAGTACTAGGAGGCATGGCTGACCGATAGGCGGCCAGCCGAAAGGGTACCCGGTCCAGCTTTCTTGACTTACGTCGAAAGTGCCGAAATAATGGAAAGGCATGAATGTGGGCGCCGGAGGCGCTGAAGACATGTTCCTCGACGTCAAGGATCTTGCCGTCCGCAAAGTGCGCATCCGTAAGAGCTATGCCCCGGGAAGTATTGACTACGGCCTCAGTGAAGTGAAGCAAGCGGAGCCCCTGGAGGTTAATGCGACCGCGGAGTTGCTGGAGGGGCAGATTCGCGTGGCCGGCGAGCTGGAGACCAAGATCGAGATGGTCTGCGCCCGCTGCCTCGAGCCCGTTACCGAGGACATTCATAGGGATTTTGACCTCTTCTATCAGCCGCTGCCGAAGGGAACCAGGCACGAGGAAGAGCGGCTGAAGGATGACGACACAGAGATAGGCTTTTTTGAAGGAGAAGGCTTGTTCCTGGCCGATGTGCTGAAGGAACAGGTGCTGCTGTCATTGCCGATGAAAGTTATTTGCCAGAGCGATTGCCGGGGGTTGTGCCCGAGTTGCGGGGCCAACCTGAACCACGAAGAGTGCCGCTGTGAGACGCACTCTTCCGATCCGCGTCTGGCTCCCCTCGCGCGGCTGAAGCAGGACTGGCTCAAGAAACAATAGATAGACTTTCGGGCCGAAGGCCCATGGAATCCGACCTCGATCGGAAAGGCATCGTGTGTTGCCACGAACGGGGCGAGAACAAGGAGTATTGTAATGCCGAATCCAAAACGACGACATTCGAAGAGGCGTACCAGTACCAGGCGTGCGCACGATCATCTCACCGCCCCGGCGCTGGCCAAGTGCCCGAACTGCCACGAGATGAAACAGCCGCACCGCGCTTGCCCGCACTGCGGCTATTACAAGGGACGACCCGTTCACGACGTGAAGTGACGGATGTGGATCGAAGCAAGGCTCTTGAGGTCCCGATCGGCACAATAAACCTTGTGCCCGCCGAACTTGCCAGAGTCGCTGGAAATTTCCCATGATTACAATCGCTGTCGATGCCATGGGGGGAGACCATGCACCCCGTCCGGAGGTGGAGGGGAGTGTTTTGGCAGCGAAAGAGTATGGAGTGCGCGTACTCCTCATCGGCCAACCGAATGTCATTCGTCCGGAGCTGGCAAGGCATGCGCGGCCGACCGTGCCGATTGAGATTATTCCTGCCAGCGAGGTGATCACGATGGAAGATCATCCCGCGCAGGCCTTCCGCCGCAAAAAGGACAGCTCCGTGCACGTCGGGGCGCGGCTGGTAAAGGACGGTAAGGCCGACGGATTCGTCAGTGGTGGGAATACAGGCGCGGTGATGACCACGGCAAGGTTCATCATGGGAACACTGGAATCGGTCGACCGCGTAGCGCTGGCCGCCCCGTTCCCAAACGCGAAAGGCGGGGTATCCGTCTTATTGGATGTGGGCGCTAACGTGGATTCGAAACCAGAGCACCTGCTCCAGTTTGCGGTTATGGGCGAAATTTATTACCGGTTAACGTTTGGCAGCCGGAAGCCCCGCGTAGGATTGCTCTCCATCGGCGAAGAGGAGATTAAGGGCAACGAACTGACGCGCGCGGTGTACGACCGGCTGAGAGACTTGCCGGTCCACTTCGTCGGGAATGTGGAAGGCAACGACCTTTTTTCCGGCAAGGTCGATGTGATTGTTTGCGATGGCTTCGTGGGAAACATCGCGCTGAAAATTTGCGAAGGACTGGCGATGGAAATCGTCAAGCTGCTGCGCAAAACATACAAGGGGTCATTGGCATCGCAGGTGGGCTACATGTTATCCAAGGGAGCGTTTAAGGGCATCAAGCGGACGATGGACTACTCGGAATACGGCGGCGCGCCGCTGTTGGGGGTCCGCGGCGTGTGCGTGATTTCACACGGCAAGTCGAACGCCAATGCCATGAAAAACGCGATACGCGTGGCCGCAGCTCTTGCGCGGGCGCGTGTGAACGAGAAAATTGAACAGGAGCTCTCCCTGACCAACGCGAGGGCGTGAGGCCCGGAGAGAGGAGTCAGTTATGGGCAAAGTAGCATTTGTGTTTCCCGGGCAGGCGTCGCAGTATCCCGGGATGGGCAGGGAACTCGCCGATAAATACCCAGCGGCACGCGCGGTATTTGACGAGGCAGACAAGGCGTTGGGCTTCTCCATCTCCAAAATGTGCTTTGAGGGCACGGAAGAGGAGCTGAAGCTCACGGCCAACACCCAGCCGGCGATCTTGACGGTCTCCGTGGCGGCTTTCCGCGTGCTGGCGGACAAAGGAATCACGGCGGATTTCGTCGCCGGGCATAGCCTGGGAGAGTATTCGGCGCTGGTGGCGGCCGGCTCGATCAAGTTTGGAGAGGCCGTGAAGTTGGTGAGGAAGCGCGGAACGTACATGCAGGATGCGGTTCCTTCGGGGCAAGGTAGCATGGCCGCAATCATGGGCTTGTCACCGGCAGTCGTGCTGGATGTATGCAAACGCGCCGCGGTGGGCGAGATCTGCTCCCCGGCTAATCTGAATTCGCCGGAGCAGACAGTAATTTCCGGGCATGCGGGCGCGGTGAAGCGAGCGGTGGAGATTGCCTCGCAATCCGGCGCCAAGCGCGCGGTGGTGTTGTCCGTCTCGGCGCCATTCCATTCGGCTCTCATGATGCCGGCCCAGCAAAAGCTGGAGAAGGACTTAGACGCCGCTCAATTTGCGGATTTGCAGATGCCGCTGGTGACCAACGTCGATGCGGACTCCATTCGCAAGGGCGAGGAAGCGCGCAGCGCTCTGGTGCGCCAAGTTTCCATGCCGGTGCGTTGGGAAGAGTCCATGCGCATGCTTCTGGACGAAGGCGTCAAAATTTTCCTGGAAGTGGGGCCCGGGAAAGTGCTTACCGGCCTGATGAGGCAGATCGAGCGCTCCGTGACCACGCTGAACGTAGAAGACGAGAAAAGCCTGCAAGGGACTCTTGAGAAGATTACCGGAGCCAAGTCCGACGCCGCGTAGTCTGATCGCTCAGGTCTTCCGACCTGAGGGTTTCTGGTGAACGGGCAGGATTGCTTTGTGGGGAGAACCACCTCACCCCTGAAGGGGCGAGCTACAGTGGAAGCAGAATATGTTTAGCCTTAAAGAAAAAGTGGCGCTCGTGACCGGTGCATCCCAGGGGATTGGGCGCGAAACCGCGCTTGCTCTGGCGGAGGCGGGCGCGAGAGTGGCGGTGGCGGCCCGCAATGAGGAGAAACTCGCGGCGTTGGCGCAGGAGATTGCGGCAAAGGGCGGGGAAGCGTTCGCGGTGAAGATGGATGTGGCGGACGCGGAACAGATCAAGGCGGGTTTCAAAGCCGTCCTGGAGAAGTTCGGAAAGCTGGACATCCTGGTCAACAATGCGGCAATCACGCGCGACGGCTTGGCCATGCGCATGAAGCTGGACGACTGGGATGCGGTGATCCGGACAAATCTGACCGGAGCGCATCTCTGCAGCCAGCAGGCACTGGCCACGATGATGCGGGCCCGCTCGGGACGGATTATCAACATTGCATCGGTGGTGGCGGAGATGGGGAATGCCGGGCAAGCGAATTATGTAGCCGCCAAGGCGGGCTTGATCGGGCTGACCAAAGCAATTGCGATCGAAATTGCTTCGCGCAATGTGACGGTGAACGCCGTGGCGCCCGGCTTCATCGAGACGCCCATGACGGACGTGCTGTCGGACAAGGTGAAGGAAGAGTTGAAGGGGCGAATCCCGTTGGGCCGCATGGGGACTGGTCGCGATGTAGCAGCGGCGATTGTGTTTCTGGCTAGCGATGAGGCAGGCTACATCACTGGCCATGTTCTCGACGTGAATGGCGGTCTGTATTTGGCGTAGCGCGTTCTGTTTTTCAGATGCAGGTTTGATTTTGAAGATTTCCGGTGGTGTGAAAAATGACCAGAAAGTTCGCCCTGTTCATTCTCGCAATGGCTTTGGGAGCAGTGAGTTCCCATTCACAAACTCGGCCGCGGCAGTCTTTGCAAGGTCTTCACGGAGTTTTTCTCTATATCGCTCCTGTAGCCAAGGAGGTTGAGGTTGGAGGTCTGTCGACTGCGCAAGTACAGAAAGCGGCTGAAAAGGCTCTCCGTGATGCGGGAATCGGGATTTACACTGAACCGCAGCCGGCCGAGGGTTCGGCGAATCTTGTTGTGACCATTGACATCGTAAAGTACTCGGACGACGCTTACTTGTATTCTGTCAATGTTTCTCTGTTGCAGGAAGCACGGCTTGTTCGTTTACCCGAGGAAGGCACGTTTCCAGCACAGACTTGGATGACCGGTGCTTTCGGGATAACCGGGACAAACCGGATGGATCTGATTCTTGAACCGCTCAGGGCGAAGGTGGCTGATTTCGCTCAAGACTTCAAAGTAGCAAACAGCGCCGCCAAGAAATGAACAGCGTAAAGTTGACCTTGGTGCGCGGGGTAAGTAGACTTGGCAGGTTACCCATGCAAGGGCAAAAGGGATTGTAGACCGGCTGCGAAGCCGGGTTACGGTGCAGCGTAGTTTGAATAGAAAGGCGACGACAGGTCGCGGAGGAACCGGAATGGCTAGCGTGGAAGAACGCGTAAAGCAGATTATCGTCGAGCAGCTCGGTGTGGATGAAGCCGAAGTCACACCCACCGCGTCGTTCGTGGACGACTTAGGCGCGGATTCGCTCGACCAGGTGGAATTGGTAATGGCGTTCGAAGAGGCGTTTGGCATTGAAGTGCCGGACGAGGACGCCGAGAAGATGACGACGGTGAAGGATGCCATCGAGTACATTGACAAGCACTCGAAGGGCAAGTAAGCCGCTGGAAGATCCCTGCATGAAGGAGCAAGAGCTTTGACTCGCCGGGTCGTCGTAACGGGTGTTGGCTTGGTTTGTGCGCTAGGCATCGGGACAGAGGAGAGTTGGAAGAACCTCGTCGCGGGGCGTAGTGGCGTCAGCCGCATCACGCATTTTGATACCACGGATTTTGACTGCCAGATCGCGGGCGAAGTGAAGAACTTCGACCCGTTCCTGTGGATCGAGAAAAAGGAACTGAAAAAAATGGGCCGGTTCATCCAGCTGGCCCTGGCTTCCGCCGACTATGCCGTGAAAATGGCGGAGTGGAAGCCAGAACAGTCCGATCTGGATGAAGTCGGCGTGTATGTGGCCTCCGGTATCGGTGGATTCGACATCATCGAGCGCGAGCACATCAAGCTGATGCAGGGCGGTCCGGGGAAAATCTCCCCGTTCTTCATTCCATCGGCGATTGTGAATCTTGCATCCGGTCACATCTCGATTCGCTATGGCGCACGTGGCCCGAATTCGGCGACGGCGACCGCTTGTTCCGCCTCCGCGCATTCCATCGGCGATTCCTTTAAGATCATCGAGCGCGGCGCCGCGGAGATGATGATCTGCGGGGGAACGGAAGCCACCATCACGCCCATGGGCATTGGGGGGTTCGCCTCGATGCGCGCCCTCTCCACACGCAATGATCATCCGGAGATTGCCAGCCGGCCGTTTGACGCGTCGCGCGACGGGTTCGTGGTCGGGGAAGGCGCGGGGATTCTGGTTCTGGAATCGCTCGAACACGCCCAGAAGCGCAATGCGCCGATTTTCGCGGAGATTGTCGGCTATGGAATGAGCGGCGACGCGTATCACATCACCCAGCCTGCGGAGAATGGCGATGGCGCCTTCCGGGTCATGAAGGCAGCGTTGAAAGATGCCAAGCTGACACCGGAAGACATTGGCTACGTGAACGCACACGGAACTTCTACGCCGCTTGGTGATCTGATTGAAACCAGGGCCATGAAGCGCCTCTTTGGTGAACGTGCCACCAGCAAGAAGCTGCCGGTCAGCTCCACCAAATCCATGACCGGGCACCTCCTTGGTGGCGCGGGTGGATTGGAGGCAGGCATTAGCGTGCTTGCCCTGCGCGACCAGATTTTGCCGCCCACCATCAACCATGAGGTCCCCGATCCGGAATGCGACCTCGACTACGTGCCGAATGTGGCTCGGAAAGCGAATGTCGATTACGCGCTCTCGAATTCCTTTGGTTTTGGTGGAACCAACGCGGCCCTGATTTTCAAGCGCTGGACCGGCAATTAGTCCGCCGCGCCCGCCCCGATTTTCTTGGTTATTATTCTGAGGCTCGGGTTTTTGGCCGGGCCGAAGAGCCTCAACGGAATGGATGATCCGGGCGTATCCATACTTGAGCTCTTTCGCTCCGATCAGAATGACGTTTTTCCCTCTGAGTAGCCCCGATGGAAGGAAACTCCCGTGAACATAATTGTGTGCATCAAGCAGGTGCCGGCGAAAGATGCGCCGCTGGCGATTGCCGGAAACTGGATCAAGGAATCGGACATTGGTTTTGAGATGAACGAGCCGGACAGCTATGCGCTCGAGGAGGCTTTGCGCCTAAAGGAGAAGCATGGCGGCGAGGTGATCGTGCTCTCGCTCGGCCCGGAGCGCGTGAAACAGACCATCAAAGAAGCGCTGGCGAAGGGCGCGGACCGCGGCATTCACATCGCGGACGAGCATTTTGCGCAACTGGATCCGCTCGGCACTGCCAGGGTGCTGGCCGCGGCAATTGCAAAAGAAAAGTGCGATCTCGTGTTGACTGGCCTGCAGAGCGAAGACCACGGCTTCGGACAAACGGGCGTGCTGCTGGCAGGGCTGCTGAACCTGCCTCACGCCACCATCATCATGCAGATCGAGGTCCAGGATGGGAAAATGAAGCTGAAACGTGAGCTCGAAGCGGGATGGTTCCAGTGGATTGAGTGCCCGCTTCCTGCGGTCCTCTCCATACAGTCCGGAATCAATAAAGTTCGCTACGCCACGTTGAAGGGCATAATGGCGGCAAAGAAAAAGGAAATTTTCGCAGCCACGCGGGAATCGCTCGGCGTAACCATCGAACCGACACAGACGATCGAGAAAATCTACGTTCCAAAGAAAACGAAGAAAACGGAGTTCTTGACCGGGACGCCGAAGGAAGCAGCCGCAAAGCTGGTCGAAAAACTCAAGTTCGAAGCGCGGGTGATCTGACCATGAAAATCCTCCTGATTACGGAACAGAGGCAAGGGAAGTGGAATAACGCGAGTTTCGAAACCCTGGTGGCGGCACAGCAGATTGCCACTGCTGCATCGGGCACTGTCAGTGCCGTGGTTCTCGGCAAGAGCGTGGCAGGTTTGGCGGAAGAGTTAGCCACAAAGGATGTGGCCGAGGTGTTGGCCGTCGAGCACGAATTGTTGGAGAACTACACGCCGGACGGGTATTGCACGGCGCTGAAGCAGGTCATTGTGTCGGCGAAGCCGGATTTGGTCTTGTTCCCCCACACCTACCAGGTCCGCGATTTCGCCCCCAAGTTGGCGGCAATGCTGGGCAAGGGCATGGTGGGCGACTGCATTGGCTTCCGAAATGAAAGCGGCAAGCTCGTGTTTGTCCGCCAGATGTTTCAAGGCAAGACGGCGGCGGACGTGACCTTCACGGGTGCCGCACCATGGTTCGCGTCGTTTCAGGCGGGGGCTTTTCGCGCGGACCTGTTGGCGGCGCATCCGAGTGGCAAAGCTCCAGTGAATGCGGCGAAAGTAGAGTTGAGGGCCGAAGACATTCGCACCAAGCCGTTGGAACTTTTCAAGGAAGCGAAGTCCGCGGTGGACCTGACCCAGGCGCCGCTGATCGTGGCCATTGGCCGCGGCATTAAAGCCCCGGACACAGATGCATATACTCCTGTTTCTCCTCTCCTTTGTCCCAACCCGAAAGGCAGGGGCTCATGAAAAGCTCCCGATAAAAGGAATCGGATATGCAGTCGTTCAGCCTCTTCTGGCGCGTTGGAGGATGAGGGGAAAAATAGACGACGGCTTTCTGTCCCGATGTACGCAGGAGAAACTTTTGATTGGCATACATCACAAGAAGCTGCGTGAGGAGAAATCTCTTGGAGGTTTCCCGCGCAATCGCCTTTCCCATTCGCTCGTTGGGACTCAGAAGCACGACCTGAAAGGAAAACGTCTCAGGAGAGGTGTTGTCGCTCAGAAAATGGTTGAGGAGCCGGAAACCGGTATCCCGAATCACTTTCGGCACCCCTTTCGTGGAAGTGACTGCATCTGCCAGGGCGATCTTGATGAGGTAGCTTACGGGAATGCGCAGCCATTGCTCTCCGTTCTGCTTGTAGGTGAATTTGTCCACGTCCGATCTACGAAGGCCGGTCGGGCGAGACCTGTCCGCCAAAAGATCACGGCCTAATATTTCTTGGGCAAAAGGGGACAGGACTGATATGGGCAGGCGGACCCAGCTGTTTTCCCAAACCTGCTCCGTGTTTCCGGAGAGCAGCCGTTCAAGCCGCTCGATGGTCCTTCGGGATGCATCGCCTGTAGCGGCACGCCGTACGATATTGTGAAAATAATTTGATTGCTCGATCGTCAGAGGCAGATCTACGTCGGATCGCTTTCCAATTACCGCAGCCTGCAATTCCGTCTCTGTCCCTGCGGTGACGTCGCCGCATGAGAAGGGCAGGAGAGACGATACGTCGCGAATACGGCCTTTCGTGATCCTCAGCATCTCCATAATGCTTTGAAGCGATGGAGGGCTTTGGGTCACCGGTTGGCTCTCACCGTCGAACTTTGAAACAATGTGCTCAATGACCCTTCAATAGCTGACAAATTACGCTCCGCTTCTGCAACTTACTCCCGTCAGCTGGCACTTTTCGGCGCATTCGCGCCCTGTCTGAGCCAAAAGTAACACGCTCGTGTTAAGAGTCAATTAGATTTATGTTAAATATTGATAGCGAAAAGGAGGGCTATTCCAAAATGGAGGGCTATTCGTCTATGCCGCCGACTGCAGCGTTGAGCGCAACGTCGGCAACTTTCTCCACGCCTTCTTTAATACACTCATCCAGGGTTTTCGCTTGGAGATGATCGAAATAGCCGCTCTTATCCAGCAACCCGATAAGCCTGGTATGGTCGATGAGCGCGCGGTCGTAATGGATAATTGCGCTGCCGATGTCGACCTTCAATTCGACTGAGGTAACACCGTGTATAGCTTTTACGAACGTTTCGAACTTGCGAGCGTTTGTTTCATTATCTTTCAGCACAGGACTTTCAATCCTCAGTCTGCCCGGAATATCGTGGATGTAATAATGCATGATCACCTTCCTTCCACTTTATCACATCTTTCACAAATTCGTCCAGGATTGTGAGTGCAATTGCCACGCCAAAAAGAGTGATCTTCCCTGAAAAATTCACCAAATCTTAACTTTACGCTAATAGTATGTTAACAGCTTGCCGGTAAACTTGCTACCATGAGTTCTCCATCGAACGTGCGGGATACCGCGATAATCCTGGGGGACCGCATACAATGGCCGATGCATCGAAAGCTCTTTGCCCCGAGTGCGGATCCAGCGCAGTGTACAGATATGGCAGAACCGGCCGTGGTAAGCAGCGTTTTATCTGTCTCATGTGCGGACGACAGTTTATACCGGGCTCAGAGCGCCACTTTCCCGATAAGCGCCCTCTTTGCCCGACCTGTGGCGCACCCATGCACCTGTACAGGAGAGCCGGAAAGAAGACAACCTTCAGGTGTTCTACATATCCCGTTTGCCGCAGTTTCTCGCGGATCTTGGTGCCGCAAGAGCCAAACATGAGGAGGAACGACAAAGAATGAGTTATTACCTACATCATGTTCCCGGTAGATTAAGAGTCAAAAGCCCTGCTGTCAAGGGGAAAAAGCGCGTTGCCGACGAGGTCCTTTCTTTGCTCAAAGGGATTGACGGCGTAGACAATGTCGACGTCAATCTCACCACCGGCAGCCTGCTCATCAACTACGATCCCGAACAGGTACATAGGGATGATATTGTTTATGCGCTTCATGGCAACGGCTATTTCGATCCGTCCAAAGCCACAACAAATGACCAGTACATTCACAACGCAGCATCAAAGTTCTTATCACTTGTGAGTATGTTTATTTAAGAGTACGGCTGATCGCTATTCAACTGGCTCTACCCTGCCTTGAGCGCCTGTGCCTTGTCCGTTACTTCCCATGGCAGACCGATGTCCATTCTCCCCACATGGCCATAAGCAGCAAGCTTCCGATAAAAGCCGCCTTTGACGCTGGAGGGCAGACGGCGCAGGCTGAACTGTTTGATGATCGCAGCCGGCCTGAAATCCATCTGGCTTGTGATTCTTTCTGCAATTTCGGTGTCCGGGATCCTGCCTGTACCGAAAGTTTCTACCTGTATGCTTACCGGCCTCGCCTGGCCGATCGAATAACTGAGTAACACTTCGCATTCTTCGGCGAGACCTGCAGCAACGACGTTTTTCGCTGCGTACCTGGAAGCATAAGCGCCTGTCCTGTCTATACGAAGAGGGTCTTTGCCGCTCAGCGCCGCGCCGCTGTGACGCGAGTATTCACCATACGTGTCAATCGCGTTCTTTCTTCCGGTCAATCCCGAGTGGACCGACGGCCCGCCCTGGACCAAAGGCCCGTAGGGGTTGATGTAGATGGCCGTGCGGCGGTCAGGCGCAACCGGCTCGTCAACAAAGGCGGGACGAATAACATTCTCACGAATCTCCTCTGTAAGTTGTTTGAGGCTTGGCTCCTCTCCCCGCTCCTGACAGGCTATGATCGTAATGCTGTGAATGCGGCGTGGTATGCGATCCTGATACTCGACACCTACCTGGGTCCACCCATCAGGCATCAGGTAGGAGAGCTGTTTTTGTAAGCGAACCGACGTGAGCCTTCGCGCCAATTTGTGGGCCAGCCAGATCGGAAGAGGCATGAAAGCAGGAGTCTGGTTACAGGCGAAGCCGAAGACCGTGGCCTGGTTGCGTACCGGTATTTTATCCATCTCCTTGTCGGAGATTGTCCTCTCATCGAAACAACTCTGCTCGTCCGGAGGCAGCTCGCTCAAGCTCGTCACGATGCTGCACGTCTTGGCATTGAAGGCAGGCTGATTGTAGCCGACCTGAGCAATGACTTCTCGCGCGATATACGGAAAATCGACTGAGACTGTTGAATCGAAGCGAGCCGCGATAAAGACGATCGATGTCGAGACTGCGCACTCCGCGGTCACTCTTGAAAGCGGGTCGTACTTGAGGAACTGATCTACGAAGGCATCCGCGATGATGTCACAAAGCTTGTCCGGATGCCCTTCCGTTACAGATTCGGAGGTGAACATGAAGTCTTTCTTCATTTTGTGCCTCGTTTCTTGGTAGCTTCGTTGACAGCAAGGGGGAGAAGCGCACTTGCAGCCACGACTGAGCTATCGATTATGCCTATGCGGGAAATGCCAAGCAGCGTCCGGAGCGGCGGCACGAGCATGGCAACAGCCTGGAGGGCAAAGGTGCCGCCGAGGGCCATGGTCAGATAGCGGTTCGGCGGAAGCTTCTCGCGGTCGAACATACTATGGGTCTCGGACCGGCAGCTCAGCGCGTGCAGAAGCTGGGCCATGGTGAGGCTCAAGAAAGCCATTGTGCCTGCCTGCGGGCCTCTCCCGTAACGCATCATACCGTATCCATATGCGCCGAAAGAGCTCGCGGACAGGACCGATGATTCGAAGAGCATGCGCTTGAATGTCGCTTTACTCAATATCTCCTCCGATGGATCGCGGGGCGGCCTGCTCAACACGTCCGGTTCGGCCGGCTCAAGCGCGAGCGCCAATCCCGGGAAGATGTCGGATACCAGGTTGATCCAGAGAAGTTGCATGGCTGTAAGCGGCTCCCCCAGTCCGGTTGCAATGCCGCCGAACATAACCATGATCTCGCTCATATTGGTGGAAAGCAGGAAGTGTATGGTCTTCCTGATGTTGTTGTAAATCGTTCTACCTTGACTGACGGCAACGATCATCGTCTGCAGATTGTCATCCTCAAGCACCACATCCGCCACCTCTCTGGCCACGTCGGTTCCCGTGTGCCCCATGGCTACGCCGATGGCTGCCGCCTTAAGAGCCGGACCATCGTTGATGCCGTCCCCGGTCATGGCAACAATCCTGCCGGTGCTCTGCAGGGCCTGCACGATCTGTAGCTTGTGAGCAGGGCTCACCCTCGAGAAGACGTTCACTCTCTCGCACAGCGTTCGCAGGACGTCGGGCGGTATATCGGAGAGATTGCGTGAATCAAGAATCTCTATATCTTCTTTACTGGAAAGTTGCAGTTCCTTGCCGATTGCGTACGCAGTAGGACTCTGGTCGCCCGTGATCATTACCGTGTCGATTCCGGCATGGTGGAAGTCCTGTACGAGTTTTTTTACGCCCGGGCGCACCGGGTCCGTCATGCCGACTATCCCAAGCCAGATAAAATGACCGTTCGTAAACTCATCGTCGAGCTTCGGCTCCACGCTTTCGTCAACGAGGGCAAAGGCAACGCCGAGCACTCTCAAAGACGCCCCGGCCATGCGCTCATTGGCCGCCTTTATGGCGCCGCGACTCTCTTCGTCGAGTTCCAGCTTAAGCCCCTTGTCCATGTAATTGGCGCAGATCGCGAGAACCTCTCTCGGCGCCCCTTTCACCGCAAGCAGTTTTCCCGCTGAGCGCGGCGGGCGGTGCTCGGTGAGCATGATATTGCGCGTTTCGGAGCGATGAGTCACGCTTAGAAGAGGATAGTCATTCCGGAGCTGCCGGATGTCGACGCCCGCGGCAAGCGCCATGTAAATCAGGGCATTTTCGGTAGCGCTACCGGTGACCGCGAAGTTGCCGTTCTCCCCGAACACTTCGCTCTCGTTACAAAGAGCGCATACATGAATCAACCTCAGCAGCTCTTCCTGCGAGTAGGGATTCAGATAGACACCTTCGGCCATGAACTTCCCGTCGGAGACTGCCATCCGGCTCATACCGGAATAAACCTCGGTCACCGACATACGGTTCAGGGTGATTGTGCCCGTCTTGTCAAGACAGATCGTCTGCACCGAGCCGAGCGTCTCCACCGCTTCCATGCGACGGATCAGCACATTCTGTTTTCGCATATTACGAATGCCGAGGGCCAGCGTTGTCGTAGCAACGGCCGGCAAGCCTTCCGGCACAGCGGCTACAGCCAGCGATATTGAGGATTTGAGCATCTGCAAGAATCCGTGGCCGCGCAGGAGCCCTATCACGAATACCCCGCCGCAGACTGCGCCGCTTAACATGGCGAGCTGTGAGCCCATGCGATCAAGCTGCTGCTCCATCGGCGTCTTCGGTGCTTCGGCCTCACCTGCCAAACGCTGTATCAGTCCAAGCTCGGTGAATTGGCCTGTTGCGACCACGACTGCCTTTCCCTGGCCTCCTGTCACCATCGTTCCTTTGTAGACCATATTCGTACGGTCGGCAAGAGGAAGCTCCTCCTCATTCAGGGTGTGGGCCGTCTTGACGACCGGCATACTCTCTCCCGTCAATGCCGATTCATCAACGCTGAGGTGTTGCACTTCACACAAGCGTGCATCGGCAGAGACATAGCTTCCGGGCCTCAGTATCAGGAGGTCGCCGACGACAACGTCTTCGGCGGGAACCTGCGCGGACTTACCATCACGAACGACCAGAGCGGAAGGGCTGACCAGGTTCTTCAGGGAGCGTATCGTTTTCTCTGTGCCGCTTTCGGTAGCGTAGCCTATGGCCGCGTTAATGCCGACCACTGCCATAATAACGGCAGCATCGGCAAGACCGCCCGTAGCAATAGAAACGACCGCTGCTGCGCCCAGAAGAGCGACAGGGAGACTCTTTAGCTGATCGAAAAAGATAGAGAGCCCGGATTTGGGCACTGACTCCGGAAGGATGTTGGGGCCGAACTTCTTCATTCGCTCTGCATGGGCGGCAGAGGTCATGCCGTGCCATGCATCGACCTCCATCGCTTCCATCACGGACGTGGCATCGCGCAGATGCCAGGGCTCACTGGGCTGGACTTCCGCGCTGATGATCTGTTTGCGCAAAGCGCGTGAAGATGGAGGACGGCGTTTGGCACGCGTTTTCGCAGGTTGCGGTTTCGCCGCCGCTCCTGTATCAGTGCCTTCCCGGGGCTTGAAAGGGAGCACGCGCGCGCTTTTTCGCGCGTTGCCGTTCTTATTGTGTTCCGTGGCAATCTCTGCGATTACTTCGGCTATGCTGGAGAAACTTTGGTCAGAATTGTGGAGGACGAGCACATTGCCGGTGAACACACTTGCCGAAACCCCGCGCACGCCGTTTTTTCCGGCGAGTTCCGACTCGATGGCCCCCTTCAGGGCTTCAGAGCCTCGAAGTCCCTCGACCTTGTACCTCGTCCTTCCTCTTACCGTTGCATGTATCGGATGGACCAAGGCTCGTTATTCCCTCTATCTTTTCTTGCTTTTGTGAGAGGGAGACGGGGACGCTCTCATGGGCTTCTGGGGCGGTCCACCGGCTTCCCTGGCTGCCGTCTTCCCGGCCCTGGGAACTGCGGAGGACGCTACGTCTTTTACGCCCTCGACCACGCCCATCAGCATCTCCCTGACGGCTTTCAGCGCAGTCGTGCCAATCGCGCCGGCTGCTTCAACAGCGCCGCCTACGGCTACTTTGGCCGTCTCCTCGACGTTACCGCCGATCTCTTTTGTTGCTTCGAGCACACCGTCAACTGCGCGACGGGCTACAAGGGACACGTCGGCGCCGACCTCGGACGCTCCCTTGACCGCTCCCTTGACCGTTTGGCCGGCGATGCCCATCACATCTCCGCCGACATCACCAACACCCATAATGATGCCTTTAGCGACGCTCTTGGTGCTGAGGATCAGACCTGTGCCGACCTCTTCCGAGGCCGAGATGGCGCCTTTTATCACATCCTTGGTGATCGCCATACTCTGCTTGGCAACGTCTCCGGTCATCCCGAGCGCGCTCGAGACCGTGTTTCGAACGATAGTGACGATCTCTGCTTCAATCTCGTTAATACCCTTGAGGCTGCTAACCACGCCCTCCTTGACTGAAGCGCCTGCTCTACCCAGTCCCTGGCCCGCCTTAGCGGCCTTTTCCTTGATGTCGTGTCTGCTTTTCTCTGCCATGGCCATTCTCCTCCTTGTGCGCTAAGCTCGCACCTCTCAATGCTCAAGAGCCGGTGTGTTTCGAAAACACATCGCCTGACCGCTCTATGCGGCTAATCATGCCTTTGGCCAATCTCCTGATCTTGTTATTCTCCGTTTACTGCCGGGGTTTCCTTCGTGTCCGCGGACTTGGAGAAAATACCGAGCGCATACCAGAAAGCCGAGTACCACGGTATGTTGGTAAAATTTCCTCTAACAATCTGGTAAACCCCTGTGCCGACTAGCGCCACAAACGCAAGGCCGCCCAGATTGACCGAACCCTGTGTCCAATGCTTTACCTGTTGATCAATCGAGTTGAAGCTTTCCTTGACGGTTTTGTGGAAGTCTGTGCTCTGCTCTATCTGCTCAACGACCGCGAAGAGCTGTTTGCTTTCGGCGAAAGCAAGGATCGCTTCCGCGTCTCCTTTGAACTGGATGAGCATGCTCGCCGTAACCGGATTGGTCGAGACTTCCTCAACAGGAGCGCAGCCTTTGAAGATCTGTTCCGCGGTCTCAAAATAGAGAGCATCTCCCTTCTTTGCCGGAATCTTTACCCGCAGTCGCCGGGCCATCCGGTGCATAATTCGGGCTTCTGGTATCATTTCTTAGTCTTCCCTCTCGCCTTATGCGCCGTACCAGCTGCCGCACCTGCAGCCGCAGCCACCTCCTCCTCGGCTTCCGCCTTGGCCTCGGCGACAAGGTCATCCACCATTTCGTACACCTCGGCGATAGTTTCCTTGCTTCTGTCGTAGAGAACAAGTCCTCCTTTGATCGCCGCTTTTGCGAGCGGCTTGGCTATTCCCGCCAGGGGAGGAATTACAAGTGGTCCGAGAATCGCCGAACCTATGCCTATCGCCAATCCGGTCAAGATGTTACCTTTGTCAAAAAGCGCCATCGCCTGTTTCCTCCTTTCAACTCAAAATTTCAAGGGAATCTGAAATCAAGTTAATGCCTTTCAGGACATTCTACCACCTTTCAAAATGACTTTGGCCCGGTCTTTAATTACCCACCTCTGTTTCTATGGGCTGTTGTTGCCTGTCCGATAGGGCTAAAGTGGCAGGTTGAGTACCGGGATGCTTCGGTTAACGTCAAAGATACGAAAAAAAAGCCAGACTAGCACCGGCCTCATGAGTGTCGCTCGCAGCCTTCATTGTAACACAACTGCAACATCGCGTTAACATAACTGTAATACATATCATGGATGAGTCAAGCAGTTCTCTTTCTTTTTTCATTACTCACCTCAAAAACGGGGTGGCCGTCTTAAAATCCATTTCCGAAGAACCTGGTTGCGAAATATATCAAGAGGCCGACCAGCCCGCCGATGACCGTGCCGTTAATCCTGATCCATTGCAAATCTTTGCCGACGCTCAGCTCAATGCGCCTGCTTGTAGCGATCGGGTCCCACTTTCTGAAAGTTTCGGAGACGAATCCGACCAACAGGTCGCGGTTGTCGCTGATGGCGGTTACAACCCATATTCGCATCCATTGATTCATCTTCTCCTCAAGCGCCTTATCCCTCTTGAGGGCTTTGCCAAGCTCATGAAGGCTGCGTGCGATCTGTTGCCTGGTGGTAGAATCCGGGTCTGCGAGGTTGGTAACGAGTCGTCCCTTGATACCCTCCCAGAACGTACCCAGATACTCTTTCACCTTTGGATGCTGAAGGAACTCCGTCTTCAGTGTCTCTGCTTTCCGGCTGAATTCGTCGGAGTGTTCGACCCTGTCCAGGAATCGGTTGAGCGCCTCACTTAACCGTGCACGGGCCTTGTGAGCGGGATCGAACTGCACCTTCATCAGTATCTCTTCCGCTTTACCCGCGATCAGGTTGTAGATCTTCTCATCGATGAAGTCGGGAATATACCGCGGGCTCTCCTTTCGGGTAATCTCTCTGATGTTTTCTTTGTTGTCGCTCAGGAGGTGCGACGCGAAACCGAGAAGCTCGGTAAGAAGCTCCTGATGCATGTTTCCCTCGGTTAATGGTCTCAGAGCAGTGGCTATCACGGGCGCAAACCGTATCTTTTCGAGCAGGTCGACAACCTCTCCCTGGACGAAAGCCTGAAGATCCTGATCGCGGAATCTGTCAAGGACAGCCGGCAGATGATCGCCGAATGCGTTCGCGAGCCGGGCAGCATTCTTCTTTTGTGAAAGCCAGGTGGCCAACGCTCCCACGAGGTCAACGGAGGCGAGTTTCTTTTCGAGCACCTCCCGTGAAAGAAAATGCTCTCTCAGAAAGCGTGCCAGGGCGTCGCCGATTCGGTCCTTGTTGCGCGGGATCACGGCAGTCTTCGGGATCGGTATGTTAAGAGGGTGACGGAATAAGGCGACCACGGCGAACCAATCCGCCAGAGCGCCGACCATGGCAGCTTCGGTGAAAGCCGTCACGACCGCAAGAGCAGGAAACCGATGTACCAATACGCGCGACGTTACATAGCCCGCAGCCATCACGCCAAGAAGGCCGGTAGCAAAGACCTTCATCCTCCTCAGCGATCGGAGCTGTTCTTCATTATATCGAAAGCCGTCTTCCTTATAGGGGGCTGCCATGCCTAATAATATATAGTGGCAGCGCTTGTTCGGCAATCTCCGGAAGTATCAGCTTTTGGAAAAAGTCTTTGAGGCGGGAATGGCTCTTGCAGAAGTGCACTGAGCAGGGACTAATCTGCGTCTGACTCTTAGCTTGACTCTCGACCCTTATTTCAGGGTTTGAAGCGTTATCAGTAAACTTTCAAGGTAAGGGTCCCGGTCCTGAACGGAATCTACGCGATCCATTCCGGGCCGCGGCAGAAGAAATCTCAGCCAGGGTGCGAGACGGTGGAGCGATGCTGTGATAATCCTGTGGAGGTTCTCAATCTTCGCACATCTGGATGGTTTCTCGTATGCATCGAAAAATGAAACGACTTCCGAGCTGTTTCGGCTGATTCGTATCGATGTACGTGAATGCGCGCTATCCATGACGACAACCTCCTTATGGTTATAACAAACTGAAAACGTTTTTCACGGTGCGTAGAGAGCACGCGGATCCTCAAAGCGCAAGTTCAGGGTCGTACGTCATCACGACCCGTTCGCCGCAATCTGTGCAGCTGATACCGCGCGAAGTCAGGTGGTAGACCGACCTGTAAGGAAGCCCATCTATCCACGCTTTCGCCAGAGGCACAGCTTCACAACCCTCAGATTCGGGGTCAGGCGCTCTCTCCTCAAAATCATGTTTTCTCAAGGCACAGACTACGCACAGATGCCGCCATCGTGCCTCTTTACCTGAATATACTGCATATCGGGAGGTGAAGTCCTGACCGGGACTGCCATGCCGCTCTTGGTACGAGTCCATCGTGATCTCTTCCATGCTTATCCCCCTTTTTTGGTATGTCCCTACGTGGAGAATAATAGACATTCATTATTAAAAGAGAATGAAGAACAAATGAAAAGGCGGTT
>CAWFNI010000012.1:0-146592 GCA_963817085.1 Candidatus Acidiferrales bacterium
CGGTGGTGGCCTGTTCATCCAAGGCAGCGCGCCGGCCGATAAGCTTCCCCCGAATACCGAGGAATTGGCCAGGAGCCTCTTCAGCAGCTACCTGCTCCCCTTTGAAATCGCCAGCGTGCTCCTGCTGGTCGCCATGGTTGGCGCCGTGGTGATGGCCAAGAACAAGAAAAGGACAGACGAACCATGATGTCCCCGGCTCACTATCTCTTCCTTAGCTTGGCCCTTTTCATCATCGGCTGCATCGGCGTCATCACTCGCCGCAACGTCATCGTTGTCCTGATGTCCATCGAACTCATTCTCAACGCCGTCAACATCAACCTTGTTCTCTTCTCCCGCATCTTCGGCGATGTTTCTGGACAGGTCTTCGCCCTATTCATCATCGCGGACGCTGCCGCGGAAGCGGCCGTCGGCCTCGGCATCATCATCGCCTTCTTCCGCAACCGCGAAACCGTCCTCGCTGACGAAATGGATCTCCTCAAATGGTAGAGCGCTTGCAATCGACACTGTCCTTCCGAGCCCGCCGCGGCGGGCGAGGGATCTGCTTTTCCAGGCGGTCCTGCGTATGACCTCCCCCAACTATTTCCTCGCCCACCTCTGGCTCATACCGCTATTTCCGCTCATCACCGCGGCGCTTATGCTTTTCATCGGTCGCCTTCTCCCAAAAGACGCTGTGAGCTTTTTCTGCGTGGGCAGCGTCTTTCTCTCCTTCGTCCACGCTGTCGGCGCCTTTGTCGCGCTGCTTTCCTTGGACCCCAGCCATCGCGTCTTTCAAGTAATTCTTTTCGAGTGGGTCACCCCTGGTCCCATCCCTGCCGGCGGCGCTCTCACCCCATTCATGGCGGATTGGGGCTACCTTCTCGACCCGCTCTCGTGCGTCATGATTCTCGTCGTCACCGGAGTTGGTTTCCTTATCCACGTCTACTCCATCGGCTACATGGGCCATGAAGGTGGTTACTACCGCTTCTTCGGCTACATGAACCTCTTCATGTTTTCCATGCTTACCCTGGTCCTCGCCAACAACCTTCTTCTTCTGTTTGTCGGCTGGGAAGGTGTGGGCTTGTGCAGCTATCTCCTAATCGGTTTCTACTTCCTGAAGAAGTCCGCGGCCGACGCCGGCAAAAAAGCCTTCATCGTCAACCGCATTGGCGACACCGGCTTCCTCCTCGGAATTTTCTATATCGCCACGACTTTTGGCACCATCCGCTTCACCTCGCAGGGCCTCGTCACTCCGGCTGCCTTCAGCGGCATCGCCGAAACGCTCAAAGCCATGCTCGATCACAATCTCCTGGCCGTCGGCGCACCTGTCCTCACTGCCATCGCGCTACTCCTGTTCATCGGCGCCACCGGCAAGTCCGCTCAGCTTCCTCTCTATGTCTGGCTCCCGGATGCCATGGAAGGCCCCACTCCCGTCAGCGCATTGATCCATGCGGCTACCATGGTCACTGCGGGCGTTTATATGGTCGCTCGCATGAACGCCATCTACCAGTTAGCTCCCATTGCATTGGAAGTCGTTGCCGTCGTCGGAGCGCTGACCGCCGTCTTCGCCGCTACCATGGCCGTCGCCCAGAACGACATCAAGAAAGTTCTCGCCTATTCCACCATCAGCCAGCTTGGCTACATGTTTCTCGCGCTCGGGGTCGGTGCCTTTTCCGCGGGTATCTTCCATCTGATGACCCACGCCTTCTTCAAGGCTCTTCTCTTCCTCGCTGCCGGCAGTGTGATCCACGCCCTTTCCGGCGAACAGGATTTGCGCAAAATGGGTGGCCTGTGGAATACCATTCCCGCCACTTCGCGCCCCTTCCTGATTGCCACCCTGGCCATCGCCGGAATCCCGCCACTCGCTGGTTTTTTCAGCAAGGACGAAATTCTGGGTCATGTTTTCGAGCGCTACCCCTCCCTCTGGATCGTTGGCTTCCTCACCGCCGGATTGACGGCTTTCTACATGTTTCGCTTGCTCTTCCTTGCCTTCTTTGGCCTCTCTCGCGTGCCGCGGGAGCTCGATGAACACATTCACGAATCGCCGATGAGCATGACCGTGCCGCTCGCCATTCTCGCCTTTTTCTCCTTGGTTGGCGGGTGGATTGGCTGGCCCAGCTCTCTTGGCGGAGTGAACCAGTTTGACCGGTTCCTGGAGCCCGTCATGAAGAGCGTGATCCCAGAGACGGCTGCCGTCGAATTGGCCCGCCACGCGCCAATCGGTGAATACTTGTTGATGATTGCTTCGGTCACCATCGCCGCTTTCGGCATTTGGCTGGCCCATTCGCTCTACGTCAAGAATCCCCAACTCCACACGAAGATCGCCGCCTCCTGGCCGCGCCTCCACAATCTTCTGGTTCATAAGTATTACGTGGACGAAATCTACGACGCGCTCTTCGTCAATCGCATCAAGGATCTCAGCGTCGCGTTTGGTCTCTTCGACGCCAAGGTCATCGACGGTCTCGGCGTCGATGGCGCTAGCTGGCTCGCGCGCGCTTTCTCCAGTATTTCGATGTGGTGGGACAAGTGGGTTGTCGATGGCTTGGTCAATTTCGTCGCTAAGTTCGCACGTTTTCTCAGCCAGCCCATACGCATGATTCAGACCGGCGTGTTTTCCAGTTACGCCTTGATGATTCTGATCGGGCTGGTCATTTTGCTGGCGTATTACGGCCATCACATGCAGGTTTTAGTGCGCAGTCTGCGCTGAAAGGGCGATTCGCATGGGTCTTTTTTCAAATCATCTACTGAGCGTGATTCTCTTCACCCCGCTCATCGGCGCGCTGGTCCTGATGTTTATCCCGCGCGGCTCGCAATCTCTTCACCGCCTCGTCGGCAATCTCTTCGGTGTCCTCGGCTTTGCGGTTTCCGTCCCCCTTATTCTCTATTTCCCCGCGGGCTTCGAGGGCTACACCTTCCGGGAATCCGCGGAATGGATCCCCTCCATCGGCGCGAAATACACCCTCGGTCTCGATGGCATTAGCTTCCTCCTGGTCATGCTCACCACCATCCTCGGCATGATCGCCATTCTCTCCTCCTGGTCCGCCATCCAGACGCGCACCAAGGAGTACTACATTCTCCTTCTTCTCCTTCAGACCGGCATGCTTGGCGTGTTCATGTCCCTGGACTTCTTCCTCTTTTACGTATTCTGGGAAGTCATGCTCGTGCCCATGTATTTCCTCATCGGCGTCTGGGGCAGCGAGCGCCGTCTCTACGCCGCCATCAAGTTCTTCCTGTACACTCTCACCGGTTCGGTCTTGATGCTTCTGGGAATCCTGGCCCTGTATTTCAATTACGCAAAAACCTTACCGCCGCACACGGTTGGCACTTTCGATATCCCCACGCTTCTCGCTGCCGCCCAACAGTTTCCGGATTCTCTGAAAGCCTGGCTCTTCTGGGGCTTCTTCTTTGCCTTTGCCATCAAAGTCCCCATGTTCCCGTTCCACACCTGGCTGCCGGACGCGCACACCGAAGCTCCCACGGCCGGCTCCGTCATCCTGGCTGGCGTGCTCTTGAAAATGGGCACCTATGGTTTTATTCGTTTCTCCTTGCCGCTGCTCCCCGCTGACCCTGTGTCGCGCGCGAAAATTGTTCACATCCTCATTGTTCTATCCCTGATCGGCATCATCTACGGCGCCATTGTCTGCCTGATGCAGAAAGACATGAAGCGCTTGATCGCCTATAGCTCCGTCAGTCACCTTGGTTTCTGCACCCTGGGGATCTTCGCTCTCACTCCCAACGGCCTTTCCGGCAGCGTGCTCCAGCAGATCAATCACGGCATCTCTACCGGCGCGCTCTTCCTCATCGTCGGTGTGCTCTACGAGCGCCGCCATACGCGTCTCATCTCGGAGTTCGGTGGACTCGCCACGCCCATGCCCAACTTTGCCGCCATCTATCTCATCATCACCCTCAGTTCCCTCGGTATGCCGCTCCTCAACGGCTTCATCGGGGAATTCACCATCCTCCAGGGCGTCTTCGTCGTCAACAAAGCCTGGGCTGCCTGGGGCACCCTCGGCATCGTCCTTGGGGCCGCGTATCTGCTGTGGCTCTACCAGCGAACCATGTTTGGCCCCGTCACTCACGATGTGAACAAAACTCTTCCGGACATGAATCTCCGCGAGCACGCCATTCTTATTCCTCTTGTGGCGCTGGCCTTCTGGATCGGTATCTATCCCAAGCCCTTCTTCAACTACATCAACAATCCCGTCGAGAAAATCGTGCGCCAGGTGAACCCGGACTTCTACAAGCCCACGCGCAGCCAATTTGCACAATCGCCCCAACCGTTGCCGCAGAGCCAACCTGCTGCTCCTCCTTCTGCACCCGCCGGTCTGGAGGTCAAATAAGCCACGCCGATGCACTCCATCCTTGATCCCGTCATCCATTACATTCACGGCGATGGCCTAGTCATCCTGCCGGAGATGGAGTTGCTCCTTTTCGCTCTCGGCATCCTCATCTTCGATTTCCTCCTCGAAAAGAAAGAAAAGCATTTCAACGCCGTGCTTGCCCTTCTCGGAGTGGCTGCCAGCAGCCTCGGCCTCTACATGCAGATCAAGCGCTTCAACATCCTCCGCGCGGACCCCATGGGTCCTCCGGGCTTGCTTGGCTTCCACGACACCGTCCTCGTGGACGGATTCTTCATCGTCTTCGCGGGGCTCTTTTTGGCCGCCACGGCCCTGGTCATTCTTCTGTCCGTCCGCTACCTCGACCTCGAACGTGAACAAGAGGGCGAATATTATGCCTTGCTGCTGCTTGCCTGCATCGGCATGATGTTCATGGCCTCCGGCATCGACCTGATCGTGATGTTCCTCGGTTTGGAGACGATGGCCCTTAGTTTCTACGTTCTCTCCGGATTCCTTCGCGCCAATAAACGTTCCAACGAAGCCGCCATGAAGTATTTGCTGCTCGGTGCCTTCAGCACTGGCATCCTTGCCTACGGCTTTTCCCTCCTCTATGGCATCAGCGCCTCCACTAACATTATCCAGATTGGCGATATGCTCGAGCGCCGCCTCCAGTACACTTCCGCCCACGGCTTCACGGACTGGCTGGGCATCCTGGCATTCGTTACCGTTGCCACCGGTCTCTTCTTCAAGATCGCCGCCGTTCCGTTCCACCAGTGGGCTCCGGACGTGTACGAAGGTGCTCCCACACCCATCACCGCCTACGTCAGCGTAGCCTCGAAGACCGCCAGCTTCGCCCTGCTCCTCCGCCTCATGCTCGCCACTTTCTACGCTTCCGAAGCCACTTGGACTTTCCTGATTGCGGGCGTGGCGGTCGCTTCGCTTACTTGGGGCAACCTCGCCGCGCTCACGCAAACCAACATCAAGCGCCTCCTCGCTTACTCCTCCATCTCCCATGTGGGCTACATTCTTCTGGGCCTCGTCGCCGGCAATTCCACTGGACTCACGGGCATCATGTACTACCTCATTGCCTACGGATTCATGACCATCGGAGCCTTTGCTGTGGTCATCGTGATGCGCCAGCGGGGCCTCATTGGTGACAATCTCGAAGACCTCGACGGCCTCTACCAGCGCAGCCCGGCTGCCGCTCTTCTCCTTCTCATCTTCATGCTCTCCCTCGCCGGCATTCCCCCGACGGCGGGGTTCCTGGGCAAGTATTTCATTTTCCAGTCCCTGATCGAAACTCATCACCCGGTCCTGGCTATCTTCGCCGCGTTATATATCGTTCCGGCGCTTTACTATTACTTCCGCGTCGTCGTCCACGCCTGGATGAAGAAACCCGGCGACGCCCCTGCACCACACATGACCAGTGCCCAGGCCATCGCCCTCGGTGCCGCCTTATTTGTTACTCTGGCTGCGGGGTTGTATCCTGAGCCGTTCGCACGACTGGCGCGTTATGCCTTTGGACTCTAACGATCCCAAGGACGGGAAACTCACTCCCAAGGTTGAGCAGGCGGCGGGCTACAGCCGTCAGTTCGCCATGGCCATGGAATTGCCCTTTGTGATTGTCTCCGCGATTCTGGTGGGCGGGCTCATCGGCTTCTTCCTGGATCGCTGGCTTCACACCAAGCCCTTCCTGATGCTGGTGCTGGGCTTCCTTGGTTTCTTTGGTGGTTTACGCGATGTGCTCCGGCGTCTCTCGAAACAATCGTGATGCCTGAATCAGCCGTTGACGCTTCCTTCTACCGGGAATCCGAATCCCGGATCTCGCAATGGACCCTTATTCTCGGCGCACTCGCTGCCCTCCCTGTCGCCTACTTCCACGGCTGGCGTTGGGGTGCCGGAATCCTCATCGGCGCCGTCCTCGCCTGGCTTAATTTCCGCTGGCTGAAGCAAGGTCTTGACGCCCTCACAGAAGCTGCCACTGGCCCGTTTAGCCAGAAAAAAGCTAAAGTTCCCGTCGTCACCTACTTCAAAGCGCTGTTTCGCTATGGGTTGATAGCACTCGCGGTCTATGTTATTTTTAGAATACTGAACGTTCCCGTTTTAAGCATGGTTTTTGGTCTGTGTGCCCTGGGAGCGGCCACGCTTGTGGTTAGTGTGCACAGCATCTGGCATCCTGCGGACTAACAAATGGAAGAACACATAAAGCAACTCACCCACTGGGTGAATCATCTTCTGGGCCCCCTTGCCCTTCAGTTATTGCACGCGCTCCGCGTTCAGCCAGCCGATTATGACTACCCTATCCCTGAATACGTGGTGATGTCGCTGATCGTTCTTATTCTCGGCACGGTCCTCGCGCTCCTGCTTCGCTCCCGCCTTTCCGTTGAGCGCCCCGGTGGATTCCAGCAAGCCGCTGAATTGCTCCTTACCAACTCCATGGGTTTTGGCATTAAAGACCTTCTCGAGGAAAACGTTGGACACGGCGCGGAAAAGTTCATCGCGTTTACCGGGACGATTTCTATTTTCATTCTTCTGGCAAACCTCCTCAGCATCTTTCCTGCGTTTTCCTCCCCCACGACATTTGCGGTTGTGCCGCTTGCTTGCGCCCTTCTCACCTTCCTGTATTTCAACTGGCAGGGACTCCGCCACCACGGTGCGAGCCGTTATCTTCTGACCTTTGCAGGCTCCCCCAGACACGCGGCGGATTGGGCGCTGGCTCCCCTGTTGTTTCCGGTGGAAATCATCTCGACTTCCGCGCGCGTGCTTTCTCTTACCGTTCGTCTCTGGGCCAATATTTTCGCCAGCGACCTTATTTACGTGATCTTTCTCGGACTCCTGATCGGTCCGTTCCAATGGGGCTGGGACAAGAGCCCGATCCTTGGCGTCGTCATCGGTATCTTCCCGCTCCTCATACCCATTGCGTTCATCGGCCTGCACATCTTTGTCTCCATCATCCAGGCCTACGTTTTCACTGTGCTCCCGGCGATTTATCTCGGCCTTGCCGTTGCCGAGGAGCACTAAGATTGGAAGCACAGCACCCCGCGCTTGGGGGTGAAGTTTCTTCTGGGGGTGGCCTGCTTCCCGCGGCGTTTTCGGTTTTCCGTGGTGCCGTTCAGCGTGAGACCGGTTGTAGGGCGTAGATCCGGGAACCACCTACTGGCGGATATTTCTCAGGAGGCAGTTATGAAGAAAGCAGTGATGTTGTTAGCTTTACTCGTGGCCGTCATGCTCGTCGCGCCGGCCGCGTTTGCTCAAGACACAGGTTCGCTATCCGGGAAGGGAACTCTTGCCGTTGCCGCAGCCTTCGGAATGGCTCTCGCCGCATTCGGCGGCGCGCTCGGGCAAAGCCGAGTCGCTTCGTCCGCTTGTGAAGGCATGGCGCGCAATCCTGGAGCTGCCGGCGCTATCCGCGCGGCCATGATCCTCGGCCTGGTCTTCATTGAGACCTTGGCCCTGTTCACCCTCGCGATCATCATGTTAAAGGTTTGACCGCTACTAATCGGAATTGGAAACGCCCGCTCCGGGATCCCCGGTGCGGGCGTTTTGTTGCGGCAGGGGAGAGCGGGCGACCGCTCCCCCTATGCCGATTGAATGGCGCCAAGAGCTTGTGGCTTTCTTCAGAATCTGCAGGCATCCACAACGGAGGGAGGGGGACAACATCCGCGTTATCCCCCTCAAGGCACGTGTGGGGGTCCCCGTGCCAGGCTTTCGCAAAAGCGTCTCTAAAGCGTTGCCAGGGTCTCCAGCGCCGGTTTGTCTTGTACCAGCAGAGTTGATCCATTGATTTCGAGGATCCGCCTGCGCTTGAACTCGCTGAAGCTCCGGCTCACGGATTCCCGCGAGCACCCAATCAGTTGTGCGATTTCTTCGTGCGTCAGGGCCAGCTTCACGCGCAGGCCGCCACTTGTCGTTTGGCCGCCGGTGGACCATTCCACCAGGAAGCGCGCCAGCTTCTCTTCCACCGAGTTGCTTAACCCGATGGAGCGAATCACCTCATAAGCGGAATGGCAATCGCGGCCCAGATGCTGCGCCACCTGCAGGCACGCGTCCCCATTCTCTTTGATGAACTTCATGAAATCTTCTCGCCCCACGTATGCCAATTGCGTTGGTTGAAGTGTTTCTGCGGTGATCTCGTGTGCAGTTCCAGAGAGCGTCGCGTTCAGGCCAAGAATTTCTCCAGGCTTGGCTATCTTGAAAATCAGCGTCTTTCCCTCGCTATTGGTAGTCAGCAACTTCACCCGTCCTTGGCACACGATGTACACACCCCGGGCCGACTCTCCTTCCATAAAGAGAATTGCCCCAGCCGGGTAGGAACTCGTTCGCCGGATCTCGCCCAGCGCCTTCGCCGTTCGCGGCGATACGCTGCAAAAGAAGCTTTCGGCCTTCCAGCCGCAACTCGAGCAATCATCAACCACTGGAAACCCGTAGGGGGTGCGCGGCTTCTTTGGCGCGGATACGTGCATAAAGCTGCTTTCGTTCTTTGCGGTCAGTACGCTGCTAGCCATGGGGGACGTCCTTTCCAGGTAACCTTGCCCGGCACCAACCTGAAAAAGCACTTGCCGGGCCATCCCCGCGATTTCCTGGCTTTTTTTGATGGTTCTCCAACTGCAAGAAATAAAGTGAGTTAGGGCCGCAAGGTCAGTTCGGGGCGACCATGCAGATCAATTTCCCTAGCCGGGGGTGGGTCATATCGCACAGAGTTGTGTGATCTTCATCACTACTACCCGCCACCACCAGCTCTTGTCCGGCTGCCGGCGGGCACACTTTTTCCCATCAGTTCCCGGGATCCAGCAGTTGTCTTATCTTTCGTGCCAGTGATTCCTGGGTAAACGGCTTTTCGATGAATGCCACATCTTCAGCCAGCAGTGCATTCTGCAAAATCACTCCGGCCGTGTGCCCTGACATGAACAAGACTTTGACGTCCGGGCGCTTCTTCAACAGTTCCTCGGAGAGCTCCCGGCCATTCATATGCGGCATGACCACGTCTGTCAGCAGCAGGTGGATCCGGCCCGGAAACTCGCCAGCGACATGCAAGGCCTCGAAAGCTTCCGCGGCCACCAGCACCCGGTAACCGGTCGGACGCCAGAAAGTCTTGCGTCACTCTGGCCAGCAGCTTCGAATCTTCCACCAGTAGAATTGTCTCTGAACCGACGGAGATTTCTTCGAGTTCCGCTCCGGTCTCCTCACCGTCGGCTGCCCCGGTTAGCCGCGGCAAATAAATCTTAAACGTAGTTCCACGACCCGGCTCGCTATAGACCCAGATGTGTCCGCCGCCGTGCCGGACGATTCCATAAACGGTGGCCAGCCCGAGACCCGATCCCGCTCCGTGTTCCTTGGTTGTAAAAAAGGGCTCAAAAATCCGGCTTATCGTTTCCTTGTCCATCCCTTCGCCGGAATCCGTCACGGACAATTGCACGTAGGGACCGGGCACCACATCCAGATGGTCGCGGGCATAGGCCTCGCCCAGATAGGTGTTGGAGGTCTCGATGGTCAATCGGCCGCCACGCTTCATGGCGTCTCGGGCGTTCGCCACCAGGTTCAGAATCACCTGTGACAATTGGCTGCGATCGTTCTTGATATCGCCCAGATCCCGCGCCAGGACCATCTCCAGCCGGATATTCTCTTCCACAATGCGTCGCAACAGCGGCTCCAGGTCGGTCAGCACGATGTTCAAATCCAGAAGTTGCGGCTCGGAAGCCTGTTGCCGCGCAAACGCCAACAATTGCCGGGTTACGGACGCCGCTTCCTCTCCTGCCATCTTGATCTGCTCGACCCGCTCGATGTGCGCCGCGGCCGGGCGGCGCCGGCCTTCAGCAGCATCTCCGCGTTGCCCAGGATGACTCCCAGAAGATTGTTGAAGTCGTGCGCGATGCCGCCCGCCAGGCGTCCGATCGCCTCCATCTTTTGCGTCAGCAGAAGTTGTTCTTCCAACCGTTGCGCCCGTTCCTGCTCGCTGTCGCGCTGTCGCATGGCCAGTTCGCGCTGAACGATCTTCGCCTGCAGTGATTCATTTGCCGTAACCAGTTCCGCGGTGCGCTCGCGCACACGGGTTTCCAGCGCCTCCTTGGCTTCGCGAAGCTCGATCTGCGCGTTCTTCTGCGGGGTGATGTCGCGGATCGCGCTGAAGACCTGGATGCCACCTCCTTCGTTCGGAACGGGCTCAGGCTGATTTCCACGGGGAATTCGCTTGCCATCCTTGCGCCGACCGAAGAGCTCTTTTCCCGCGCCCATCGGCCGGAGTCGAGGGGCCGACCTGTACTCTTTTCGATAATCGACGTGGTGCCGGTGGTAACGTTCGGGATCAGCTTCTCCACGGGTTGTCCCAGAAGCTCCTCCCGTTGTAGCCGAAGAGTTTTTCGGTCTGGGCATTGACCAGGGATATCTTGCCATGCTCGTCGGCAATGACCATCGCATCGGGAGCGGATTCCAGGAGGGCACCAAACTCATCGTGCGTCCACGGTTGCCGAGTGGAGCGACTCAGTCTAGCGGTGCGACGCTGTTTCAACATGCCGATGGGCCCAGGCCTTGAGTTCCGGTTAAAGCTACAATTACTCCCAGTCTCTACTTGTACACAGTCGATCTTGCCAGCGCAGCGGACGGAACTTCCCGTTCGGGGGCAAGAGAAGTATCTTCTCGGGCGGGCGGTCAGCGGGCGGACAACATAAGATTCTGCGAAAGAACTATACCTAAAATGTGATTGGGCGCAAGTCCGAAGTACAAAGTGATGATCGCTGCCACGGTAACCACCATGGCTGCCGTCGGGCTCATGCCCCGGCTTGCGTCCGCTGGGACCGGTTCCCTTGTACTCGCGCATGTACATTACAACGATCAGCCGTCAAGTAGTAGTAAGCGCCGATGACGCTGTTCACCGCCATCAGGATCGCCAGCCAAAGCAGCTTGGATTTGATCGCCGCGGTGAAAATGTACAGTTTTCCGAAGAACCCCGCGGTGATCGGCAAGCCCAGCAGCGACAGCAGGAACAAGCTCAGACCCGCGGCAGCGAACGGTTGGCGGGTGCCCAGCCCGGCAAAGTCGTCAAACGTCAGATAGCGCTCGCCTTGCCCGCCAATTTCCGAAATCACCGTGAACGTGCCCACGGAAACCAGCGCGTAGCTCGCCAGGTAGAACAGCACCGCCGCGTAAGCGGGGCAACCGCCTCCGGGTTCTGCCGGACCATGGTCACAGCGGCAAACGCTACCAGCGTGTATCCGGCATGCGCGATCGAACTGTACGCCAGCATGCGCTTCACATTGTTCTGGACGATGGCGCCAAGATTTCCCGGCGAACATGGTCAGCACCGCCAGAACCCAGAAAGCCCAGAACCAGAAATCGGTCGCCGCGTGAATCGGTGCTGAAGATGCGCAGCAGCAGCGCAAAGGTTGCCGCCTTCGGTCCCGCCGAGAACAGTGCGGTTACCGGCGTGGGCGCGCCCTCATACACGTCTGGCGTCCAAATCTGGAACGGCGCGGCGGCCACCTTGAACCCCAAGACCCACCAGGATCAGCGTGAGCCCCAGCCGCAGTAAGGTGCCGGAAGGTCGGCGCTCCGCAAGCTTCGCCAGGTTCGTCGATCCCGTGACGCCATACACCAGCGCGATGCCGTAAAGGAAAAATGCCGTTGCAAACGAGCCCAGCAGGAAATACTTCACCGCCGATTCGCTCGATTTGATGGAATCGCGCCGGTAGCCCGCCAGGACGTAGCTGGAGATCGACGACATCTCGAGGCCGATGAACGCGGTCAGGAGTTCCTGCGCGGAAGCGAGCACGCCCATTCCCGCCGTCGCAAACAGGATCAGGGCATAGAATTCCGCGGCGTCCAGATTTTCCCGTTCCAGATAGGAGTCGCTGCTCAGAATCACAAGGAACGTGACCAGGCCGACCAGCCAATGGAAGAACAGGCTGAAGGTGTCGAACTGGACCAGTCCCGAAAACCCGCTTCCAAACAGCGTGAAAAACGTGACCAGCGTTCCGGCAGCGGCCCCCATCATGCCGATGAACGTCAACGCCTGGCGGTTTTTTACGAACGGCTGCAGCAACATCAGAATTACGCCGAAGCCGCACCACACGAGTCTCCGGCAATACATGGAGAAGATTGCGGAGCATTTCCTGATTGACGGAAGTCATTTAGCGCGAAGCCAGCCTTTCCATCGAGATTCTCTGCGTGTGTACCGCCACTGCGCTTGAGCAAATCCGGCGCCGCCACTTCGTGCATCACGTTGCGGTTCATCTGCTCCAGTACGGTTCTGCACGGCGCGGCAAAGCGCCGCGTGAAATACGGCGACCCGATGCCCATCCACAGTGTCACCACGGCTAGGTCACCAGGATCCACTTCTCTCGTGAAGAGATGTCGGGCAGTTCGCGGTTCTTCTGATGCGTCACTTCGCCGAAGAACACCCGTTGATAGGACCACAACAAATAGCACGCCGAGAGGATGACGCCGGTCGCTGCCCAGGCCGCCCACTTCCAGTGCACCTGGTAGGTGCCGAGCAGAATCAGGTACTCGCCCACGAATCCGTTCAGCATAGGCAGTCCCAAAGAGGACAGAGCGACGAACAGGAAGAACGCGGCCAAGTTTGGCATCGGCGTGGACAGCCCACCATACTCCGTAATCTCAAAGGTGTGCCGCCGGTCGTAAAGCATGCCGACCAGCAAGAACAACGCACCGGTCGAAATGCCGTGTGCCAGCATCTGGTAGACCGCGCCCTGCAGGGAAATATTCGTGAACGCGAAGATGCCCAGTACGACGAATCCCAGGTGACTCACCGAGGAATACGCTACGAGCTTCTTCAGATTCGGCTGGACCAACGCGACCAGCGCTCCATAGACAATGCCGATAATCGCCAGCAACGCGACGTACGGCGCCGCGCGGTGCGAAGCATCCGGGAACAACGGCAGGCAGAAGCGGATCATGCCGTACGTGCCCATCTTCAGCAGCACGCCCGCCAGAATGACGGAACCGGCCGTCGGCGCTTCGACGTGCGCATCGGGCAGCCAGGTGTGCAGCGGGAACAGCGGCACCTTAATCGCAAAGGCGACGAAGAACGCCAGGAACAGGATCATCTCCGTGCGCGCCGAAAGCACTAAGGTCCCGTCTGCAACAATTTCTGAATGATCGGCAGGTCGAACGGTGCCGGTGGCGTTATACAGCCAGACGATCGCCGACCAGCATCAGGATCGAGCCGGCCATGGTGTAGAGCACGAATTTTACGGCGGCATAAATGCGGCGCTCGTGGCCCCAAATACCGATCAGGAAATGCCATCGGAATCAGCATGATCTCCCAGAACAGGAAGAACAGGAACAAGTCGAGTGACAGGAATACGCCAACCACGCCCACTTCCAGCAAAAGCAGCATCACGTGGAATTCCTTGATCCGGTGATGCACACCGTGCCACGAACGCGATCACGCAGATCGGCGTCAGGAACGTGGTCAGGATCACCAGGAACATGCTGATGCCGTCGACGCCGAGGTGATAATTGATCGGAGGCGAGGCGACCCAGTGGCTGAACTCCTCGAGCGGGTATCCGGCCGCCCCGATGGTTACATTGCGCTAGCAACGCCAGCGATGCAAGGAATTCGACGACTGACACCACAAATGTCAGCCGGCGAATCCACAACTCGTCGTCCTCCGCAGGAACAGGAGCGCCAGCCGCGCCCAGGGCAGGGAAGAAGATCAAGAGACGTGAGGAGATGTCCGGTGAGAGCCATTAGCGCGCCCCTCCGAACACGGCCGGATGCAGAATCGGCCAGAAGATGATTGCGAACACGACCAGCGCGCCCACGAGCACCCAGACCGCGTAGCTGCGCGTATTACCCGACTGTGTCTGCCGCACCGTGTCGCCCACGGCCGTCGTGCCGTGCGCAATGCCATTGACCGTGCCGTCGATCACGCCGACGTCCACAACCTTCCAAAGCACGTTGCGTGAGAGCCATACGAGCGGGCCAACGATCACGGCTTGGTAGAGTTCGTCTACGTAATATTTGTTGTACAGAATCTTGTGCAGCCCATCGGACGGGCCGCGCTTCACCTTGCCCGTATACATCCGCCACGCAACAATCAGGCCCGCTGTGGCGGCCACCACGGCGACAATCGAAAGCTGTGTTCCAGCGAATGCCGCCACTTCACCGCCGGCGCCTCTGAAGCTCCGAACACCGGCGAAAGGAAGTCCGCGAAGTAGTTCGGACCGCCACCGACAAGGGCCGGCAGTGCAAACCAGCCGCCAATCAGCGAGAGGAACGGCCAGAATCATCAGGGGCACGGTCATGTTCTTCGGCGATTCGTGTACGTGCACATGGTGCTCGTCATAACGCGGCTCTGCGTGAAGAACGTCAGCCAGATCAGCCGGAACATGTAAAACGACGTCAGCACCGCGGCGAGCAGCCCAATCCATACAGGACCTTGCCGTCGGTTCATGAGTTGAAAGCCGCGAAGAGAATCGCGTCTTTCGAGAAGAACGCCGCGAAGGCGGGAATCCAGCGATGGCGATGGTGCCGAACAGCATGCACCAGAAAGTGACTTTAATCTTCTTTGAGTAGCCCGCCCATGTGCCACATGTCCTGCTCGCCGCCCATGGCGTGAATCACGCTGCCCGCGCGACAAGGAACAGCAATGCCTTGAAGAAGGCGTGCGTCATCAGGTGAAAGATGCCCGCGCTGAACGCGCCGACACCGCAGCCAAGAAACATGTAGCCCAGTTGGCTGACGGTTGAGTAGGCCAGCACTTTCTTGATGTCCGATTGCACCAGGCCGATGGTGGCGGCGAAAAATGCCGTCGCGCAGCCGACAATCGCGACCACGTACATGGCTGTCGGAGCAGTGCAGAAAAAGCACGTGCGAGCGCGCCACCATGTACACGCCGGCGGTCACCATCGTCGCCGCGTGGATCAAGGCGCTGACCGGCGTCGGACCTTCCATCGCGTCCGGCAGCCAGACATACAACGGAAGTTGCGCCGATTTGCCCGTGGCGCCCATGAAGAGCAGCAGGCAAGCAATCGTCAGAGTGCCAAACTGGCCAAATGCATCAGTGGGGAGCGGCGCCGCCTGGGCGAAGACGAGCGGTGAAATCCAGGGTGTGAAAGGTGCGGAAGAGCAGGAACATGCCCAGCATGAAGCCAAAATCACCGATGCGGTTCACGATGAAGGCCTTCTTGCCCGCATCCGTCGCCGACTGTTTCAGGAAGTAGAAGCCGATAAGCAGGTAACTGCACAGGCCTACGCCTTCCCATCCCACAAACAGGAGAACGAAATTGGCGGCCAGCACCAGAATCAGCATAAAAAACATGAACAGATTCATGTAGGAGAAAAAACCGGTAGTAACCGCCTTCGTGCGCCATGTAACCCGTCGAGTAGATGTGGATGAGGAAACCAACACCGGTAACGACAAGAACCATGACCACGGTGAGTTGGTCAAACTGCAGGTCAAAGCCCGCCCGGAAATTGCCCGCGACAATCCAGTCAAAGAATTCCTTGCGAAAGAAGTGGTGGCCACTGGCGAAGAATTCACGCACCGCTTCCAGCGCGCAGGCGAAGGAGAGGCCCGTGGAGCCAAGCCCAACCCAGTTGATCGTTTTGTTCGGCCACTTCGCACCAAACAGGCCATTGATGGCGGAGCCCAGCAGCGGCAACAGCGGAATGATCCAGAGATGTTCGAGTATCGGCATTAGAGTTTGAGCAGATCCACGCGCTCGACGTTGAGCGAACGCCGGTTGCGCGCCGTCAGAATGATGATTCCCAGTCCCACGGCCGCTTCCGCTGCCGCCACGACAATCACAAACAGCACGAACACTTCGCCATCGGGTTTGCCCAACGACTGGCTGAAAGCCACAAACGCCAGGTTCACCGCGTTCAGCATCAGCTCGATGGCCATGAAAATCGTGATGATGTTCCGCTTGAACACGAACGCCACGATCCCCAGGCCGAACAGGATCGCGCTCAAGATCAGGTAGTAGCTCGTCGGCACCATGTCAGTTCTCCCGCTGCGCCAGGACGATTGCCCCGAGTATCGCCACCAGGATCAGGAACGAGGTAAGTTCAAATGGGTATACAAAATCGGAAAACAGCAGCATTGAGAGTGCCTTTCGTCGATGTCAGCGCACCCGAGGACTCCGGAGCCGCTAGCGCCCCGCTCGAACTCGCGATGGCAGCCGCGATGAAACCGGCCACGGCCACCGCGAGCGGGATGCCCGCATAGGTGGCGAGTTTCGAGAAATTCGTGCGCTCTTCCTCGTCGGCGTTCAGCAGCATGATCACGAAGACGAACAGCACCATGATCGCGCCGCCGTAGACGATGATCTGCACGGCGGCGACGAATTCCGCCCCCATCAGCAGATAAAGGCCGGCCAGCGCCACCATCACCACGATCAGCGACAGCGCGCTGTGAATCGGATGGCGTTGCACGATCAGGCTGATCGCGCCCAGGACGGCCATGGCGGCAAGCACAAAAAAGATAATCAGAGGCGCGGTCATCAGTGCATTCTCCAGAGAATGACAACGCTCGTCAGAACCACGTTGGCAATGGAAACCGGTAGCAGAAACTTCCAGCCGAAGCTCATCAGCTGGTCATAGCGAAAGCGGGGCAGCGTGCCGCGCATCCAGATGTAGACGAACAGGAAGGTGAAAACCTTGGCCATGAACCAGAACACGCCCTGGATCACATCGTTCACTTGCGGGAAAACGATCAAGGCCGCGCCGATAGCGCCAGAGCCGTGCCCGACTCCCGGCAGAACGATCCGGCCGAACAGGTTCTCGTAACGGACGCCGTCGAAGATGACCCACAGGCCGAAGGGAATCAGGATCACCGAGGGCAAGTAATGCGTGAACGGCCACGAAGCGGGGAAGGGCGAGAGCCAGCCGCCAAAGAACATGATCGTGGCCAGGCAGGACACCGTGATCATGCTGGTGTACTCCGCGATAAAGAACATCGCGAACTTCATGCTGGCATATTCGGTGTGAAAGCCGGCAACCAGTTCGGATTCCGCTTCCGGCAGGTCAAATGGCACGCGGTTGGTTTCCGCAATGGCCGCGATGAAGAAGCAGGGAAACCGATAATTTGCGGGAATATATTCCAGGTGAGCAGGCCGTCCAGAGCCGGCCTGTTGTTCCACGATGTTGCGCAGACTGAAGTCTCCGGCAATCAGTAGCACGCCGACGACGGAAAGAGTCAGCGCGAGTTCGTAGCTGATCATCTGCGCCGAACTTCGCAATCCGCCCAGCAGGGAATACTTGTTGTTCGAGGCCCAGCCGGCCAGCGCGACACCATAAACGCCGAGCGCGGTAATCGCAAACAGCACCAGCAGGCTGATGTTCACGTCCGCGATGCCGACGCCGCGTCTCGTAACCAAACACCGTGAACCGCTGCGGGCCGAAGGGAATTACGGCCAGGGAAGTCAGCGCCAGCATGAGCGTGATGAACGGCGCGAGGAAGTACGCCACCTTATCGACGTTCGCAGGCAGCGGGTCTTCCTTGAAAATAAACTTCACGCCGTCCGCCAGCGGCTGGAGCAGGCCGTGCGGTCCTACGCGGTGCGGCCCCCAACGCGCCTGGATATGCGCGATCACTTTACGTTCGATCCAGGTCAGATAGGCGTCCGACGGTGAGAACAAGGCATACCAGAATGGTGATCTTGATGATCGGAACGATGAGGAAGGCGTACTTGGGTCAGGATTTCGGTCACGACTTCGCTTCAGCCTCCGGCAAGGATTGCATCATAGAGCAAAAACGGCCGAGTGTGCCGCTGGTGAAAAGGGTGTCGTTCGCGGAGCGAATCAGTTGAACGGGGACGTCATAAGCAGGGTGACCGTTCCTCGGGAAATTGCGGTGTGGTTGGCTCAGCCCCGCCGGTGAGCAGTCCAGCGAGTTGCACGCCATATCCAGGCACCACTTTGCGTATCTCCTCGAAAACAGCGCTCGGGGTCTTGTAGTGGAAGGCCTTGCCGAGGCCGAGCTTCTCAAGCTGATGCGAAAGGATACGAAGCAAGTCGAAGTCCGTGCGCGCTCCCATCACCTCTGCGGCCTTGTGCAAAAACTGGATATCGCCGGCAGTGTTGGTTACGCTGCCATCTTTTTCGTATGCGGAAGCAGCAGGGAACACGATGTCCGCCTGCATTGCGGTTTCCGTCAGGAACATTTCATGAACGATCAGCAACTTCAATCTGCCGCGGCCGAAGCCGAGCGTTCCATAATGCGCCAGCGGATTCGCTCCCACCACATAAAGCGCGCTGAGCTTTCCTGCCTGAGCCGCTTCAACCATCTCCGGCGCCGTTAGGCCGGGTTTGGATGGCAACTTCGCGCTCCAATGTTTTTCCATGGATTCCGCGGCGGCCCTATTGTCCAGATACGCGTATCCGGGCAAACGATCCGGTAGGAGGCCCATATCGGCCGCGCCGCGCGAATTCGCGTAATCGCCCAGCGGCATGAAACGGACTTTGCCGGGCAGCTTTGACGCGAAGGCCACAAGGTTAGCGATGGCCGCACCGGTCAGAGCGGACCCAAAGACGATGCCGACTTCAGGCTCCGCCTCCAGTGCAGTTTTGAGTGCACTGAGTTGCGCAATGAGTTCCGGCGAGAGATTGCCTTCGCCCGTGGCCAACCAGCGAACGGCGGCGGATTCCAGCACCGAATCCAACGTGACCGACTGGGTCCCTTTGCGCTGAAGCTTGATTTCCAGCGCATTGAGAAGGAATAGTTTCGCGTTGTTGTGACGGATGCCGGCGCGAATTTGCCATGCGACCAGTGGATTTTGATTCGTGGGGTCGTTGCCGATCACGAGTACGGCCTTGGACTGGTACAACTGTTCCATGGTGAGCAGGGAGTCGGAGGCGCTCTCTCCCAGCGCGGTCACGAGCCCGGTGTAATCGGCGGTGCGGTGGTGATCGATATTATTTGTGCCAAAGGTGCCCCGCGCCAGTTTCTGCAGGAGATAATTCTCTTCGTTCGATGTGCGGTTGGATCCAATGAAGCCGATAGCATCGGATCCGCTGACGTCGTAGATCTCCTTTAGACGCGTTGCGGCGGCCTGCGCGGCTTCTTCCCAGGAAACGGGAAAAAGCTTTTCGCCCTTGCGGAGCAGGGGCTGCTTGATGCGCTCGGGATGTTTCGTGAAATCGAAACCAAAGCGGCCTTTGACGCAGAGGAACTCTTTGTTGATACCGGAGAGGTCGCGCGTGTTGGCGCGCAGGATTTCGTGATTGCGCACGCTGAACGTGGTTTTGCATCCATTCGAGCAGTGTGTGCAGATTGTGGAGACATACTGCATCTCCCACGGCCGCGTTTTATAGCGATAGGTGCCGCTGGTTAGCGCGCCGACCGGACAAATGTCGATACACATGCCGCATTCTTCGCAGTCCAGATGATCGCCGCGATTCGGGATGATGATGGAATTCACGCCGCGCATGCCCACGCCTAGCGCTTTCACGTCCATGCCTTCGTCGCAAACGCGCACGCAACGGAAGCAGAGAATACAACGCGGGGCGTCGTAATAGACGAGTTCGGACCACTTCTCTTCAGGACGATGCAGTTTTTCCTCGACGAAGCGGCTGGTATCGGCGCCGTAGCGGAATGTCATGTCCTGCAATTCGCATTCGCCGCCCTTATCGCAGACCGGGCAATCCAGCGGGTGATTGGCCAGCAGAAATTCCAGCATGAACTTGCGGGCATTGTGTACTTGCTCGGTGTTTGTCCGGACGACCATGCCCTCAGTGGCGACCAGTGTGCACGCAGTTTGCAGCTTGGGAGCTTTCTCCACTTCCACCAGGCACATGCGGCAGGCGGCCTGCAAGGAGAGTCCCGGGTAGTAACAGAAAGAGGGAACTTCAATTCCCAGACTGCGTGTCGCTTCGATGACCAGGGTGCCGGCGGGCACTTGGACATCGCGATCGTTAATCTTGAAATTGATGAGCTTCGTTTCTGTCATGGGACCCTATCGCGAACCAATCAAAGCGTCAGCGGATTTATAAGCGCATTTACCGTGCAAATGTTCCTCGAATTCATTCCGGAATTTCGTCACGATGCTGATGGTTGGCATCGCCGCGGCGTCTCCGAGCGGGCAGAAGGTGCGGCCCAGCATATTCCTGGAGAGCTCGCCGATCAGATCGATGTCTTCGGTGCGGCCGTAGCCGGCATGGAAGCGATCCAGCATCTTGCGCAGCCAGGCGGTTCCCTCGCGGCAGGGGATGCACCAGCCACAAGATTCATGGGCGTAAAAATGCATGATGCGGCGCGCCATGTCCACCATGCAGGTGTCCTCGTCGATGACGACCATGCCGCCGGAGCCGAGCATGGAGCCGGCCTTGGCGACGGTGTCATAGTCCATGGCCAGATCGATTTCGTCCGCCTTGAATACTGGACAGGAGCTGCCCCCGGGGATCACCGCCTTCAACTTCTTCCCGCCGCGAATGCCGCCCGCCACCTCCTCGATGAACTTTTTCATGTTCATGCCGAGGGGAATTTCGTAGATGCCGGGCTTGTTGACGTGCCCGGAAACGCACAGCAAACGAGTGCCGCCGTTCCTCGGAGTTCCGCGATTGGCGTATGCCTCGCCGCCTTCGCGAATGATAGAAGGGACGGCACTGAGCGTCTCCACGTTATTAATGACCGTCGGACAGCCATACAAGCCCACGATGGCGGGGAAGGGAGGTTTGATGCGCGGGTTGCCACGCTTGCCTTCGAGCGATTCCATAAGCGCCGATTCCTCGCCGCACTCGTAGGCGCCCGCTCCCGAGTGGATGAGCAGATCAAAATCAAATCCGCTGCCCAGAATGTTTTTGCCCAGGTAGCCGCGAGCGTATGCTTCGGCGATTGCGGCATCCACGATGTCCAGCACATAGCGGTATTCGCCGCGAATGTATATGAAGCCATTGTGGGCATTGATGGCGCGGCCCGCGATGATGATGCCTTCGATCAGTTGATGGGGATCCATTTCCATCAATGGGCGGTCCTTGCAGGTGCCGGGTTCGGACTCATCCGCGTTGCAAATCACATATTTGGCCTTCGGGGAATCCTTGGGAACAAAGGACCACTTCATCCCGGCAGGGAAGCCCGCGCCGCCGCGCCCGCGCAGATTGGATTTCTTGACCTCGTCGATGATCTGGTCCGGGGTCATCTCCTTGAGAGCTTTATCGAGAGACTGGTAGGCGCCATGCTGGAGGGCAACGTCGATCTTGTGGGAATCCTTGACGCCCCACTTCTTACTAATCAGCGGAGTCTCCAACTTGTTGCGTTCGTGCAAGGCGCCGGTGATCACTGGGACGGGTTCGGGGCGTTTTCCCTTGTCCAAGTCCTCGATGATGCGGTCCAGAGCGCGGGTGGTGAGGTTTTCGTAGAAATCGAAGTTCACCTGTATGGCGGGCGCGCCGGTGCAGGCGCCGATACATTCGACTTCTTCCAGAGAGAACATCCCGTCTTGCGTGGTTTCCTTATTTCCAATTTCCAAACGCCGCTTGGCGTGCTCCAGGAGTTCGTTGCCCCCGCGCAGCATGCAAGCCACGTTGGTGCAAATCTGAACATGGTGTTTGCCCATGGGCTTGCGGCGCAGCATGGAGTAGAACGCCAAAGTTTCTTCTACCTGAACATTGTTGAGGTCCAGGCGGCGGCCGATTTCCGCAATGATTTCGTCGGTCACGTAACCGTATTCGTCCTGCGCATACATCATCATCGGAATGAGGGCGCTGCGTTTGACCGGATAGCGAGTCTGCAGTTGCTCGAACTTCGCGGCGAGTTTGGGGGATAGATTCATACCGTCTTACCTGTCCACCTCTCCAAGGACGATGTCGATCGTGCCGATGCAGGCGACAGTGTCGGCTATCAGTTGGCCTTTCACCATGCGGGGCAGCGCCTGCAGGTTGATGAAAGAGGGCGATCGGAAATGCACGCGAAGGGGCTTGGGGGAGCCATCGCTGGCGACGAAACAGCCGAGCTCTCCGCGCGGAGATTCCACGGCCACGAATGCTTCGCCCGGCGGTGGAGAAAAACCTTCCGTGAAGATTTTGAAATGGTAGATCAGCGCTTCCATCTCCGTTTTCATTTTCTCGCGCTGCGGAGGCACAATGCCGGGGGCTTCCGCCTTGATAGGACCTTCGTCGGAAATTTTGTTCATGGCCTGGCGGACGAGCTTCACACTCTCGCGCATCTCGGCCACACGCACCAAATAGCGCGCGTAACAATCGGACTCCGTGCGCGTGGGCACGTTGAAGTCGAACTCCTCGTAGGACGAGTAGGGGAAGGCCTTTCGATTGTCGAAGGCGACTCCGGCGGCGCGCAACCCCGGGCCCGTCGTGCTCATGGCGATCAGAATTTCCGGAGGGAGGTGACCCACGCCCTTCAGACGCCCTTGCCAGATGCGGTTTTCCGTAAGCAAAGCTTCGTATTCATCGATCCGCGCGGGCATGATGTCCAGAAAACGCTTCACTTGTTCGCGCCAACCTGCGGGAGGTTGCAGGGCCAGGCCGCCAATGCGGATGTAACTGGTCATCATGCGTTGGCCGGCGAACCGCTCGAATATCTTCAGGATTTCCTCACGCTCGCGGAAGCAATAAAGCAAAACGGACATCGCGCCCATGTCGATCGCGTGCGTGCCGAGCCACACGAGGTGTGATGAGATGCGCTGTAATTCGACCAGCATTACGCGGATGTACTGCGCACGTTTCGGGACTTCAAGGCCAAGAAGTTTTTCGACCGCGAGGCAATAAACGAGATTGTTGCCCAGGGGATTCAGGTAATCCATGCGGTCGGTCAGCGTGATGGCCTGGGAATAAGTCTTGTCTTCGCAGCTTTTCTCAATGCCGGTATGAAGGTAACCGATGTCCGGCACGGCGCTAACGACATTTTCGCCGTCTAACTCGAGGAGTACGCGCAAAACGCCATGTGTTGACGGGTGCTGCGGCCCCATATTGAGGACCATCGTTTTGGTGGTGCCGACCGCTGTTTCAACCGTAGTCATGGGTAATAGTCCGCGACGCGGAATCTAACGCTTGCCCTCCGTTGGAAAATCGCGACGAAGGGGAGAGCCTTCAAAGCCCTCTGGGAGAAGAATTCGCCGCAAATCGGGGTGCCCTTCGAAGAGAACGCCGAACAGATCGAAAATTTCTCGCTCCAGCCAATTGGCGCCCGGCCAGACCGGCACCAGCGAATCGATGACCGCGTGCTGCATGCTGACGCTGGTGCGCAGCCGCACACGGTCGCGTCGGGCGAGGGAGACCAGATGATAATTGAGTTCGAAGCGCGGCTCGATGGGGAAGCGGTCGACGCAGGTGGCATCACTCAGGAGATTGAAGTTGAGAGCAGGATTCTCTTTGCACTGTTGTGCCGTGGCTCGGAGCAGTTCACGGGGGACAATAATGGTGGTTTCACCGCGATAGTCCACGACCTGCGATACCGCCTGGGCATTCCAGGAGCGAAGTTGTTCAACTACAACATTAGCGCTTGCATTGGCTAACTGCGTCACGTTACTGAGATCCTTAAGGGCCAGAGTGTGGCGTTACTTCTGTGATTTATGCCAGTCGAGTGCGCCCTTCTTCCAGAGATAGATGTAACCGACCAAGAGAATGGCGACATAGAGCATCATTTCTATGAAGCCGAACCAGTGAGTGCCGGGATTGCGAGCCAAGTCCTTGAAAATATACGCCCATGGGTAAAGAAAGATCGCTTCGACGTCGAACAGGATGAAGACCATGGCCACGAGGTAGAACTTTACCGAGAAAGGTTCCCGTGCGTCGCCCGTTGGCGTAATTCCGCACTCATACGGCTGCTGTTTCGCCTTATTGGGGCGCCGCCATCCGATGAACGTGGAAATCAGAATCAACGCACCGGCGAGAATGGCAGCAACCAGCAGGTGTATCAGTAGAGGAACGTACGCATGCAGGCCAGAGGGGGTCATGGTCAAAGAGTTATAATATCGAGTGAGACGCCACCGGTCAAATGTTCCCGAAAACATTCTGAGCCGATCAGCGGGAGAGCATGTAGCGGCGCGACCGGGAGCGAATGCGGAACATGGTCTTCGGACACAATACGAATCTAAAAGTTGGGAACATAACGTTCCATCTGCAGACGGAAGATCGCGGAGAGTCCCACGCACTGATCGATACCACGGTGTACTATCACGGGCGCGTCCTGCACCGGAGAACCAACAACTATTTCGACCTGCTTCCCTTGAACGAAGATAGCGAGCAGGCGCTGAAATTGCGGCTGGACGAGCAGCACCGGGCGGTGATCGAGGAAATTCGCTCTGGGGCGTTGCAGCTCTCGATCCCACCATTGGTCGACGCATCACATCCTGCGGAAAAGCAGGTGCCGGCTAATGCCGCTCAACCGCAGTTAACGGTCGAGCCTCGGAAGTTGTTGTTGGAATTGACGAACGCAAAGTCCTGGCTGTCCGGGAAGCGCGCGAAACTGCAGGTTTCCGTGCGGGAAGAGAGCGGCCAGCCTGTCCTCGGAGCACAGATCAGAGTCGAGATCGAAGGCAGCGAGAATGGAACTGCTCACCTCGGACAGACTGGCGCGCAGGGGCAGGCGCAGATCGAATTTGACATGCCACGGATCAGCAGTGCGGAGGCCGCGCTCGTGATTCATGCGGAAAATTCGTCCGGGGAAGGGCAGTTGCGATTTGCGTTGCGCGCAAAACCTCGTGTAGCGTGAAGGTGAGATGGCCATGGCGCAGAGTGTTGTCATTCAGGTGAACGGGGAGAACCGGGAAACGGCCGCGGGCACGACCGTGGTTGGACTGCTGGCGCAGCTTGGACTAAACACGGGACGAGTGGCGATTGAATACAACCTGCAGATTCTTCCAAAGGCGAAATGGGAGGAAACGCGGGTCGCTCGGGGAGACAGGTTTGAGATCGTGCAATTCGTCGGTGGCGGCTGAGAGGCGAAGTAACGAAGTAAAGAGGCAACGAAACAAAGAACCCCTCTTAACGCGCAGTGCGTGCGGCATCTGCATTTTCCCCTCGTTCATTCCCTGTTTTCTTGTTAGAAGCCCTCGAGTAGATGGCCCATCTTGTGCTTTTTCGTTTGCATGTAGGTGCGGGAAAGTTTGGAGATGCGCGGCTGGCAGGGAACGCGCTCGACCACATGGACGCCGGCGGATTCGAGTTGCCGGACTTTGTCCGGATTGTTGGAGAGAAGGCGAATCTTCGTGGCGCCGAGCTTTTTTAGAATTCTGGCGGGGAAATCATATTCGCGCGCATCGGCGGCGAAACCGAGCGAAACATTGGCTTCGACGGTGTCCATGCCGCCATCCTGGAGTTCGTAAGCGCGGAGCTTGTTCATCAAGCCGATGCCGCGGCCTTCCTGCGGGAGATAAAGCAGGATGCCGGAGGGGGCGCGGCCGATCTTCTTCAAGGATAGTTCCAACTGGGCGCGGCAATCGCAGCGCAGGGAGGTCAAGACGTCCCCCGTGAGGCACTGGGAGTGCACGCGAACCAGCGGCGCGACTCGGCCGTTCAGATTGCCCCGAACGAGGGCGACGGCTTCTTCCTGGGGACCACGCCCCTGGAATCCGTAAATCGCGAAGCGGCCATACCGCGTGGGAAAAGCGGCTTTCGCCACCTGACGCGGGTTGCGTTGCGAATCGAGCTTCGTTTCCTTGGAGGATTTTTTTTTGGTCATGGCGCCAATTCAGTATAGCAGGGAGGGGAAGCTGGCAATGTAGCGACGAACCGCAAGAATGGTGCAGGTTGGCGCAGGATTTCTTTACAATAGGACGAGATTAGCTGGCACAACAGGAACACGGAATCACACCGATGGATACGACGCTGAGAATCCAGGATTTGTTGTTCACCTTGCTGCTCAAGGTGGGCGTAGCGTCTTCCATCGCGGCGTTGCTGGCCAGGTGGAACACCTTTCGGAGAGTGCTCTTCACGGAGGAAAGGGACGCCGACCAGAAGCTGAAATTGATGCTGTTTCTGGTGCCGCCGCTGATTGTGGGCGTGATCCTGCGATTGCTGAGCCCGGCATATCGATTCGCAGACCTTTCGCTTGAAGGCGCATTCCTCATGGGCCTGCTCGGCGGCCGCGTGGTGGGGCCGATCGGCGGGGCGATCATTACGATTCCAGCGCTAATGGCGCACGAGTGGCTGGCCATGCCGGCCGCGGCAACGGCGGGGCTGCTTGGGGGACTGATCCGGCAGTTGATTCCCGACAAGGAAGATTTGTGGAACTTCGGGCCGTTTACGTTTTTGAATATTCCGAAGGCCATTATGCGCATGGTGCGCAGCGCGGAGATGATGTGGGAAATGTTGCCGCTGATGACGTGCGTAGGGCTGGAAGTGGGGCGCGTGGCCCTGGTGATCGCCACCAAGCCCAAATGGCTGTTTGCCATCGATCCGCACTGGAATTGGATGTTGTGCCTGCTGGTGCTCGGGACGCTGATGTCCGTTGCGGCGCCGCTGAAAATCTGGAATAACACGCGTATCGAGATGAACCTGGAACGACACCAGCAACTTCTGTTGCGCGCGCGCATGGACGCGCTGTCCAGCCAGATCAATCCGCACTTCCTCTTTAATACGCTGAACACGGTGACAGCGCTGATCCGCGTGGACCCAGACACAGCGCGCGGAGTGGTGCTGAAGCTCAGCAATATTCTGCGGCGGCTGCTGCGGAAGCATGAGACGTTCGTGCCGCTGCGGGAAGAGCTCTCGTTCATCGACGACTATCTGGATATCGAAGTGGCGCGGTTCGGGGAAGACAATCTGGACATAGTGAAAGAGATTGGCGAGGAGACACTGGAGACCTTTATACCGAGCATGTTGTTGCAGCCCATCGTGGAGAACAGCTTGAAGCACGGGCTGGCCCCCAAGCTGGAAGGGGGCCGGATTTTTCTGAGGACCTCCAATCGCGACGGGCGTCTGCACATTGAGATTGAGGATAACGGGGTGGGGATTTCCGAGGAGAAGATGCCGCATGTTTATGTGGAAGGCATCGGGCTGAGCAACGTGAGGGAGCGGTTGAAGGTGCTGTACGGGACGGACTTCAATCTGGACATCCAGAGCCACGAAGGGCGGGGAACCATTATCAAGATTGATGTGCCGCAGCTGGTGCCAGTCATTCCCGAAGTCAGCGTGTTCTAGCAAAACTTCAACATTGAAGCGCTATGGTGAGGGTGCGAGGCTAACAGCTTAAGAAGCATGGAGTTGTGTGTCGCACGGTGATCGTGCGGACAGGGGGTCTCCGCCGCCGCGGACTGGACCCCTACGGAGCATGCAGCCAGACGCTACAAACCTTGAAAAAGCAGAATGCAAGGCGACCGCGAAAGTCTTCGAAGACCTCTCCTGCGCTGCTTGAGAACCGATCAGAGGATCGGGCGGAATGAAGTGAGCAGGGGAAAAGGAGAAATTCAATTTTTGCGTATTTATTGACTCAAATGGAGTTGCGAGTTTAGTGGCTCGTAATTGCAGATTCCAGAGAGTTTAAGGCAGGTGCTGCGCGTTCGGAGGCAGCGGAAGCGAAAATATGTATGCGAAGGCACCGAGCAGGTAAAAGCCGAGCGTGGGCTCGGCGGGGTCTGGGGGCAAACTTCCAGGAGCGGATCCTAGGAAACGTTTAGAGAACCGTAAAGATAATAAGTACAAATAAGCGATTTGTGCCGAGGTGACCGCCAAAAGAAAAGGGTTGACAGGTGGCTGTGTTGTCTGTATATTCTGTACATACAGAAATGAGCGACACAACTAAAACAACACTCACTCCCGTAGCGCAGAAGTTCATCCTTCATTGGGGCGAAATGGGCACCAAGTGGGGGATTAACCGGACGGTGGCGCAGGTGCACGCGCTGCTGTTCCTTTCGCCGAAGCCGATTCCGGCGGACGAGATTGCGGAAACGCTGTCGGTGGCGCGGTCGAACGTCAGCACCAGCCTGCGCGAATTACAGGGTTGGGGGATTGTGCGGGTGGTGCATGTGCTGGGGGATCGACGGGACCACTTCGAGACGTTCAAGGACGTTTGGGAAATTTTCCGCACCGTGTCCGAAGAGAGGAAACGACGGGAGATCGACCCCACGCTGCGAGTGCTGGGCGAGTGCGTGCAGGAGTTGAAGGCCAGCGCGCCGGGGGATGCGTACACGCGGGAGCGGCTGGAGAGCATGCTGGAGTTTCTGGCGACCATGACGGGATTGTTCGACGAGGTCTTGCGCATTCCGGTGGGCGCGTTGAAGGGCGTAGGAAAACTTCGCGGAAAGGTGATTTCTTTGTTGGGGAACGAGAAGAAGAAGGCTGGGTGAAGTGAGGTGGCTGAGGGATGGGAAGACGGAAAGGCTTAAGGATAACGCAGAGGCGCTGAGAACGCAGAGATTCGCCGGGAAGAAGGCGGGGCATGATTTCGCTTGCGAGCGAGTACACGGACGGAAAGGGGCGGCATGCGAAGGGGTGGCTGTTCTTCGACGCTGAGTGCGGCTTCTGCTCGCGATTTGCTTGCTGGCTAAAGCCCATTCTAGCGCGCCGAGGTTTCGCGGTAGCTCCGCTGCAGGACCCCCGAGTCAGCGCGCTACTGGGGATGCCGCGCCAAGAATTGCTACGCGAATTGAGATTTTTGCTTTCCGATGGCTGCCAGTACGGTGGCGCGGATGCGATTATGGCCATGGCGCACGAGATTAAGTGGGCGCGACCGCTGGTTTGGCTGTCGAAGATTCCAGGAACGATGGATTTGCTGGACGCCAGCTACCGCTGGATCGCCGGGCGAAGAAGTTGTGCCGCGGTTGGTTGTGCGCCAACGGAAGTTTCCCAAAGGTAGGCGAAAACGGAGTTATTGCGAAGCGAAGAGTGGGGGTGTGTCACGATGCGCCTATTACGACTCTGGTCTTTCTCGGGAATAACAAGTCGCAAGGCCTATTTCCTCATCGGAACGATCGCCTTTCTGCTGAAGTCCAACTTGGATCGCGTGATTGCCACGTACTTGTTCCACCGACCCTGGGGATTGCTGAACTACTGGTTTCCGTTTCCGACGGTGAGCAAGCCTTGGCTATTGAAGGGCGCGGATGCGAATTTGATCCTGACACTTCTCTCCGTAAGTCTGCCGTTCATTTGGCTGGGAGTCGCTCAGACCGTACGTCGGTTGAGAGATTGTGAACATCCGCTCTGGGTCAGCGGTTTGTTCTTTGTTCCCTTTGCAAATGTACTGTTTTTTGGCGTGCTTTGCTGCTGGCCGTCGGCACCGGGTATTACGCAGTTCACAAAGGATGCGCGAGAAGGCGAAGGCTTCTTCCGGAAGATCACGAAAGCGGAGGCGCTGACCGCGGCAGGGCTGGCGATTCTGGCAACCACGGTTATCGGAATCGTGATGGTCATCGTGGGAACGCAGTTCCAGGCCAACTACGGATGGGGACTGTTCGTTGCCGTTCCTTTTTGCCTCGGGCTGTTCTCCACTTTGATCTACAGCTACCGAACACCCAGGACACAGCGCGAGTGTCTGATGGTGAGCATTGCGCCAGCAGTGCTAATGGGGGTGGGATTGCTGCTCCTGGCGGTTGAGGGTGTCATTTGCATTGCCATGGCTGCGCCACTCGGGTTAGGGCTATCAGCACTCGGTGGAATCGTGGGTTATGGGGTCCAGGAAGGCCGTTGGAAGTTGAGAGGGCGTCCCGCAATGATGGGGATTGTGCTGCTAACGATGCCAGTCTGGATGGGCCTGGATCCGTCCATCGAAGGCGAACCTCCCCTACTAGTGGTCCACAGCTCGATTGAAATCAGCGCCCCACCCGAGGTGGTGTGGGAAAAAGTAGTGGCGTTTACTCAAATCCCGGAGCAGCGCGAGTGGCTCTTTCACACGGGGATTGCCTATCCAATCCGGGCCACACTGACAGGTAAAGGCGCCGGTGCCGTGCGGAGATGCGAGTTTTCAACCGGCGCGTTCGTAGAGCCGATCGAGATCTGGGATGAGCCGCGCCTGCTGCGGTTTGGGGTGACAGAAAATCCCGCGCCAATGGAGGAGTTGACCCCCTACCGTCAGATCGAACCCCCGCACCTGAAGGGATATTTCGTTTCGCGCGAAGGGCAGTTTGAGTTGAAGAGTTTGCCGGGCAATCGCACGAAATTGACCGGCACCACATGGTACACAGACAGAATTTGGCCGTCCACTTATTGGCGAGTATGGTCTGACTACATTATTCATCACATTCATCTGCGCGTTTTAAGTCACATAAAAGCGGAAGCGGAAGGAGCAGCCAAGCTCGATTGAAGTCATCGGGCGGCGACGGCCTGCGCGGAAAGGACTTGCTCGTAGTAGCGCTCGTACATGGGGATTACGTCGTTGGCGCAGAATTTCTTGCGGGCGTGTTTGCGGGCGAGTTGGCCCATTTCGCGGCCTCGATCGGCGCGGGAGAGCAGATCGATGGCATATTTCGCGGCCAGTTTCACGTCGCCCGGTTCGACGAGATAGCCGTCCACACCATCTTGAACAACTTCGGGGACGCCGCCGACATTGGTGGCGATTACGGGGACTTCGCAGGCCATAGCCTCTAGAGCCGCGAGGCCGAAGGACTCCAATCGGGAAGGCAGCAGGAATAGGTCTGCCTGGCCCAACTTTTCGCGGATGCCATTTTGCTTGCCGAGGAAGAGCACATCCTGATCCACGCCACGCTTGCGGGCGAGTTCCTCGGCGGGGGCGCGGTCCGGGCCGTCGCCGATCATGATGAGCTTCGCGGGCATTTTTTCGCGCACGAGAGCGAAGATTTCAATCGCATCCAGAATGCGCTTCACCGGACGGAAATTCGAGAGATGCATCAGGATGGGTTCGCCATCCGGGGCCCATTCGGCGCGCAACTGGGGATTGGGCTGGCGGCAATAGAGGTCGCAATTGACGAAATTGGGAATGACCTCGATGGGGCGCTTGATGCCAAATTCGTCGACGGTATGGCGATAGAGGTACTGGGAAATGGAAGTGACGCCATCGCTTTGCTCGATGGAATAGCGAGTGATGGGTAGAAAACTCGGATTGTTACCCACGAGGGTGATGTCCGTACCGTGAAGCGTGGTGATAAAGGGCAGACGGCGCGGGGCGGCCATCTGGCGAGCCAGCAAGGCGCTGACGGAGTGGGGGATGGCGTAATGCACGTGGAGAAGGTCCAGGGATTCCGCTTCAAAGACTTCCAGCATCTTTACGGCTAGGGAGAGCGTGTAGGGGGAGTGATCAAAGAGGGGATAGGAGACGACCGCAGCCTGATGGAAATGGACGCGCGGATCGTTGGGGTTCATGCGGATGGGCGGGGCGTAGGTGATGAAGTGGACGTCGTGCCCCCGGGCAGCGAGTTCCTGGCCAAGCTCCGTGGCGACGACGCCGGAGCCGCCGTAGGTGGGGTAGCCAGTGATGCCAATACGCATAATGGGCCTCGAGAGAAAAAGCGTTCTCGCCATCTGGTTGGACTGACCTGCTTGCGGGGTAGCAAGCCCAGATGCTAGAGTCGCGCGGACCGCGGGCGGAAGTGCCTGCCAGCGGAATAGTACACCGATTAGACGCAAGGGGGGGGCAGAACGTGACACGGCTCGAGGGGAAAGTGGCAATTGTAACGGGTGGAGGGAGTGGTATAGGGCGGGCCATTGCCATGGTCTTTGGGCGCGAAGGGGCCAAGGTGGCCGTCTTGGGGAGGCGGCAGGAGCCCTTGGAAGGGGTGGTGAAGGAATTGGTGGAATCAGGGGCGGAAGGGCGAGCCATCCCGTGCGATGTGACCAGGAGCGAGGATGCACGGCGGGCCGTGGAAGAGGTGGAGAAGGCTTTCGGGCGGGTGAATGTGCTGGTGAATAATGCCGGGATCTGGAGTGCCTCGACAGTTGAAACGATATCCGAGGAAGAGTGGGACCGCGTAATCGAGACGAATTTAAAAGGGACGTTCCTGATGTCGCGGGCTGCCCTTCCTGGCTTGCGCCGGGCCGGAGGTGGCGCGATTGTGAATGTGGGATCGGTGCTGGGACTGGTGGGGATGAAGGAACGCGCGGCGTATTGCGCTTCCAAGGGTGCGGTGACGTTGCTGACGAAGGCGATGGCCCTAGACCATGCGCACGAGGACATCCGCGTCAATTGTATCTGCCCGGCGATCATAGAGACAGAGTTAGTGGCGGGGCTGTTTTCGGAGACGGAAGCGGGGCGAATAGCGCGGGCAGCCAGGATCGACACACTTCCCCTTGGCAGATTCGGGCAGCCGAATGACGTGGCGGAAACGGCGGCGTTTCTGGCCTCCGACGAATCTTCGTGGATTACGGGCACGGCCATTCCGATGGATGGGGGCTTAACCGCGTACTGAAGGAGCGCAAAGGCGATGGGACGGAAACTGAGCATGGAAGAGAAGCGCGCAACGGAGATGGTGCGGCTGCGCATGAAGGAGAGTAAGGCGACGGAACTGCTGGGGTTTGATGTCGAGAGTGTGCGCGAAGGACGGGCGATTTTCCGGCTGGACGTGCGGCCCATACACAAACAGATTCATGGGGTGGTGCACGGAGGGATTCTTGCGGCCCTGGCGGATACCACGGCGGCGATCGCTGCCTATAGCGTGATTCCGCGTGGCGTGGAAATCGCCACACTGGAGCTGAAGATCAATTATTTGGAGGCGGTGCCCGGAGGCAGAGTGAAGGCCGATGCGCGGGTGCTCCGGGCAGGCAGGAATTTCATTGTGACCGAATGCGAAATTTTCAACGAGTCGGGGTCTCTTGCGGCCAAGGCTCTGCTGACCTTTTCCGCGGCACAAGGACACAGCCTGAGAAAGTAAAGTAAAAGCTATTCGTCGCCCTGCGCGTCCTCATTGTCTTTGTGGACGTAGCGGATGTGGCGCTTGAAGAGCATGAGGTTTGGGGCGCCTTCGCGAGTGAGCTTGATGCAATCGCGGTCGTACCACTCAATGATGCCGTGCAGGGTTTCACCTGAGTCCAGTACGACGGTCATCGGCGTGCGGCTCTGCATCTGCTTCACCCAATAAAAATTCTCGGCGTGGGTGACTTCGGGTGGTGCGGGCTTCTTGCTGGGGAGGGGGCCACCATTGTGCGGGGGCCGGGGGGAGGCCTGCTCCTTGGCGTCCGCGAAGCTGGGACGAAACATGCGGCGATTCACCATGACTGCTCCTTGGCTAAATATAGAGGCGGTTCCTGTTTCTATGATGCGCCGGGCGGGCCCAGGGTTTCGCGTATTATGGCGCACTTTGGGGTGGAAGGGAGAGGAATTCTATCGACGGTCGGGCGTCTCCCGCGAGGAGGACGCGAGTGACAAGGCAAGAGAGTCCAGGCCCAGTTGCCGATTCAGATTGCGACGTACGCCGCCGGCCAGTTTATCCATGCCGGAGAGCGCGCGGGCGATCCAGGCCTGATCGATTGAGCAGGCGAGAGTTTGCAGTTCCTTTACAAGGTGCGGATTGCGAAGAAGCGGGGAGGGGACGGCGGCATTCAGCTCCAAAAGGTCGGAGAGCAAACCATAAAAAACGTAGAGCAGGTCTTCGAAAGACGATTCACGGTCCCTGGCGAGGGCCGCAGTGTCGGCAAATAGCTGGGCGAAGCCGTGTCCGCGAGCGGCGCGCTCGAGGATGCGAAGAGCGGTCTTGCGTTTCTCGACGGCATCGTTCAGATCCAGCTCGATGGCCTGACCGGGGCTGCCTTCGGAGAGTTGCGCGGCCAGGCGGAGGTCGGCAGGCTTTCGATCTGAATGCGATCTGAGAAGCGTCTCCACTTCCGCAAGCGGGAGCGGAGCAAAATGAAACTGCATGCACCGGGAAATAATGGTAGGTAGCAGGCTAAAAGGTGAGGGCGCAGTAAGAATGAGGGTGGCCGAACCGGGAGGTTCCTCGAGGATTTTCAGAAACACATTGGCCACGTCCGAACGCATGGTTTCCGCGCCGTCCAGGATGAAGACACGGCGGCGGCTGGTGGGCTGGAAGTAGGCCGCGCGACGGACAGCGCGAAGCTGGCCGATGCGGAGCATGGGGCGAGCAACCGGGCTCTTCAAGCGGACGGGATCCGGAACGAGCGCCCAAACGTCGGGATGGCTTTGCAGGATCAGCGGAACGCGCTCAACGGTAGCAGCGTCCGCACTTTCACCACGCTCTGCGAGGCCTTGCTCGATCAGTGTTTGAGGATCCGCTAATCGGGAAATCTGCTTGCAGGTCGCGCACTCGCCGCAGAAATCATCGTTCAAGCGTTCACAGTTCGCTGCCTGGGCGAACATGCGGGCCAGGGTGTATTTGCCGACGCCACGCGGGCCAGTGAATAGAAGGGCGTGGGGCACGCGAGCGGATCGAAAAGCCCCGCGCAATGCCGCGACGATTTTTTCATTGCCCAGGAATTCAGAAAACCCCATAGGTCAGCCCTTGCTCATGTTGTCGAGTAGCGGTTGAATCGCCGCCAGCACCTCAGCGGCGATATCCTCGAGAAGCCGGAGCGCATTGTTCTGGGCATCGTAGCACTGGATGGTGGCCCAAGGGCGGCTGCGGGAAAGCATATCGTACATTTCCGCAGCATCTTCCAGGTGGCGCAGGCTCTTCTCTTGGAGGTCGTGGGTTGCGCGAGTGTAATTGCGCTCCGATTTCCGCGCCACCAACTTCTGAGCCTGGCTGGGCGGAACACGGAGATAAAGGATGAGGTCCTCCCGGGGAAGGCCGTAGATGGAGTATTCGAGATGTTCGATCCAGCGCAGGAATTCAGAGCGCTCTTGGGCGTGGGCACGTGCGACTTGATGAGCCAGATTGGAAGCCACGTAGCGGTCCACCAAGACGATCTTGCCTTCATTCAACGCCGACTCGATGCGGGATTTTGCCTCGAAGCGATCGCCAGCATAAAGGAGGGCGGAGAAATGGGGGTCCACAGATTGCAGCGAGCCAAACTCGCCGTTGAGAAATTTTCCGACCATGGTGCCAAACCAGGATTCGTACTGCGGGAAACCGGTGGCATACACCGCAAAGCCTTGGGAGAGAAGGGACTGTTCGAGAAGCCTGGCTTGAGTGTGCTTGCCGCTGCCATCGATTCCCTCGATGGCAATCAGTAATCCGCGTGAGCTCATTGGTTTGTCCGGTGGGGGGAGGGCCACTCGTGAATGCCAGTGTAACCGGAGAACGGGGAGCCTGCAACGAGAGGAGTGGCGGAGAGAAACAATGCGGCGCGGCGGAATTCGCGCAGGACATGTTAGGATTTTGTTGCCGACCCACGGACATGGCCCAAGCGGAAATCCAAGAAAACCTGCAGCGCGTGAACGAACAGATTGCAGATGCAGCAAAGCGCGCTGGAAGAAGCGCCGCGGAGATCACCTTGATTGGCGTCTCCAAGACTCATCGAGCGGAGGCGATTCAGCTAGCCTTCGACGCCGGGTTGCGGCACTTTGGCGAAAATCGCGTCCAGGAGTGGGAAGGGAAGCGGACCAAGGTTGCGAGCCTGCCTGCCAGCTGGCACCTGATCGGACACTTGCAGAGCAACAAGGCGGCGAAGGCAGCGAAGCTGTTTCACAGTATCGATGCGGTTGACGATTTCGCATTGGCGCAGAGACTGGATCGAGCCTGCGCGGACCTCCCCACCGGGCAACGGCTCCGGGTGCTTATTGAAGTGCATATCAGCGGTGAGGGAACGAAAAGCGGCGTCGCGGAGACAGAGTTATCGGCCCTGGCGGAGAAGATGATGGCGCTCGAACGGCTGGAATTGGCCGGATTGATGTGTATTCCGAGTTTTTTTGAAAATACGGACGAAGTTCGCCCATATTTTGCGCGATTGCGGCAGCTTCGGGATGAATTGGAAGTGCGGCTAGGGCGATTATTGCCTGTGTTATCGATGGGTATGTCGCACGATTTTGCCGTGGCGATTTTGGAAGGGGCCACGGAAGTGCGTGTGGGGACAGCGATCTTCGGCATCCGTCCCGTTGCGCGCTGAATCAAACTTCATGAAAGTGAGCTGCCCGATCCCGAGATGAATCTTTTCACACCATTTCGCTTGCGAGGAATTGAGCTTAAGAATCGAATCGTGGTTTCCCCCATGTGCGAGTATTCGGCGAAGGAGGGGCACCCCACCAGCTGGCACCTTGTGCATTTGGGTAGCCGAGCCGTGGGTGGGGCCGCGCTGGTGATGACCGAGGCAACGGGAGTCAGCGCCATTGGAAGGATTTCGCCAGCGGATACCGGAATCTACTTGGATTCCCACGTGGAAGCATGGCAGCCCATCGTCGAATTTATTCAGGAGCAGGGCGCCGTGGCTGGAATTCAATTGGCACATGCTGGACGGAAGGCGAGCACAGCACCGCCCTGGTCGGGTGGGGCGCCCATTGCCGTGAAGGATGGCGGCTGGACGCCGGTGGGGCCCAGCGCCTTGCCCTTTGACACGGGATATACGACACCTAATCAGCTCTCCGCAGAAGAGCTCGAGCAGGTAGTTGGGGATTTTGTGGCGGCGGCGCGGCGCGCGCTGCGAGCCGGATTTCAGGTGGTGGAAATCCACGCCGCACATGGGTATCTTTTGCATGAGTTTTGTTCTCCGCTCAGCAACCACCGCAAGGACGAGTATGGAGGTAGCTTTGAGAATCGCATCCGCCTGCCCCTCAGAGTCACCGAGGCAGTGCGGCAAATTTGGCCGGAACAGCAGCCTGTTTTTGTGCGTATTTCCGCCACGGATTGGATGGAGCATGGATGGGACCTGGAACAGAGCGTGGTGCTTTGCCACAGATTGAAGGGCTTGGGAGTTGATTTGGTGGATGTGTCCAGCGGGGGAGCTGTGCCTGGAGCGCGCATCCCATTCGGGCCGGGCTATCAAGTGGGATTTGCGGCGACCATCCGGTGCCAGACTGGCATGGCCACGGGAGCCGTGGGAATGATTTCCGAGCCAGTCCAGGCGGAAACCATCGTCGCAACCGGACAGGCGGATGTCGTGTTATTGGCCCGGGAGATGCTGAGAGATCCGTACTGGCCGCGACGTGCGGCAAAGGAGTTGGGAGTGAAAATCAAGCCGCCGGTTCAGTACGAAAGAGCGTGGTGAGGCGTGAGTTTTCTGGAGATTGCGGAAGACAAGGCGCGCGGGACGGTGACATTTGCGGTTCGTGTGCAGCCGCGTGCCAGCCGCGATGAGATTTCTGGCGTGATGGATGGTGCGCTGAAGATCCGATTGTGCGCGCCAGCGGTGGAAAACCGCGCGAACGAAGCGCTGGTCGAATACCTGGCGGGTGTTTTGAAAACGTCGAAATCGGCTGTTAGAATCCGGAGCGGCGGACAAAGCCGGTCAAAGTGTGTCGAAGTCTTCGGCGTGACCCGGCGAGAGATTGAAAACCTGATTCAGAAGGAAGCCTGAAAGCAGCGTGTGGGCGTAAGGAAGGAATGGGACTCCATGAAGGTGGATATTGGAAAGATGCAGAAGGATTTGCGCGGCGCGAAGCTCGACGGCTGGCTGTTTTACGATTTTCGCGGCCGAGACCCGATCGCGCATAGGATATTGCAGCTCACACCGGGCATGCGTACCCGGCGATGGTTCTACTTTATCCCCGCGAAAGGGACAGCAAAGAAGCTCGTGCACAAAATCGAAGCGGGGTCGCTGGCGTCGTTGCGAGGGGAAACCTTGTACTACGCGGGGCAGGATGAGTTGCGCGCGAACCTGAAGAGGATGCTGGGGCGGGCCAAGAGGGTGGCGATGCAATATTCGCCGAAGAACGTGATCCCTTACGTGGCCATGGTGGATGCAGGTATGGTGGAATTGGTGCGGAGTCTGGGGGCGAAAGTGGTCACGTCGGCGGACCTGGTGCAGAAATACGAGGCCTGCTGGAGCACGGAGCAGCTTGAGTCGCACATGGCCGCGGGGAGGGAAATCGACCGGATTGTTCGCGAGACGTTCGAGCACACTGCGAAATGCGTGAGGGAGAAGAGGCCGCTGACGGAATACGACCTGCAACAATTCATTCTGCAAAAGTTCGAAGCGGCGGGGATCATGACCGAAGAAGGTCCGGATGTGGCGGTGAACGCAAATGCCAGCGATCCGCACTACGGCCCAACGCGGGAAAAAGCGGCTCCGATCGGGGGAGGGGATTTGTTGCTGCTCGACATCTGGGGAAAAATGAAGGCGGTCGACAGCGTGTACTACGACATTACCTGGATGGGGTATCTGGGCAAGACGGTGCCGGAAAAGTATGTGAAAATCTTCAACGTCCTGCAGGAGGCGAGAGATCGAGCTGTGGAGTTAATCCGCTCCAGCGTGAAGGCGGGAAAACCCCTGCAGGGCTGGCAGGTGGATAGGGCGGCGCGCGGAGTGGTGGAGAAAGCGGGATACGGAAAATTCTTTTTCCACCGCACGGGCCACAATATCGGCACGACGGTTCACGGCAACGGCGTCAACATGGATGATTTGGAGACGCGGGATGAACGGCACCTGATTCCGCGTACCTGCAACTCCGTGGAGCCGGGGATTTACTTGCCGGAATTTGGGATGCGCACGGAAGTGGATGTGTACATCGCCGAAGGGGAAGCACGCGTAACCGGGGCAGTACAGACGGAAATTTTGCCGTTGCTCGCGTGAAGACGGGACGATGCAAGAGAGATGAGCCAAGAAATGAATGAAACCACGCCCGTCGAGATGGCTTCAAAGAATAATGGCAGCAAACTTTCTTCGGAAGACAAAGCTTGGGGGCTGGCCGTAGCGGGGTGGCTTCTGCCGGGCTTGGGGCACGCGCTCCAGCGCATGTGGGGACGCGCCGTGGTTGTTTTTGTCGCCGTGGGGCTGCTGGTGGTCATAGGAACGTCCATGCGCGGCAATCTGTTCACCTCGAATGGAAATGATGCCTTCGATACGCTCGGTTATGTGGCGGATTTGGGCGCGGGCAGCTTTTATGTGCTGGCACGAGGGCTGGAACGTGGCGGAGCAGACGTCTCGCACGCGCAAGGAGACTACGGAACCAGATTCCTGGCAACGGCCGGGGTACTGAATTTACTGGCTGCGCTGCATGCGTACGAAGCAGCGAGGGGCCGCAAGGCATGAGTCCGGCAATCGCCGTGAACCTGTCCCACTTGCAGGCGTTCCTGCTCTTTGCGGGGATCATCTCGTTGGCATTCGGTTTTCTGGGGCGCAGACAACCGAAAGACCGGATCAAGTACATTCTCCTGTCTTTCTTTCTGTTTTTGCTGGTGGGGATTGGAATTGGCTGGCTGATGTACCCGTTCTCGCATTAGCCTTGCCAGGCGGATGCGTGGGCCGGTGAATTGACAGCGATTTTCAGCGAATGCTATCGTGAATGAAGAGCCGAGGTAGCTCAGTGGTAGAGCAGCCGATTCGTAATCGGCAGGTCGTGGGTTCAACTCCCACTCTCGGCTCCACTTCCCTCCGGTCCGGCCCGGACACATGGGTGACACAACGTACCTAAGACATAGGTAACACTTTTGGGCCGAACGGATTTTCGAGCGGTTCGAGCACTCGAGTCTCCAGATCGAAGTATCCCAGATCATAATCCATAAAGCTCACCAGCCAGATGTCGTCGTGGACTTCTTTGATGCCGACGGCCTGACCGGCAAAGACCTGGCTGAAATTGATTTTCTTCTTGCCCAGACAGATGCGACCGCAACGGGTGACCACGATGGTTTTGTCGTGGAAGGGATAGTCGATGTCCGGCAAGTCCGCTGTAGGGACGCGGAGAAGGCTGGTAGACCTCCGCCGGACATTTCATGTCCAGAGCTTCGTGAGGACGTTCGTTGTTGAAGACCTCGATGAACTTGTCGAACCGGGCCTGCTGCTGCAGGAAATTCCCAGCAGCGGGCTTGGTGGCTTCTTTCTTCAACGTCAGATGCATGCGCTCATGACGGCCGTTTTGCTGCGGATGGCCCGGCTGGATGCGTTCGATGCCAATGCCCAGGCGCAGCCACCACACCGCCAGCTTGCTCAGGTTGAATAGCGCGTGTGCGGAAGCGAAGGGCACGCCGTTATCGCTGCGGATGTTGGCGGGCAGGCCACGCTCTTTAAAAAGCCGCTCAAACACAGTGAAAGCGTACTCTTCCCGGGTAGAAGAAAGGGCTTCACAGGTGAGCAGAAACCGGCTGGCGTGGTCGGTGACCGTCAGCGGATAGCAGTATTGGTGATTGCCGAGCAAGAACTCGCCCTTGTAATCGGTGCACCACAGCTCATTGGGGCGCTGGCCCAACGACAAGGCGGTCCCTTGGGCGCGACGACGCACCCGACCGCGGCGCTCCACCAGACCGTGGCGATCCAGCACCGCGTGGATGGTGCTCTTGGCCGGAATGGGAATACCAGAGAACCGGCGCAGCAAGCGCTCGCGAATTTTGCGAGCACCCCAGCTGGGGTGCTCCCGCTTGACGTTCAGGATGTAGTTCTCTACCTGGAACGGAAGTTGATTGGCGTAGCGATACGGACGCCGGCTTCGATCGGTGAGCCCCTGAATGCCGCATTCCTGGTAGCGATCGAAGATCTTGTAGCCGGTCTTGCGGGAAATGCCAAACTCCCTGCAAAGTTCCGCCATCGCCTCGCCGGCTAGCCGGCGAGCCACAAACTGCAGTCTTTCATCCATGACCGAACACTCCTTCCAAGGCATCTCTCCCTCCCCTTTACGAGGAGAAAGTGTCACCCATGTGTCCGGTACAATGTGTTACCTATGTCTCAGGCCGCTCATCCTTCTAAATCAATAAGATACGGATTTCATTTCTGGACCCATTTCCATTTTGTTGCAAGGTCGTTGCAGATTAGCTCAAATCCATGTCGCACTTCCTGCAGTCGGATTCATTCAGCTCCCCGAATCGACTCGTCCGGCAACCAGTTACCGGTAAGACCTCATGCGCCGTTGGCGCACCATCGAGCATGTAAATCGCCGACCTAGGTCACAAGTCTTTTGCTTTCAGCGCGTGCTCCGGCTATTTTCATAGCAGCGTGTTCACCAGGCTTCGCCATGAGTAGAGTAAAATCACAAATACATCATGGATGACAATTTGGATTCCGTGCTGCAGCGGTTCCGCGCGGCAGCCATCAATTTTATCGAAGCTGTGGACTCAGCACCGAATGTTGAGCGTGATGAGTTCTTGACGAGCGTGAACCGTTGTCTAGCAGAACTTTACAGTAGGGCCCTCTATTTGCCTGCTGTAGAGCCTGATACAGCAGGCAAGGACGAGACGCCATTTGCCCCAGAGAAATGGGCTGCACTGTTTCGTTCTCTCAAGGAAAAGATTGGTCCGCTTGATACCTATTGGGGAATCTTTGATTCGACAGTAAATGGTGACCCCGCGCAAGGGACTCTGGCAGGGGATATCTCAGAGATTTACTACGACCTGAAGGAAAACCTTAAGCTCGAAGAAAAAGGTGTTACCGGTGGAGATTTGTTATGGGAACTACGTGAGTCGTTCCGGGAACACTGGGGAAGACATGCGACTGAGGCTCTTAAGGCGATTTACGACATGTATCTGTAGCTGGCACTCGCCTAACTTCCGATAGGTCAGGAAGCCAGAGACCTGGGTACCGGGACCCACTTTACGGGTAACCCCGTTTGAACGTAGCCGCCCGGCGGCAGACGCTACGCGTGAGGTAGTGGAATAGTGGTTGCCTGTCGGTTCAGATATAAGGATGGGTCACAAGGAGGTCCCTGTGACCCATCTACGCAAACTGATGCTGGAGGAACTCCAGCGTCGCAATTACTCTGACGAAACTATACGCAGTTACATGCACGCCGTCGAGGATTTTGCTCGACGATTCAACTGTCCCCCGGACCGCTTGGGCCCTCAGCACATTCGTCAATATCAGGCCGAGCTGTTCCAGAAACGAAAGTTGTCTTCGGGCACGGCTGTGACCCGTCTGGCGGCTCTGCGTTTCTTCTACAGCAAGACTCTCAGAAGGAATTGGAGTCTCGCAGACACTCCGTATCCAAAAAGGACCCATCGCCTGCCGACGATCCTCAGCCAGGGAGAAGTTGCTCAACTCATCGATGCGGCCTCTACTCCCTTCCATCGCACTCTGCTGATGACGCTCTATGCTACCGGGGCCCGGAACAAAGAGGCGACGCGCCTGAAGTTCAGGGACGTCGACAGCAAGCGCATGGTGATTCATATCAAAGGCGGCAAGGGGCGCAAAGACCGGGACGTGATGCTCAGTCCATTGTTGCTCAAGGAGCTTCGTGAGCATTGGTACCGCGTAGGGCAAAGACCCAGGGTCTTGCTCTTTCCGGGCAACCACCACCACAGCACGGATCGGCCGATCAATACGAAAACCGTTTGGCATGCGTGCCAGAACGCCGCCAAAAGAGCGGGAATCGAGATTGGTGTCCATCCTCACACGCTTCGACATTGTTTCGGAACTCATCTGCTTGAGGCCGGTGCTGATCTCCGTACCATTCAGATCCTGATGGGCCATAGCGACCTAAAAGAGACCACGGTGTACCTGCATCTTTCACAGCACCATCTGCACGCGACCGCCAGTCCATTGGACGCCCTGAAGCTCAACGACAGGTCACCGCAGAAGAAGTAGATGAGCCGGCCACTCCTCGAGGTGGCCGATATCGTCCGCGCTGCCGGAGAAGCATTCATCGAAAGAAGCTGTCACTGGATCCGCTGGAAGCACGTCAAAGTCCTGCGGGCCATTGCGCGGTGTCGCACCGCCGCTCTCGGCGGTCATATCGACGAGTGCACCGGCTGCGGGCTTCGGACCACCATCTCGTATAACAGCTGCCGGGACCGACATTGTCCAAAATGTCAGACGGCTGCCCGTGACCGCTGGATCGAAGCGCGTCGTAAGGAACTGCTCCCGACGCGCTACATTCATGTGGTCTTCACGCTTCCCCGTCATCTAGCCCCCTTGGTGTTGCAGAACAAGAAGGTCCTCTACGATCTCCTGTTTCGCACCAGTGCCGAAACCCTTCTCGAAGTCGCGCGCGATCCCGAGCATCTCGGTGCAGAAATCGGCTTCTTCAGCGTTCTGCACACCTGGACTCAAAAACTCGAACTTCATCCACACGTCCATTGTGTCGTTCCTGCCGGCGGTCTTTCACCCGATCACACGTTCAAACAGCTTTATCGAACGCGCGCCAGAGCATCGCGCCAGCACACGCATCCTTCTCAAAATGCGCGCGTCCGATAAAGCACTAGCGTTTACCAGGCAGTGACCGACGTTTTAGGCGTAAACTCTAGTTGTCCCTTCTCGGAGGTGCCGATGCGAATCTCCGAATTTGGCTCGCACATTTTGGTTTTCACCGGTTTTCTGCTCGTACCCCCTGCGGTTGCTCAAAAACAACTGGCTCAATCACCCCGAATCTTGTCGGCGAAAACCGCCTACTTCAACAACCAAACTGGCTCAGATAAAGTTGGAAAAAATGCGCTGGCCCAGTTGAAGAAGTGGGGAAAGTTTCAACTCGTAAACGACCGCAAGCAGGCAGACCTTATTTTCCTTCTCTCAGCGGACCCGTACAAAGGTGGCAACATCATCTTCGCTAGCGGCCAGACCGGCACCACTGAGAACGGCCACGTCACCGAAGACCCCGTGCCGAATTACAACAAACAATCTCCCACGCGATACGCCTACCTAACCGTAATTGACCCCAAAACTGGAGACAATCTCTGGAGTGACAAGCACCTGTGGGGTGGACTCCTCACGGGGTTCAACAGTGTCGGAGAGCGTCTTGTCAAAGAACTAGAAAACCAAACGAAGAAATGACGGGGGTAATTGTTCCCATTTGAACTTCCACACAGGCTAGTACGAACTTCTCCGGTAAGCGTTAATCAGGCGCTCCGCGTTTCATCTTGCGAAAACCGTCTCAATTACCACCGGCACTCCATTGCATGTCGATGGTTTCCAACGCTCTTTCTTTAGGGCATCGAGAACATTTGCATCGTGGGCAGCCCCTCCAGATTCAAGAACGTGAACGTGGTGCCACTGACCGTCCACGCCGATAGCTCCGTAAATCGTGGCCACCTTCTGATGTTGAAGCATCCTGGAATAGATTGAAGTGAGCGGGTCGCCCCCTGCCTCCGGTGACGGACACCACGGACGCCGCTCTGCACCAGCGGGTTGCTCGAAGGACGCAGTCAGAACATCATCTGTCTCTTTCACTTCCGATACTGAAAACTCGGCTGCAAGTGTCGTTCCGTCGTACACCGTTATGTGCCCTGGGAAGGACTTACCGCGAACGGCTTTATAGTCTCCAAATTCGTAGCGTCTGTCCGATGGCAAATAGTGTTCACTCACTAATTGAGCGGAATCTCCTCGAAAGCAAAGCTCTCTCAGGGGGTGGGAGTTCCTCGCTATTTCCAGACAACGCAGCTCAGAACCTCCTTTCTTGTGACGTCTAATCTTTCCCGCTGATTCCTCTTTTGGAAGCTGCAAACGACCATAAAAGTTCAGTGCCTGCATCAACTGCCACATGCGCAGAGACAAGAAGAAAGGCTCTCTCTGTTCCCAAACACCTCCGGGAGCGCTTATCCGAACTTGGTGAAAGTCAGGGAATGAAAATTCTTCGTGCCAACGACTTGGAGAGGCCCATAAGAGAAGGTAAGTTCCTTGAGCTTCTGTTGCCTTTACTTGCTTAAGCTTGATTGTGGCGCGAAGTTCAAAACTTTGTTCGCTTGCTCTTGCGTCAGCAAGTCGCGCTGTATTTAGTAATTCGAGGGCAGGAGTAGTCGGGCCTTCTTGGGCCATTGTTCCAAATGCGGCGCCTAGAGAGAACACAACTACGGCAATTACATATAGTAAGTTTCGCACGTGGCCAAACCCCAGAGAATTTCGACGTATGGACGTATTCTATCTGAGGAAGGACAACTCCTGGTAAGTCGTGCCGGTTCAAACGGTCGATGCAACACCATCTGGTATATAGCTGCTTTCAAAGGTGGTGTTTATGAGACCAGGGAAACGGTTTGGGCTTTCCGCGGAGCAGAAGTGCGACGTATGGCGACGTTGGAAGGCGGGGCAGACGCTGCATGAGATCGGGCGCGCCTTTGGCAAGGACCATAACTCCATTCGTGGTGTAGTGGCGCGTCATGGTGGGATTGTTCCGGCAGTACGGCGGCGTGCGCTCCTCGCGCTCACGCTGCGTGAGCGCGAGGAGATCTCACGGGGGCTGGCTTCCGGCTGGTCGTTCCGTGAGATTTCCAAATGTTTAGAGCGAGCGGTATCGACCGTGAGCCGGGAGGTCGCACGTCATGGCGGCCGTCCGGCGTATCGAGCCAGTCAAGCGGACGGCGAAGCCTGGCAGTCGGCCTTGCGGCCCAAGCGCTGCCTTCTTTCCATCAACCTGAAGTTGCGCGACGTGGTTGCGAGTAAACTGATGCTGGACTGGTCGCCGAAGCAGATTTCCGGCTGGCTGAAAACTCAGTATCCCGATGATGAGAGCATGCATGTGTCCCATGAAACCATTTACCGAAGCCTGTTCATTCAAGCCCGTGGAGCGCTGAAGAAAGAGCTGCTGGAGCACCTGCGATCCAAGCGTCACATACGCCGGTCTCGGCACTCTCACATCTTTAAGGACGGGCGCGGTCAAATCCCCGAGGCCATCTCGATCCGCGAAAGGCCCGCTGAGGTGGAAGACCGGGCCATTCCCGGTCACTGGGAGGGCGATCTCCTGCGCGGCTCAGGGAACAGTCACATCGCGACCTTGGTGGAACGCCATTCGCGCTTCGTCATGCTGATCAAGATACCCAACAGAGATACGGCGCAGGTTGTGGCGGCATTAAGCAAACACGTTCGTAAACTTCCCGCGACCCTGCGACGCTCGCTGACGTGGGACCGCGGACTGGAGATGGCCAAGCACAAGGACTTTACGGTGGCCACGGATGTGAAAGTGTACTTCTGTGATCCGCAAAGTCCCTGGCAACGTGGCTCGAACGAAAACACAAACGGGCTGTTACGACAATACTTCCCGAAGAATGCAGACCTGACCGAATATTCCCAGTCGGATCTGAACAAAGTCGCGCTGCGCTTAAATCAACGCCCACGACAAACTTTGGGTTTTCAGACGCCCGCGAGTAAACTTCAGGAAAGTGTTGCGTCGACCCATTGAGACCACCCGGCAAATCGGAAAGGTTCCTCATAGTACCGGCCCACAGCGAAAGCCGGGGTACTGATACGAACTTGGGAGGTTAGCGCGTTCTATAAAGTGACCTGCCCCCCGTTTTCATCCAGTCATAAGTTAGCACTTCGGGATTCTTGCACATCCTGCTGGACCCAGGCTGGGACTTCCGTTACGACCGGCGTGGGGGGAGACGCCGGTCGCGCCGCAACTTTGTCGGCATATTCCTCCGGTGTCAGATACCCCAGACTGCTGTGCGGGCGCACGGTGTTGTAATCGACTCGCCAAGTCTCGATCTCTTGCCGCGCCTCTTCCAGACTCGTATACCAGCTCTGGTTCAGGCATTCATCGCGGAATTTCCCGTTGAAGCTTTCGATAAAAGCATTCTGCACGGGTTTCCCCGGATCAATGAAGTGCAGTGTCACACCATTGGCGTAGGCCCATTGATCCACCACCCGACTGATGAACTCCGGCCCGTTATCCACTTGAATGGCTTCGGGCACTCCCCGATCGTGCGCCACTCGCTCCAGAACCTGCACCACACGCAGTCCCGGCAGTGAGGAGTCCACTTCAATGCATAGCGCCACTCGTGTGTAACCGTCCATCAGGTTCAACGTTCGGAAGTTCCTCCCGCTCGCCAGGCTGTCCCGCGTGAAATCCATGGTCCACATTTGATTCGTCCGACTGGGTAGTGCCATCGGGACCCTGGCCTCAGCGCGATATCGCTTGCCTTTCCGCCGCCGCATGGCCAGCCCTTCCTCCCGGTACAGCCGGTACACTCGCTTGTGATTCACTTCCCACTTCTCCCGCCGCAGCATCCGATGCAACCGCCGATACCCGAAACGGGGCCGCTCCCCAGCTAGCTCCCGCAGCCGGGCGCGTAAGGACGCTTCGTTCCGCTCTTTCCGCTGGTACCGCCAACTCCCGCGGTTCATCCCGATCAGCCCACAGGCGCGTCGCTCGCTCAGTTTTCCTTCCTCACGAGCCACCCGCACGGCTTCTCGTTCTGCCCGCGGGCCTACCACTTTTTTGACAGCACCACCTTCAGTGCATCGATGTCCAGGGCCTGCTGGGCCACAATCTTTTTCAGGCGGACGTTTTCATCCTCCAGAAGACGCATCCGCCGCACTTCGCTGATTTCCATGTTCGCGTACTTGCTCTTCCACTTGTAGAACGTCACCGTGCTGATCCCTGCCCGCCGACAGAGCTCCTTCACCGGAGTCCCGCTCTCCGCTTCCCGTAATACTGCAATGATCTGCTCTTCCGTGAATCGACCCCTCTTCATACTCCTTCTCCTCTCCGCTGTTTATACCCGGAGAAGCTAACTTTTGCCTGGATTAGTTTTTGGGGAGCAGGTCAAAGGGGAGAGTCAAGAGAAAAAACATCCCCGGCGACTGGAAGGAGCACAAATGTTCGCTGCGCTCTCCAGCCCAAGTCATGTTGAGAGGCTCTGGGGTATTCGCTCTTCGTAGATGCATTCTGTTGTCGTGGCGGCGCTTTCGGATTCTGAAGCAAGACAAGCTGCGCGGTTGAATGCTGTCAACCACGGTTCTATCTGAGGCTCGAGGCCTATAGCTTTTTCTGGTTATCCGAGGGGGCCTATAGTTTACCAAGAGACTCGTGGTGCTCGGAGCACACTCTCCGCCTAACGCGCTAATGGAGACTCACCCTCGAACCAAAGCGTCAGAAGAACCGAAAAGCCACCACCAGAAATGAATCCGGCAACGGGCGGTCCTCAACCCGACGCTCAAGCTGCTTGTTGTTTCAGATGTTCCGCGTCGAAACGAACTCCTTTCTTCCAAACGAGCAAAGTGGTGGCCGCGATCTTGCGCGCCAAGGTGAGGCGCGCCAAATGCGGTCTTATTCCTCGGGCGACGCTGGCCTGGTAGAAGTCCTGGAAAGGCCCAGCGGCAGCAGCCGCTCGCGTCGCTGCACCCTTGAAGATATTTTTCAGATCGTGATTATGGTTGATGTTGAGCCCGCGGACGGCCAGGACCTTCTTGGAGCGTTTCAGTTGGCCACTGACGAAGCGGTATTCCCCGCTGCTGTAAGTCCTCAATGCCAATCCACAGTAGGCCCAGAGTTGTCGCTTGGTCCGGAAGCGGTTCGGTGTCTGCATCAGCGCAAGCAGCAGAACGGCGCGGATGGGGCCGATGGAGGGAATTTGTTGCAGCAACCTCATGTTCAGATGCTTCCGGCCTTCCGCCAATAGTTCCCGTCGCACGCCCTGGCGCAATACTGCTAAGGCGTCGAACTGCTGGTAATAGAGTTCGGCACGACGGCGTACGCCCACTTCCGAAATCTTCGCCAGCCATTCCGCACGGTAGCGTGGTGCGTACACCTGCTGACCGGCACAAGGAATCCCCCAGCTTCGGTAAATGGCCTTCAGCCGACTCATGACCCGCGTCAAATCACGCGTCATCGTGATGTAGCTGCGCGCCAGTTCCTTCAACGTGCGCATACCATGTTCGCCGTGGTACACCGGGTTGAGCTTGTTCAGATACAACAGCTCGGACAGCTTGCGGGCATCGATGCGGTCACTCTTGTTCCCGGCTTTCAACAGGGCATTCTTGCGGGGATCGCAGGCCACCACGCGTGCGACGTGAGGCTGGAGCAGATCGTACAACCAGGCGGCCCAGGTTCCTTCTTCAAAGGTCACGTGCAAACTGCCGCTCAGGCCACGAATAAACTGGAGTATCGTCTCGGCTTTCGTTTCGAGGATGGCCTCCATCATCAGATTCCCGCGCGAATCCCGGACGGCCACCGAGATCGTTGCCTGATGCACATCCAGCCCAATATACTTGGCGTCATTCATGAGGGTGCTCCTTGTTGTAGACGTTGATGTGAACGATCAAAATCTACTTCAAGCGGGCGCCCTTTTATAATGCGTTAACCATTCAGTAGTTCCCTGAGAATCTCTGCACTCATACCCTGCTAACGTACTGCCGCGTAGGTACCTGAGTTCCATAGCCCACAACATCATGATGAGTCATGTTTGTTGCAGTCGCTTCGGTCGGACACCTCAGAGCATGTTCGAGCGAGCGACAACTGAATTTGGGCATCCTCGAACCGGGTGCCCTTGTTCAATTTTGGACCGGGTTCACCATTGTAATTCTGGGTCAGCCGGATTGTCCGGTAAGCCCGTCAGGACTTGACCCAGGAAACTCCGTATAACTGCCAAGATAGGCACACTCTGAGGTGCATTCGACCCAAACTGTGGTCTGATTGTCTTATGCAGGAGACAGCCCGCCAGTATCATCGTCGGAGCCGCCGAATCAACATCGGCCTGCCTGTGAGGCTCAGCCCTTCTCTTCCACGTGGTGAGTTTTTCGAGGAAATCGGAAACACGAGTAATGTCTCACCCGAAGGGTTCTACTTCCTCACAAAGCGTGAGCACTACCAAGAAGACATGCGCCTATTGGTGACGCTCCCCTATCACTTCCCTCGTGACCGGCGTGACTGTGAATACCTCGCCCAAGTTGTTCGGGTCGATTTGCTTGACGATGGTCAGCGTGGCGTCGCTGTCCAGCTCCTGTCGTCGGTCGGAGGCCCTGGGTGAAAATACTGGCAGTCGCGCCATGTTCCTCAGGAGCCAGGAGTCTTTTATGACGGACGCAAAGAGCCACTGGTGCCTGATCGTGTTTCGATGTGTCAATTGTGGAAGGAATGAAGCATTCGCTGAGGATTCCTTTGAAGGTCACCCGCAGGAGGCCCAAATCAAGTCCAAGATATACCAAGCTATTTGCAGGTATTGCGGCTGGGAGGGTGAGGTTCGTGGTCTCTCCGCCGTAGAAATGCGCAGCGGAGTCGAACGTAGAACAGGAATTCGCAATAAGCAACGAAATCGGCCTACGCGTGACGGCTAGCGATGCGGGACAACTGTTCAGTGAGTCCTTTCGTCGTCTTGGTATGAACTCCTTCCATGAGAAGGTCACGTTACCGGTAAATTGGGTACTGGCACCCACGCGTCCGGTTAGCGCGTTCTATAAAGGGGAAAGTCAACAGAAAAGACATCTCCAGCGACTGGAAGGAGCGAGGATGTTCGCTGTACTTTCCAGCCCAACTTATTTTGAGAGGCTCTCGGGTTTTCTCGCTTTGCAGATTCATCGTGTTACGTGACGGCGCTTTCGGTGTCTGAAGCAAACAAGCTGTGTGGTTGAAAAGGTGTCAACCATAGTTCTATCTGAGGCTCGAGGCCTATAGCTTTTTCTGGTTATCCGAGGGGGCATATAGTTAATCAAGAGACTCGCGGTGCTCGAAGCACACTCTCCGCCTAACGCGCTAATGGATACTCACCCTCGAACCCAAGCGTCAGAAGAACCGAAAAGCCATCACCGGAAATGAATCCAGCAAACCACGGTTCTCGACCCGACGCTCAAGCTGCTTGTTGTTTCAGATGTTCTGCGTCGAAACGTACTCCTTTCTTCCAGACGAGCAAAGTGATGGCCGCGATCTTGCGTGCCAAGCTGAGACGCGCCAAGTGCGGCTTCATTCCTCGGGCAACGCTAGCCTGGTAGAAGTCCTGGAAAGGTCCCGCGGTCGAGGCGGCTCGCGTTGCTGCCCCCTTGAAGATATTTTTCATGTCGTGGTTGTGATTGATATTGAGTCCGCGGACAGCCAGGACCTTCTTGGAGCGTTTCAGCTGGCCACCGACGAAGCGATATTCTCCGCTGGTGTACGTTCTCAGCGCCAAACCACAGTAGGCCCACAGCTGCCGCTTGGTCCGGAAGCGATGGGGTGTCTGCATCAGAGCTATCAACAGAACGGCGCGGATGGGGCCGATCGAAGGAATCTGTCGCAGTAATCTCATGGCCGGATGTTTTCGGCCTTCCGCTAAGAGTTCTCGTCGCACGCCCTGGCGCAGTGTCGCTAAGGCGTCGAACTGCTGATAGTAGAGTTCCGCTCGGCGGCGCACGCCGGCTTCCGAGATCTTCGCAAGCCATTGGGCACGGTAGCGCGGTGCGTACACCTGCTTGCCGGCGCAAGCAATCCCCCAGCTTCGGTAAATGGCCTTCAGCCGACTCATTACCCGCGTCAAATCGCGAGTGATCGTAATGTAGCTGCGTGCCAGTTCCTTCAGAGTGCGAATGCCATGCCCGCCGTGATACACGGGGTTGAGCTTGTTCAGATACAACAGCTCGGACAGCTTGCGTGCATCGATGCGATCACTCTTGTTCCCGGCTTTTAACAGGGCATTCTTGCGTGGATCGCAGGCCAACACTCGGGTGACGTGAGGCTGGAGCAGATCGTGCAACCAGGCGGCCCAGGTTCCTTCTTCAAAGGTCACATGCAAACTGCCGCGCAGCCCGCGAATAAACTGGAGAATCGTCTCGGCTTTCGTTTCGAGAATGGCCTCCATCACCAGATTCCCGCGCGAATCCCGAACCGCCACCGAGATCGTTGCCTGATGCACATCCATCCCAATATACTTGGCGTCGTTCATGAGGGCGCTCCTTGTTGTAGGTTGTGATGCGAACGATCAAAACCTACTCCAATCGGGCGCCCTTTTATAATGCGTTAATCAGATTTGGGGCGGTTTGAATGCGGCTTGGTTCCTTGCGAGGATTCTGTTGATAATATGACCTTAGTGAGGGTTTCACGCACTCTGGTATCAAGCTCTTGTGTGTACCACGTCGGTGCATAGCTCTCCAGTAGTTCAAGCAGGTCACGGATGAGTTCTTTATCAGCGCGGCGTATCGCCCGTCGTTTGTTTGGTCGACTCAGTTGAGGAGCACGAGGCGTGCCGACCTGCTCGACCCGCACAGGTGCGTTAGAAGAAAATAAGCGTTCAAGTTCGGCAAGGAGTTCGATGCTGTTCTTCTTGGAGGTTACTTTGCAAATACCCATCATCTGCGCGGCGCGCTCGACTGCGGGTGAGGAGTACATGGTGTGCAGAATAATGGGTGTGCAGGGAACAGTTTTGTGAATTTGACAGGCGGCTTCGAGGCCGTTCATACGAGGCATGGCCAGTGCGAGAACGATGGCGTCGGGACTCAGCGTGGCGGCTTTGGTAACTGCCTCCTCGCCATCTTCGGCTTCGGCGCAAACCGTCCAGCCCGGGTGACTTTCAATCAGGGTGCGCACATTATGGCGCATTAGCCTGTGCTCGTCCGCAATCAGGATTCTACCGGCCATCTGCGAGCCCTTGGAGCAATCTAACCCGAGGCAGAACGGGTGGACCGCACCACCTGGCAGGTGTTATCTGGCAAGCCCTGCGGTGGGGAGGTTACGTGCTTCGCTTTCAAAGAACATTGCGATAAATCAAATATGGAGCGCTAAACGTGGTGGAGGTAGGCTACTGGGATGGCTGGTGGTCGAAACGCTCACTATGAGCATGTATTATCACGGTCAAATCATAATTAATCGTTAACCGTGCATGTTCGTTCCGGTACCGGTTTGCGCGTTCTAGCACCCTCCCAAGCGAGAATCCCAGACTGCTGAAGTTGCGCAAGCGCAAATTTCGCTCAACTGGGAAGTGGTAAATTATTGCCTCAATTGCCGAGAGTACTCGTCAGGTGGCCTTCGGACACACGAGCGCGCAACAGAACCGTTTTACGCACGTGGAGAAGTGATGAGGGATTCGGGATGAAACGCAGTGCCATTTTCATTTTGTTGGCCGTGTTGGGTGTTGCATGGTCGATGCCAGGTGAAGCGCATAACAAGGATGTCGCGCGGTATGGTCACCAGTCCCAGAAGGAAGCCCAAAAGGCGGCCGACAAGCAGCGAAAGGAATTTGAGAGGACGGTCAAGAAGCAGCAGAAAAGATTAGGAAAATACGAAAAGAAACAGCGGAGAGTAGCCAAGAAAGCTGCCGACAGCGCGAGCAAGAACGTCAGCCATCATTTTTCTAGCGGTTTTCGCTAATCGTCTAGTTCTTCGTCGGCCACTTGACATCTATCCCCTCCAAATGAGCGCCGCATGCGAAATTGCCCGTGCCTCACCCAAGGTATATTTGAAGAAACCGACCACAACGCGTTGCAAATTGCGTTGCAAATTCAAAGCCCGAGCAAGCCCAGAAGAGCAGGAAAGAGACCAAACTCAAGAGCCGGCGGACAAACAAGTTAGGGAATCTTAAACAAATGCGAGATCGGCAGGTCGAGAGTTCAACTCTCTCCCTCGGCTCCAGTTTTTTTGGGATCCGGCCCATAGCGAGTGATTCACAGACTTCTTCACCACAAGAGGCGCCGCAACGAACGGGACGTCACGTCAAGACCCGCACCCTTAGAAACCAAGGGATTTGGCACCCAGACCAATGCCATTTGTTACTCTTCGATCCTGTCCACCGGTGGAATCCTCTCACCAGCGATGCCTCGTGAGTCCTCTCTTGGTGGAGACGGGGTGTCGCACTCGCCAGAATTCGCACTGCTATCGCGCAACATCCCTCTCTTGCAATATACTCTGGCCGTGAAACGGTCCTGGCTCACACGTCCGCTCTTGTTTGTTCCTATCAAAGTGCAACAGGCGTTTCTGTTGTTTGCAGCGGTCTTCATCGTGCTGGTGTTATTTGCCCCCGGATTGTGCACGCTTACCTGGCATGTGCTTCATGGAAATTCGCTGATTTACAAAACCAAAAAGATTCCCGTTCCCATGAGGTGGACGGCAGAATCCGAGCTGCAAGCAGCGAATATTGAGAAGCTGGCCTTGGCCATCTTTCCCTCCGACAAACCCATCCAAGCAATCATTTCATTGAGAGTTATACCCGCTATCACAAATCCAACCCACAAAGGATCCTCCGAGTCTTTTGAGGCTGTTTACAGGACTTATTTGGCAGGAGATAGAGCGGTCACAGGCCCCGTCAAGGTTCTTTCAGGGCCTGACGAGGGTGTATGCATGGAGGCTGCGGCCAAAAATGGTTCCGAGGGATTAGAGATCACTTGCCTTGTCTTTCAAGAAGGATGGACTGTGAGCCTTTTGGGAACGAAAAAGGAACGGAGCGAGTTCTACGACATTTTGAACGGAATCCACTGATACCAGCTCCTGATTAAAACGCAAGCGGAGAAGCAGGTACCAGCCCTGGAAGCTCTCCAATGCGAGTTGGGTCCCTCTTGCTCGGTATCTCGATGTGACCGTCCGATAGATTCACGGGACGTCAGTCTCTGCCCCTTTTTGGCCGCATGTCAAAAGAGCAGGTGCAAGATTGACGCAAGTTCAGCAAAATCGTTCACTCGTCCGCAAAAGTTTGATCTGTTACGAAACTGCGTATGGCCGCCATGAAGTAACCCACCTAGACCAACGGCCAGTTTTTCGCAAAACACACCTGTACTCCAGCCAAGCGGGTGGACGAACGATTCCTGCTACATTGGCAATATAACTCTGGTGAATCGCGTGAATGCCTTCTGGGTCGCTCCACCTGCAGAGGAGGCTACTTTCAGGAGGGATTCTGATGGCCAGTAGACCTAGACTGATAAAAATAGCGGTCTGCACGTTCCTGGTATTGGCCCTGAGTTTGTTGGCAGTAAATCTGCCGGCACAAGAGGGCCGCAAAGTAATTTCAAATCCTGTCCCCGTATATCCCGAGGTGGCGAAAAATTTCCACGTCACGGGTGTCGTGAAGGTGCAGGTTACTATCGCCCCCGACGGACACATCAAATCGACTCAAATCATTGGTGGTCACCCGTTGCTGGTGGATTCGGTCAAAGAAACCCTGAAGAACTGGAAGTATGCACCGGCCAGCGCCGAATCAACGGCCATTCTGGAGTTCAACTTCCATCCATAGGGGAATAGCAGACAAATTCGTAATCGGGAGGCGGTGGGTTCAACTTCCACTCTCGCCTGCACGCTTCCTCCTCAATCCAACTAGCGTGCTGTCCCGGAAATTGTTGAACAGACTTTTGAGGCTTCAGGGGCTAAAGCCCGACTCATTCGCGACGCCTACGTGGCGGCCCTTCCAAGGTCAGTGTAAGCTGAAGCCGCCACCTGCGAATGAGAAATGCCAGGAATTTCTGGGACGCGATACTGGTTGTCGCGAGGCGTCCTGGTAGCGATTTTGCGCTCCTCTTGCTGGCGAAATAGGTGACGGCGCTTCCGCGGGACACTTCTTGCCTGTTGAGATTTTCGACGCAACATTGCTATTCTGGATATCCCACCAGCCAAACCCAGCTCCTACTCCCGTCTTCGTGAGGAGCGACGAACATGGATTCTGACCGCCTTCGCATTGCACGCGACAAACTCACGCGTGTGTTCCGCTACCTGGAAGCGCTGAATCAGCATCGCAACCCCGCGAAGCGGCAGCTTCGTGAGCAACCTTGGAGTCTCTGGCTGCGTAACTTGCCTGAACATGCGTCGATCAAGCGTGGGGCGGGCAAGGCCAATCCCTCAAAAGTCAAAGCGGGGAAAACACAGACCGCCGATACGGGCGGCGAGGGGTTTGTCCTCAAGGTTCAGCGCCCATCACTAACCCGTCCTCCCGAGCCTCCTCGAGAGATTGCCGATTGGCTGGAAGTCGGTTGGGATGACCCCGCGGTGGAAATTCAAGTTCAGCAAACCCGCGGTGAGACCGACCGCGCCGGGATTTCCCACACGGTGAACTTTGATGAAGACAAAGCAAGAGCAACAGCGCTGCAACGTTGGAAGGCGTTGCACGCGGAGTGGGCAAAGAGTGAAAAGCCAGCTCGGGCCGCGATGAGAATCTTTGAGGCCCTGTATACGCTTTATGGGCGCATCGATCGCGAAGCGGAGCGCGTCGAATTGGTTCTGGGCGACGGAATCCTGAGTTGGAAACGCGCTGAGGGCGACATCTATCATCCGATACTCCTCCAGCGCCTCCAACTGCAATTCAATGCTGCCGTACCGGAGTTTACGATTCTGGAAGCGGATCATCCGGTGGAACTTTATGCTGCGCTTTTTCAATCGATGCCCGATGTGGATGGGCGGGCCATCGGCCGCTGCCGTGAAGAGTTGGATCAAGAAGGCTTTCATCCCCTCATCAATGGCTCGACCTCCGGATTCCTAAAGCGCCTGGCTATTCAGTTGTCTCCCCGGGGAGAGTTCCTGGAGGAGCAGGCGCCGAGGGAGGAACAGAATGACCCCTGCATTGGACGGGATCCACTTTTATTTTTGCGCGCTCGCACATTAGGATATGCCGCGGCGATTGAAGGGATCCTCGTGGATCTCCGCACGCGCGAGGATCTCCCCTGGTCGCTTTTGAACATCGTCGGCGAAGAATCTCCTAATTGCGTGGAAGAAGAATCGAAATCGACTTCCATCCATGTGAATGAATCGGACGCGGATGTGCTGCTGAGCAAGCCCGCAAATCCGGAACAGATCCGAATCGCGAGACAACTCGAACAACACGGGGGAGTTCTGGTACAAGGCCCGCCAGGCACAGGCAAGACGCACACGATCGGCAATCTGGTGGGGCACTTGCTGGCGCAAGGGAAAAGCGTGCTCGTTACCAGCCACACGACGAAGGCGTTGCGCATGGTGCGACATCACATAGTTCCGGAACTGCGCCCACTTTGCGTGAGTTTGCTTGAGAGCGATCTCGATAGCCGCAAACAGCTGGAAAGCGCGGTGGGCTCGATCGCGGACAGGCTGTCACGCGCCGACGCTGCATCTCTTGAAAAGGAAACCAAGAAATTCGAGACGGAACGCCGCGAGATGCTAAGAAAACTGGAGGAAATCCGCAAACAACTGGCGGATGCGCGAGCTGACGAATACCGGGACATCGTAATCGCCGGAAAAACCTGGGCACCCTCGGATGCCGCTCGCAAAGTCGCGAAGGAAAAGGAGTCCCTGGGATGGATTCCCGGCCCGGTGGCCGCCGTGGCGCCCCTGCCGGTTTCTCTCGCCGAGTTGGCAGACCTTTATCGCACCAGCGTTTCCATCTCGCGTGAAGATGAGAGCGAGCTTTCCGGGCACCTTCCCGAGTTGCATGATCTTCCGAGGGCGGAGGAGTTCGAATCCAGCCTGAGTGAACGAAATCGTCTCCGCATGGACGATCTGGAGTTCAGGGGCGATCTCTGGCAGTCCGGGGAATGGCAGGGCACGCCCGAGGAACTGGAAGTCCTCACCGCGAATCTGTCCCAGGCCGTCGAGCCGCTGTCGGGGGATGCGAAATGGAAGCTGGCCGCCATTTATGCGGGGAAATACGGAGAGGCGCATCGCGAGCCTTGGGATCAATTGGTCGGCTTCGTCCGGCTCGTCCACCGCGAGGCAGCCAACTCCCAGGAATCGTTCGCGAAATACGGGCCTCAACTTGCCGTCGAGTCCGATTATGAAGATCAGGAGCGGGTTGCCGCGGAAATCAGCGCGCACCTGGAGAGCGGCGGGAAGCTCGGATCCTTCACGTTGTTCACCCATAAAGGATGGAGCCAATTCATCGAAACCGCAAAAGTCAATGAAGCGCAGGGGCGCCGTGCGGAACACTTTCAAGCTCTGCGCAAACTTGCGTGCTTGAAGAAGCTGCGCCAGGAACTCCGCGACCGCTGGGACCGGCAAGTGGCAACACTTGGGGCACCGCTTTCCGGGCAGATGGGCGAGGAAGTGGAAAAAACATTAATGCAGTTTTGTGATTCGATCGAAGGATGCCTTTGCTGGCATGATCAGACCTGGTTGCCGCTTCAGCAGCAACTGAGCGATCTTGGCTTCCAGTGGGTGAAGTTTCTTGCCGAGCAGTCGGTGGTGGTGGGCGCGGATGGAGAATTGGTTCGGATTGGTAGAGCCGTCAGCGATTCACTGCTTCCCATCCTCGACGCGCGCCAGAAGAAACTGAGGCTTCTGCAGCTCGAACAAGAGATCCACGACCTCAAGGCCAAGCTAAAACTTGCCGCGCGCCTCGCGAAAGCCTCGAAGGTGACTGCCAAACTGGTCGCTGCTTTAACAAACGAGGATTCCAGCGACTACCGCGATGCTTACGAGCGGCTGCTGGAACTCAAAAGCCGGCAGGCAGACCTGGACCTGCGGCGCACACTGCTTTCCAAGCTTGAAAGCGCCGCCCCTGCCTGGGCCGGCGCCATCCGCAATCGCACGGGGGTGCATGGCCGCGGCGAACCGCCCCGCGACCCATCTGGTGCGTGGGCTTGGCGCCAACTCAACGATGATCTCGACCGGCGCGCCAGTGTTTCGCTCGAATCTCTGCAGACGAGAAAAGAAAAACTCAGCGAACAGCTCTGCCGCGTCACCGTGGGGCTCATCGAGAATGGCGCATGGTCCGCTCAGGCGCATAGGACGTCTTCCAGGCAGCGCCAAGCGCTTGTGGGTTGGCTGGACACGATCCGGCGAATCGGGAAAGGTCACGGCATCCGGGTGCCATTGCTGCGATCCGAAGCGGCCAAAAAGATGTCCGAGTGCCGTGGGGCTGTTCCCGTGTGGGTGATGCCGCTTTCCCGCGTGGTCGAGAATTTCGATCCGCGCAGCGCACGTTTTGACGTGGTTATCATCGATGAAGCGAGCCAGAGTGACGTCATGGCCCTTGTGGCACTCTATCTGGGAAAAACTATCCTGGTAGTCGGTGACCATGAACAAGTGAGCCCGTCCGCTGTCGGCCAGGATCTTGGCATCATTCAAAATCTGATTTTCCAGTATTTGCGGGGCATCCCGAATTCCGATCTTTACGATGGCCAAATGTCCATTTATGACCTGGCGCGCCAGTCATTCGGAGGGGCGACTTGTCTGGTTGAGCATTTCCGTTGCGTGCCGGAAGTCATTCAGTTCAGTAACATGATTTCCTATGATAATCGGATCAAGCCACTGCGTGATGCCAGCCGGGTTCAGTTACACCCTCACACCCTCGCCTATCGAGTCGCAGGCTCCAGCCGCGACGGTAAACTCAATAGGCAGGAGGCGCTGGGGGTGGCTTCGCTGCTCGCCGCGGCATTGGAGCAGCCCGAATACAGGAAAAATGAGGCAGGGCAGCCCACGAGCTTTGGAGTGGTGTCGCTGGTCGGCGACGAACAAGCTCTAGAAATCGATAATTTGCTGCGCAAGCATATCGCGCCTGACCGTTACCAACTCCACCGGCTGCTTTGCGGGAACGCCGCTCAATTCCAGGGCGACGAGCGAGATGTTATCTTCATCTCGCTGGTGGACACGGCGCAGCGTGGTGCTCTCTCCCGGCGCGATCAGGAGTTGTTCAAGCAGCGTTTCAACGTCGCCGCAAGCCGCGCCAGAGATCAGATGTGGGTAGTCCACTCACTGACCCCGCAAAACGACCTGAAGGCGGACGACCTCCGCCGCCAACTGATCGAACACGCCCAGGATCCCGCTCGTCTCATGCAGGCCCTCGAGGAAAAAGAAAAACGCACGCAGTCGCACTTCGAGCGCGAAGTCATGAAATCCCTCAGGAACGCGGGCTATCGCGTGACTCCGCATTGGCGCATCGGCGCATTCCGAATCGACCTGGTGGTGGAGGGCGGCGGCCGGCGCTTGGCTATCGAATGCGACGGCGACCGCTTCTATCCGCTTGAGAGGCTCCCGGAAGATATGGACCGGCAGGCAGTGCTCGAACGCATGGGCTGGATTTTTGCCCGCATTCGGGGGACTGAATTCTTCCGGAATCCGGAACGCGCGATGAAACCTGTCTTTGATAAACTTCAGGCCCTGGAAATTTCCTCGGACGGTCCGGAGACTTCCGCGGATTCGCAAGCCCCCAGCGATCTGACCGGACGGGTGATCCGGCGTGCCGAAGAACTGCGCCTTGCTTGGGCAAGTCCGGAATCCGCTTCCTCGCGGCGACAGGCGTCGTCCCAGGCGGCGGGACAGGTCGCCGTGCAGTAAAGTAATCGCGAAGGCGTGTGGAGGACAGTGACGGTGGCATCGGAGCGACCCGGAGAAAAAGCTGCAAAGTGATGGCGGGTTGTTCCTCCCGCCATGGAGTGGACAACTCCAAAATGAATTCTGGCGAGAACCACCTTCAGCGGTAATCGATGCCGAAGAAAAAGGCGCGTGACTCAACTATGCCTAATTTGCTAGACCTGCAAGACGTCGCCGTCGCTGGCGACTATTTCGTAGAGGACCGGGTTGACAAAAAAACCGAGCAGCAAGCGCGAAATAAGACCGGCGACTACCACGATCGCAAAGGGTTTCTGTGTGTCACTGCCTACACCAGTGGACATCGCGGCAGGTAACAGGCCGAGACAAGCCACCAGCGCCGTCATCATAATAGGCCGCAGACGCAGTAAAGCGGCTTCCCGGGTGGCTTCGCGCACGTTCTTGCCCTCCAGACGCAGCTTATTGATGTAGCTCACGAGAATAACCGCCGTTTCCACGGATACGCCGAGCAAGGCGAGCAGGCCCAGGGTGCTGGAGACGCTGAACGGTGTATGCGTGAGCTTGAGGGCAATCAAAGCGCCGACCGGTTCGGTGACAACCACGCCGAGGGCGATGGTGACCGGGAATTTGAAGTTACCGTAGAGCGCGAAAAGAATCAGGAATATCAAAAGAACGGCGAGCGGGCCAATGACGTAAAGCTGCGCCTTGGCATCCAGCAGTTCACTGTACTCGCCGCCCCAATCCAGGCGATAACCCTCCGGCAAGCGCACGTTCCTGGCGATATTATCCTGGCCGGCATTGATGATGCCTTCCAGGTTGCGTCCTACAATTGAGAACTGAATGCCGATGTAGCGCGAGTTGTTCTCACGATAAATAAAGGACGCCCCGGTGGATTCCTTGATGGTAGCGAGTTCGGAAAGAGGAATCTGCTGGCCGGCCGGGGCGGGAACGAGGAGATTTCCGATTTCACGCGCTTCGGAGCGGAACTTCGGGTCCATGCGCACGACGAGATCAAATAGTTTTTCTCCCTGAATCACCTGCGTGGCAGCCTGGCCGCCGATGGCTGCTTGCACAACGGCCTCAACGTCGGCGACGTTGATGCCATAGCGCGCGATTTTTGCGCGGTCTGCCTCAATGAGCAGGCTGGGTTGGCCGAGTTCGCGCACGACGGTGAGTTCAGTGAAACCAGGCGTCTTCTCGAGAACACGCTTGATCTCGACAGCCTTGTTCTCCAGGACGTCCAGATCGGGACCAAATATTTTCACCGCGAGGGCCGATTTGAGGCCGGTAAGGGCCTCATCGACGGCGTCCTCAGCGGGCTGCGTAAAATTGAAAATCACCCCTGGGTAGGATTCGAGCTTCTTCTGCAGATCCGCGATCAGTTCTGCCTTAGTGTGAATCGAGGTTTGCGACCAGGATTTGTCTTTGTAGGGCTTCAGACCAACATAAAACTCACAATTGAAAAATCCGGTGGGGTCCGTGCCGTCGTCCGGCCGACCGAGTTCCGATCCCGTTACTGTGACCATGGGATATTGGATGAGCAGTTTACGAACTTGGGGAGCGAATTTTTCGGCCTCTTCAAAAGAAATCGTGTATGGCATGGTGGCGCGAACCCACACGGCGCCTTCATCGAGATGCGGCAGGAATTCTCCGCCGATCAGCGGGACGAGCAGCAGGGTTGCTCCGAAAATGAGCAGGGAACCGACGACGGTCACGACCGGGTGATTAAGGCACCACTCGAGCCGACCTGCGTATTGGTCGCGAATCCAGTTGAAGGCGCGGTTCCGCTTTTCCTTCACGCCATGCTTAAACCAGTAGGACGCCAGCACTGGCACCACCGTCAGCGTGAGAACCAGAGCGCCCAGCAGTGCAAAGCCCATGGTGTCCGCCATGGGGTGGAAGAGTTTCCCTGCCGGGCCGCTCAGAGCGTAAATGGGGAGATACCCAGCGATAATCACCGCCACGGAATAGAAAATGGGACGGTCTACGTCGCGAGCCGCGGCCAGAATGACGTCGGAGAGTTTGTATTCGGTACCGTACCGCAAGCCAAGTTCCCGGTAGATGTTCTCTACCATGACGATGGTACCGTCAATGATGATTCCGAAATCGATGGCCCCAATGGAGAGGAGGTTGGCTGCTTCGCCCGTCCAGCGCAGAAAGATGAAGGCAAACAGGAGCGCGAGTGGAATGGTAACCGCGGTGATGACGGCCGCGCGAAAACTGACCAGGAAGAATATCAGGACGATCAGGACCAGGATCATGCCGCGAAGGAGATTGCCTTCGACGGTGTCCGTGGTGACGCGAACCAGGTCGCTACGGTCGTAATAGGGGCGGACCTTCACGTCTGGAGGGAGAAGTGTCTTGTTAATCTCCTCGGTTTTCTTCTGAACTCCTTCGAGGACGTTCTGAGTCTGCTCCCCACGGCGCATCAGGATGACGCCTTCGACCGCGTCGTCGTCCTTTTTCTGCCTGGTCTGGAAGCCAAAGATGCCGAGGCGCGGGGCGTGGCCGATTTCCACCCGGCCGATATCCTTGATACGGATGGGGACGCCACCTGAACTGCCAACCACCACATCGCCAATATCTTCTGTGTCTTTTACCAGGCCCAGGCCGCGGACGTAGTAGAACTGCCCGCCCTGGGTATAGAAGCCGCCACCGGTATTGGCATTATTGGCATTGAGGGCGGTGACGACCTGCACTACAGGGAGGTGGTAGTTGTAAAGCTTCACGGGATCAAGAAGGACGTGGTACTCCATCGTGGGTCCGCCAAAACCGGAGTCGTCGGCAACACCCGGCACACTCTTATAAGCTCGCTCGATGATCCAATTCTCGTAGGTGTGCAATTCCATAGGAGAGCGGTCCGGGCTTTCGAGCACGTAGCGATAGACGAGGCCGCTGGGACTGAAGAGCGGAGCCATACTCGGCGTTACACCCTGAGGCAGCGTAGCGTCGCTGATGCGCTCGAAAATCACCTGACGCGCGAAATAGGGATCGACGCCTTCGTCGAAGGTCAAACGCACGTCGGACAAGCCATACAGGGAGATCGAGCGCATCACTTTCAGCCGAGGCGCGCCATTCATGGCCAGTTCAAGAGGCAGAGTCGTGAGGCGCTCGACCTCTTCGGCCGCGTGACCCGGCCACTGGGTGATCAATTCCACCATGGGGGGCGAGAGATCCGGGTAGGCATCGACGGGCATTTGCTGGAATGACCAGGCTCCTGCAATCACGATTAGAACCGTTAACATCAGCACCAGGAAGCGCTGTTGGAGAGCGAATTGGACGATGCGATGAATCATCTATGAGTTCTCCGGAGCGCTCGACTTAGTGCTGGAGCGAATTTTTGAATTGCAGGAACAGACTCCCATCGGCGACGATGTGCTCCCCTTCTTTCAGGCCGCTGGTGATGCGCGCACGGCCATTGCTGCTTTCCCCGAGGGTGACGATACGCCGCGCGAATTCGCCCGGATTGGTTTGCACATAAACGAAAGGCTGGTTTTCGGTATCGCGCAGGACAGCAGCGTCAGGGACGGTTATGGCGTCCGGGATCGAGCCGGCTTTGACGACAGCGGTCACATACATATCCTTCTTTAGTTTTCTTCCTGGATTTTCCGTGACGATGCGTGCCTGCAATGTGCGAGTGTTCGGGTCCAGCGCGGGAGCCAGGTAGGAAATTTTCCCGCGAAAGACGCCGGGGTAGGAATCCGTGCTGATTTCGACCAAATCACCAAGGTGAATGAAGGAAAGGTCGCTCTGGTAGACATTGACGAGGACCCAGACGGTGCTGGTATTGGAAATTGTGAAACATTGTGTTGTGCCGCCCTGCAATAGCTGGCCGGGACCCACAAGGCGCTCAATAATTTCACCCGTGACCGGTGCGTGAACGGGAATTTCCGCAGTCGGCTGCGCGGAATTCCTGAGCACGACTTCAGGATCCTTGAGTCCGAGGACGCGGAGTGCGTCCGCGGAAGATTCCAAGTCCGCGCGCGCCTGCGTGCGATTGGACTCCGCCAGCTGCAGATCGGCTTCGGCGATGGCGCCGTGGGAATAGAGATCCTGCGCTCGAGTATAGAGCTTGTCCGCGAGGGCAAAGGCATCACGGGCTTTGAGGTAGGCGGACCGGGCGGAGGAGTAATCCGGGCTAGTGACGGTAAGAAGGGGCTGTCCGGCGCGCACAAGCTGACCGGGCGCGACGAGGATTTCGTGGACGGGTCCGCCAATGGGCGCGAAAACGGGAGTGGTTTCGAAGGCGTTGTACGCCACGGCCCCGGCCAGGCGGAGCGTGCGTGGAAGCGGTCCCTTCTCCGCGGCCACGATCTGGAGGTGAGCCATCTGCTCCTTTGGGACAGTGAAGAGTTCAGCCGTGTCTGCCTTCGCTTCGGAAGAATTGAACGAAGTCATGCTGGATTCCGGCACTCCCGGTCCGGAGCCGCAACCCGACAGAGACGACAGGAGCGCGACGGCGAGCGAAATCACGGCCAGCAGAGTGATGCGTGCTTGAATCGATGGCTTCATGGCAGATTCCTCGTCCCCACGGCCTGGCGCATTTGTTCGAGCGCAAGCATGTAATTGGCGAGCGCCTGGCGGTAGGCAAGCTGGTTGGCACGGTACGTTCGTTCGGCATCGAGATAATCAAGAAGGCTGGCGGCGCCTTTGCGGTAGGCGTATTCGCTGATGTCGCGTGATTGTCTGGCCTGGTCGACATAGCCGCCCTGATACAGCTGGATGATCTGATCGTTGGTGAGGAGGTTTTCGTAGGCTTGAAGGACGTCGGTGGAAACCTGTTGAGCGGTTTCGCTGGCCTGCTCCTGGGCCTGGGTAATGGCGTAGCGGGCGCGGGCGATTTCGCCCTGATTCCGATTGAAGATGGGAAGGGGCATGTTGAAAAAGAACGCACCGGTGCTGAGGCCAGCGGTGTGGGTGTAATTGAAGGTGCCGGTGACGTCCTGCTTACCATTGGCCTTTTGCAGCGCCAACTGGCTTTCCGCCGCAGTAACCGACTGCTGCGCCGCACGGAGATCCGGACGATTCAGTGCTGCCAGAGATTTCAGGCTGTTCAGGTCAGCGCGCACCGGCTGGTAGTCCAAAGTGCCCTGCACATCGTAGCCATCGGGAACGGACTCGAAACCGAGCAACTGGCGGAGCGCCGCCAAGCTCTGTAACTTGGCTAATTTGGCGGCTGACACATCCGTCTGAAATTGCAGGAGCTGAAGTTTGATTTTGAGAAAATCACCTTCGCTCATGTCTCCCACGCGAAGGCGCTCTTGACTGATGTCCACGGTCTTCCGGAAGCTGTCCAGATCCTGTTGAGCGAACTCCAGCGTGGATTCGGCGAGCAAGACATCGACAAACTGCTGGCCGACATTGAAAACCAATTGACGTTCGCTGTCAGAGACTTGCGAGCGAACTACGGTGGTGAAATCCCGCGCGGCCTGAAGACGATGCTGGCGCTTCTTGCCACGTTCAAACAGATAGCCAATGCCGGCATCGAACTGTGCCTGCTGGTCGAGATAGTCCGAACTGAACTGGTCGGGTTGGAAGATCGGGAGGAACTGGGCGTCGAGCCCAAGAGTGGGATTGGGGCGGAGATTGGCCGTTATTTCCTCCGCCAGACTTTGCTGGATGGTCGAGCGCAATGCCTGCAAGGCATGATTGTGCTGCAGTGCCATGCGAAGAGCGTCGTCCAACGAGACCCGGGCCGTGACAGACTGGGTCGCCTGGGGTTGCGGCGACGAAGTTGCCGGAACTGGTGGGCCGCTCTGCTGGCCAAAAGCGAAGGCTGGCAACAGAAGCAGGCCCACGTTCAACACCAATGCTTGCTTCAAGCGATGACTCCTCATTCGTCCCGGTGAGCGGAACGGACAACAATTAGACTTGGCGATGAAGGGAATAAGCCCAGGGTCAGAAGGCGGGAGGCGCTCGGGGAGCCACGAAGCGGGCAACGACGATCGGGAGCGTGGCCATCACGGGGATGGCTTCCAGTCGGTCTACTGCCGGAGCCATCGCCATGGTGAGGGAAGAAGTGGCGACGGCAGTCCCCGCGGTAGAGCAGATCGGGCAAACGTGCGAATCCAATGCACCGGGGTGCAATGGCACGCAACAGTGCAATTGCCCCGCGAAGAAGACGCTGGCGAGAAGGATCGCCAGAAAATAGGCGCGTTTTGTATTGCCAGGCATTAGCAAGAATACCGGTCTCGATTTAGAGACCCGACCATAATACACCTGTCCAGCGGGTTCAGGGCTGTTTGGGACGATCTTTGGCGGGAGCACTAATAATCCATTGAATAACGTCTATCTACGATTTCCGCCCCACGCCCCCTGAATAAGACGGTAAATGGCGGGTTGAAGTTGCATCCACGGGTGGCGGCCTGGGGACTCCGCTTGGGAAAGGGCGGGCCGATCCGGCAATTTTGGCTAGGTGAGGTTTAATAAATTGGTTGTCAGCCGCTCGAGAAAATGGCATCGTTTTCCTCACCAAGGGGACGTGTGAACTTCCCAAGGGCCATGGAGATAGGCGGCTGGGTGCGTGCCCCCAAATCACAACAGAAGCACGGCGAGAAGGGAAGCCGGCCCCACGCCGAGTTGCTGCTGCGGCTGCAGTTGGAGAGCAACCCGGACGCACTTTGCCTGGTTCGTGCAACCTTGCAGCGCGCCACTGAGGTGATGCATTTCCCGGAGTGCGATTCCCGGGCCATCGTGCGATCCGTGGACGAGGCGCTGGCCAACGTCATCCGTCACGCCTATCGGGGGCGAGGCGGACTGCCCATTGAAGTGACATGCCGGCGGTTGTGTCAGAGCGCCGGCGCCGCTACGCCATGCGGGTTGGAGATTGTCCTGATGGATTCGGGCATTGCGGCCGATCCGAAGAAATTGCGCGGCAGGCCGCTGGAGGAAGTCCGGCCCGGCGGACTGGGGCTTCACTTCATAAAACAGAGCATGGACGTAGTAGAATTCAGCCGGAAAAACGGCAAGAATTTACTGCGCATGGTAAAACATCTGGCTTCATCCAAGCCGGAAGAAGAGCCAGAAGGAGAATAGAACGTGCAGATCTCCGCGCGACAATTCGTCGGTTGGGTGATTCTCGATCTTACCGGGGATATCGACTTGGCGCATTCCCCCGTAATGCGCAAGGCGCTCCTGGGTGAGATCAAGGAGAAACACACCCCAAAGGTGCTCCTGAATCTGAAGAGCGTGCGTTATATCGACAGCTCCGGCATTGCCTCTCTCGTGGAGGGGTTGAAGGCGTCACGGGACCAGGGCTCGCGGTTGATCTTGTTTGGTTTAAACCCATCCGTGAGAGAAGTGATGGAACTCTCGCGTTTGCAGAAGATTTTTGAAATCTACGAAAACGAAGAACAGGCACTTTCTTCCTGAAGACATCCAGTTTTTCCGCGAACAGGTCGGCGGCCCAAGTGGAACTTGCTCGAAAAGTCGGCGCTTCAGTCATGGACGGTCTTGCGTATGTCGGTGCGCTGACAATGCTGGCCGGGCGGGCGGCGTATTTCACCTTCATCGGACCTTTCTATGGCAAGCCGGTGCGCTTCCAGCGTGCTGTCTCGCAAGCCATGGAAGCCGGCGTGCGGGCTCTACCCATCCTGTCACTGATCACTTTTTTCATCGGCCTGATCCTGGCCCTGCAAGCAGCGTACGAGTTGCGGCGATTCGGGGCCATGAGTTACGTGGCCAGTGCGGTGGCGCTCTCCATGACGCGCGAATTGGGGCCGCTCATTACCGCCGTCATTGTGATTGGGCGGTCAGGCTCCGCATTTGCCGCAGAGATTGGAACAATGAAGGTAACGGAAGAGATCGACGCGCTGGAGACCATGGCCATTAATCCGATTGGTTTCCTGGTGGCGCCAAAGTTTGTGGCTATGATCCTGATGCTGCCCTGCCTGACGATTTGGGCGAATTTCATGGGGATTCTCGGCGGATCGCTGTTCGGCGTGCTGCAGGCGGACTTTACCTTCCAGAGATATATCACCGCCTCGCTGGATGCGCTTTTTCTGCGCGACGTGGTCACCGGCCTGATCAAGAGTTTCATGTTTGGCATTACGATTACGGCGGTGGGATGCCTGGAAGGATTTAACACCGGTGGCGGTGCGGAGCAGGTGGGGCGCTCGACAACGAAAGCGGTAGTGGTTTCAATTTTTCTAGTGATACTGGTGGACCTGATCTTTACGATGTTGTTCTTCTTTCTGGCACAGGACTAGGAGACATGGCCGATACCTCATTTCCAAGCCGTGATGAAGGCGACCTCTCCGGTCCGATGATCTCGCTCCGGGATCTACGCGTAAGCTACGGCGGGGGGCAGGAAATTCTCCACGGAATTTCCTTCGACGTGCAGCGAGGAGAAACCCTGGTGATCCTGGGAGGCTCCGGTTCCGGAAAGAGCACGCTGCTGAGGACTTTGGTCGGGCTGGAAAAACCAACTTCGGGAGAAGTGTGGATTCGCGGGAGAAACTTTTCGGCGATTTCGGAGGAGGAAAGAGACGACATCCGCCGGCGATTGGGTATGTCTTTTCAGGGGGGCGCGCTGTTTGGTTCGATGACTGTGGGTGAAAACGTGGCGTTGCCGTTGCGGGAACATACGAAGCTGGAACTGTCCACCGTGGAAATTATGGTGCGCTTGAAGCTGGACCAGGTGGGCTTGTCGGGCTTTGAAGATTTTCTGCCCTCGCAGTTGAGCGGCGGCATGAAGAAAAGAGCTGCCGTGGCCCGGGCGTTGGCCATGGATCCGGAAATTCTTTTTTTTGACGAGCCATCGGCAGGTCTGGACCCGATCATAGCGGCGGGCATCGACCAATTGATTCTAGATTTGAAGAAAGCGTTCCGGATGACGATGATTGTGGTCACTCATGAACTTGCCAGCGCGTATCTGATTGCGGATCGAATGGTGCTGATCAACAAAGGGGACGTGGTGGCCATGGGCACAGTTCAGGAAATGAGGAACAGCAAGCACCCCAAGGTGCGGCAGTTTCTGGATCGTGTTCCGGAACCGGCGGTGGCGCAGGAATTGGATTATCTGCAGATGCTGACGGAACCCACTTCGAAACAGGGGGAAGGCCGCCAGGGGAAGAGCAGGTAGAGATGGAAGCAAGGCGCGAGCAGGTGTTTGTGGGGATCTTTGTGATCGTCGCGGCGGCGCTGCTGGTGGTGACGGTGTTCGCCCTGACGGGTGTGTTTGCGAGCTCCAAAAGAACTTTCCATGCGAAATTCCGGAACGCCGCGGGGCTGGAGCCCGGCGCCACAGTGCGGTATGAGGGAGGCCCCAAGGTCGGACGCGTGGAAAGATTGACAATCGACCCACGCGACCCATCCCTCATGGACATGGAATTCAGCGTGAAGAATGATATTCCGATCAAAACCGACAGCCGCGTGGCAATCCTGAGTTTCAGCCCGCTGGGAGATAATCACCTGGAAGTGAGGGCGGGATCGCCGGATGCCCCGCGCGCCACCGACGGCGCCTTGCTGCCCGCTGACCCTTATGTGGGATTCAATGACTTGACAGCAGAGATCAACAAGATGGCGCCGCAAGCCCAGGAACTTCTGGGGAACCTGAATGACCGGGTGACGCAACTGAAGGTCACAGTCGATCGCGTCAATGACCTGTTGAACGACAGGAACCGCCAGAACGTCACGGCAACTCTTTCGGAACTGCGCGGGATGCTGGCGGAGAACCGGCCGCAGATCAAGAACACTTTGAATAATGTGAATGAGGCCAGCGGGAAGATTGGCCCGCTTCTGGAGCAGATCCACAAAACCATCGATCAGGCGAACGGGACGTTGAAGAAGGTCGACGGCATGATTGGAGACAACCGCGAAGACGTGCGCGCATCTGTAATCAAGCTCAGGGAATCTCTCGAACGCGTTTCCTCCATCACCGGCCATTTGCAAGAGATGCTTGACAACAACGATTACAACATTGACCAACTGCTAAACAATCTGCGCATCGTTTCCGAGAACCTGAAGGAGTTCACCGATACCATCAAAACTCGCCCCTCGACGCTGGTGATTCCGCGTGGTCCTCATGACCGCAGACCTGGAGAAAAGCCATGAAAATGCCGCTGCTCAGCGTGCCGGAGAGAAAACGATCGATTACTTCGCGTGGTGGATTGATCTGGCGCCTCGCGGCGCTCGCCGTATTGATCGGTAACCTGGCTGGGTGCGGCGGCGCCCGACCGATCAAGTATTACGGGGTCAACTATCCGACGAAATCGGAGATGGCCCCGGATGCCATCGATACCGCGCTTATGGTTCGCACCTTTGAGGCCTCTCATCTCTATCTTGACGACAAAATCGTTTATGGTTTTGATTCCCCGGAGATGGGCACTTATGAATACCAGCGCTGGGCGGAGCCTCCGGTAGAGATTCTGCAAAACGCACTGGTCCGTGGCTTGCGCGCCTCCGGCCGGTTTCGCGCTGTCTACACGCTTCGTGCGGACCCGGCTGGCCGCTTCGTGCTTGCCGGGCATTTGTATGACTTCAAGGAAGTGGATGGGAGCGCGACGGTGGCCCGCCTCAGCTACGAGGTGCGCCTGCGGGACCGGAAAAGCGGCACCACGGTCTGGAATCACACGTATATGCATGACGAGCCGGCATTAGAGAAGAGTGTGAGTGCGTTTGCCTTGGCGATGGACAAAAATGTTCAACGGAGCGTTCAGGAAGTGCAGGCCGGCCTGGAGGAATATTTCCGGGCCCATCCCATCCCGTGAGATATCCGGCAGTTAACTGGTCGCGACTTCCCAACGGAAGTGTGCGTTTAGGATTACACTATCCACTTATGGCCAGACATTACGCGCATCCGTCCGCCAGAGAAAACAGATGACCCAGACAGCGGCTGACAAGAAAACCCTCGCAAAACCGGCGGAGACGGTGAAGCCGGCATTTCCCTTTCTGGATCTGAAGGCGCAATTTGCGTCGATCCGGGAAGAAGTGATGGCCGCTGTCTCGAGCGTGATGGAGAGCCAGTTGTTTATTCTGGGGCCCGAGGTTGCGCGCTTCGAAGAAGAGGTTGCCGGAAAGCTGGGTGCAAAATATGCCGTTGGGTGCGCCTCCGGAACGGATGCCCTGATTCTTGCGCTGCTGGCGGCGGGGATCGGCTCCGGCGACGAAGTGATCACCACACCCTTCAGTTTTATCGCAACCGCAGGGTCTATTGTTCAAGTCGGGGCCAAACCGGTATTTGTGGACATCGATCCAGCCAGCTTCAATATCGACCCTGGGAAAGTGGAGGCGGCGGTAACCCCCCGCACCAGGGCCATTCTACCGGTGCATCTGTTTGGGCTTCCGGCGGACCTCGATCCGATTGTGGCCATTGCGAGATCGAGGAAATTACTGGTGATCGAGGATGCGGCGCAGGCTATTGGCTCGCGGTATAACGGCCGATTCATTGGAACAATTGGCGATATTGGCTGCTTCAGTTTCTTTCCTTCAAAAAATCTCGGCGGCGCCGGTGATGGCGGGCTCCTCACCACCGATGACCCGGCGATGGCCGACCGGCTGCGGATGATGCGGGTGCATGGGAGCAACCGGAAGTATTTTCATGACATTCATGGCATCAATAGCCGGCTGGATGCTCTCCAGGCCGCAATCCTGCGGGTAAAATTGCATCACCTTGACCAGTGGGCCTCGGGTCGGGAGAACCGTGCGAATCGCTATCGACACGTTTTCAAAGAGAAAGGCCTGACGCGACACGTTAGTTGCCCCCCGGTGCCAGCCGCGACCTTCCACCATGTTTACAATCAATTCACGATTCGCGCTGAGCGCCGCGATGAGCTCAAAGAATCTCTTCGGTGCGCGGGCATTCCGGCGGAGATTTACTATCCCTTATGCCTTCCTCTTCAGCCCGCTTACGCCTATTTGGGATACCAACCGGGCCAGATGCCCGTGGCGGAAAAGACCAGCAGGGAGGTGCTCTCGTTGCCGGTGTATCCGGAATTGACGGACACGCAACAGGACATGGTGGTGCAGGGAATCGAGAATTTTTATGACCGCCAGAAGTGAAATGAAGTCCTAAGGATTGGGGCATGAGGATCCCGCCGCGGCCCTGCTGAATATCTAAGCAGGGCTGTTGTTTTTTGCAGCGCCAGATTTGCGATGGGTATCTGCCGCGTGTTCCGCGAGTTAGCGAAACATGCTGAATTCCACGTCGTTCTGGCTGTTGAGGAATTCAGCTTTCGACGCTCCTCCGCGAATCGCGGGACTCTCTGCATCCCGGTCAGATGTCGCTCCTACGTCTTCCTTTTCAAGGTCTTACGAGTATTGAACGAAGAACACGCCGCATTGGCCAATCGATTGCCTTTTGGATGGGTGAAATTAGGAACAGAGGCCAAACAGGAGGCGGTTATGACAGTCGTTCTGATGCTCGCGATGTTCGCAATCTTTCTCACCATTGATTACTTAAGGAAGGGCAAAGAGGCAGCCGAGACGGAGGAAGCGCTGCAGGAAGCGGCATCGGTTGCACCACGGTTGGTGCCGACGATCGTGGCTGGGTTCGACCTACCGGGCAACCGGCGGTACCACCAGGGGCACACCTGGGCGCTGCAGGAGAGCCCGACATTGGTTCGCGTGGGCGTCGATGATTTTGGGGCCCGGCTAGCGGGCAAGATTGATGAAATTGTTCTGCCAAAGCGTGGCCAGTGGATTCGCCAAGGCCAGAAGTTCGTCACCCTGATGCGAGATGGTCAGAAGACGGAGTTGGTATCGCCGGTAGAGGGCGAAGTGACTGACATTAACGAAGGTCTCCTTGCTGACGCGGGCCTGCTGAACGGCGATCCGTACGGGCAGGGCTGGTTTGTTTCCGTACTGTCGCCGGATCTCGCGACCAGTTTTCGGAACTTGCTGAACGGCAGCCTGGCGCGCAAGTGGATGGCCGAAGCAGCCAGTCGCCTGCAAATGCAGATTCCAGCCCTGGCCGGTGCCGTTGCGCAGGATGGTGGCGTTGCAGTGCATGATCTGACGGTGCAACTGCCCACGGCTAAGTGGGCGGAGATTACCCGCGAATTCTTCCTGACGTGATTGGGTCCGCCTCCTTCCCAATCTGATTGATAGTGCCGAGGCCCCGATCAGCGAAGATCGGGGCCTCGGCGTATGGGTGAGGTCCCAGGTGCTTGAAAAATAAGCAGCTGAAAGATGCTGTAGTGGGTAGTGACGTGGGGCACGTCACAGGGTGATGGGCTTCACTGGAATGAGCTCAGTTGTCTGGCAAACTTTCAGTGGGCAAACGACTACGCGGAAGGATTCATCTCTGACGTGGTCATCGCAGCTGAACTTCTACACGGTTTACGGACATCATTTTTCGTCGTTTGACCCAGATGCCCGGATGACCCTCCGCCAGTGAGCTGGCCCTCTCGCGGCAAAAGAATCGAGTGCTCCGACTCGATCCTGGCCAACAATGTGCGCAGCAAAGCAATCCCCGGTCAGTTCCCGCAGGTCCTTCAAAAGGGGTGAAGGTCGCTCCAGGGAGCAATTCCAGTATGAGCAAATGCCTTTTGTATGATGCAACTCTGTGCATCGGGTGCAAGATGTGTGAGAAGGCGTGTGCGGACCACCACGGCCTTCCTTACGACGACGCGATAGCCGCAGAGCAGAAGCAGTCCGATCACAAATACACAGTGGTGCTGAGCCAGAATGACAAGTTCATGCGGCGCCTGTGCATGAACTGTCTGGATCCCACCTGCGCGTCCGTTTGCCCGGTAGGGGCATTACGCAAGACCGCGCTCGGCCCAGTGACCTACGACGGCTCGCGCTGTATCGGCTGCCGGTATTGCATGGTGGCGTGCCCGTTTTCCGTCCCCAAGTACGAATGGAGCAAGGCATGGCCTTTGGTGCGCAAGTGTGACATGTGTGCGGACCGGCTGGCCAATGGGCTTCCCACGTCGTGCGCCGAGGCTTGCCCCACGGGCGCCACGAAATTTGGAGACCGCGATGAACTAATCGCCGAAGCCAAGGACCGAATCGCCAATGGGCAAGGGCAGTACGTAAATCATATCTACGGCCTTAAAGAGGTCGGCGGCACCTCGGTGCTTCTGTTGTCCAGCGTGCCGTTTGAAGAATTCGGCTACAAGACGGACATCATTACCGAAGCACTGCCCCCTCTCACGGGCCGCGTCCTTTCCGAGCTACCGAATGTGGTCATGTTGGGCACGGTGACGCTGGGGGGAATCTGGTGGCTGTGCAACCGCAAGGAAGAAGTGGCCGCAGCGGAAGGGCGCCCCGCGCCCGGCAAAGCGTAAAGGGAGAACAATCATGTTGAAGGGGAAAATCACGTTCTGGAGAGTGGTACTCGCGATCGTACTGATTGCTGGCGCCTACGCCACGGTGATCCGCTTTGCTCGTGGACTGGGCGCCTCTACCAACCTGAGCGACGCTTTTCCGTGGGGTTTGTGGATTGGTTTCGACGTAATGTGCGGGGTAATGCTGGCCGCTGGCGGATTCACGCTGACGTCAGCGGTTTATCTGTTCAACATGAAAAAATTCAAGCCCATTGTGCGGCCGACCGTGCTGACGGCGTTCCTGGGGTACATGCTGGTCGTGGTTGCGCTGTTATTCGATCTGGGCCGCGGCTATCGTATCTGGCACCCCCTGGTGATGTGGAATCCGCGCTCGGTCATGTTTGAAGTGGCCTGGTGTGTCACGCTGTACACCACGGTATTGTCCCTCGAATTCGGAGGCGTGCTTTTCGAGCGCTTCCATTTGTACAAGTTACTTCGCCTGCAGAAGATGTTTCTGATCCCGCTGGTGATTGCCGGCGTGATGCTTTCCACTCTGCACCAATCTTCGTTGGGCAGCTTGTACCTGATTATGGTAACCAAGCTGCACCCATTCTGGTACTCACCCCTGCTGCCCGTGCTCTTTTTCCTTTCTGCCATCTGCGTCGGCCTGGCCATGACCATCTTTGAATCGTCCTTGAGCGCCAAGCACTTCGGAAAACAACTGGAATTGCCCTTGATCCAGGGATTAGGGCGGGCGCTGCTTGTCGTGCTGTGCATATATACGGTCGTGCGGTTAGAAGATCTGATTCACCGCGGAGCACTGGGGCTCGTGAGCAGAGGAGGCTGGGAGACTGGGCTCTTTGTCCTGGAGATGCTGCTTTGTTCCGTGGCCCCGATTTGTTTGCTGTTGATTCCCAAGGTCAGGGGGAACCCCAAAGGTCTTTACTTGGCAGCCGTGCTTTGCCTCCTCGGATTCGTAACCAACCGGATGAACGTGGCGATTACGGGAATGGAAGCGGCCGCGGGACAACATTATTTCCCGAAGTGGACGGAAATTGCGGTCACCCTCGCCATCATTGGCGTTGGTTTTCTGGTCTTTGCGGTTGCCGTGAAGTACCTACCGATCTTCAGCCACGAGACGGAATCTCCCACAATCACGGAGCCGGAAGCGATCCGGTGTGACTTGCCTGAGCTTACGAATGCGCAATCCTGACGACAAATCGGGTGCTACCAGACTCTGGACAAGAGTCGTAGGAAGCCTCAGCTGGAAATTGTTGGTTCTCCTGGTCTCGTCCATGGCGGTGGTTTTTGGCATCCTCGGGTACCTGAACATTCAGTTGCACCGCCGGCATCTGGAGCGAACGGCACTGGCGGATGCAGCCCGGATGAGCAGCGTGATCAAGCGGAACACTTCTTACTACATGCTGCGCAACCAGCGAGACGGGCTGTACCACATCATCACGGACATGGCGAACGAACCGGGGATGGTGCGCATCCGCATCATCAACGACCGGGGCAGTATCAGTTTTTCGTCCGATCCCGCGGAGATGGGCAAAATCGTGGATCAACATCTGCAGATTTACGAGGCTTTGCCCGCCGGGACTTCCTCGTTCCGATACACGAACGGCAAACAAAGCTTTCGCACCTACTCACTGCCAAGCGGCGAACGGGCCCTGGGAGTCGTCATCCCCATTGAGAATTCTTCCGCCTGTTCCGCGGCCGAATGTCACGCACATCCAGCCGAAATCAAAACACTTGGTGTTCTGGATACGAATATTTCTCTCGCCTCGACCGACCAGAGTGTGGCGGAGAGCCGGCGGCAAGTGCTGCTCTATACCGTCGTGGCGATTCTGGGAGTTGCCTTACTGAGCGCTGCCTTCGTGCGGCGCATGATCGGTGGGCCCCTGAAGGCACTGACCGTGGGAACCCACCGCTTGGGCTCGGGAGATCTCGGCTATCAGATTCATCTTGAGTCCAGCGGGGAACTGCAAGAGCTGGCGAATTCCTTCAATACCATGAGCTGCCAGTTGCAAGAGGCCCATGAAGAGATCAACGCCTGGGCCCGGACACTGGAAGAACGAGTGGAGCAGAAAACCAGGGAGCTGAGCGGTGCGCAGGAGGAGATGCTGCGAGTGGAGCGGATGGCATCCATCGGCAAGCTGGCCGCCGTGGTGGCCCATGAAATCAACAATCCGCTTGCAGGGATTCTGACTTACGCAAAACTGCTGAAAAAGCGGATGAGCCGTGAGCCGGAACCCAACGCGGAAACGATCAGTATGCTCGACCTGATGGAATCTGAGAGCCGGCGGTGTGGAGAAATTGTCAAGAACCTGATGACGTTCGCCCGCCCGACTTCGATGAATCTGGAACCTTCCGACCTGAATGCAGTGATCGACCGGTGCGTGCGACTGGTGCAACATCAGATGAAATTGAAGAACATTGAACTCCATCTGAACGTGAATCCGGAGCTGCCTCATGTTCGCTGCGACCCGGGGCAGATCGAGCAAGTCATTCTGGCATTGGTGATGAACGCCATCGACGCCATGCCAAATGGCGGGAATCTGACGCTGACATCGCGGAAAGCACCTAACTCCGGAAGTGTCCAAATCGAAGTTCGCGACGACGGCCTGGGAATGCCGCGCGATGTCCTGGCGAAGATGTTTGAACCCTTTTTCACCACCAAGGAACACGGACGCGGCCTGGGCCTGGGGCTAGCCATCAGCCGCAATATCGTGGACCGGCATGGAGGGCGCATCGAAGTCGTCTCCGAACCCGGCCACGGAACGATGTTTACGATCACTTTGCCTTTGCAGTCCAAAGTCGTGTTGAACGGCAATCCTGCCGGAATGGTGGGACGAGGAGTCTAAGCCATGGTCACAAAAGCGAATTTACTTGTCGTCGATGATGAGCTGATTGTCCGGGACTCGCTGGACAAGTGGTTCCGCGAAGAAGGTTACGACGTGACCGTTGCGGATAGCGCCCACGAGGCGCTGGCCAAAATGGCCGCCAAACGGTTTGACCTAGCGCTCGTCGACATCAAGATGCCGGGCACAGATGGCGTGGAGCTTCAACGACGCATGCATGAGATCGATTCCGACATGCTGGTCATCATTATGACCGGTTACGCATCGGTGGAAACTGCCGTGGCCGCGTTGAAAAACGGCGCTTACGATTACGTTTCCAAGCCCTTCGATCCGGACGACATTGCGCACACAGTGCATAATGCGCTCGCGCACCAGCGCGCCCAGCAGGAAAATGTCCGGCTGCGGGAGACGGTCGCCTCCGTTGTCAGGCCGCAGGAAATTGTCGGACAGAGCTCGGCGATGGTGCGAGTGTTCGAGGCGATTCAAACCGTCGGGCCCACAGATGCCACCGTGCTGATCACCGGCGAAAGCGGCACGGGAAAGGAACTGTGCGCGCGCGCCATTCATGCCGCCAGCCCGCGCCACTACAACCCGCTGGTGGTGATTCATTGCGGCGCGCTTACGGAAACGCTGCTCGAAAGCGAACTCTTTGGCCATGAGAAGGGCGCATTCACCGGCGCGCAGTACCGGAAAAAGGGAAGCTTTGAAGTCGCCGACGGCGGCTCGGTGTTTCTGGATGAAATAGGCGACATCAGTTTGAAGACGCAGACGGACCTGCTGCGCGTCTTGCAGGAGCGGGAAATTACCCGCGTGGGAAGCACCCATCCAATTCACGTGGATTTCCGCTGTATTGCAGCGACGAACAAGGATTTGAACAAGCTCGTGGCCGACGGAAATTTCCGGCCGGATCTTTTCTACCGGTTGAATGTGTTTCAGATTCAACTGCCCTCGCTGCGGGAACGCCGGGGTGATATCCCGGTGCTGGTGGAGCATTTCATTCGCAAATTCTCTGCTTCGATGAATAAGAAGATTACGCGGGTGTCCCCGGCAGCCATGGCTCTGATGGACCGGTACCAATGGCCCGGCAATGTCCGCGAGCTTGAGAATGCCATCGAGCGGGCCATGGTGGTGGCTCAGGAACCCGAAATCCGGGAAGAGGATTTTGCCCTGCGGCTGCCTGTCGCCGAGCATGCCCCGCGGACTCTAGAGGATATGGAGCGAGAGCACATACTCGCCGTCCTTCAGGAATGCAAGGGCAATCAGACGCTGGCCGCGGAAGTGCTGGACATCGACCGCGTGACGCTTCATAACAAGCTCAAGAAATACGGTTGGAGGCGGGAGGCAGCGTCGGCGCTGTGAACGGAATTCAGCTCTTGCCGTTCGGTTCGGTTCCGGCTGAACTATTGGCGGAACTCCGCAGCGGTTTGAACCGTGAATTTTCCGTGCCCAGCGAAATACTGCCGGCTGAACCAGAGCCGCGTTTCGCCTTCAATGTGACTCGACAGCAGTACTTATCCACGGAAATACTGGCGTTCATGATATCGCGGCGCACGCCGGACAGCCGGCGGCTACTGGGCGTAACCCTCGTTGATCTCTATATCCCAATCCTCACATTCGTGTTTGGGGAAGCACAGGTACAAGGCAACTGCGCACTGGTGTCGGCGCACCGGTTGCGCCAGGAATTCTACGGACTCCCTTCAGATAATTTGCTTTTTCACGAGCGCCTGCTCAAGGAGGCCACGCACGAACTGGGGCACACGCTGACGCTCTCCCATTGCGAGGACTACCGGTGCGCGATGTCCGCCTCGCATGGGGTGGAACGGATCGATTTAAAGACCAGCCACTTCTGCGCTGCTTGCCGTTCGGTCGTGCGTGGCCGTGCAACCATCAAAGCCGCGCTCTAGAATTTCAACGGAAGTTTTCCTCCGGCTGGTTCTACGTATTTACCTTGCGCGGCACGATTCCGCGGACTGCCACATACAGGATGGGAATGAAGATGAGGTTCAAAGTGGTCGCGGCAATCATTCCGCCAAAAACCGTGGTGCCTACAGAAACCCGGCCCGCGGCTCCCGCGCCACGCGCCAGCACGAGAGGCACAACGCCGAGTATAAACGCCAACGAGGTCATCAAGATGGGCCGCAAACGGATGCGAGCCGCCTCGACCGCTGCATCCAGCGTAGAGAGGCCCTGGTCCTGCAATTGCTCCGCGAACTCCACGATCAAAATGGCGTTCTTGCTTGCCAGTCCGATCAGCATGACCAGGCCGATCTGACAGTACACATCGTTGGTCAATCCGCGTAACGCCATGGCGCCCAGCGCTCCCAGAAGACCCACGGGCACTCCTAGGAGAATGATGAATGGCAAAACGTAGCTCTCGTATTGCGCGGCCAAGGTGAGGTACACAAAGACCAATCCCAGGGCGAAGAGAATGCCAGCCTTGCCACCCGATTGAATTTCTTCCAGGGAGAGGCCGCTCCATTCGTAGGTCATTCCGGGCGGCAGAGCTTTCCTGGCGACCGCCTCCATGGCCGCCAAGCCCTGGCCCGTGCTCACGCCCGGGGCGGCACTGCCGGAAATTTCAGCCGACCGGAAAAGATTGTAGTGCGAGATCACCTGTGGATTCTCGGCCTGCTGAATTTCAACCACATTGTCCAGGGGGATCATCTTTCCGCTGTCCGAACGCAGATAGTAGGAGCGCATGTCCTTGGGATCGGACCGGAAACGCTGGTCAGCTTGCAGATACACGCGATAGGAGCGGTTGTTAAAGTCGAAGTCATTGACGTAGACGGAGCCCATGAAGACCTGGAGCGCGTCGGTGATCTGGCTCATGGGGATTTGCAGGCTCTTGGCCTTGTCCCGGTCGATTTTGACGAGGATTTGCGGATCGTTGGCGGTAAAACTGGTGAACAGGCCCGCCAGATCTCTGTCATGGTTTCCCGTTGCAATGACCTGGTTCGCGGTACTCGCTAAAGTCTGAAGGGTGTTCCTGCCAAGATCTTCCAGCTCAAACGTGAAACCGCCGAGCGAACTGGCGCCTTCCACAGCCGGAGGGTTGAATGGCACGACCAATCCTCCGGGGATGGCCATCATTTCTCTGCGTAACTTGTCGACGATCACCGCTCCCGAGTGTTCGCGTCCCTTCCTCTCGCTGAAGTCTTTCAGGTTGGCAAAAACCATGCCGCGATTAGGCGCTGTGCCCGCGTTGCCGTAACCCACGATGGTGAACGCCCCGTTGATTTCCGGAATTTTTGCCAGAATGGTTTCCGCCTGAGCGCAAAGGTCTCTCGTGTAGTCAAGCGAGGCCCCTTGCGGCGCCTGGACCAGCACAATCAGATAGCCCTGATCCTCTTCGGGAATGAAGCCGCGCGGGACGTGCCGGTACAGGCTGTATACGCCGAGCAGCGACAGGGCAAATGCTCCCAGAGTGACCAATTTCCATGTGGCTGCGGCATGAACCGAGCGCTGGTAAATGTCTGACCCTGCTTTGAAAACAATGTTAAATGCCCGGAAAAATGCTCCCTGTGCGCGTTGGCGGTGATGGCCAAGGAAGATCGCAGAGAGCGCGGGTGTAAGCGTCAAGGCATTGAATGCCGAAATGGAGACAGAGAAAGCGATCGTCAGCGCAAACTGGCGGAACAGAATCCCGGTAGTGCCGGGGAAGAGCGCCACGGGCACGAATACGGATACCAGCACCAGGGAGGTCGCGATGACCGCTCCGGCGACTTCCTTCATGGCCACGCTGGCAGCGTTGTGCGGTTCGGAGATGCCCTCGATGATGTGGCGCTCCACGTTTTCGATGACCACAATCGCGTCGTCGACTACCAGGCCGGTTGCCAGCGTGATTCCGAAGAGCGTAAGCGTGTTTATGGAAAAACCGAGGATCTTGACGAAGATAAAGGTGCCAATCAGGGAAACTGGAATTGTGATTGCGGGGATGAACGTGCTTCGCCAGTCTTGAAGGAAAGTGTAAATGACCAGAATTACGAGCAAAATCGCTTCCAGGAGCGTGATCAGCACTTCCCGGATGGATTCGCCGATCACCTCCGTGGTGTCAAAGGCGATGGCGTACTTTATTCCTGGAGGGAAATTGTGGGAAAGCCGATCCAATTCGAGTCTGGCGGCGCGGTCCACGTCCAGAGCATTTGCGCCTGGAAGCTGGGTAACGGCAATGCCCATGGCATCGTGGCCGTTAAAACGCAAAATTGTGCCGTAATCTTCAGCGCCAAGTTCGGCACGACCAACATCTCGCAGGCGGACCAAGGTGCCGTCAGCTCCCGTTTTCAATATGATGTTGTCGAATTCCCGAGCTTCGGACAGGCGCCCAATGGCGCGCACGCTGATCTGATAATCTTGGCCGGCGCGCGCGGGAGGCTGCCCAACCTGCCCCGCGGCCACCTGGACGTTTTGTTCCTGAAGGGCGGAGAGCACATTTGTCGCCGTCAGCCCACGCGCGGCAAGCCGCGAGGGGTCCAGCCAGAGCCGCATCGCGTATTTCCGCTCGCCGAAAATCACCGCGTCGCCCACGCCCGGCACGCGTTTCAGCGCATCCTTCACGTACACGTCGAGGTAATTGCTGATGAACAGGCTGTCGTACTGCCCTCGGTCCGCATACAGCCCTGCGGCGAACACGAATCCAGAGAACTGCTTGGTGATGATGATGCCGGTGTTCTTGACCTCGTTGGGGAGGCGGCCGAGGGCTTGATTGACGCGGTTCTGTACGTCGACTGCAGCCAGGTCCACGTCGCGGGTGGACTCGAAGGTAACTGTGACGGAACTGCTCCCGTCGTTGCCGCTGCTGGAGGTGATGTACTTCATGCCGGGCACGCCGTTGATGGCCTGCTCCAACGGAATGGTCACCGCGGATTCCACGGTTTGCGCGTTCGCCCCGATGTACACGCTGTTGACCATGACCTGTGGCGGTGCCAACTGGGGAAATTGCGCGACCGGCAGGGAGGGAATGGCAATCGCCCCGCCCAGAATAATCAGCAGAGCGCATACAGTGGCGAACACCGGCCGTCGGATGAAAAAATCAACAAACAAGTCCTCTCGCTGCCTTTCTATCGAATGATCTGTCGCGTTGCTTTACCCAGCGCAGTCTATTTTTTCGTGCCGGAGGAAGTTTTCTGCCCTGGGCTGGTTGTGTTTCCCTGAATTTGCTCTGTCACCGGCGTGCCGTCCTGCAGGAATTGCAGGCCGGAAACGATGACATGGTCACCACCGTTTATTCCCTCGAGGACGGTGTAGTCATTCCCAACGATATCTCCGAGACTCAGCAGCCGCTGGCGCGCCACCATTCCCCTGTCCTCCTTCACCGCCACATAAGCGAAGAACTGCCCATTAATCCGCTGCACGGCGAGGACGGGCACGACCTGTCCTTCACGGGTGCTCCAGATGATTTGTGTGCGAACCTGTTGAGCAATACGAAAATTGGCTTTGCCATCCCCAAGGGCCGCTTTGGCCAGCACCGTTTGGGTGTCGGGATCCACCTGTGGAGAGACAAAGGTGATGTGCGTTTCGGCGCGGGACGCGCCATTCTCGTCCAGTAATTTCACTGGAAGGCCCAGGTGAAGTTCACGCGCTCGCGCGGCGGGCACATAGATGTAGGCTTCCAGCGCCCCTGGCTCGTCGACGGTCGTCAAGAGAGTCGAGACCGTCACGCGGTCCCCGACCCGCACGGGAATATCTCCCACGGTCCCGTCCATCGGCGCGCTTACACGGTAATAATGCAACTCCACTTTCTGCTGCTGAACCTGTTCTTCGAGTGATCTCAGTTGTGCCACGGCGGAATCGTAGCTGGTTTGTGCATTGTCGAAGTCCTGTTTGCTGACGACCCCCGCGTCAAGAAGCTTCTGCGCACGCTCCAGGGAGATTTTGGCGAAGCGCACGTTGGATTCCTGGGCCGCGCGGGCGGCATCCTGGCTGCTGACGGTGGCTTCCTGTTTCAGGGGGTCGATCTGCAGGAGTGGGGCTCCCGCTTTGACGTGTTCGCCGGACTTTACAAATATCTTTGTGACTTGCCCTTCCACTTGCGGATTGATTGTGGCGGAGCGGCGCGACTTCAGGATGGCCAGATACTCCGTGGAATCGGCAATCCGCTGTGATTTCATGACCGACACTTGCACCGGCATCGCGGGGGGCGCCGCTCCAGCCGGGCCGTCCGCCTGCGACTTCGTACCGCAACCGGCCACCAGGAGAGCACATAGGCATATTACGGGCAGGAGATAGAGAGAGGGATATAGGTCCGCCCCTGGCAAGGAGCGCGGTAAACGACCTGTGTGCGTGTTCGTCTGCATATTCAAAGCACTCCATGTTACGACAGGAGCGCCCACCTGAACAGGGAAGGGCTCACGGCCACCTGTGATGGTTGGATGGACGGCGGTGACGCCTTCTGGTTAGTACATGTCCGAGGGATCGATTTTTTTGCCGGACAGTCCCATCTGCAGGACTTCGATGTCTTCCGGCCGATCAAATATCTTTCCAGGCAACCAATGTTTGATTAAAACGCGAAATCCGCCGAAAGCAATGCCTGCCATGGTGGCCACCACCATAAAAGCCATGGTGAACACAAAAATCTTGTACAGGACGGTTACCAGCGGCGGGTCCGTGGCAGTTTGGCTCGGCTCATTCCAGGTGACCTCGGTTTCATAGTTCACTCCGTCACGGATGGCTCGCGCGTGCTCCGGCGAAGTGGCCGCAAAAACCAAGGACAACATTGAGGCTTTTCTTTCGACGGTTACGCCTGTTTGTTTCAGAGCCTGAGGTAGTGCCTGTTCTAGATGGTGAAGATGATTTTCCGCCACTTGGGGAGTCGGATATTCCAGCAGCAGGAGCACGCCACCACCCTTTTCCCCTTGATATCTTGCCAGTATCGCCTCCGCACCGTCCTGAAAGCCCGCTTCCTTGGAAAGATTGGCATAGGCGCCCTGGTTCAACGAAATCATGGCAGAGCGAAAGGCCTCCGGGCCGAGGGCATACTTTTCAGATCCAAACAGGCGCCATTTCACGGGCAAATAGCTTTTCAAGGGGGGCAGAGGAGTGGAGTCCGCCTTAGCCTTTAACGCAGGCAAAATCTCGGTGAGGCTCTCCGGTCTTGTGTTCGGCGAGAGGGTGGCCTGCACAACCAGATTACCGACCTGGAAGCGCCCGTCGTATTGGCTAAGCGCGGAATCTTCACCGATTCCCAGGTTGCGCATCCCGGGTGCCAGCAAAAAAGTATAAAACTCGTAAGCGCTGCTGGGATCATGGAGGACAAAGACCCGGAAGGTGACTCCATCCTTGCCGCTGTGGTATTCCCTTTGCTCGATACGTGAGAGCCCGGACTCTTTGAGCACTTGGGCTCCGTTGGGCCCCTGGGCCCAGTTAGCACCCAAATCCTTTATTTGTAGAGTTTTTAAGCCGCCAGTGGCTTCCCACGGCCCGAAGCGATCCGGGAGGATGGAATTCTGCGCCGAAGCTCCCGCGCAGAGCGTAGCAGCCAACACATACACAACGATCAGCTTTCGCATGACCACCTGCTCTTTAGACGCTACCACACTACTTCTGGTTCCTGGATTGTTCAACGGTGGGCACGACGGGCGCGTGATTGGGCCGCGAGGAGCTATTCAGCGCCACGCTATTCATACTCTGCAAGTAGGCGGAAACGCCTTGATAGACGCCCTCGGCTATCCGCTGACGGTGCTCCGGATTCTTCAACAGTCTTTCGTCCGAGGGATTGCTGAGGAAAGAGATCTCCGTGAGGATGGATGGCATATCCGCCCCTATCAGCACCACGAACGGGGCCTTGCGCACTCCGCGGTTCTTGACCGGCCGGGCGGCACGCTGAATTCGCTTGGCAAGGGAGTCCTGAACGTCTTCCGCTAGATCCTTGGACTCGTCGATCTTCTCTGTACGCGCGATCCGTTTCACCAAGTCTTCCAGGTCGTGGACGCCCTGCTGGGAGGAGGCGTTCTCTCTTGCCGCAACTTCCATGGCCTCGGCGGAACCTTTCAGGTTCAGGTAATAGGTTTCCACCCCCCGCGCATCATGATCGGGACTGGAATTCGCATGGATGGAGATAAACAAGTCCGCCTTGGCCTCATTGGCGATATTCGTGCGTTCTTCCAGCGGGATAAAGGTGTCGTCGGAGCGCGTATAAACGACGTCCGCGCCAGGAAGCTTCTGCTCGATGATCTTTCCGAGTCGCAATGCGACGTCGAGGCAAAGATCTTTCTCCATCAGGCCAGTTGGGCCGATCGTGCCGGTATCATGGCCGCCGTGCCCGGCGTCAATCACTATGCGGCTGACTTTGAGCCCTAATGTACGCGTCAGCGTGGATTGACCATCGCGCGTGGGTTGCGGCGCGGCAACGGGTTGAACCAGGTCCGGCTTGGATCTGGACTTCGATGGCCTCACCAGCGAGGTTTTACTGGGGGCGGGAGTTGCCTTTGCTGGAGAATCCGCGTCCGAAAGGTCGGCCGAGACTCTGGCTCCTGTCCCCTGGGCCTTTGCGGTCCCCTCGCCCGGCACCTTCGCCGGCGGCTCCGAGACTGCTGAAATGGAATTGCCCGCCGTGCTTCCGGGGCCCGTAGAATTCGGTGTGGCTTCGGCCGATGTGGTGATCTCGGACCTGGACGGATGGGGAGATGAGTAGAGTTCGATGATGAGGCGGGTTGGTTTCCTGGTGAGCGAAGCGGCGTAATCGCGGACGTCGTTCACGTTTAACACCACCCGGACAACACCGTTGTGATTCTGCGCCACACGCAGCTGAGTCAGCAACTTGCCGCTCACATGAACATTCGCCCGCGCGACCGCAGGGCTCAGGCGCGCCGCGTGCAGGTCAAAATAGATGCGATCCGGATTCGCAATTCGTCCGGAGGCATACTGCACGGAGTCCTCCAGGTCGATAATCACCTCGGTACTGTTCGCGGTTACGTTCGTGCGTATTTTTTGGACCCGCGGGACAGCAACGGACTTCGCAAGTTCACCACCGCTGGTTGACTTGCGAGTCTCGGCGGCATCTGTTTCCGTTTTGACCGGCGCCGCAATCGGGGGAGCTGCGGAGCTGTTCGAAGCCATCTCGCCAGTCTCCGCGCTCTTGCGCAGGGCCAGTTCCGCGAGTGCCTCTTGCACTTCCCGTTTATGGGACGACCGCGGAAATTTTTTGGCCAAGTCCTGGTAAGTTTTCCTAGCTGCCGAGAGATCGCCAAGCTGGTCTTTCTGCAATTCGGCCAGGCGCAGCATGGCATCCTGCACATGCTTGCTGGACGGGTAATCGCGAATCAGATAGGAATAAGTATCCGCGGCCGTCTGGTAGTAACTCCGCCCGAAGCGATCGCCCATTTCCGTGTTCAACTCGGCCACAGCAACCAGGGAGTCCGGGACCTCGGTGGCGTGCGGCGTAATCAGGTAAACGCGCTGGAAGCCGGCCACCACTTTCCTGTACTCGGCAAGGGTGCGCTGGTTCGGGGCCTTGGCGTTCAGCAGGGCGCGTAACTCTTCCGCCCGCGCGAATTGCGAACTGGCGGCTTCCCGCTTCACGCTGGAACTGGAGGTGGTAGCGCTGAGGGGGCAGGGGAGTGAGCTTGCCAGCAACAAGGCAAAACCTAGCGAAACGCCGGCGAAGATCCTACGCAAACTTTTTGCTCCCCAGTTCATTCCTGCCTTGCACTCCCCCAAACGGCCTTCCCCACCTGCACTATTCATTCGAAAAGATAATTCTACCGCTGGGCTCGACTACCCGATGAATCGGATTCGCGCGCGTATATGCGTTGTCGAGCCTTCCCGAGCCGGGCCGGAAGTACGCGTCCTGGACCCGTTGGACATAGTTGCGAGTTTCCCGGTAAGCCGGAATCCCATGTGCGCGGTCCACGGCTCCTTCCCCTGCATTGTACGCGGCCAACGCGAGGTCCAGATTGCCGCGGTATCGCTCCAGCAGAGTCCGCAGATATCTCACGCCGGCGTCCACGTTTTGCTTCGGGTTGAACACGTCGTTCACTCCAAACCGTTGCGCGGTGGTTGGAATCAGTTGCATCAACCCCTGCGCGCCCTTGCGTGAGATTGCCGCGGGATTCCAGTTCGACTCGGTTGCAATCACGGCTCGTACCAGCGCCGGATCCACATGATGCCGCTCCGCGGCCTCCCGAACCAGCTTCTCGACGCCGTCCCGGTCGATGTTCATGGCCGGGCGGTTCTGGCCTAGAAATGAGATTTCACCCGGCATATAAATGGTTGCAGGCGGCTTGGCAGGAATCAGTTTAACCGGCGTGGGGTCGGCATTCACAAACATGCGACGTCCCGACGCGTCCGTCATCGCGGCAATCTGTGCCGGTGCGAGCCGGGGCACGGCCAGCGAACAGATGAAAATGATCGAGAGCAACACTCCTGCACGCCTCACTCGATGGTATCGATTTCGACAGGCTCGCCTTGGGGAAGGCATTGGTTTGTACACTAAATCCGTGGCCACAACCCACCAAAGATGGAGCGAGCAGGGGTGGCTAAGTTCCTTACTTTGAGGCCCTATCCGCAAACAAGTGTCACGGAATGCGTCACTTGCAGGACACGGTCCCAGCGCTAGCCTTCATTATAGCAACGGTTCGAGCAGGGAGGGGACGCTTTGCAAGGCACTTTTTAGGGCCGATGTGTCTTTTCCGCCAGCTTCCGCCAAATCCGCCCGTCCGCCTCCGGATCCCCCTACTTGCCTGGCCAATGCCTGTATCAGTTTGCCGGCATGGACTTTAGCAGTGAGGTCCCTGGTGACCCCGGCAATTAGGGCGACTTTTCCGTCCTCCGGCATGCCCAGCGTGACTATTCCTGAGCCGAGCCTCTGTCTCAGGGAATCCACTAACTGCCGGAGACCTTCGCGATCCACATTCGAGACTTCTCCGATCACCACTTTTACTCCCTTGATGGTCTGAGCCTGCGCAAAAAGGTCGTCCAGTTGATTCAGCGCGCCCTTGCGTTTTTGTTCGCTCAGCTCCTTTTCCAAGTACCGTGCGGTTTGTGCCAGTTTCTCCACCGAGGCGAGCAGGGAATCTTCTCCCACATTCAGTTGACCGGCGAGATCGCGAAGGATTTGTGCCTGGTGCTGATAATGCTCGAGCGCGCCCAGCCCCGTGACCGCTTCGATGCGGCGCACACCTGCTGCGACGGATTCCTCGCTGACGATTTTCAGCACACCGATGTCGCCGCCTCGGCCGACATGCGTCCCGCCGCACAGTTCCTTGGAATAGAAGCCGCGGGGAGAATGCGGGTCGGGAATGGTGACGACGCGAACGTTGTTCTCCGGATATTTGTCGCCGAAGAAAGCCAGCGCGCCGGAATTCAACGCATCTTCCAGGGACATGACGCCGGTCTGAATTTGAGTGTTCAGGCGAATTTCTTCATTCACCTGCTGCTCGATGTCACGCCATTCTTCCTGGCCGACGGGCGCGAAATGCGAAAAATCAAAGCGCAGGCGTTCGGGAGCGTTCAGCGAGCCGGCTTGCTTGACGTGGGCGCCCAGGATGTTGCGGAGAGCGGCGTGGACGAAGTGCGTACCGGTGTGGTTGCGCATGATGCGTGCGCGACGTTCGGGATCGGCGATGACGGTGACACGGTCGCCGACGCGAAGGGTTTCTTTCGCTTTCACACGGTGAGCAATCAACCCTGCCAGGGGATAAAATGCGGCGGTCACTTCGGCTAGTTGCAGTGACTCAGAATTGTCATAGAAGCCACCGGTGTCGGCCATTTGCCCGCCGGACTCGGCGTAGACAACGGTGCGATCGAGCACGACTTCGCCGGTCTCCCCGGATTTCAACTCAGCGACGGAGCCGCTCTTCGTGACAATTGCCTCGATCCTGCAGTCCTTGCCTGATGTTCCAAAGTAGAAGTCCGGCTCGGTGCGGAAGGTCTCCGCCAGCTTTGCGTACGCCGGATTCGCCGCATCCTTGTGAACGCCTTTCCACGAGGCCCGCGCCCGAGTGCGCTGCTCTTGCATGGACTTCTCGAAACCCGACTGATCAAATTTCACGCCGAGGTCGCGCGCGGCATCGAGTATAAAGTCCATCGGCAGTCCGTAGGTGTCGTACAGCCGAAACGCGGATTCACCCTCGTAGACGGATCCTTTTTGCGTGGAGAGCGGCCTCAACTCCTCTTCAAGTTTGCGCAATCCGATATCCAGCGTTAGTCCAAAGCGCTTTTCTTCCGCAAGCACAATTTGCGGGACGCGATCGGCTGCCGGTTCGAGGAGCTCCGGATACGCTTCGCCCATGACTTGCCGAACGGTTGAAACCATGTCTGCCAAGAACGGTTTGTTTGCGCCGAGCCAGCGTCCATGGCGGATCGCGCGGCGCATGATCTTGCGCAGAACGTAACCGCGGCCTTCGTTAGAGGGAAGGACACCGTCTGTGATGAGAAACGTTGTGGCTCTTGCGTGGTCCGCGATAACGCGAAGAGATGCGGCGGACTGGCGCTGCTCTTCGGCGGCAAGTTCTCTCTGTTCGTCGACACCCGTAAGTTGCGCGGCGCGATCAATCAGCGGCGTGAACAGGTCCGTGTCATAGTTTGAAATCACGCCTTGTAGAACAGCTGCGACGCGCTCTAAGCCCATTCCCGTATCGACGCAAGGCTTGGGCAGCGGCGTCAGTGCGCCGGCGGCGTCGCGATTGAATTGCATGAACACCAGGTTCCAGATTTCAACATAGCGGCCGCAATCACAGGGAAACTTGCAATCCGTGTGGCCTTCGTCCGATGCGGCTGGCCCCATGTCGTAATGAATCTCGCTGCAGGGGCCGCAGGGTCCGGTATCGCCCATGGCCCAGAAATTGTCTTTCAGGCCGGGAATCGCGAAGATGCGGTCGGAAGGAACGTGCTGCTCGAGCCAGAATTTCCTGGCCTCTTCATCCACGCCCAGGGTGTTGCCGGGAGCGACTTCGGCGCCGCCGAAGATGGTGACGTACAGCTTGTCCTTCGGGATGCCATACCATGGCGGCGCGGTAATCAGTTCCCACGCGTAGGCGACCGCATCCTTCTTGAAGTAGTCGCCAAAGGAGAAATTTCCCAGCATTTCGAAAAACGTGTGATGGCGTTTGGTGAAGCCGACGTTTTCCAGGTCGTTGTGCTTGCCGCCAGCGCGCACGCACTTCTGTGCGGTAGTCGCGCGCGTGTACTCCCTCTTTTCCAGGCCGAGAAACACGCCCTTGAACTGGTTCATCCCGGCATTGGTGAACAGCAGCGTGGGGTCGCCATGGGGCACCAGAGAGGAGCTGCGTACGCGACGATGCCCCTTGTTTTCGAAAAATTCCAGGAATTTCTCGCGCACCTCGTTGCCGCTCAGTGTTTTGATGGCGTTCTCCGTCACGTCAGCCTCGAATCTGTAGATGCAGGTAACATCCGATTATCGCAGAGCCTCCAACCACCCGGCAATTCCGGAACCATCCGGACAGTCTTCGGTCCCTGAGACTGAAGTCACAGCCGCAGCCCTCCGCCCGCGCTAAACTAATTGCATCGTAAAACGATATATTGGAGGTGGCGCGTGGCGAGCACAACCATGGAAGCGAAGGCCAGACCGGGTTGGTCGGACGTAGCGACACAATCACTGATGGACCGGGCCATCACCCGTGAAAAATCGCTCTCCGCCGTTTTGATGACTTACATCGTCAGCGGCCTGATCTTCATGCTCTTGCCCGGCACCTTTCTAGGGGTGTGGAATCTGCTCTCCATCAGCCATCTCCAGGCTGCAGAAGCAATTTCTCCCGGGTGGATCCAAGCCCACGGCCACGCGCAGATTTTCGGCTGGGTGGCCACTTTCATCCTGGGCATCGGCTTTTATTCCATTCCGAAGTTACGCAAGATGAAGCCTTTTGCCCTGTGGCGCGCCTGGGCGTGCTGGAGCGCTTGGACCGCTGGCGTGCTTCTGCGCTGGGCCATGAGCATCTGGCCCTGGCACTGGCGCGTGGCCATTCCCGCTTCCGCCTTGCTCGAGTTTGCGGCATTCCTCCTCTTCTTTGTTACTATCGGGCCCGCCCATTCCTCGCCTGACTCCGGCAGGAAGCCGTGGGAGCCCTGGATTTCTTCCGTGTTGTTGGGAACCAGCGGTTTGCTTGCGGGATTGCTCATGCAACTCTATGAAAGCGTCTGGCTGGCGCTGCGTGCGGATTCGTCCGCGTTTCCCCATTCCTTCGACCAGAAATATCTCTTCGTGTTGGCCTGGGGATTCCTCGTGCCGTTCGTTTGGGGCTTCAGCGCGCGCTGGCTTCCCGTGTTTCTGGGGCTGCGCGCCACTCGTCAACGCCTATACGTGACGGCCATTGCTCTCGATGCGCTCGGCGTCTTTGCGGCGCTTTTCTCTGCCCTCATTCCTGCCACAATTTTTCTGCTTGTCGGCGCCATTTTCTCCGGCTGGGCGCTGAGGTTCTTCGAGCCTTCCCTGAGGAAGCCAAAAGTGGCGGGGATCCATCCGAGTTTCCCCGTCTTCGTTCGGATGGCGTATGGATGGCTGGTCATTGCCGCGGGCCTGGGTTTGTGGGCGGCAGTTAGCGGGGGGCCCAGCCCCGGAATTTGGGGCGCCTCGCGTCACGCGCTCACAGTCGGATTCATCGCCGCCATGGTGTTCAGCATCGGCCAGCGGATTCTGCCTGCGTTTTGTTTCATGCGCGTCCTGGCGAGTCCGCGGTTGATGTTTGCCGGCCTCTTGCTGTTGATGCTCGGCTGCACGCTGCGCGTCAGTTCGGAGGTCCTGGCCTATCAGGGGTACGCTTCCTGGGCTTGGACTGTGCTACCCGTTTCGGCGCTCATCGAAATGACGGCGGTGACAGCCTTCGCCGTGAACTTGATTTGGACCTTTCTTCGTCCGCCCGTAGTCGCTCCAAGTCCGCTGCAGATGTACGTGGAGTAGGTGCTTTCTTCTTCCGGACCCCGGCAACGGGCCAGGCGGCTACAGAGCATTAGAGCTTTCAAACACCCTCCACAATTCTTGAAGTTCCAGGGCATTCCTGCCGATGAAATGAATAGTTGACCCCAGGGGGTGTCGGAAGGCCCGCCCCGTTGATCCAGATGGAATCGCCGGAACGCTCGACGGCGGAGGAAATTGCCAGGGAACACCGGGAATTGACGGGCAATCCCCTAATCCCGCAGGCCAGGCGAAATCTTCAATTGCATTGATTCGGCCAAAGAGCAGGAGGGTTGTGGAACATCCGAGTATTGCAAGGAATGCGGGGCCTTTCAGGCCATTTGTGAATCACAACAATCAAATTCGCTCCCGTCGGGAGAGTGCCGGATGAGGTGCGCCAGTTCCTTCGGGGATTTCGCGCGAGAGATGAGGGTGTGGGCTACCCCACTGGCTTGCGCCGGCGATTTCACCGTTTTTGCCGTACGCGACACCAGTGATCAAAAGCGACGATTGGTTCTGGGACGGCTCTTTTCCATGGTGGGCTCAGCGCCGCCGGCGGGCTGCGGGGATCACTTGCTGTTTTGCCAGAAACTCCCGGAGAAGAGCGAGCCGAAATGCATGGCATAGCGTGCGGGTTGGCGGGTGACCTGGTGGAACAGATCTTGGCGCAACGGGATTTGCATTCTGCCGAAAGGGGCGAATTGTCACCGGTGTTTGGAGAAATCGATGTCGAAGAGCTGTTGTCGAAGCTGACTGTTTCCTGCCGGCATCATCCCGTGGCAGCGGGGAAAATCGTGGTCATTCCGGACATTTCGGGGAAGAAAAAATCCACACCGACGGCACGCTGCTGTCTCGCGTCCTGAGCAACCTGATCTAGAACGCGTTCGAAGCCTCCTCGACGGGGCAGAGAGTGACGGCGTCTTTCGTGAATCGCGGCAAACCAGTCTTCTCTGTCCACGATGAGGGTGCTACGCCGCGAAATATTCAACTGCAACTGTTTCAGAGTTCCTACTCCACCAAAAGTGGCAGCGGACGCGGCTTAAGGACCTACAGCGCAAAACTTCTGACCGAGCAATACCTGCACGGCAAGGTCGCGTGCACTTCATCGGTGGCCGGCGGCACAACTTTCACGATCAGCCTGGGTGGGGCTTGAGGCACAATTCGCGGATTGCCGTGGAGATAAGACCCTTGGCTCGAGGTCGTGGCCGCGTGGTTCTACGATGGCTCTTCCGGAAGATCTGCCTCCGGAACTTCCTCGTGAGTCATGCGATGAAGTTCGCGGCGAATCAGGTCGGCCGGAAAGCCTGCAGCGATCAGCGAACGATAGAGCGAAGCCAGTTTCTTCTGATCGATCTCCCCGCGATATAGGAGGAGCTTCCGCTCGATGCGCTGCCGGACAATAGCCGCCGGGTCGCTCTTCTCAGCGGAATCCTTGAGTGCTGCTTCGATGTGTCGATCGGGAACACCGCGTGCCCGCAGCTCGCGCGCGATGCGGAACTGCCCCTGTTTCCGCGCTTCCGTACGGTTCCGCGTAAATTGGCGGGCATACCGGGCATCGTCGATCAGATTTTCGCGCTTCAGCCGCTCCACAGTGTTCTTTACCAGTTTCTCGTCCTCGCAGCGCCGTGCCAGGGCCTTCTTCATCTCGGAGATGGAATGCGCGCGCCGCATCAGAATCTTGATGGCCGCATCGTAAAGCTGCGCTGCAGTCTCCAATTGGCGAGGTTTGCCGAACATGAGGGAAGCATAGAAGAAGAAAGGGCCGGAGGCCAGCGAGGAGTGTACGGGAAGGGCGGGGTGGGGGATAAACATTGGGGCGTGCGCTAGATCACTCACCCTAAAGTAGTCCTACTTTACCATGGAGGTGGCAATCATTGAAAATAAAGCACTTTGCGACTGACCTGGTTGGCACAACAATTGCTTTTTGAAGGCAGGGGAGAACGTCACAATGGCCTACGTCATCACCGACACTTGCACGAAGGACGAGCACTGTATCGAGACCTGCCCGGTCAACTGCATCCATCCGACGAAGGATGAGGCAGATTTCGCGACGGTCCCTCAGTTGTATGTGAATCCCGCGGAATGCATCGACTGCGGCGCTTGTGTTCCTGTCTGCCCGACGGGCTCTCTGTTCGTGATTGACGAGCTGCCGGAAGATCTCAAGCCTTTCATCGACAAGAACGCAGCTCACTACAACTGAGCGGACTTTCCACTTCGGCCAAGAGCTCACGGCGCCCAGCCGTGAGCTCTTGGTTTTTATGCGCGCTTTTTCTTGCTTACTCGCCGGCTGGTTTGGCGCCGGGCCGGCGGCTCTTCAGCAGTTTGATCTGGCCGTTGTGATTGGCTTCATGTTCGGTCACAGGGAACCGCTTGCAGTAGTTATTGGTGGGTCCCCAGCCCCACGTTTTGTCCACGGTCATCAGCCAGACGTCATCCCGCTTGCGAAATTCCGCCAGCGTTTTCTCCCGGGTCGCGTTCAGGATATTGAGGTAATGCTCGAGGTCGTGCCCGGTGATGCCTTTGCGCGCAGGGGCGCCCCGTTCCATCGGCATGCCCCACTGTTCCTTCCAAGCTTCCGGGATTTTGCCCTCAGAAAGCGCGTCAAAGGTATTCCGTTGGTAGAATTTCTCGATAGCTGCCAGCTGCAGGAGTAACGCGCCGATTCGGTTCGCTTTGTCGTCCAACAGGAAATCCAGGTCCTTTTGTGACATGCCTTTCACCGAATTCAGCACCTGCCAGCGCATGAACGCCCTCTGCGAAACTAGCGTTCCGATTTGCGGTGAGTAGCCCTTTTCGGTCCGACGATGAACATCTCTCCATCTTCGGAATAAGGACGGCTCGGAGAGGAAGCCGACGCCGACAATCCCGGCGCCCAGTGCGGCGGAAGTTTTCAGAAAGTTTCGGCGATTGTGGAACGGAAGGACATTGCTGATGGCGATCTCCAATCCCAAGGATGCGCGAGCTGGAAGGGTAAACTCTCGCGAAAACCCGCGGATGGTATATCGCGGGGCGCACCAGAGCAAGGGAGTACATGAGCAAAGGCTGGAGTCAGGCGCGGGCGGTGAAACGAAGCTCCGCCTGAGGGAGCTGCATTCCCACCTCGGGTGGTGCCTGTAGATTGTTACTTATTTGCGGGCGAAGCGCTCGAAGTCCGCCATCTGCGAGGCCATTTCCTCGCGCGCGGCATCGGAAGCGGAACGAATCCCCTGAATGCGCAGCTTGAACTCGTCGGGGTTGGACGCGCGCATCAAGGCTTCGTCGAGGGTGATCAGTTCCTTGGAGTAAAGGTCGAAAAGCGACTGGTCGAAGGTCTGCATGCCGTATTGCGACGTACCCGCGGCGATGGCGTCGTGGATCAAACGCGTCTTGTCCGGATTGATGATGCAATCCTTGATGTACGCCGTGGCAATCATGACTTCGCAGGCGGGCACGCGGCCCTTGTCATCGGCGCGGCGAACCAGGCGCTGCGAAATGACGGCTTTCAAGGTAGCGGCCATCTGCAGGCGAATCTGCTTCTGCTCCGGCGGGGGAAAGACCGCAATAATACGCTGAATGGTTTCGGTGGCGTCCAAGGTGTGCAGGGTGGAGAACACCAGGTGGCCGGTTTCCGCGGCGAGCAGAGCTGTGGAAATGGTTTCCAGGTCGCGCATTTCGCCGACCAGAATCACGTCCGGGTCCTGACGCAGGGCAGCGCGCAGGGCGGTGGAAAAGTTAGCGGTGTCGACTTCGACTTCGCGCTGGTTGATGAAGCTGTGCTTGTCGCGGTGCAGGAACTCGATGGGGTCTTCAATGGTAATGATGTGATCGGAGCGATCCGCGTTGATGCGGTCGATCATCGAGGCCAGCGTGGTGGACTTACCGGAACCGGTGGTACCGGTGACCAGCACCAATCCGCGCTGCTCCTCGCAAATCTTGCTGATCACCGAAGGTAGATTCAGCTCCTCCACGGTGCGAATCTTGGTGGGAATGACGCGGAGAACCATGCCGACGTTGCCGCGCTGCTGGAAGACGTTCACGCGGAATCGCCCGAGGCCCGCGACGCCATAGGCCATATCCAATTCCGCGGTTTCCTTGAATTTCTGTTTTTGCCGGTTGGTCATCATGCTGAAGGCCATCGACAGCATCTCTTCGGGAGTGATGCGCGGCACGTCTGTAACGGGGGCGAGGACGCCGTCCACGCGTAGGTACGGATGGTTGCCGACCTTCAGATGCAGGTCGGAAGACTTGTTTTCAACCGCGCGCCGGAGCAAATCGTCAATGCTTAGAGCCATGTGCAGACACCCCGCAAGTATGCAATTCCTTCCTGAAACTAGCATTCTCTGGAGCCGGGCAACAATAAAGCCGGAAGAGCCCGTAGCGGTGTAGTTACCTAGGCTGCGGGACAGGGTTGAGGAGTCCTGATCTACACCTGGGATTTTCGCAAGAACAGGGAATCGTACAGCAACCCCGCCAGGAACCCGCCTCCCAGCGGGCCGACCCAATAGATCCCCCAGTTCAGCCAATGGCCGGAGGCAACCGCGGGCCCGAAGGCCCGGGCCGGATTCAATGCACCGCCCGTGAAGGGTCCGGCGACCAACATGCCCAGAGTGATGGTCAGTCCGATGCCGAATCCGGCGATGGAGCGAAAGGCGCCGCGCTCATCAACGGCCGTGGCAAAAACCACCAGGACCAGGAAAAAAGTGGTGACAGCCTCCAGGGCCATGCCAGACCAGCGCGGAAAATCGCGCATCAGTTCCGGGGTACCGAGGAATACGTTCGCGGCGATATCCTCTGGAATGACCAATTTCAGAAGAAAGGCGGCGGCCACGGCCCCCAGAAGCTGGGCGATCCAATAAGCCACGGAATCCAACGTGGAGAGACGTCTGGTGACCCAGAAGCCGATGGTAATCGCGGGGTTGAAATGTCCCCCGGATATGTGTCCCAAGGCGGAAACCATGATCGCGATAGCCAACCCGTGCGCCAGAGCGATAGCGAGCAGACCGAGTCCGCCCGAACTGCGCAGGAAAAAGTCCACGCAAACTGCGCCCGCGCCAAAGAAGATCAGCGCAAAAGTGCCCAGGAATTCTGCGGTCAGCTTCTGACTAAGGTTGTACATCCAGGGACCTCCCGAGTCGTGCCATGTGTACAACGCGGTGGAAATGATTCTAGCCGGAAAGGGGCATCCGCGCTAGGAAGTACAGGAGTGGGAATTGCTGGGACTAATAGCTAGTCCGCAGCATAGTCAAAAAAAGGGTGCAGCACTACTGCACCCCTTTCGAATATCGCGAAAATCCTCGACGGTGGCGCTTAGCGCGACGCCGCCACGGTGGCGTTGATTGGGGTGAGCCAGTTGTGGCGATCGGCTTTCTTGCCGCTGGTGACGGCGAAGAATTCCTCTTGCATGCGGCGGGTGATCGGTCCGGCAACACCCTTACCGATGGTGATCTTGTCGACCGACCGGATAGGCGTGACCTCCACCGCTGTGCCCACGAAAAAGACCTCATCGGCCAAGTACAGCATCTCGCGCGGGATGACGGATTCCTTCACCGGAATATTCAAGTCTCCCGCGAGCTTCACGATCGAGTCGCGAGTGATGCCAGGCAGGATGCTGGCCGACAAGGGCGGCGTAATGAGCGCTCCCTCATGAACAAGAAAGAGATTCATGCCAGAGCCTTCGCTTACGTGGCCATCGGAATCGAGCGCAATGCCTTCGGCAAAGCCATTCAGCGCCGCTTCCATGCGGATTAGCTGGGAGTTCATGTAATTGGCAGCCGCCTTGGACATCGCCGGCAAAGTGTTGGGAGCGATACGCGTCCACGAACTCACGCAGACGTCCACGCCTTTGGACAGCGCTTCCGGCCCGAGATACGCGCCCCACTGCCAGCAGGCCATGTAAATCTCAATGGGCGAACTCAGCGGATTCACACCCACCTCGCCGTAGCCGCGCAGAGCAATGGGCTTCACGTAGCACGCGCCCATCTTGTTGACCCGCACGAGTTCGCAAGCGGCATTGCAGAAATCGTCCAGCGAGAATGCAAACTCCATGCGATAAATCTTCCCGGAATTAATCAGCCGCTGCATGTGCTCGCGCAGCCGGAAAATCGCCGGCCCTTGCGGGGTGTCGTAGCAGCGAATGCCTTCAAACACGGCAGAACCATAGCCGACGGCGTGGGTAAGCACGTGGAGCTTCGCGTCATCCCAGAGGATCCACTTTCCGTTGTGCCAAATTTTATCGGTTTTTTGTACTGGCATGCTCTTGCCTCCTCGGTGACTCGGTCAGGAATAGCTCGCAATTTGAGAATAAGGCAGGTGCAGGAGAGCGTCAATAAAATCAACGAATCTTAACGCTGCAATTTCAGCCATTTTGGCGGTGTATCTTCTGAAAAGCGGACCAATTTGGAGCGGTTACTGAGCCTGCTCGCGCGGCGGCGCGCTCTCCGTCGGGCGGGCTGACATCATGGACGCGGCGGTGGCCAGCAGTTTGCCATTGTGATTTTCCCAAATGCCCAGAAGGATGAAGGGGAGAATGGTGGCGGCGGCCCAGAGTTTGGCGTTGCGCGGTAACTTGGCTTCGGGCTCCCAGCGGAAAAGTTGCGAGGAGATGAAGAAGGCCAGCGCGCCCCACGCGGCAAGCGAGCCCAGTTCCACTCCGAGAGAAAGAATGCCCTGCCCATAGACCATGCCGCGCTGAAGACCGCTCACGAGATAGGTGGCCGGCAGAAAGAGGCCAACGCGCTGCACCACGCGTGGAAGGAGAGCGAGTGGAAGGGTCGCGCCCGACAAGAAGATAAAAGCAAACCAGAGCAGTTGATTGATGATCTGGGTTTCCTGCATGGTGTTGGTCACGCTGGCGACAATCAGACCGAGTGCGCCAAAAGAGGTAATGCCCAGCATCACCAGCGCGAGCAAGCTGCCCCAGTTCCCGAAAGAAGTGACGTGATAAACAAACCGCGCCAACAGCAGTTGCAAAAAGACCGTCGGCAGAATGAGCGCGTAGTTCGCCACGATACTGGAGGCGATCATGCTATAGGGGGCGATGGGAGCCAGGCGAAATCGCCGAAGGATCCCTTGCTCGCGCCAGGTGACCAATTGCATGCTGAGCCCCCAGAACGTCCCCATGACGGTGAGGGAAAGAACCGGGCCCATCAGGTAGGCCACTTTTTGCGGATCTCCCTTGGCGAAGACACTTCCATATAGAAAGAAAAACCCCATGGGCATGACCAGGCTGAAAAAAAGAAAGGTCTTATTTCGCAAGGTGATGCGAATGCGCATAGAGGCAAGCGTGAGAATGGTCCTCAATCGCGGAGTCTCCTTCCAGTAAGTTCGATGAAGACGTCTTCGAGCGAGGGCGTCGCAATCTCCAGGCTGACCAGTTCGTTGTTTTCCGCCTCGAGATGCTTCACCAGGGCGACAATGGCGGGCGCCGTTCGCTGGCAGTGCAGCACGTAAACACCATCCAGTTCGCGCGCGTCGACCACTCCATCCAGATTTTTCAAGGTGCCGTTGGAAGCGGGTTTGCTCAGTCGCACCTCAACACGCGTGGTGTTTGCGGAGCGCTGCTTCAGTTCGCGCGGTGTCCCTTCGGCGATGAGCTTGCCGTGGTCCACGATGGCGACGCGGTCGCAAAGGCGTTCGGCCTCTTCGATATAGTGAGTGGTCAGAACGATGGTTTTCTTTTCGGCCTTGAGCTCTTCGATGACCGAGTAAATCTCCCGTCGCACCTGAGGATCGAGGCCCGCTGTTGGTTCGTCCAGAAAGAGCACCCGCGGATCATTGACCAGAGCCATGGCGAGGGCCAGCCGTTGCTTCTGACCTCCGGAGAGCTGGTTGTAGAAGCTATTGCGCTTTTCTTCCAGGCCAAAACGCCTGAGAAGTTCATCGGGGTCGCGTCGGCGCTTGTAAAAGCCCGCGAACATACGGATGGCCTCTCCCACGCGCAGTTTGTCGGGAAGGGAAGTCGCTTGCAGCGTCGCTCCGATCACGTTCTTCAGTCCATTGGGGCTCTTCTGCGGGTCCAGTCCACAGACAGAGACACGGCCGCCATCGGGCACGCGCAAGCCTTCCAGTACCTCGATCGTGCTGGTTTTGCCTGCCCCATTGGGTCCGAGCAGGCCAAAGACCTCGCCTTCACGAACGGAAAAGCTGACCCCGCGCACGGCGTGCACGTCTTCGTAACGTTTCTCGAGGTTTTCCACCAGCAAGATTGGGTTGGACATGGTCGATGGGTAGTCTTCTATGGTAACGCAGGCCGCTCAAACTCTCGAACTTCTAACTGCTCCCTCTTGCATTACGCTTCGGAGCTGCTTTCTGTTTCACTCGGGACAGGTCCGGGATGGAAGGTGACCACAGGTGGCGCTTGAGGTCGACACGGAATTCCAGGAGCTGGACGCCCTCGCTTTGCAGCAATTTGCGTTGCAGGGAAGCGTACGGTTCGCGAATCAGGAGTTTGCCGCGGTCTCCGACCACGCGGTGCCAGGGAATGCCTTTTCCGGAGGGCGTTGCCGCCATCGCTCTGCCCGCGGTTCTCGCCCCACCGCGGAGATGCAGGGCCCTGGCCAACGCCCCGTAGGTAGTAACCCGACCGCGTGGAATTTGTTTCACGATTTGATACACGGAATCCCACGACATGCGGGAACCTCCTTTGGGCAAGAAGTGTCCATCCTAGGAGGACTCTCGCAGCGTGACAAGAGATTCTTCGCCACCTCCGGTGTTTGATTGTTCAGGAGCAAGGACGACGATGCTACAAGTGCCAAAGTTCGAACAGCACAGGCCGCGTTGGGAGGAACAAACGCGAGAAGAAAAACCGATGTGCCGCAGCGAAAAAATGATGGGTGAAAAGTCGCTGGATTGGACGCCTCCCATCTTGACGTCTGTAGTGGAAAAGCTTTACACTACAACCTGGGCGCCGCTTCCCAGAGCCGCCCGGCAGATTCGCCGAGGAGTTGCGATGGCTTTTGTTCGCCGCAAAGGAAATTCCTACTACCTGGTGCACAACGTGCGCCGCGGCGGAAAAGTGCAGCAACTGCATCTAGCGCGACTCGGCGAACGTGCGCGCATCACCGACGAAGTCGTCCGCGAAGTCACCAAAAAGCATCCCTTCGTTGAACTCAACTGGCGCGTCCTCCGCGAACAGTTGAATAACCAGATCGATCTGGCGGATCCCGAATCTCCCGCCGTCCAAAAGCTCGTCCAGTCCCTCCGCAACCTCAACCTTGATCTGGCGGACATGTTTCCGCCGGTCCTGCGGTTGTCCGAATCGCCCGCGGTAGCGCACGAATTGCTGGTGCAGCTGCGGTTACTCAATTCCACCATCCAGGTGAAGCTCGATCAGTTCAGGCAACGTAATGATCTGAAGAGAACCAACCGGGGCGGAGGGCGTTTTGGAAATGCGCATCCCGCGATGCGGGATCGCTAGGAGGCGGTCATGGGCACAGGCGATTTATCCCTGAATCCGAACATTCGCAGCGCGGAGACCATCGAGTTCGACAAGGCGCTGCGCTCGAAGATCGTCGGACAAGACGAGGGTGTACAAGCGCTTGTGGAACTGTTCCAGGTGTTTACCGCCGGGCTCAACTCGCCGGGCCGCCCCGTGGGGAACCTGCTATTCCTTGGGCCCACAGGTTCAGGCAAGACCCGCTTGGTCGAAGCCGCGGCGGAAATCCTGTTCAATAGCTCCCGCGCCGTCATCAAGATCGATTGTGCCGAATTTCAGCATTCCCACGAGATTGCCAAACTGATCGGTTCGCCTCCGGGCTATCTGGGCCACCGGGAAACACATCCGTTGATTACCCAGGAAGCCTTGGCGGCAAACCATACTGACACTTTGAAGTTGTCCTTCCTGTTGTTCGACGAAATCGAAAAGGCCAGCGATGCCTTGTGGCAACTGCTGCTGGGCATGCTTGATAAGGCCACGCTCACTTTGGGAGATAACCGCCGCGTTGACCTTTCGCAGACGGTGATTTTCATGACCTCCAACCTTGGCGGTAACGATATTACCGATCTGTTTGGGGGAGGCTATGGCTTCATCAAGGCTGGCGACAAGCCGCAAGACGACATCAACGTAAAAGTGGAAAGAACCGCCGTCGAAGCGGCCCGCCGCAAATTCTCTCCGGAGTTCATGAACCGCATCGACAAGCTGGTGGTCTTCCACCCGCTGAATCGCGACCAGCTCGAAACCGTCCTGGAAATCGAATTAGGAATGGTGCAGAAGCGAGTGCTCGACACCGCCACGGGCAAATTCCTCTTTCGGGTCACCGATTCCGGGCGTGAATTCCTTCTCCGGGAAGGCACCGACCAGCGTTATGGTGCCCGGCACCTGAAGCGCGCTATCGAGCGCTATCTGGTCTACCCTCTCGCAAATCTTCTGGCCACCCAACAGGTTCGTATGGGGGACCTGGTACGAGTCGATTGGGACGGAATTCACAACGAACTGACGTTTGTCCGTGAACAGGAGGGCGCGCTCGTCAACCCGGAAGCGCCCGCCGAGGAAACGGTTGCGGCTACCCCGGGTGTGGATGGCCTTGGCAAGGACACGCCGGTGGAAGCCGTTGCGGAAGAAACGGCTCGACCGGCGGCGATTCCCGCCACGTCCCCAGCAGCGGCACGCCAATTTCTGCAAGGACGCAAGAAAGACAGCCGATAAGAGTCCAGGGATATGGACAGGTGGAAGGGCGCTCGAGGTTGTGAGCGCCCCTTTTTGTCATGGCGGGATGGACAGATTGTGTTTCTCGCCTCTCAGTTTGGAGCGCGGTTGGAACAGCGTCTCACAGAGTGAGACAGTTTCCACAATTGCAACAGTTGTATGTCGTTGAACGCATAGCCTTTCTCAAAATGACGAAAAACTCTCGAATTGGCACGCCTCATGCATTCTTCCCTCTGTACGTGTCGGTGAGACGTTGAGCGCGTGTCTGGCTTTGCAGTGCTTTGCGGGATTAAAGCTAAAGGCAGACACGGCCGAGGATAGGGTTATGAGAGCAGCCGTTCGACAACAACTTGACCCCACCATCCGCAGCAACGATACCCGTGACTTCCACCAGGCCCTGCGTGCCAAGATCGTTGGCCAGGAAGAAGGCGTGCAAGCGCTTGTGGATCTTTACCAAGTCTTCTGTGCCGGTTTGAACTCACCGGGGCGTCCCGTGGGCAACCTGCTCTTCCTTGGGCCGACGGGGTCCGGCAAGACCCGTATTGTCGAAGCTGCGGCTGAGATTCTGTTTGGCGACCCGCGTTTGGTCATCAAGGTGGATTGCGCCGAATTTCAGCACTCCCACGAGATTGCTAAGTTGATCGGCTCGCCTCCGGGGTACCTCGGACATCGGGAAACACATCCTTTGATCACCCAGGAAGCGCTGGCGGCTTCTCACACGGATAAGCTGAAACTCTCCTTTCTGCTCTTTGACGAGATCGAGAAGGCCAGCGACGCTCTCTGGCAATTGCTGCTCGGCATGTTGGACAAAGCCACGCTTACCCTCGGCGATAATCGCCGCGTCGATCTTTCCCAGACCGTCATTTTCCTGACCTCCAACCTTGGGGGCGGGGAGATTACGGAACTGATGGGCGGCGGTTATGGCTTTATCAAGTCCGACGACAAGCCCAAGAACAATCTCGACGAAAAGGTGGAGCGCACTGCGGTCGAGGCAGCCCGCCGCAAATTCTCTCCCGAATTCATGAATCGCCTGGACAAGGTGGTGGTTTTCCATCCTCTGCACCGCACCCAACTCGAACAGGTGCTGGACATTGAACTCTCCATGGTTCAAGAGCGAGTCCTGGAAACCGCAAAAGGGCAATTCCTTTTCCGCGTGACCGAGGCGGGCCGCGATTTCCTCTTGCAGGAAGGAACCGACCAGCGTTACGGCGCACGGCATCTAAAGCGCGCCATCGAACGCCACGTGGTCTATCCGATGGCAAACCTTCTTGCCACGGATCAGGTGCACAGCGGCGATCTTATCTGCATCGACTGGAATCGCGAGGATGACAAGCTCAATTTTGTCCGGGAAGGTGAAAACCTGGTCATGCCAGTGCGCCGTCCCGAACCAGCAGTGCTAGCGCGCTCTTCGCAAGCTCGCGGTGGGCGCCCCGTCGAAGCTCCCGGAGTGCAACTCCCTCCGGAACCAACACCACGTTTGGCCCGTTAACTCTTGTCTGCTCCTCCTCTGGAAAGCCTGGGTCGCTAACTGCCCGGGCTTTTCCTGCGCCTGGACCCACGTATAATTTAGGGATGCCCGTTCGGTGAAGCCGATTTTGTGGCCAATATGGAGTTCCATGAGCAGCATGACTTGTTACAGGGCTGCAATGACTGCGTGTTTTGTTCTTCTTGTTCTGATCACGCCAGGCGCGTTGGCTGATCGTACCAACCTTAAGCCCGGAAGGAATGCGTTTACACCACAACAGGACATCCAGTTGGGGCGACAGGCCGCGAATGAAGTAGAGCGGGAAAAACAGATGTGCAATGACCCGAAAGTGGATGCTTACCTCTCTAAAATCGGACACCGTCTGATCGAACATCTCAACACCAACGGCGTTGAGTACCCGTGGGAATTTCATTGTGTGAACGACAAAGCTGTCAATGCTTTTGCGCTGCCAGGCGGATTTGTGTTTGTTAACCGCGGAGCGATTGAGGCCGCTGACAATGAGGCGCAACTCGCCGCTGTGATGGCCCACGAACTCTCTCACGTCGCACTCCGTCACGGCACCAATCAAGCTACAAAGGCACGAGATGCGCAATTGCTGAGCGGAATACTCGGTGCGGCAGGGAGCATCTTTGGCGGCGCGGCTGGGGCAGCGGCCGCTGGCGTTGGAAACCTCGCCACAGGCAGCGTCCTTTTGAAGTATTCACGCGGGGCAGAGACCCAGGCCGATGTGATGGGTACGCAGGTGCTCTTCGACTCCGGATACGACCCCAGAGCCATGGCCGCCTTCTTCGAAAACCTGAACGCCGCAAGCGAGGGGAAAGCCCCAGCGGAATTCTTTTCCGACCATCCCAATCCGGACCACCGCATTGACCGCGTGGACGAAGAGATCAAAAAGATGGGCGGAGCTCCCGAAGGCGCTCAGAAGGACTCTGCCGAATTCGAGGCCATCAAAAGGGAAGTGGTGGCCCTGCCGGCGCCGGCGAAGGGCAAGCCTGCTGTTCCGCCCGGTGCGACCCCGACCGGTGGTGCGGCCGGCGGCGTGAATGCCCCTGTGAACACCCCTAGGCCCGAAGAGCCAGCGGCGGAGGTCACCCCGATGCGGAGCGGCAAGGTATCGCTTGCCTATCCCGTCAACTGGAAGAACTACAGCAAGAAAAATAGCCTGGTCCTGATTCCTGCCGGTGGTGTCGTTGATGTGGGCAATGGTCAGGGCGCGCTGGCTTGGGGGATGCTTGGAGGAATTGCCCGGGATAGGAGAAAAGTTCTGCTGGCGGCGACACACTTGCCGATGGCACGCGAAAGCTGCTGGAATCCTTACAGCAGGAAAATGAAGGCATGGTGATGCAGAAGCAGCCCGCGGACATCACCGTGGATGGGCAACGAGCGCTCTCCACTTACCTGCAAAACAATTCACCGGCTGGCGGAATGGAAAAAGACTGGGTGGTCACGGTGCTCCGTCCGGAGGGACTGTATTACTTCATCTTTGTCGCGCCGGACCGTGACTACAACGGTTTTAGCCCCGCCTTTGCGTCCATCGTGGATAGCGTGCATTTCCAGCAATAAACGCAGGTTCTCATATAAAAGGGGCGTCAGAGCTGAGTCCTGACGCCCATTTATTTTTTGCCTTGCGCGCCGTGAAGGACTCACGGGGCCTTCGTCTGAATGCAGAGTCAGACTTTGGTTCCTGTTCAATGAATGGGTTCGTTTGGTGGTCCGTTTGAACTAGAACGGCAGCCCCGGCAGTTCCTGTGTTCCCTCGATTCGTACGCCGTCCAGCGCATTTGGATTGAGTCCGAGGGCCTTCAAGATCGTCGGTGCCACCTGCACAGTCTCCACCGTGGTCTTGATCGTCTTCGATGCGAGGCTCGGGTTTGACACGAGCATCATCACGTTGATGTCGTCATGCGCGAAGCCGCCGTGTTCTGCCTGCTTGGTTGTGGCTTCCGGAGTAGGTCACTCCCACGTTGGGACGACACGATGATGTCCGGAGTGCGCGGATCGCCGTGCGGCGGCAGCCCGGGGGCGTTGAACAGTCTGCCGGATGCCCGGTCCCGAGAGGATTTGGCCGATTCCGGCGACGTTGTAGCTGGCCGGAGACTGCGTTTCCAGTACCGCGACCTCGGCGGCTGCCGTGCACGTCGGCTTCAGCCACAGCAGCGACACGTCATCCTCGGTCGGCCCGATCTGGTTGCCCGCGTTGGATTCGGAATCTGGCAGACAGGTATCAATCAGCGCGCTCGGGGAGGTTGTCACCGGGCCGGAGGAAGTGATCCCGACGTAACGCGGCGAATCGATGGGGCTCTGGCCGTGCTTCGCGGTAATGATGATGAGCGTCGAATCGTACAGTCCCTGGCTCTTCAGTTCGCTCACGAAGTTACCGATCGCGCGGTCGACAAACTCGATCTCGCTCAGCAACAGCGGACTCGGTGTACCCGGTCGCGTCCGAGTAGCCGCCCTGCCGACCGCCGGTCTCGATGAGCTTCTGTCCCACGCTGACCGCCTGGAAGTTCATGCCGAAGATTGCGTCGGCACGTTTCGTCCTCTTTGCTGCGGTTGTGGTTGTAGCCGTCGATCTGGTTGAGAACGCGCGTTCACCTTCAGGGTGTCGTAGCACTGGATGTTCTGGAAGCTATTGGTCCACGCGGTCAGGTCGGAGTTGGGGTCGACGACCGTCGCGCAGGACGCCCCGAGCGCAGTCGTTACTCCGGGGAGCCCTACCACGTTCGAATTGATTTCCGGCCCGTAGAAGTCGTCCACATTCGTCCCGTCCCCAGGCCCGGAAACGGACGAGTAAGCCGGGTGTTTGTCAGCCCACGCTGTAAACCTTCCCGCGCCGTGCGCCACGCCAAATATGGTGTTGGTCCTTACGAAATTCCAGGGATACACGGGAGCGCAGTTTTTGTAAGGGTCGCGAATGAGCTTCATCGGGTCGATGGAATTGATGCCTCCGTCTCCGTTGGCGGTGCTGATTCCGTCGATGCCATTGACGTACTGCTGGTTCCTGTCGATGCCCTCCTCGTATTCCGTCCTTGTGCCGTTCGGCTGATTGGGCGTGCACGTTCCACCCAAAAGCCCGTTCCCCGTTGTCATTGCCGGCGGAGCAAGTACGCGGTCATAGGCCACGTCGTAGTAAACGCCAGCCGTGCGAGGAGATGAGCCGGAGACGATGGCCGTGAGGCCCGGGAACGAGTCGGACGGCTTTGAGGTGGATGTATCCAGGTAATTTACGCCCGTTTCGCCCAACTCCGCCAGATTCGGGCAGTAGGGCGCTCCGCCGTTCACTCCACTGACTCCTCTCGAGCAATTGAGGTAGTCCACCGCGTGCATGCCATCAATGCTGACGAGCAGCACGTGCTTGATCGTGCCGCGTCCGCCCCAGTCGGTATTGGCTTGTACCGGAGCGGGTAGGGTGACCCCGGCCAGACCCAACGAGAGGGCGATTGCCATAAGCTGTTGCTTCATTGTTCTCTCCATTCTGGATTCCCGTGTTCGAAAGGTGGGCGAGCGGGAACACGGATAACTTCGCAGCGAAGCGTATGCCGTGATTGTTACAGAGAGTCTACGATTCGGTTTCTCGCGCGTGAAACAAAGGAGAATTGCTTGGAAGCCTGGATGGGGATAAAAAGGTTGGGCGTTCGGCCGGTAGAGCTTTTTTTAAAACAAATCCGGCAGTAACCACGGCCCAAACTGTGGGGAAGATTCTAGTCCGCAGCTTCGCTGCGCTTAACGGAGGGCTTCCAGCGCAGAATGGGTTTACGCGCCGCGCCCACTTCATCAAGCCGCCGGACTCGCGTGGTGTGCGGCGCAGTCTTGACGAGTTCCGGAGTCTGCTCGGCTTCTTGAGCGACGGATTTCATGGCCTCGATGAAATAATCGCATTCTTCCTTGCTCTCGGATTCCGTCGGCTCAATCATCAGCGCGCCGGGAACGATTAACGGAAACGCGGTCGTGTAGGGATGAAATCCGTAGTCGATCAGCCGTTTAGCGATGTCCACCGTGTTCACGCCATGTTTTTTCTGGATGGCGTCGCTGAAAACCACCTCGTGCATCGAAGGGCGCGTGTACGGAAGGTCGTAAGCGCTTTCCAAATGCTTGCGGATGTAGTTGGCATTGAGCACGGCATCTTCCGTGGCCTGCCGCACGCCGGGTCCGTAGGCAAGGATGTACGCAAGCGCCCTCACGAGCACGCCGAAATTTCCCCCAAACGCGCGCACGCGGCCAATGCTCTCCTTTCGCTGGGAATCCAGTGCCAGCCGGCCGCCTTCCTTCTCCACCAGAACAGGAACTGGCAGATAAGGCTCCAGGATCTTTTTCATCGCCACCGGGCCGGCCCCGGGACCTCCGCCTCCATGAGGCGTGGAAAAAGTCTTGTGCAAATTGAGGTGCATCACGTCCACGCCCAAGTCTCCCGGGCGCGTCACACCCGTCAGGGCGTTCATATTGGCGCCGTCCATATACAACAGCGCCCCTTTGGCATGCAGTATTTCCGCAATCTCAGGAATCTGTTGCTCGTAGATGCCCAGCGTCGAAGGATTGGTCAGCATCAGCGCCGCTACATCTTCGTTTGCCTGTTCCCGCAATCTCGCGAGATCCACCTGGCCGTCCGCGTTGGACTTGATATTTTCAACCTCGTAGCCTGCAATGACCGCGGTTGCTGGATTTGTGCCGTGCGCGGAGTCGGGAATCAGGACCTTCTTGCGCGGGTTGCCATGCTTCTGGTGGTAAGCGCGGATCAGCAGGATTCCCGTAAGTTCTCCCTGCGCCCCTGCGGCGGGCTGCAAAGTGATCGCATCCATGCCCGTAATTTCCAGCAGGCATCTTTCCAGTAATCGGAGAATTTTAAGGCAGCCCTGCGAAATTTCTTGAGGCTGATACGGATGTTCCGTGGCGATCCCCGCCAGCCGGGCCACATGCTCGTTCACGCGCGGGTTGTACTTCATCGTGCAGGAACCCAAGGGGTACATTCCCAGATCGATGGCGTAATTCCAGGTGGAGAGTCGCGTGAAGTGGCGAAGCACTTCGATTTCGCTTACTTCGGGGAAGCCTTCCACTCCGTCCCGCCGGTGAAACTCTCCCAACGCTTTGCTCGCATCAGCGGTGGGAACGTCAAGGGGAGGCAGGTCGAAGGCGCGCTTACCCGGGGAGGATTTTTCGAAAATTAAGCCTTCGTCCCTGTTTGTATGTCGCGATGCATGCTTGATCTTTTCATTCATGGCCGAATTCCGCTCGGGTCCTTCCTCAATGGCACTGGATTTCACAAGTTTTTCCATTAGAGCGGCGTATCCAGCGCTGCCTTTAAGGCTGCCGCGAACCTTTCGATCTCCGCGCGGGAAGTTGTCTCCGTCACGCAGACCAACGCGTGTTTGCTGAGTTCGGGATAAGCCGTGCCAAGCACGTACGGCCCGACGATCTTCGATTTCAGAAGGTCCGCGTTAACGATTTTGACCGAGCGCGGAAGCTCCACAGCAAATTCGTTGAAGAACGGGGCCGCGAAACTGCGCCTTACTCCCGGAATCTTTTCGAGCTCTCCCAAGGCAAACTTTGCTTTGGCAAGATTCTGCTCCGCCATTTCCCGGATGCCCTCTTTCCCGAGCAAGCTGAGATGCACCGCGGCGGCAAGCGCGCACAACGCCTGATTGGTGCAGATATTCGAAGTCGCCTTTTCCCGACGGATGTGCTGCTCGCGCGTCGCCAGGGTCAGTACAAAACCGCGGCGCCCTTCCTGGTCCGTCGTTTGGCCCGCGAGACGGCCGGGCAGTTGGCGAACAAATTTCTCGCGCGAAGCAATCACGCCTACGAACGGGCCACCATAACTCGGCGCCAATCCAAAGCTCTGCCCCTCCATCGCCACGATGTCCGCTTCTTGCGGTGGCTTCACAAGCCCAAGCGACAAAGCCTCCGCAACCGCCACCACCAACAGCGCGCCTGAGGAGTGTGCCGCCGATGCCACCGGCGCAAGATTCTCGATCGCGCCAAAGAAATTGGGCGATTGCACGACGACTGCGCAGACATCATCGCGCAGTGCGGCTTTCAGCGCATTCACATCCAGCGTGCCCGCTGCGCTATAGGAGATTTCCTCGACCCTCAGGCCAGAATTCTTCGCATACGTCCGCAGAACGTCACGGTATTCCGGATGCAGCGACCGCGCAACCAGCACGCGCTGCCGCCCGGTCACGCGTTCGGCCATGAGCACCGCCTCGGTGGCAGCCGTTGACCCGTCATACATGGAGGCGTTCGCGACTTCCTGCCCCGTCAGCTGGCACATCAGCGTCTGAAATTCGAAGATCGCCTGCAGAGTGCCTTGAGAAATCTCCGCTTGGTAAGGCGTGTAGGACGTCAGGAATTCACCGCGCTGGAGAATTGTGTCCGTCACAACCGAGCGAAGATGAGAGTAGACTCCGGCGCCGAGAAAGCTGGCGTATCCCGTGGAATTTTCCGCTCCCCGTGCCTCGAAATACTGGATCACTTCCGTTTCGGAAAGGGGCCCTGGAAGATTTAGCGGCTTCTCGAGGCGAAGCGCTTGGGGAATCGAGGAAAAAAGTTCTTCGATGGATTTTGCGCCGATGGCTGCCAGCATTTCCTGGCGCTCGGCAGGACTCTTCGGGAGATAGCGCATCAGGCCGACGCTTCCTTCTGCTTCTCCTCGATGTACGCTTCATACGCGGCGGCATCCATAAGGGCGTTGACCTCGGCAGGGCGCGACAGTTTGATTTTGACCAGCCAGCCGGCCCCGTGCGGATCAGTGTTAATGACCTCTGGTTTGTTCTGAAGCGCGGTGTTCGCCTCAATCACATCGCCGTCGGCCGGGGCGTAAATTTCGCTGACAGCCTTTACCGATTCCACGGAGCTGAATGTTTTGCCTGTCGCCAGCTTGGTACCGGCCGCGGGCAGCTCGACGAAAACCACGTCGCCGAGCTCGTGCTGTGCATAATCGGTGATGCCAATTGTGGCCACGTCACCCTTGGCCTCAATCCACTCATGTTCTTTCGTGTAGCGGAACTGCGTTGGATACCCCATCGGACCACTCCTTGCATTGGATTGGCTGCTATCGCTTACTTCGCGCTTGCGTTTTTCATCCGCTTATAAAACGGCGTTGCGACCACCTGAGCCTTGCATTTCTGTGAGCGGATCTCCACGTAAATGGCTGTCCCGAGTGCGGACTGGGCGGGTGGCAAGTACGCCAGCGCGATGTTTCTCCCCAAGGTCGGCGATGGAGAGCCGCTTGTCACCAAACCGAGGGGCTCGCCGGCTTCGTTCAGGCAGCGATACCCATCGCGGGCAATTCCTCGTTCCACCATCTCCAAGCCCACCAGCGTTCGCTGCAATCCAGCGGCACGAGCCTTTTCCAGCGACGAGCGCCCCACAAACTCGCCCTTCTCCATTTTGCAGTAACGATCGAGACCCGCTTCCCAAACGTTAATAGTGTCGCTGATTTCGTGCTCATACAGGGCCATTTTGGATTCCAGCCGCAAAGTGTTCCGTGCTCCAAGCCCGCATGGGACAATGCCGAACTCCTTGCCAGCTTCGATCACTTCATTCCAAACGCGCTCGCCCGTTGCCAGGTCCGCGGGGATGTAAATCTCAAATCCATCCTCGCCGGTGTACCCCGTTCGCGCGATCAGAGTATTCTTCAGCCCGCAGAGCGTACCGTGAGTAAACCAATAGTTCTTCACGGCCGCGAGATTTATTTCGGTCAGCTTGCGCAGGACATCCACGGCACGCGGGCCCTGGATGGCCAGTTGCGTGTACACATCGCTGAGCTCTTCCACGGAGCAATCGCCGTTGGCGGTATTCTTCCTGACCCAGCCGATATCTTTTTCTCGCGTCCCCGCGTTGATCACCAGCAGGTAATCATCTTCGGCAAGCCGATGCACGATCACATCATCTACAAACGTGCCCTGGGGATAAAGCATCGCGGAATACTGCGCCTGGCCGATGGCCAGCTTCGATGCATCGTTCATGGTGAGGTGTTGGACAGCCTGAAGCGCGCCGCCGGGTTTCTTTGCAGTATGAATCCGGATGTCGCCCATGTGGCTGACGTCAAAAACACCGACGCCGCCTCGCACCGCTTTGTGTTCCGCAACGAGGCCGCCGCTCCTGGGGTACTCGACGGGCATGTCCCAGCCGCCAAAATTCACCATTTTGGCGCCCAGACGGCGGTGCAACGCGTTCAAGGGCGTCTTGCGGGGGCCAGAATTTGAAGGAGAGTTTACGGATTCCATTCCGTTTGCTCGGGCAATTTTGGATGTTAGCATGCGAAGCAGGTGCCGTCAAAAGAAGCGCCGGCGCGCTTCGCCATGGCGTATTGGCAAAGGACGCGGGGCAGGCACTTGCTGGTCGCGGGACGGTCAGGTAAAGTCTGTCTCGGAGGCGGAATGGCAGCACGTCAACAGATTGTTTGCGCACAGTGCGATAAGACCGAAGAATACTGCACCTGTGAAAAGTATTGCACCATCTGCAAGGGTCAGCACAATGTCCGCTTGTGCGCCGACGGCTTGTACTACTGCCCGGACTGCCGCGAAGCGTGCGACGTATCGCTTGCCAGTGACCGATAACCGTGTCCAGCCTGGTCCACCAACTCTCCCTCGTCCTGGATCCTGATGAACGGCTTGTAGCCGCCGTCGGCGGCGCGGCTCGCTATATGGCGGACGCTGCAGGTTTGGGCAACGAAACCATCCTGCAATTCCAGGCTTCCGTCATTTCTGCCTGCAAGCACTGTTTCCATTGCCATTCTTCCGGCGCACCGTGTGGAATTACGCTTCGTCGCTCCTTAGACCGCCTGGAAGTGGAAGTCTCCCCTGACGGGAACAGAGCCCCCTCCGAAGGAAAAACCCTCATGGCAAGGGATAGATGAAGTCGAATGTGAATCGCGGGAGCACGCGGCGGTTTTGCGACTGACGAAGTTCGTCTCCCCAAATCCCCCGGCGGATTAAGTACGGCAGAGGCGCCAGTCCTTGACGCTACAAAACAGTCCTCACATCTTCAGCGCAAACGTATTCCGGCGAATCAGGGACGTCATCTGATCGTCGCTGACGGATAAGGTGATCACAATGCGGTCGCCCGACGGAGTCACGCTGGCTTGGTCGAGGAGTTGGCCCAATTCCGGATTGTCCTTGCTGGCTTGATATTTCTTGTAGAGCAGGCCGGCGGCAACCAATTGGCTGAGCGTGTTGGCGTCCCCTGTGGAGCCGCAAACCGCCTGGAACTTTGCAGTCCACCCCGCTGCTGGCCGTGGCCGTGATCATCATGGCCTGCATCCTCTGAATCAACGCCGCCGCTTCCGGGAACTGTTGCACTTCCGGAGCAAGCTGACCCATCGCCAGCCGTGTATAACCCGGATCCAGCACCGCCCAGACCACTCCGGAACCGTTCGGCCTCATTGATCAGGTTGTACATCTGCTCGTTCCGCAGCAGCCCGTCCAGCCGGCCCAGCCGGATTTCGAGCAACTTTTCCAGCAATGGTTTATGTCCGAAAACCGCCTTGCTGGAATCCAAAAAGAAGAAATAGAGGTCTGCTGCGCCGGCGCCCGAACCGAAGGCGAAGAGTGTGTAGCTGTCGATCTTGGTGGTGGGCAGCTTCTGTTGCTTGAAATACGCTTCTGTGGATTCTGGATTGAAATTTCCCATAGCGATTCCCACGGTCTGTTCGCTCGAAGGAATTTCCGTGCTCGCTCCCTTGTCGTTCTTCTTCATCACATCGGGCACCAGTCCCCAGACCAATTCGTCCACCTGGCTGTTGGGATCCACTCCGGCCGAGGCCAGGAACTTTTCGAATTGCCGGAAACGCTCTGGCAGGACCTGCTCCTGCAGGGCAGGGAACCATTTCATGGTTCGCGCGGTTTTCAGGTCCACGTAGCCGAACTCACCGGTCTCTTTTGGAAAAAGCGCGATGGTGTCCGCGCCCACTCCGCCAGCCCGCGCCGGCTTCGCCATGGCGAGTACGAGCGCCAGCAGTGAGCACGCCGCCACGCTCCGCGCCAGATTTTTCCTAATCCTCATGTCTTGCTCCTTTTCGTGCGGCCCGGGAACGAATCTTTATCTTACGACATTGCCATGCGGCTAACCCAACCGGTTGCGCAGTTCGGCAACCTTTCCTCTGATCTTTTCCACGTAAGCCGAGTCCTGCAATCCGTCCAGGTTGATCTCCACGTTGGCCAGGGCGCCTTTCGCTGCAGCTACAGCCATTAGACGCGCCACCTGCAGATCTGACTTCATAGATGCGGCGGCAACGGACTCTAGTTGCAAGAGGCGGTGGTGAAGTTCCGCCGTTTTTTCCGCAACCTGCAGAGGCACTTCCGCGGCGCCTTTGGTCGCACTCTGGATGGCTGAATCACGTTGCCCGGTCTCCTCCGTGTTTCCTTGCGGCAGTTTGAAGGCCTTCATCACCGCGTCGTAGGAGGCCGCATCGCGATCAATCGCCTCGCTAAGTTCGTCCGTGGTCCTTCGCAATTCGTCCAGTTGCTCGGAAAGCTTGTCGACATATGCGGCCTGGGACTTCTTCTTCCGCGAAAGTCCCGCCACCATTTGTCCCAGCGCTGCCGCCATCGCTCCCGCGCACGCGGCGACGCTTCCGCCTCCCGGCGTGGCCGATGGCGCCGCGACCGCCTCCAGAAACGGCCGCGCCAAACTGCCAAGCTTTCCGTCTTTGGACTCGACTGGCGCTCCGGACAAAACTGCCCCGAGCTTGTTTTCGAACACCTGGGATGGCGAGAAGTTCTCCAATTGGAGAAAGTAATCCGCCGCCATTTCGATGGCTTTCTTGGGAACCAGGCCGACGATTTCGCTCCCCACCGGCACGGCTCCGTACCTTTCGGCCTCGCGCTTCACCATTTCATACACCCGGTGCATCGGCGTCTGCTCGAAATCCGTAAGATTGATGGACACCTGTGCCAGGTTCCGCGCCTTCAATTCCACGCCCATGGACTTCACGTAGCGCAAACCACCGCTCGAGAACCGGATCGCTTTGGCGATCTTGTTTGCGATTCCGACATCCGGCGTGTTCAGGTTCACGTTGTAGGCGATCAGAAATTTCCGCGCACCCACTACCGTCACACCGGCCGTGGGGTGCAGTTTCGGCTCGCCTACGTCCGGCTGCCGGTCATGATTCTTCTTCAACTCCTCCCGCAGGCCCTCGAATTGTCCGCGGCGCACATTCTCGAGATTGACACGGTCCGGACGCGTTGCCGCCGACTCATAAAAAAAGATGGGGATGCGATGCCGTTTCCAGATTTCATTTCCCACGCGGCGCGCCAGAGCCACGCAATCCTCGATGGTGACGCCTTCGATGGGAATGAACGGCACGACGTCCGTTGCCCCGACGCGCGGGTGGGCTCCGGTGTGGGTGGTCATGTCGATCAATTCCATCGCCTTGCCCGCGGCCAAAATGGCCGCTTCACCGACCGCTTCCGGGTCGCCCGCGAGAGTGATGACACAGCGGTTGTGGTCGGCATCCATCTCGCGGTCCAGCACGTACACGCCGGGCACGCCGCTCATGACGTGCACGATGGCGTCGACCTTCGCGGGATCTCGCCCTTCTGAAAAATTTGGCACGCACTCAATCAGTCGTTTCATAGGTTTTTTCCGTCGGTCTGTTCTCGGGGATTGGCATGACTGCCCCCGGTTGGCCCCGCAAATTCCTGTTTCAGTCCTGCATGTAGATAATCTCGCCGCTCTTTATCGTCATCCAGCAGCGCTGCATCCCGAAATAATAGGGAATTTCCCGGTAATCCTCCACCTCGAAGACCGCCAGGTCGGCTTGCTTCCCGGCTTCCAGTGAACCCAGTCTATCCTCGCGCCGTAAAGCACAGGCGCCATTGATTGTGGCTGCCGTGATGGCTTCTGCCGGCGTCATCCGCAGCTGTGAGCAGGCCAGCGACAGCACCATAGGCATGCTGACCGTCGGACTCGTTCCCGGATTGTAGTCCGTAGCGAGCGCCACCACAGCACCGGCCTCGATCAGTTTCCGCGCAGGCGCGTATTGCTTCCACCCCAGATGAAAATCGCATCCGGGAAGAAGCGTTGCCACGGTCTGGGATTTCGCCAGCGCACGAATGTCGGCGGCGTTCAATTGTTCCAAATGGTCGCAACTCGCCGCGCCAAGTTCCACTGCAAGTTGCGTGGCTCCTGTTCGAGAGACTTGTTCGGCATGGACACGCGGCAGCAGTCCATGTTGCTTCCCCTCACTCAAGATGCGGCGGGACTGTTCACGCGTGAACGCACCACGGTCGCAAAATACATCGCAGAATTCCGCCAGGCGCTCGTTTACGATTTCGGGCAACAGTTGCTCCAGCAAAAGTGATAGGTACCGGTTCGCGCCATTTGGCTTGCCGCGAAACTCGACCGGCACGGTATGGGCTCCAAGGAATGTTGAAACGATTTCCAGCGGCTGCTCGGTGTTTAATTCTCTTTGAAGGTTCAATATCTTCAATTCGCTCGCCACATCCAGACCGTAGCCGCTTTTTGCTTCCACCGTGGTCGTGCCAAAAGAAGCAAATTCCTCCAGTGCCGCTCGTGCCCTTCCTTTTAACGCCTCGGATGTCGTCGCCCTGAGTTTCTTCGCGGAGTTGAGAATTCCCCCGCCTTTTCTGGCTATCTCTTCGTAGCTGGCACCCTGGATTTTCAACTCGTATTCTTCCGCGCGGCTGGCGGCATGGATCAGGTGGGTATGCGAATCGACGAACCCCGGTAAGACCACGCGCCCGCCGACGTCCAGCTTTTCTGCCCCTTTCGCTTCCTTCTTTGCTTCCACATGTGCACGAGTGCCGACGGCCACGATCTGCCCATCGCGCACCAGGACAGCGCCGCGTTTCACAATGCCAAGTTTTGAAAGGGAAGTGCCTCGCCGGGGGCCGCCTCCCCGAAGGGTGAGCAGTTGCGAGGCACCTGTGATGAGTAAGGTCTCTGTCAAAGCTTCGTTATCGCGTCCGCGCTGGAGTACATCTCCGCTCAAGCGCCAACAGCCCTGCCCTGGTATGCCGGTACGAACACGTCTTTAACGAAAGTCTCAAACGAAGTAGGTGTCGTATTTTCTGCCCTGCGAGGTTCCGTCGCCGCAACAATGCCGTCGTTTATCCCCTGGAACATTTCGATGAAGAGGGCGGCGGTTTTCGGCGGGGTTCCCATCTGTACCAGTACCTGTTGCACCTGCTCATAAGGGAATTGAGCGTACCGCAGATCTACTTTATTCAGGGTTCGGCCGATAATCGCGGTGACCTCATTCATGCTCAGGTCGCGCTCCCCGAGCAGTTCTCGCACCTGCTTTCCACTGAAATCCAGTTTCAGCAGGCGTTCGGCTGCATAAGCACCGATGTCGCGCGTGGCGATCATGGGGATCTTCAAATCAGCCTTCAAGGCGCCGCCATATAAACCCATCATCTGGATCATGCCGATTCCCGCCAGGTGATTTTCATAAAAATAGGCGGGCCTCAGGTGCAGTACGTTCAACTTTTCCACGGTATTTAATTTCGCTTCGGCGAAGTGCACTCCAAGAATAGGGCCGGTGCCCGCCGAAGCTTGCGCGCCGTAACTACTCAGGTTGACGGCGTACTGCAGTCCCGCATTCCTTGCGGCGCTGGAAATCGCGTCGCTGATCAGTTCCTGGTCGGCGCGGTAATCCGGAGAGGTCATCCCGGGCGGAATCATCAAATACGCAGCGCGCACATCCTGGAACGCCCGGGTAAGTGCAGCCGCATCGTTAACGTCGGCAATAAATGCTTCCGCCCCTTTTTGCACCAGGGGCTGAAGCCTCGCCGTACTCCTTCCGACTACACGGACCTTTTCGCCTTTTTCCAGAAGTTTTTTCGTGATGACCGATCCGATGTTTCCTGTCGCACCCAGCACTGTGTACATCGTGTACTCCCTCGACGAACTTCTCTCTCTGCTCCCGAATTTGGCCCGTGGCCCAACGCTCCCGGCACGCGCACCTGCGGCCAGAATCGATTTCCGCACCTCACAGCATGGGAATCTTGACGCCCGTCTTTTTTGCGAAGTCGATGGCCTCAGCATACCCCGCATCGGCGTGGCGAGCCACTCCCATTCCTGGGTCGTTGGTCAACACCCGTTCGATGCGTTTGGCCATTTCTTTGGTGCCATCAGCGCAAGTTACCTGGCCGGCGTGCTGCGAATATCCGATCCCCACTCCTCCGCCATTGTGGATGGAGACCCAGGACGCCCCGCTCGCCGTATTCACCAGCGCATTCAATAGCGCCCAATCAGCGACCGCATCGGAACCATCCTTCATCGATTCGGTTTCGCGATAAGGTGAAGCCACCGAGCCGCAATCCAGGTGGTCACGGCCCATCACGATGGGAGCCTTCAATTCTCCCTTTGCCACCAGGCGATTCAGCGCCAGCCCGAACCTGTCGCGCTCTCCATAACCAAGCCAGCAAATCCGCGACGGCAATCCCTGGAACTTCACTTTCTTCTCTGCCAGGGTGATCCATCTCCTCAGGTGCGCGTTTTCCGGGAACATCTCCAGAACCAGGCGGTCGGTTCGCGCGATGTCGGAGACCTCGCCGGAGAGCGCCGCCCAGCGGAAAGGCCCTTTCCCCTCGCAGAACAGGGGCCGAATATACGCGGGCACAAAGCCCGGAAAATCGTAAGCGTCCTTAACGCCGGCTTCGAAGGCAAACGTCCGGATGTTGTTTCCGTAATCAAATGTGACGGCGCCCAATTTCTGCAAGTCCAGCATGCCCTGGACGTGTTCGCCCATGGCGGCGACGGAACGCTTGCGATATTCCTGCGGATTCTTCTTCCGCAGTTCCAACGCCTGCTCCAGCGTCACCCCGTTCGGCACATAGCCCCCGATGGGATCGTGCGCGCTCGTCTGATCCGTCAGCACATCCGGAACCACGCCGCGTTTTGCCAGCTCCGGAATCAGGTCCGCGCAGTTTCCCAACAGCCCGACGGAAGTCGCCTCTCCTTTGCGCACCGCATTCTTCAGGATACGCAGCGCTTCATCCAACGAGGTCACCATTACATCGCAATAGCCGGTCTTCACGCGCCGCTTGATCCGCTCCGGGTCGACGTCGATCCCCAGAAAAGCAGCCCCATTCATGGTCGCGGCCAGCGGTTGGGCTCCACCCATCCCTCCCATGCCGCCTGTCACGACCAGCTTCCCGCTCAAGTCTCCGCCAAAATGTTGCCGGGCCGCCGACGCAAACGTTTCGTACGTCCCCTGCAAAATGCCTTGAGTACCGATATAGATCCAGCTACCCGCCGTCATCTGGCCGTACATCATCAGTCCGGCGCGATCGAGTTCGTTGAACCTCTCCCAGTTATTCCACTGGCCTACCAGGTTCGAATTGCACAACAGCACCCGCGGGGCATACTCATGCGTGCGGAACACCGCCACAGGCTTGCCGGATTGCACGAGAAGCGTCTCGTCCCCTTCCAGCGCGCGCAGCGATTTCACGATGGCGTGGAAACAGTCCCAGTTCCGCGCAGCTTTTCCCGTACCGCCATACACGACAAGCTCTTCCGGCTTTTCCGCTACCTCAGGATCCAGGTTGTTCATCAGCATGCGCAGCGCCGCTTCCTGCTGCCAGCCCTTGCAGGACAGCTCCAAGCCGCGTGGGGCGCGAAACGGCCCGCGGCTCATCTCGGGATCATTCATGACCGGTATCGTGGCGCTCATATCCTTCATTCCCATGACCCCATCTTAGCGCAGCTTCCATCGTCGGGGTAATTCGCGGCAGTATGGTCGTGGTCTTCCTATCGGTTAGTTTCTGCCGAGGAGTTGCGCTGGGATCTATGCTCGGGAAATATTATCCTTTGCTCATCTTCCTCCGCTTTCTGTTTCGACTTGTGTTCAGCGCTTCTTCCTTATGCCAAGGCAATTGATTGGATGCTCCGGCCGCTACGGTTTGGAGTGTCGGATGGCTTCTCCGCACTCCTGGTCTGGTCCCGGTGGAGACATCGAGGCGACCGAAGATCAAAGGACATCCAAGCTTCCTCGGAATCGGTCGGCGGTTTTCTCAAGTCCGCACGCCGCTGGTACCACGGCGGCCCGAAAAAATAGGCACTAGTTCCGTAGCGATGTCAGTAATGTCCCGGAGAAGCGACTTTCTGGCGAAACTATCCTTCGCTGCGTCTTCCTTTGTCCTTGCTGCCGGGCAAATTCGGGAGCAGTCTCGGACCATTACCCGCGTCCCTTCAGGCACCCCCGTTGACATCCGCAGCAAGAAACCAGCACGTCAACCGGTCGTTGCACCCGAATTCCTTCTAAGGTACATTCAAATTTCGCATGAGCTACAGTTCGCTCCCCTCTCGCTTTCTTCATGCCGTCGATGCGTCCCCCTCGCCGCGCGCACAAATGGTGCGCCGTGCCGAAAGATGGGACGCCATTTCCTCCCAAGAATTTCTCCGCCGCGTTGCCGGCCTGGCGGACAGCCTGGTCGAGCTAGGGGTTAGGTCCGGCGACCGTGTCGGTCTTTTCGCTCCGAATTGCCCGGAATGGCACACTGCCGACTTCGCCATCAGCGGGTCTGGCGCGATCACTGTTCCCGTCTATTTCAACGAATCCCCCGACCGCATGACCTACATCCTGAATCACTGCGGGGCACAAGTGGTTTTCATTACCGGAGTTCGCCAACTGGAAAAATTCCTCCAGGTGCGTGAACAGTTGCAGCAGGTGCAGCAGGTGATTGTCGCGGAAGCGGGCGAGGCCATGCCTTCCGAATTCCTTCGTTACGAGACCCTGATTACCACCGCCGGTGCTTCGGAAATTGCCGCCTACAGGCAACGCGCGGCTCAGGTTCTGCCGGAGCAGCTTGCCTCCATAATTTACACTTCCGGCACCACGGGTGAACCGAAGGGAGTCATGCTCACCCACGCGAATTTCAGCTCCAACGTGACGGACACCTGCCGCGAAGTCCAGATCCAACCGGAAACTGATCTCGCGGTATCTTTTCTGCCCTTGGCCCATGTCTACGGCCGCATGCTGGACTATCTTTACATCTTCAAAGGCTGCCCGTTGGCCTACGTCGATGTCGTCGAAAACGTCGCCCAGGCCTTGCTCGAGGTTCAGCCCACTGTGCTTGCGGCTGTCCCCCGCTTCTTCGAGAAAATTTACGCTCGCCTGATGGAGCAGGGCTCGAAAACTACCGGCATCAAGCACAAGATCTTTGATTTTGCGATGCAGACGGCAAGAGAGACTGGCCCTTGGCGCAGCGGTGAGGGTTCCGCCAGCGTTTCCAGGAAGTTGAAGTGGGCATTGGCCGACAGGCTGGTGTACTCGAAGATACGTGCGGGCACAGGCGGCCGCTTGCGCCTCGTTATGTCGGGAGGCGCGCCGCTATCCAAGTCCCTGGGCCAATTTTTCTGGGCCATCGGCATTCCCATCTACCAGGGATATGGCCTGACGGAAACCTCTCCCGTCCTCACCAACAACTATCCGCACAATCGAATCGGGAGTTCGGGCCGGCCCATTCCGAACGTGCAGATCCGCATTGCCGATGATGGCGAAATTCTGGCCAAGGGCCCCTGCATCATGCAGGGTTACTACAAATCGCCGGAATCGACGCGCGAAGTTCTCTCTGAGGACGGCTGGTTCAAAACCGGCGATATCGGCTACCTGGATAAAGACAACTATCTCTTCATCACCGATCGAAAAAAAGACCTGCTCAAGACTGCTGCCGGCAAGTTTGTTGCGCCGCAACCCATCGAAAATATGCTGAAGACCAGCTCTTATATTTTGAATGCCATGGTTGTCGGGGATCAGCGCAAATTTGTGGTCGCCCTCATCGTCATCAATCCAGTCACAGTCGCCGCCAAGCTGGCGGAGGAAAGTTTGACGTTTTCCTCGAATTCAGAGACGGCCGCGCATCCGCGGGCCTACGCGCTGATCGAAAACGAGGTCAGCCGCCTCACCTCGCATCTCGCCCAGTATGAATCGATCAAGAGATTCGCGCTTCTTTCAGACGACTTTACGTTCGATAGTGGCGCGCTTACCTTCACAATGAAACTCAAGCGCCGGGTTGTTGAAAAGCAGTATCACGATCTTATCGACAAGCTTTACGCTGATGTCACCGAACCGCGCCCGCTCGTCCGCGACTGAAAGGTCATTGCCATGCCGCCTTGTACTGATGCTTCCTCTGTGAAGCTTGTGTGAACCCGCCAGACGCCCCGTTCATTCCGTACCTCTTCCCATTTTCCTGGCATCTCACGATTCAGCAATGCACTTCCATTCGGAGGACTTCCATGCCTAAAGCCGCTACCGCCACCGCCCGTACTTTCCCGACCAGTGTTGGTGTTCCCGAAAGTAATCGCCAGGCACTCATCGCGCTCTTAAATGGGCGACTTGCCGATAGCACAGACTTGCGCACCCAGGTGAAATGGGCCCACTGGAACGTAAAAGGCCCGCATTTTATTCAGCTCCACGAACTTTTTGATTCCGTCGCCTCTCACATTGAGGAACAGACCGACACCATCGCGGAGCGCGTCACAACCCTCGGCGGCGTCGCCAGCGGCACGGTTCGCGAAGCGGCCGCCAAGTCTGGACTGAAGGAAGCCGACCGGACCGCCTCCGACGGCCCTTCGATGTTGAAATTTCTGGTACACAACGTCGCGCATCACGCCAACGCATTGCGCGCTGCCGTACAGGAGTCTGGCGATCTGGGCGATGCCATCACTGCTGACCTTTTCACCCAGCTGACTCGCGAACTCGACAAGGACCTCTGGTTCCTCGAAGCTCATCTCACCCAATCCTGAACCATCGGTCTCTGTAGTTGGGTGGTGTGGTGCACCTCGCCGCCCTTTCTGCTCTCGGAAATCCATTCCCGGCTCCTTCGCGGGAGTGCGTCATTTGTTCTGGCCTGCTCCTGGGACTACAATTCCTGTGGAGAGGCCCTCATGTCTGATCAACTGGTCATTGCAGGTCGCGCGTTCGACTCGCGTCTCATCGTCGGAACGGGGAAGTACCGCAGCTTTCAGGAAATGGCCCGCGCCCACGCCGCGTCCGGCGCCGATATGGTCACCGTTGCTGTTCGCCGGGTAAATCTCAGCGACAAGTCGAAAGAATCTCTGCTCGACTACATCGACCGAGAAAAAATCTTCATACTTCCGAATACCGCTGCCTGCTACACCGCCGACGAAGCGATTCGCACAGCACGCCTTGCCCGCGAAGTTGGCCTCTCCAACTGGATCAAACTGGAGGTCATTGGTGATCAGCAGACACTTCTTCCGGACACCGAGCAACTGGTGGAAGCTACCAAGATCCTGGTGAAGGAAGGTTTTGTGGTTCTGCCTTACACAAATGACGACTTGATTGCCGCCCGCAAGTTGATTGATGCGGGCGCCTCGGCCGTCATGCCCCTCGCCGCTCCGATTGGCTCTGGCCTCGGCATTCAGAACCCTGCCAATCTCCGCATCCTTCGCGAGAGAATCACGGAAGTACCCATGATCGTCGACGCCGGCGTCGGTACCGCATCGGATGCCGCCGTTGCCTTGGAATTGGGTGCGGACGGCGTCCTGATGAATACCGCCATCGCTGAAGCCGCTGATGCAGTCCTCATGGCCGAAGCCATGCGCGACGCCGTCGCCGCCGGCCGCAAGGCTTTTCTGGCAGGCCGCATGCCCAAGCGCCTGTACGCCTCCGCCTCTTCGCCCCTTAGTGGAGTGGTGCGTTAGGCCGCGAGTAATGTAGTGGGGGGCATTCAAAGCGGTGTTCGGAGCTCTCCGTCGTTTGCGTTCCCGCGTATCAACATCGAATCGCGCCGCATCCGGATGTAGAGTTGCGCCTCTTGGATTTCCAAGGTGCATGTGCAGGAGGGGGGTACTCCCGTGGCCGACCAGAAGAATGCACGCGTGGTCATAACTCGTCTAGGAGGGCCTGACGCTCTGCAGTGGATCGAGGAGGAATTACCTCAGCCGGGGCCGGGCCAGGTGCGCGTGAAGGTGCTGGCGGCAGGTGTGGCCTTCGCCGATGTCCTGATGCGCCACGGCCTGTATCCAGGTGTGCCACCGTTTCCGTTCGCCCCAGGATATGACATTGTTGGGGAAATCGATTTGGTGGGCGAAGGGGTAGGGGATTTTCGCGTTGGACAGCGGGTCGCAGCCCTCACGATGACGGGCGGTTATAGCCGATACACTGTGGTCTGCGCCGCGCACCTTGTTGCAGTTCCGGAGGGACTAGATCCGGCGGAAGCGGTCAGTTTGGTCTTGAACTACGTGACCGCCTATCAGATGCTACACCGCGTTGCGCGACTCCGCGAAGGGCAGAGGTTGCTCGTCCACAGTGCAGCCGGAGGCGTGGGCACAGCAGCCCTGCAACTCGGGAAGCTTGCCGGGCTCTCTATGTTTGGCACGGCCAGCGCGCCAAAGCATGAACTGGTTGCCACGCTCGGTGCTGTTCCGATTGACTATCGCAGGGGGAATTTTGTGGATCACATCCGGCATTTCGCGCCTGAAGGGCTTGATTGCGTGCTCGACCCCATTGGAGGAAAACAGTGGTGGGCTTCCTATGGCTGTCTGCGGCGCGGTGGGAGTCTGGTTTGTTTCGGCGCGCAGGCCGCCATTTCAAAAGGGAAATTGTCTGCGGGTCTGGGGTTCGCTCTCCTTGGGCTGATGAAAATTCTTCCGGACGGCAAGCGGGCCAGTTGGTACAACGTCAAGAATCTTCGCAACCAGCATCCGGAATGGTTCCGCGAAGATTTATCTCGGCTGTTGGCGCTCTTGTCCGCTCGTCAGATTCAGCCGGTGATTGCAGCACGGTTTCCCCTTCGCGATGCCCCCCGCGCCAACGAACTGCTGGAGACATCTCAAGTCTCCGGGAAACTCGTAGTGCTCCCCCAGGAATGACGAGGCTCAGATCGTCTTTCCGTGGTGCCGCCCGGCGGCCTCAAAGAGCGATAGCAGGTTCGTCATGCTGAACAAATCCCGAATCTGCTGGCTCGCGTTGACGATCCCCAATTGGCAGCCGCGAGTTCGCGCCGAAACGTATAGCCCTACCACCGCACCCAGTCCAGAACTGTCCACCCTGGGCACCTCCTTGAGATCGATCAGGATGCTCTTATGCCCGGGAATCCGTTCTCGCACGGATTCCTTCAGAATCTGGGTGTTTTCAAAGGTCAACTTGCCGTGGCATTCGGCCACCAAGGTATCGTCACGTTCGTAACAATGCACGCGGAATCCGCGAGTCGTGCTTTCCGCTCGATCTCCCATCTGCTAGCCTCCCTCGCTTTCTCCGGCCTTTCTCTTCTATCCCACTTGACACAAAATTGCCACGCAATCGCGGCCGCACCTCGAAACCGGGTTAGACTATTGCCGTGCAACGCAAAATCTTTTGGATGACCTTTGGCGCTGTTGGCCTGCTGGCTGATCTTCTACTTCCCTTCTGGTGGGCGCTTGGCGCTACCATTCCGATCTTGTTTTTCAGTTGGTGGTTCGCCTACCGCAGCGAGTGGTTCAGCTAACGGATTGGTTCCATTCTGTTATTTACCTTTGCGCCACCTATGTCCTGTTTTCCCTGCGGATTCTGTATTCTCATCTCACTGCGCTAGGTGTCCAAGTTCAGCAATCTTGATTGAGTTTTCTCGGCTTTTGGCCGGAAAGAGAGGAATCGAAAATGTCCGTTCGCTTCAACAGGCATGCTTCTCGGTTCAGGTTTCCCTGGATGATTGTCGTCCTTGTGACCCTCTCCGTAATGCTGGGCAGTCCCTCCGCGCGCTCGCAGGAGCGGAAAACCCCTCAAACCGCCGGTGTCGATAATACAAGAATGGGTCCCTATCGCGCCCTTGCGCAACTCGCATTCACTGCGTCCCAGAAGGGCGAACACGCCACTGCCGCAACTCTCGCGAAAATCCTGGAACGCACCTGGGACAAGGCGGAAGACTACGGCGGCGATACTGCTCTTTCCAAGACAAACCAGGCCCACTTCGAAGAAATTGATAAGGCCATGGACCAATTCATCACTCTTCTCCTGGAACACCAGACTTCCGCTCCCGATCCTGCCAAGCTCAAAGGCGTCTATACAAATTATCTCGAGAAGTTGAAACTTGCGGATTGACGGGAGGCGGCTGCCCCATTTTCAGAAGGTCCGGAAGAAAAAATGCCATACGGCATCGACCGCGGCATGCACCAGGGCCGAAGCGAAGATGGATCCGGTCTTCCGCCACGTCCACCCATAAAATAATCCCGCAAGAGTGGCCAGGACTACGTACCTCCAATTGGGAAAACCCATATTGGTGATGTGCGAAAACCCGAACAGCACGGATGCGGTCCACCATCCTGCGAGTTCACTGTTTGAAGCGCGCGACAGGATATTCTGCAGCAATCCGCGAAACAATAATTCTTCCGGCCACGCCGTAAACATCAGGATTGCGGCGGACAGTCCTACATAGCTGCTCCACTTGCTCCACTGCGGCGCAAACGCAATGAAGCGCATTTCCATGCCCACGGCCATCGCCAGGCACGCGAACACCAGAAAACTCCCCAGAACATAGAGCCACCAGCGCTTCCCCCAGCCGATGGAATAGCCAACACCTTTAGTGCGCCGCAGCAGCAAGAAGGACGCGAGCGCCGCGTTCACAGCCACGAGAACGGTCAGCACGTAAGCCAATCTTCCGCCGGGATAAGGCCACAACCAGTGCGAGGGGCCGAATTTTACGAACACCCAGATGCCCAGGATGGCGGCAAAATCCTGCCATGCTCCTACGGCTGCACTTCCGGCCCAGACCGCCAGTCCAAGAGGCACGAAGATCAGTCCCGCCATTGCCCCTGCCCTGGCTAGCAGAAATGTGCCCGTTCCGAGCAAGTACAGAATGTAGAAAAGAAACACGCAGGCGCCGAGAAACACTCCGCCGCCAGCTCCAAACCTCGCGGTGATTCCGTCCGCCACGCCCCGCGCGGCAAGGAGAAGTGTTACGAGCAAAAGGAATGTAAATGTCGTCAGGGTTGCGGCGAACGCTCGACCGCCATAACCTTGCCACGAGGCGTAGAGCGCGCCGCCAAGACACATGGTTGCCCAGATTCCCAATACCGCCCACGTTCCCAGTTGTCTCATCGACCGCTTCTCCTCACCATGCTCCTCCTCTTAACAATACTTGCACATCCGGCCCAAAGTTGCGGGACTTCCAAGGCACGAAATCGTTACACTGGTGCAAGAGCGTTCTCCCTTGAAACGCCTCGCCTACATTGACTGGATGCGCGGGCTTGCGTGCCTGCTGATGTTCCAGACGCACTGCTACAACTCGTGGCTTCGTCCGGAATTGCGGGATACGCGCTTCTACAAGCTGTCGCAGCTTGGCGGAACATTGCCCGCGCCCCTGTTCATTTTCCTTGCGGGTGTTTCGTTTGCCCTGGTGACGGAAAAACTCCGTGAGAAGGGAATTGCGCGCGACGTTATTGCGCGGCAGACCATTCTGCGCGGCGCGGAAATATTCGGGCTGGGGATTCTGTTCCGTATCCAGGAATACGCTCTCGGCTATAAATGGGTGCCTTGGACGGACATGTTGCGTGTCGACGTGCTCAACATTCTGGGCATCTCCATGATGATGATGGGCGTTCTCTGCGGGCTGACTGCGGCGCCAACGATTTCCCTGGCGAGATGGCGGGGCATAATTACCGCGCTGGTAGTGGCAACGCTCATCGCACTTTTAACGCCGCCGCTGTGGACGACTTGGCGGCCGCGGTTTCTGCCGTGGCCCATCGAGACGTATATCAATGGTTCGCACACTTATCATGAGCCGCAGCATTGGCTATTCCCGATCTTCCCTGGACCGCATTTGCGTTCGCCGGGCTTGCCGTGGGATTCCTGGTGTTCACGGACTCCGCCAGACGGCGAGAGAACGTGTTCTTCGGCTCCCTGGGTGTCGCAGGAGTTCTGGCGATCGGGTTGTCGATGGCTCTGGATGCATCGCCGATCCGCTTGTATGCGGTTTACGATTACTGGCACTCGAACCCGAACTTCCTACTGGCGCGATGCGGCGTGCTGCTGATTATCCTGTCGCTGGTTCATGCGTGGTGCAAATGGGGATTCGCGCAGGAGGGTTTCAGCCCGGTGATTCAACTGGGGCAAACTTCGCTGCTGGTTTATTGGGTGCACATCGAGTTTGTGTACGGAAGATTTTCGATCATGCCGAAGAATGGAAGCTCGATTTCGAAGGCGACCGCGGGATTGGGAATTATTTTTCTGGCGATGCTGGCGCTGTCAATGTTGCGAACGCGATTCAAGCAGAAAACCGTCAGGGCGTCGCGGCCGGAGTCTCCTGCGGAGGCGGCGCCGGCAGTTTGATAATGATTTCACCGGGTTGCGCGAGGCCCAATTCTTCGCGGGCAATTTTGCGGATGGTTTGCGGGTCGGTCTTCAGGTCCAACTTGTCCTTTTCGAGATCGGCATTTTCCTTGTTCAGGCGACCGAGTTCGGCGTTAACCTTGCGAATTTCCTGCTGCTTGCGATGCATGGCCAGATAGCCGTGGGTGCCGAAAATGTCGTGGACCACAAGGAAAACGACAAAAATGGCGAGCACGTGCCGCCCATAGCGGTGCAGCAATTCGCGAAAATGTTCTTCCCAGTCGATCTTCATCCGCCGTTCAGGATCCACTCTGAAGCAAGACGCGCGAGTTTCGCTGTAGCCGCCGCGCTGTCTGCTTCCACATAAAGCCGGACGATGGGTTCCGTGCCGCTCAGGCGCACCAGCATCCAGGAACCATCCTCGAATACAAATTTTGCTCCATCGGTGCGGTCCACGGATACAACTTTCCTGCCGAGAAGTGTCGTAGCGTCCACGGCCACTTTTCGGATGGTGTTTGCCTTCTGTTCGTCGGTGAGGTGGAGATTTTCGCGGACGGGATGGAATTCGCGGCCGAGCTTCTTGTACATGGCGCGAACCTGTTCGGAGATGGAGGAACCGCGGGCGGCGGTCATTTCGGCGACGAGGAGGCAGGCGAGGATGCCATCTTTCTCCGGAACGTGGCCGCGAATGGTCAGGCCCGCGCTCTCCTCGCCGCCGAGGGCAATTTTGTCCTCGCGGATGAGCTGGCCAATGTATTTGAAGCCGACCGGGGTTTGATAGGTCGTCTGGCCATGGAATTTGGCCGCGGCATCGACCATCTGCGTGGTGGCAACGCTGCGCGCGGCGGGCATTTTCCAGCCACGGGTCTCCACGAGATAGTCATAGACCAGGGCGAGGATCAGGTTGGGCTGGATCCAGGTTCCGTCGGCATCGACGATGCCGAAGCGATCGGCGTCGCCGTCGGTAGCCAGGCCGACTTGTGCGTCAGTGTCGTTCACGGCTTTACCAAGGGTGGTGAGGTTTTCCTGGCTGACGTCGGGGCCGCTGCCTTCAAACAAGCAGTCGCGGCCGGTGCGGATAGCTTTGACGGCAATGCCGTGGTCGGTTAGAACCTTGTCGAGATAACCTGCGCCGCAACCGTGGAGAGCATCGACGACGATCGTGAGGTTGGCTTTCTTGATGACGTCGAAGCGGACGAGCTCGTTCAGGCGCTTGAGGTAGTCGGCGCGAAGATTCACTTTTTCGCCGTGGCCGTCCTTGCCGTGGGTGGAGTGCGACGCAGCAGTCCCGGATGGAAGGGAAGCGCTTTTGCCGAGGAGCTTGATGACTCGGGCTTCGATGTCTTTGGTGACTTCCGGGAGCGCGGGACCGGCATCGGCGCCGGAGAATTTCAGGCCGTGGTATTGCGCGGGATTGTGGCTGGCGGTGAAATTGATGGCGCCATCGAGTTTGCGGCGTTGAATCTCGTAAGCGATGGCGGGAGTGGGGGTGAAAGTGTCACAAAGAAACGTTTTGATGCCGTGCTCCTGGAGGACGGCGACGGCGAGCGCAGAGAACTCTTCGGAATAGAAACGCGTGTCGTAGCCGACGAGGACGGTGGGATGGGGAGTTTTGCTTTTGAGGTGCTCCGAGATGGCGTGGACGGCGAGACGCACGGTGGCAAAGGTGAAATCGTCGGCGATCAGGCCGCGCCAACCGCTGGTACCAAACTTAATGGGAGAGGGGGTCATGGTGCGAGTATTTTATCCCGGGAAGGAGGGAGGAATGAAGCGGCGAAGTTCGAAAGCAAACAGGAGAGGGAGACTGGCGGATTGGCCACGGAGGCACGGAGGGCACGGAGAAGAGGGGAGGTTGAGAGCCGAAGAGTGAACAAGTGAAGGTGCCGACTATGAGGTGAGGTGCCACCATCGGCGGAAAGGAGCGAGATTTGAGGGTGGAGGAGCAGTGCGAGGAGTATAGGCATGCGGGCAGGCGAATCCCTTCCGCAGGTCTGTTATATACTATATATATAGTAGTATTTATATAGTGATAAATGAATTTGGGAGCGGGTGGGAGGCAGCAAGTGAAAGGCGGTTGGCATCCCTCGGATTGGCCGTGCAGCAGCTGGTCGAATTACGCGAAGTAGGGCAGGGGTCGCTTGCGGGTGATCCGGTGCAATGGAAAGCGTGAGAGAAGAGCGGGCCAAGACCCACCCTTTGCAAACCAAGGGTGGGGCACCCTCCCTATTTTTGTTTATTACTGGCCTCGCAATTGGGAGGAGGCGGTGGGGTTTCGCCAATTGGCTTTAGAGCAACCCGGATGGCTGGTGCTGACGATAGACTCACGGTAATGCAATCCCCCCCCCAGGTAGTCCCTTTAAAAGATTGGGAACGGCCACTTTCGCACGGGGTCCAGGATATCCTATGGAGCCACCCACCCACCCACCCACCCACCCGCGCACTGAGTCATCGGAAGTGTCTAGAAGGGAGACCAAATCCGCCAGAGTCTTGTCATCGATGTCATTGGGATTGATCTTGTTTGTCAGTTGAGAAAGATGTTCGGCAGCATTTGTCCGGGCCATTGATGTTTTGTCCGATTCGGAACTCTCCCCAGAGCCGGATGTCCTCGCGCCCCCGGGCGAGCGCCGCCACTGCAGCTACAAAACCTCCCCCGGCAAGCCTTGCCCGTACCTGGCCCTTCCCGGCAAGGTGTTCTGCAAAAGCCATGTCCGCCGCCCGCTCCCCGCTCCCGACGCGCTCGCAGAGGAGTTGATCGCCGTGGGCGGGCATCTCGCTTCGCCCTGGAACGTCGCTGACGTCATGGCCAAGGTATTCCATGCCACTCTCCGCCGGCGCATCTCGCCGAAGGAGGCCGGCGAGCTCTGCTACATCGCCCAAACCATCCTCCTCGCCCTGCGCGTCGGCATGATCCAGACGAACATCGAGGTGGAACCAGAGAACATACGCGCGGAACGGGAACAAACGGAAGGATGAATAACAATGTGCCGGCCGCATAGACCTAGAATGGGGCAACGGGCGAGGGACCACGGGAAGCAACCGGCGCGAACGGTGAAGAGGATAAGGGGGGAGAATTTTGGAATTGGCATGAAATTGCGGGGAGACTGGGCTAGGATTTGGGCATGTCTACACCAACTTTTTCACGGCGCAGGTTTGTGACGTCTGCGGTGATTCTTCCGTGGGCGCTGGAGGTTCGAGGCGCGAGTTCCATTCCCGTCGGGTTGGAATTGTATTCGGTTCGCGAGGAACTGAAGCGCGATCCCCAAGCCACGGTGCGTGCGGTGGCTGGGATGGGATACCAGGGCGTGGAATTCTACGCGCCGTATTTTGAATGGGCCGAGCGCCAGACAAAGGAGATGAGAAAGCTGCTCGACGATCTGGGGATTCGTTGTTATTCCACACACAATGACAGCGCGTTCTTCCGCAAAGAAAATCTGCTGAAGGTGCGCGACCGGAATGCGATCCTGGGCAGCAAATATGTGGTGATGGCTTCGGCACAACCGAAGCCGGGATTGGACGGTTGGCAGGAAGTGGCGGAGTCGCTGAACTTCGCAGCGGAGCAATTGGAACCGGCGGGATTGAAAGCGGGGTATCACAACCATCAACTGGAGTTTACACCGTCCGCGGAATTGCCCGGGAAGGCGCGGCCCATCGATATCCTTGCGAAGAACACCAAGCCGACAGTCATGCTGCAACTGGATGTGGGCACGTGCCTGGAGGCCGGAGCGGACCCTGTGACGTGGATTCGCGGGAATCCGGGGAGAATCCGGTCCCTGCATTGCAAGGATTGGTCGCCGGAGGCGGGGAAGGGGTATGCGGTTTTATTCGGCGAAGGCGCGGCGGACTGGAAAAACATATTCGCGGCCGTCGAGAGTGCGGGCGGGGTGGAATACTACCTGGTCGAGCAGGAAGGCAGCCGGTTCTCGGAGTTGGAGACAGCAGAGAAGTGCCTGGCGGAGTTTTGGGCGCAGCATGGAAGTTGAGCGCGCCAACAGAGGGGAGAACTTCGCTCGATGGGGATGGGCCATCCACTGAAGCCCACGGTCCACGCGACTCCTTTAGTTCTCGGTCCTGAGGTGAAAGAGGCCGGATAGGGTATTCGAGGAAGGCATGCACCATTGGCCACCGACTACGCACAGCTAACTGAAAACCTTTTCCGCTTCTATGACTTCAGGGATAAGGTCGTGCTTTTCGTGGGAGCGGCAGGGAGGCAACTGCTCGATCCCTCCGCCGGAACAAAAAAGCTGATTGCCATTGATCAGGATGTCGAGGGCCTGAGGGAACTGGCGGCAAGGGTTGCAGCCGAGGGCATACAGGAGTCCGTGGAGGTTGTGGGCAGCAAGTTTGAGGATGTTTCCCTGTCAGGCGATGTGGTCTATTTCGAGTTTTGCTTACACGAGATGGCCGATCCTGATCAAGCGCTGGCCCATGCCAAGAATCTTGCCCGTGACGTCGTGGTCTTCGACCATTCGCCCAGCTCCGAGTGGATCTACTACGGTGCGGAAGAAGACAATGTTCGCGGCAGCGCGCAAGCCATGGAGCGCTTCGGCTTGCGGCGGCGCGAGAAGTTTCAGACGGAACAGCGCTTTGAGGACTACGCCGGACTCTTCGCCAAGGTGAGTCCACAAGGGCCTACGGCCATTCAGCGCGCTCAGCGCTTCGCAGGCGCCCGGAACATCGTGATTCCCATGGACTACGAACTCAACCTGTTGTAGTTGAGCAAATGAGCGCTGACGACAACCTCACGGTTTTTTTCGTGCCGCGCGCCGGGCAGAGCGGATTCGAACGTAAGAGCCAAAGTGTCTTGCATCGGTGGGGGGAGTTTTTTCTGGGAATTCCCCCAAGAGTCGGCGGACGCAGGAGGCCAGGGGGCCGGTAGGAGTGGGGGAGAGAATTCGGGAGCTGCAGCTCCGAGTTGCTAAAAGAAAGAGAAAACCAAGGACCAGCCCCTTCCTGCGTCAGGGCAAGCTGAAGGCTGGCCACTACAAGGGCGAATCGAGGAAGAGTGCGGGCGGGATTGGGTGGTCATCCGGGGCGCTTCGAGGCACAGAGGACAGCCTCACCCCCCGAAGGGGTGAGCTACAGGTTCGGAAGAGGCGCCCACGCATTAAATAAGAATGATGAGACGGCCGCTAACCGGGAGAGGGCTGCGGATTGGCCTGGTTATCCAACGCGGCGAGAATCCACTTCTGCAAGACGGGGCGAAAATGAGGCTTTATTTCGCGAAAGATGAGGCCCAGGCCGGAGGGCTTGACGTAGAGTACGGAAGCCTCAGCCTCGAAAAATTCCCCTGAGTGGAAGATCTTCACCACCACCGGGCGCTGCAAAGCCCACGACGCAGAGGTCTCCAGGAAACACCCGCGAAAGCTTAGCTCGGCGACACGGGCAGGGACAAAAGCGGTGGGCGAGGTCGCGGGAGCGATCTCGGCCTCAGCGCTGAAAGCAAATCGTAATCCACGACGTTCCTGGTCCACCATTTCAGCCTATTTCATTCGAAAAAGCGTGTCGAGCCAGTTGATAAAAGTGTGACACGAAACGGATAAGGCGCTCTCCGGTGTTTTGTGTAGACTCTGTTCATGCATGTCGCAGGAGAAGGGTCGGCAGTTGCAGGGCGCAGAAAGAAAAAATCCAGGTTGAGTGTGGTGACCGGATCCGGGGTGAAGCGTTGATTCAAGGGGGCGGTTGGAATCGCAAAGTGCTCTACCGCGTGGCGTCCCTTCTGGCTCTCTTTTGTGTACTGACACCAGGGAGAGTGACGGCGCAGGAAGCGAGTGGGAAGCTCTCGGGCAGGATTGTGACCAAGAACGGTGCAGCGGTAGCTAACGCCCGGGTGACCATCAGAAACAAAGTAAGCGGTGAGACGACGGGCGTTCGTGCGGAGGAGGACGGCTCGTTCATTTTCCGGGACCTCCCTCCAGGCACCTTCGAAATTACAGTTAGCGCGGCGGGTTTTGCGGAAACGCATGCGGCGGCGACCGTAAAGGCGGGAAACGAAAAACGCAAAGAGTTTGTCCTGGTGGCCGCCAGCAGTAAAGGCGCTGCGGAGGAGGGCGCGTCCGGGGTGCGTGGGGTTGTCAGTTCGAAGAACGTGAGCGATCTGCCCCTCAATGGACGTTCGGCTTCGGATCTGGCTGCGCTGGAACCCGGGGTAGCCACGGCGCGTACGCAAACGACCGGGCAGGCACAGCGCGGGTTTGGGACACAAATGACGATTTCGGGAGGGCGCCCGCGGCAGAATGATTCCCGGCTGGATGGAATCAGCGTGAATGATTATGTGAACGGCCCGCCGGGGAGTGCGCTGGGCGTGAATCTTGGTTCGGACGCCGTGGAGCAGTTCACGGTGCTGTCGAGCAACTACCCAGCGCAGTTCGGACGCTCGTCGGGGGGGATCATCGGCGCGTCGACGCGATCGGGAACGAAGGACTTCCATGGAAGCGCGTTTGAATACCTGAGGAATAACGCGTTTGATGCCCGGAACTTCTTCGATACCAAAAAGCCAGCATTCCGCCGGAATCAGTTCGGCGGGTCGCTGGGTGGGCCCGTTACAAAGCACGACACCTATTTTTTCGCGGATTATGAAGGACTTCGGCAATCCCAAGGAATCACTCAAGTGGATACCGTGCCATCACAAGCGGCGCGAGACGGCCACTTGTGCGCGCCGCCGGATTGCAGCGCCACGACGCCGGTAACGGTAGACCCACAGGTGGCGCGGTTCCTCCAGGCGTTTTACCCGCTGCCAAACGGAGCATTACTTTGCCCATATGCTCGGTGCGCTCCCGGAACAGGCGACACGGGAATATTCACGTTCGCAGGGCAGACGGGGACTCCGGAAAACTATTTCACGGTGAGGATTGATCAAACTTTGGGCAAGCAAGACGTTCTTTTCGGCACCTACATGTTTGACAGCGGAATCGTGAGGCAGCCGGACGAATTGGACAACAAGCGGTCCGGCTATGATTCGAAGCGGCAATTCTTGGCGCTGCATGAAACGCACACGTTCAGCCCAAGAGTTCTGAACTCCCTTCGTTTTGGCATCAACCGCGTCGTGGCGATCACCGGGCTCACGTTTGCGAGTGGCAACGGAGCCACCGCAGACCTTTCCTTTGGAACAGTGCCGGGGCAGACCGCAGCTGCCATCACGGTGCCCGGGCTTACGTTTTTCAGTGGAGGCTCGGGAGCCCTCTCGAACTATCATTTTCACTGGGCGTCGATCCAGGCTTACGACGACGTCACATTTATTCGCGGGAGTCATTCCTTTACATTTGGCGGGGGGATGGAACGAATCCGGGACAATATTTTGGCAACGACCGATCCGGCCGGCAGCTTTACGTTCAATTCACTATCCAATTTTTTGAGCAACCAGCCATTTCTTTTGGCAGCGACACTTCCAAGCACGATCTCCGAGCGGGGTTTCCGGCAAACCATTGTTGGCGCTTATGTGCAGGACGATTGGCGCTGGCTGCCTAACATGACGATCAATTTGGGTTTGCGGTATGAAATGGCGAGCGTGCCCACGGAAGTCCATGAGAAGTTGACGGTGCTCCGCCAATTGACAGATGCGTCGCCGCATCTGGGGAATCCACTGTTCTCGAATCCGACACGCCGGAACTTCGAGCCGCGCATGGGATTTTCCTGGGACCCGTTCCGCGACGGAAAATCGACGCTGAGCGGAGGATTCGGGATATTCGACGTACTGCCACTGCCGTATGTCATCCAGTTCAATGAACTGTTTTCCGCGCCGTACTACGACTTTGGCAACGCCACAAATCTTCCGGCCGGATCGTTTCCCAACGGGGCATACGAGATCGTTGCCGCATCTTCCGACACATTTCGGCAGGCATACTTTGAACCGCACCCCGGCCGCAATTACGTGATGCAGTGGAACCTGACAGCACAACGCGAACTTGGGAATAATTTCATTTTGCGGGTTGGCTACGTGGGTTCTGGCGGAGTGCACCAGCCGTTTCGGGTGGAGGATGCGGACATCGTGCAGCCCGCCCTAGCACCGCAGGGATATCTGTGGCCGTCGCCCGCAGGCAGCGGAACGCGGCTCAATCTGAATTCCGGGCGGATTACGGCGGCGTTTTGGGAAGGAAGGTCGTACTACGATGCTCTGCAGGTGCAGGTGAAGAAAACATTCGGACGGGGACTGCAAATTGGAGGTTCGTACGCCTGGGGGAAGACCATCGATACTTCATCGGGGAGCATGGTGGGGGATGAATACTCGAATTCGATTTCGAGTCCTTTGTGGTTTGATCCGCGGAGGAATCGCGGTCTGGCGGATTTCAACGTTGCGCACAATCTGGCAGCGAGCTACACGTGGGACCTGGGAGCGCCTAAGTCCGGGCCAGAAATTGCTAACTGGGTGCTGGGAGGATGGCAGTTGGGGGGAGTGTTCGAAGCAAGCACTGGTGTGCCGTTCACTCCTGGATTCGCCGGAGACGCACTGGGGGTGAAAAGCTCGGATCCGAATATTGACGTACCGAATGTATCGAGCGGATCAGGATGCAGAACTCTGGTCAATTCGGGGAATCCGAACCATTACATTAAGACGCAGTGCTTCACCGTGCCCAACCCAATCACATTGTTGGGGAATCTCGGAAGGAACACGTTGATCGGACCGGGATTGCTGAATTTCGATTTCTCAGTGCTGAAGAACAATTATGTCAAGCGTATTTCTGACCGCTTCAACGTGCAATTCCGGGCGGAGTTTTTCAATATCTTCAACCGCGCCAATTTCGCCCCGCCGCTGGACAACCGGAACGTGTTCGACTCCAATGGCCAACCGATTGCGAATGCGGGATTGATCACGTCCACGCAGACGCCATCACGACAGATCCAGTTTGCGCTGAAGTTAATCTGGTGAAATTGGTTTTGGCGGCCCGGCCGGCGGACAGGCGACGGGCTCGCGCCGCGCTACAGTGAACGGAGAAATTCGAGCAGGGCGTTCTTTTCGGCTGGCTTGAGATGCTCGAATTCTTCGGTGACGCGCGCGGCTTCGCGTCGGTGGCGCAGGATGGCGTCGGTGAGGGTGAGGGAAGCGCCATCGTGCATCAGGCGGGAACGAAGGCGGACGCCCCAAAGTGGCGCGGTGCGAATTTTGTTGGCAGTTTTGTTGAATTCGGGGATGGAAAGATTTTTCCAGCTGATGGAGTACATCTTTTGGCCGTAGTGCTCAGTCATGGATTGGACGATGCCATCACCGGTGCCGATGTTGTGGAGGAGGAAATCGCCGTAGGGATGGAAAGTCTTGTCGGCGAGAGCAGGGGGAAGCGTGAAAGTGTCGCCGTTGATTAGGGTGCCCGCGGGGGCGGTGGTGAGAGAAGGAACATGACAGGTGGCGCAGCCGATTTTTTCGAAGAGAGATTCACCATGCTTGGCTTCTGGCGTTTGAGATCGTGTGAGGTCGCGCGCGGGTGCTTCGGTGGCGCGGATGAATCGGGCGAAGCGGTCGATGTCCGAGAGGCCGTCGGGGCCGGGAGTGTCGTTGGGCTCGGAAGCGGCATTACAGAGAGTGGTGACCTCATCGGGCTGGAGGCGGCTGGTGACGCCCATTTCGTTGAGGTAGGCGTCGGCAGAGAAGGAGAGCAGGCTGGCCTGCTGGTCCTTCCAGCCGAAGCGGCCGACCCCGGTGTGGCCCGGCGCTTCGACAATGGGAACGTAAAGCACCTGGCCGCAAATATTGAGACCGGTCCTATTACACTGGTCCTTGGCGAGATCCACGAAGGTCTGATCGGCGACGGCTTCGACGAAGCCGTCGCCGAGAAGATTTAGCGAGACGCGGAGAGTGCGAATCTTTTCGCTGTCGGGGACATGCTCCTGAATCTCGGTGCTGGGGAAGGCGCCGCTGGGGCAGATGGCGCGGTCGTTAATCAGGGAGCGGCCCTTGATGATTTCCGCGCCATGGTTAATGGGGATTTCGGGATTCTGAAACTGACCCTTGGGGTCGCGATGACCGACGCGCAATTCGGTGACTTGACTGGAGCCGCCGGAGACCGGGCTCTGGTGGCACTCGCGGCAGGATTGCGCGTTGTAGAGCGGGCCAAGGCCATCGGCGAGAGCTTCGGTTTCGTCGAACTTGGCCTGGTCGGCGGTGTGAGTGGCGGGGTCGACGAGGCCGTTGCTTTTGTTGTCGAAGCCGGCGGGAGCTTCGGCAGGTTGGGGCGCAGCATAGAGAAGCGCAAGGCACACAAACACAAAGGCAACGGGGAGGATTTTCATGGGTACCTCAGGGAGGCTGGTTGCGGGAATGTACTCAATTGGTGAGTAAAAGCCCAGTGAAAAAATCGGGCGTGGTGGGGAGCAAGCGCCCGAAAGGAGAAGGGAGGGAAGGTCGTATACAATCGGGGGCGGAGGGGCAGGATGAAACGGGGGACGAAATATCGAGTGGTGCTGGTCACGTGCGCGACGCTGGAAGAGGCGCGGGAGATTGCGCGCGCGGTGGTGGAGAAGCACCTGGCGGCATGCGTCAATATTGTGACGTACGCGGTGGAGTCATTTTATATGTGGGAAGGGAAGCTGGAGAACGGCAGCGAGTACCTATTGATTATGAAGACGAGCGAAGGGCGTGTGGAAGAGTTGGAGAAAGAAGTGACGGGAATGCATTCGTATGACACACCGGAGTTTGTGGTGTTGCCGATTGTTGCGGGGTCGGAAGAGTATCTGAAGTGGGCGGGGGAGAGCGTCGAGGAGTAGCATGCCCCGCAAGACCTGCACGCGAAGGGGGCGTGTGGACACCCTGAGAAGAAAACAAGAACAAGAACAAGAACAGAAACAAGAACAAGAACAAGAACATCGGTGTTGATCGAAGCACCGAAGATTGTGCGGACTCAGGGCGTCCGCCGCGGCGGACTGCGCCCCTACAAAGAACGGCCACTACACGTACAAGAGGGCCTGGTCGATGTCGGCGACGATGTCTTCTACGTCTTCGATGCCGACGGAAAGGCGGACGAGGCTGTCGGTGATGCCGATGCGTTCGCGGACTTCCTTTGGCATGGAGGCATGGGTCATCTGGGCGGGGAGGGAAATGAGGGATTCGACCCCGCCGAGACTCTCGGCAAGGGAACAAACTTTGACATTGTTGAGGAGGCGGCGAGCGGCCTCTTCGGTGCCCACGTCGAAGGAGAGCATAGCGCCGGGGCCCTTCTGTTGTTTGCGCGCGCGATCGTGCTGCGGGTGAGTGGCCAGGCCTGGATAGAAAACCTTGCGGATTTTCGGATGGGCGTCGAGATGGCGAGCGACCGCCAGACCGTTGGCATTGTGCTGGAGCATGCGTACGGCGAGTGTTTTAATGCCCCGCGAGGTGAGGAAGCAGTCCATGGGAGCGAGGCCGGCGCCGGCAGAGCGCTGAATGAAATAGATTTTTTCCGCGTCTTCGGGGCGGGTGAGAACGACGGCTCCGCCTGTGGCGTCGCTGTGGCCGTTGAGATATTTGGTGAGGGAGTGAACGACGATGTGTGCGCCAAGCTCGATGGGGCGCTGAAGATAGGGAGTGAGGAAGGTGTTGTCTACGACCAGGGTCGCATGGCGTTCGTTGGCGAGCTTGGCCATGGCGGAGATATCGGTGATGCGCATGGTGGGGTTGGTGGGCGTCTCGATGTAAATCATTTTGGTGTTCGGGCGGAAGGCGCCGAGCACGATGGCGGGGTCAGTGGTGTCCACAAAAGAGAATTCGAGACCGAAATGGACGAGGAGTTGTGTGGTAAGGCGGTAGACACCGCCGTAGACAGCTTCGGAGAGGACGACGTGGTCGCCAGGGCGAAGGAGGCGAAAGACGGAATCGATGGCGGCCATTCCGGAAGTGAAGGCGTAGGAAGAGAGTCCGCCCTCGAGTTTGGCGATGGTGCGTTCCAGAGCTTTGCGGTTGGGATGATTGGTGCGGGCATAGTCATAGCCACCCTTTGTTTTCCCAAGTTCTTCGTAAACGTAGGTGGAAGTCTGATAGATGGGAGTGACAACCGCGCCGGTGGAAGGATCCGGTTCCTGGCCTACGTGAATTGCATTTGTGGCAAATCCCATGCGCTTCTCTCCTTGAATGTACGCACTTGAATGAGCGGAAGGCCGAGAAGGCCGTCCTGACCTTGATGGATCCAGCCGAAAGAGTGACAGGCGGAAGAGGCCGACCCAGCCGAAGCGAGCGACGTCAACGCTAGAAGAGATTCTACCATTGGCCCGCCAACTCAGGAGGCATGAAAAGTTACAAGAGGGGGCGAAGCGAGTCAAATAGGCGGTGGTCTTGCGGTGGTCTTGACGTAGGAAAAGGATCGGGCGAGGATGAAGAGGGCGGAGTATGAAAATCAGACGCACACAGGTTGTCGTGATGGCCATGTTGGGAGTGCTGGCGCTTCCGTCGGCGGTTTTGGCGCATCAGGAACAGGCTCCTCCTTCCAAGCAGGACCAGGCTCCTTCCCCGCTGCATCACGTCACGATTGAAGTGACGGGAGGCGAGACGGATAAGCCGGTGGAAAATGCCAGCGTGTACGTGAAAAAGATCGAACAGCACCTGATCAAGGACAAAAAGTTTGAAGTGAATGTGAAGACGGACAAGAAGGGATTGGCGCATGTGCCGGACGCGCCGCTGGGAAGAGTGCTGATCCAGATCGTAGCGGACGGGTGGAAAACATACGGGCATTGGTACGAGCTCACGGACCCGAAGCAGGTGATCAAGATTCATCTGGACCGTCCGCCGAAGTGGTATTAGGAATGCGGGGACAGAGAAGCGGATAGTTCCCACCAAAAGCTCACGCGGGCATGTGACAATCGGCACAAGTACTGGCAGAAGATACATGGCTAGGCGGAATGGCCAGGGAAAAGCGCGGCCACATTCGATGTGGCGAAAAGTTCCGATAAAATCCGGTGGAGCAGGCGAGAAGAGAGCGGTGATTGCACAACAATTGTGCAAACCGTATCATCGCGTTGACATTTGACGGGTTAGTCGGGGAATTGGAGTACTTTCCACAAGGTTTTCCACCGCTGTGTTGAAAACTTAACCTGCGAGAAATATTTTCAGTCGGACAAGGGCATAAGTCTTGCAAGCAGGCGGCGGGCGATTCGGCTTGGAACATTTTTGACCGGCGGAATTCGCGAATGCTAGAGTGAAGAAGACGGAAACAACGATGACTGAGAGTACCAGCGGACCTTTTTCCCTGATGCAAATGTTCTGGGGCAACCTGGCGGCGCGGCCATTGCGATGCTTTCTGAGCATGTTGGCAATCGCGATTCAGGTGGTCTTGGTGCTGATGGTTGTGGGGCTGACATCCGGCGTGATTTCAGAATGGGGGAAACGGGTGGAGGAAGTCGGGGCGGACATTCTGGTGCAGCCGCCGAACGCCTCTATTTTCTTCGCGTTTTCGAGCGCGGTGATGCCGGAATCGCTGGGGGACGAGCTCGAGAAACTGCCTGGAGTGGATGACGCGGCGCCGACGCTGATCCAGAGCGATACGAAGACGATGATGATCATCTATGGGATTGATTACAAACGGTTCAACGCGTTAAGCCAGGGGTTCATCTTCCGGGTGGGGCGGCCGTTCGAGCAGCCGGACGAGGCCATGGCGGACGACATCATTGCCCAAACGCGGCACCTGAAAGTGGGAGACACGGTCACGCTGTTGAATCACCCCTTCCGGATCTGTGGGATCGTGGCGCACGGGAAGGGCGCGCGGTTTTTCATTCCTCTAAAGTCTGGGCAGGACATCGTCGGGGCGGATAAAAAGGTGTCCATGTTTTTCGTGCGGAGCAAGGGAGACACCGAAGGAACGCGTGCAGAAATCTTGAAGCTGAATCCGCAGAACCGCGTGCGGTCGATGACCGAATACGTCACGCTGATGAGTTCGTCGAACCTGCCGGAACTGAAGCCGTTCATCGGACGATGGTCGGGCTGGGAGTGGTGATCAGCTTCCTGGTGGTGCTGATGAACATGCACACGATGGTGATGGAGCGGACGCGAGAGATCGGAATCCTGAAAGCGCTGGGATTTACCCGGGTCGACGTGGTCAAGATGCTGTTGGGCGAGACCGCCGTGCTGACCTTGGTGGGCAGCGTGGCAGGAATCGGGATCACGTTCCTGACGCAGGCGATCCTGAAGGAGACCAGTCCTTCGCTATCGATCCTGTTGACGCCGGGCTGGGTGGTGGGGTCAGTGGGGCTGGCGCTGCTAGGAGCGGCACTGGGGGCGACAGTGCCGGCGGTGAGAGCGTCGAGCTACGATCCGGTGGAAGCGCTGGCTTACGAGTAACGGATTCCGCAAATTTCCTCTCTTTTCCTCAGCCGCAACGTTGCGCCAGTTCATCGCAACTGATATGAGGGGAGCAGAATTCTGGTTGCTATTGCTGGCGGAGCACACCGAGAAGGAACCGAATAGAGGGCGGGAACGCAGCAGCGTCCCGCCCCTGCCTTTTTCGGTGGCGAGGCATGGAAGGAGGAAGGGAAAAGGGCCATGAGTACGGACAAATATCTGCCGGCGAAGATCGTGGACCGGCGCGAAGTGGCGCACGACCTGTTCGTGCTGCACGTGGAGTCGGGGGAACCGCTTCCGTATCTGGCGGGGCAGTACGCGACTCTGGGTGTGGAGGTTGAAGGAAAGCGAATCGAGCGGCCGTATTCGCTGTGTTCCTCGCCATACGAGAGCAAGCTGGAATTTTTCGTGGAACGCGTGCCAAATGGCGAGCTGACGCCGCTACTGTACGCAATGGATCAGGGCGCTCCGTTATTGCTGCGGAGGTTCGCCAAAGGGCGGTTTACGCTCGATTTGAAGAGCGGGAGGAAGAATCATTTGCTGCTGGCGACGGTGACGGGTATCGCACCGTATGTGAGCTACATCCGAACGGTGTACGAGGATTGGAAAAAGGGCGGTGCGCCGATGCCGGGAGAGCACCGCCTGTTTTGCATCCAAGGAGCGAGCCGCAGTGCGGAGTTCGGATACCGGGATGAGCTGGAAAGAATGGAAGGGGAGGCGCCCTGGCTGAAGTATGTACCGACGGTGAGCCGGCCGTGGGACGATGACGAGTGGAATGGGGAAAAGGGCCGGGTGGACGATTTAATCCGGAAGTACGCGCACGTGTGGGGGCTGCAGCCGGAGGATACGACGGTGTACCTGTGCGGACACCCGAGCATGCTGGAGAACGGAAGAGGCATTCTGCAACGGTCGGGTTGGAAGAAGGATGCGATCCAGGATGAAGCGTACTTTCAGCCGGGGAAATCGGGGGGATGAGGGGTATTGGAAACGGCAAGAGAAGTAGAGATGGTGCGCTGTCCTGAAAACAACTGACATAAATCCGGAGCCTTCAGGGGCTGAAGCCCGATCCATTCTGGAAGCTCTACGCCGGGGCTGAAGCCTCCTCCTCCTAAAGAAAAAAGCAAGGAATTTCTGAGGCAGCACACTTGTAGCGGCGGTACAGGTGGGGCAGTGGATCTTGTTCACCAGGAGATTTTGCGGACATGGGGCCTGCCCTTCGCGGCTCAGGGTAAACAATGCTGCGCCCCTGCCCTGAGGCTAGATGGTGGGAGCGGTATCTTCGAGACTGTCGGCGACGTCGGCAATGGTCTCGACGGGCAGGGTGACATGAATGTTTTCGGAGTCGTTGACGGCGTCGATGGCGAGCTTGCCTTGCTTCATGGAAATGTGCACGTGGTCGGTGGAGTCACGAACGTCGACGAATTCGGCGTTGGGATATTTTTGTAGCTCCTTGGAGAGTTCACGGAGCAACGGGAGATAGGGGCGCGCCTGTGAAGCGGCTTGCTCCAAGTGACGTCGTGGGGCGAGGCGAAGGCCTGCGGAAACCGCTGTGGCGGGCACCCAGAAGTGCACATGAGAGCCACCTGCGCGGTACTCATCCACATCCACGCGGATGACCCCTTCATGAAAAACGTAGACTCCGGCGAGGACCAGTGTGGCGCCCGCTCCGAGAGCGGCTTTCGCAAGAAATAGCATTTGCGTATCTCCCTGGATTTCCGAAGATCAGTCGGGAATATTCTTGGAATCGATCCAGACACGAACGGTGTTTTCGTCGTCCTTGACACTGACGAGTTCGGTGTCGCCGGTGGCGGAGAGGGCGTGGAGAGCGGCAACGATATCGAGCTCATCCTTGCCAGCAGAGAAGAGTGCGTCGACGACCTTCATAGGCACCTTGATTTCGACTTTGGACTCGCGGGCCGGCGTAGATTTTGCGGAGGCTTCCTTACCCTCGGCGGCCTTCGCGGGTCTTCCTTGGGATTTCTTTTCCGTGACATTGATGTACAGGTAGCCGGCACTCTTGGCGATGCGGACGTTGTCCTCATTGCTCTGGACGGTCACGTATTCGCCGTCCTTGGCGGTGCGCACGGCATCCAGAAGGGCGCGGAGATCGACGTCATTCAGGTGGGCATTGTCAATGCGGACCTTGCCAGCCTGGAGGTTTTCATGGCGTATGGCGGGAAGAACCTTGGCGGCCATTTCAACGGGCACATTCACGCGGACGGTTTCGCCCTTGTTGTCCTTGTTTTCGACACGGACATGGATCCATTGGTCGGAACTGGAGGAGGATTGAGCAAGAGAAGGGAGGGGCAGGAAAGCGCATGCTGAGAGTACCAGCGCTCCGGTAAAGCCGAGGAATCCCCGAGAAGAATGGTTCATGGTTATAGCTCCTTTGATGAAGGTACGGAGAGGGGGGAGAAAAAGTTCCCAGGGATGATAAATGGACAGAAAGCCGCGGTTCGGCAGGGCCAGTAGGCAAGGTGTTACTCCTGGTAGGAGCGAGGGATGGGGCGGGACCCGACAGGGTCAGGGGGCGATAGGGGCGTAACCGAGCTCGATCTGGGGAAAGAGAGTTCCAGGGGAGACGGGAGAGAGAGGAAGGCTGTCGTAGTCGTCCGCGACGGAGTTCCCATGGTTGCGGAAGGACTGAATCCCGAGGCGGAAAAGATCAAAGGCACCATAGAGCATATTGCCGCGGATGACATCGCTTTTGTAAAGCAGAACCTGGCTGCGGAAATAGCGAGCAATGCGAGAACGGGGACGGATGGGAATGATTGGATTGGAGCGGGTGTATTCAACGGCGCTGCGGTCGCAGGCCTTCAGATGGACAATCGTGAGCATGCCATCCGTACTCATGTAATCCCCGGTGGAATTGAGCATGAGTGGGGGGACATCCGGGCGAGGCAGGAGTTGCACGGAATCGACGCAGCCCGAAAGGGTGAGATCCCGGACGAGCATATTGACGCCATCGTCGAGGTTCCGATCGATATGGTGAATGAAATTGTGGTTCTTGACAGAGAACGCGGCACTGGTTTCACGGGTGTAGGCACTCAGCCAGGCCTGCTGATTGAGAACGGTGCGTTTCTGACTCCAGACGCGGACATGTTCGCGCTTGCCATAGCTATTGAAGCTTTTCTGCCAGACCAAATCCTGGGGCTGGCCATTCAGAAGCTGGTGGGTCACAGGCATGTTGGGGTAGTTGGAATAGGTCAGAAAAGCGGCAATTTGTTTGAAGCAGGCGCGGGGGGAATTACGATCGGCGGGCCGCCAGCCAGCGGTGGTGAAAGCGGCTTGAAGCTCAGCCTGAGAACCGACAAAGAGAAGGTTGACCAGGTCAGCGTCTTTCCCAAACCGCGTAGTGGTGCGTTCCGGCATATTCTGGAGGAGCAATTCGATATCGCCGCGTTCGTACTCGTCGAGCTGAAAGGAGACATGAGGGAGTTCCGGTTGGTCGGCGACCGGAATCGGGGCGGTTAATTGGAGGCGAAGATCCGTCCCCGGGGGCAAGTAGATTTCCGGCTCAGGAAGCACGCTGAAAGAGCGATAGAGGATAAGCCCCAGATCGCCGTAGGGATTGTAGGTGGGCAAATGGATAAGGCCGCTGGTGATGCGACCCTGAGGGGAGTTGGTGGCCAGGACGCCGCGGATGATGCCATGGCGGACGGTTTCGCGGCCGTTATCGATTTCGACGACCTGGGCGGCAATCGGGAGGGTGGCACCGCTGGCAGTCACCAGGCGGTTGAACTGAATTTCGAGAAAAGCCGTCTCGTGCAGCAAGCCGAGACCCACCTTGCGAACAGCGACAACCTTGCCATCGATTTCGAGGCCGGCGGGGAAGACCGGCGAGGAATCACATTCCGGGGACTGGATGAGAGTGGCGCGGATGGGGGTCCCGGGCTTGGAACTATAGGATGCGACCGGATCGAGGAGCCGAATCCAGAAGGACTTGCCGGCGGGGATGGAGTCGCAGTTCGCTGAAGCAGGCCGGGTGCATGGGAGGGCGAGGAAGAAGAGCAGAACTGGAAAAACCAATACTGCGCGCGAAGGGGCGTGCGTCGAGGTCAGGGGTCGAGCCGTCATGATCTTGAGCGCAGACATTCGGTTCATGAGCACATACACCCGAAGTAATTTGCCGGTCTTGAACAGTGTGCCTTTACCTGTGGCAAGTTTGGGGCTGGGGTGGCCTGGAGGACGTGCTG
>CAWFNI010000013.1:0-405765 GCA_963817085.1 Candidatus Acidiferrales bacterium
GACAGCCATGGCCCGCAATTCTCCGCCTCCGCTGGCAAACCAGTAAGCAACTTCCTATGGCGGCGCGACGATGTTTGCTCTTAACCAGACGGCAAACTCTCCTTCTGCCATTTGTCCAGCAGCCAACCGCAACATGACGCGCACAGCGTCCACTTGGCCAGCCTCGAGCCGGAGTCCATGCAGGACAAGAAGCAAACCTGGCGCGTGGAAAGCCGCGCGCTCGTTGCCATCCGGGAAAGGATGATTCATTGCCGGGCCGAACCCGTAGGAGGCTGCGAGCTCAGCCATATCTGCTGGCGACTCGTACGGCCATCGATTGCGGCGACGAGCCAGGGCGGAGTCTAGCAAGCCTTCCTCGCGAATTCCCGGCGAACCGCCGTGCGTTGCTGATGATGCTTCGCGGAGAAATAAAAGGGCTTCCGGATCAATCGAGACCGGCTCGCTCATTTGGCTCGCGCGCGAAACGTGTCGCGATATTTAGCCATAAATTCAAGACCGAGCTTCACCTGTCGTTCCACTTCCGGGTCATCGGGTGTCAACAGGTATCCTGCCGGGGTCTGCTCAGCGAACAGACTGTTCCCGCGTTTTACGTTGAGCCTGTGGAGTGCGTCTTTTGGGATGCCCATGCGAGTGGAGGTACGAACGGCCCGCAGCTTAAGTTTCCTATCTCAGCTCTCCATACCCGTTTAGATCGTAGTAGCTGACAAGGTGGCGCACGACCTCCCGAATCTAGTTGATTCGATTGAGAATATGGGAATTCACCTGGGATGCACGAGGTCGGCTCAGCCTAGCCCGGCCAGCTTGCCCAGGCCCTTCATCTTGGCGCGCGCGGCCATCGCGCCGTACTGCTTCATCATCGTGCGCATCTGCAGATATTGCTTGATCACCTGATTCACGTCCTGCACCGTCGTGCCGCTGCCCTTGGCAATGCGCTTTCTCCGCTTGCCATCCAGCACGTTGTGGTCCCGCCGTTCCTCGTTGGTCATCGAATTGATGATCGCTTCCACCTGCTTCAGTTTTCCTTCGTCCACCGAGGCATCTTTCGGCAGATTCTGCAGCGGCCCCACCTTCGGCAGCATGTCCACGAGCTGGTCGAGCGGCCCCATTTTGCGGATTTGCTTCAGTTGATCCCGGAAATCCTCCAGCGTGAACTCTTCCTTGCGCAGCTTGCGCTCGAGGTCCATCGCCGCTTTCTTGTCGAACGCCGATTCCGCCCGCTCGATCAGCGATAGAATGTCGCCCATGCCCAAAATGCGCGAAACGATGCGCTCCGGATAGAAACCCTTCGAGCGCATCGTACTTTTCGCCCAGGCCCACAAATTTCACCGGCGCGCCGGAAACTTTGCTGATCGAAAGCGCTGCGCCACCTCTGGCGTCGCCATCCAGTTTCGTCAGGACCACGCCCGTCAAACCCAGGCGCTTGTGAAATTCGCCCGCCGACCGCACCGCGTCCTGCCCGATCATGGCGTCGGCAATGAACAGCATTTCACTCGGCTGCAGCTCCTTTTTCAGAGTGGAGAGCTCCTTCATCAGCTCATCGTCGATGTGCAACCGCCCTGCCGTGTCCACCAGGATCACGTCGCTCGCCGAGAGCTTTGCTTCCTTGATTGCCCCGCGCACAATTTCCAGCGGCTTGTCCGTTCCGGTCCCCGGCCACAGCGAAACGCCGATCGACTTGGCGACCTGGCTCAACTGTTCCCGCGCAGCGGGGCGGTACACGTCGGTCGAAACCACAATGGGCCGGTGCCCGTGCTGCGAAAGCCATTTGGCTAGTTTGCCCGTTGTGGTGGTCTTACCGGAGCCTTGCAACCCAACCATCATCCACACCGAAGGCGGCCGCGATGCGAATAATGGCTTCGCATGTTTGCCGAGTAAATTCAGGAGTTCATCGCGAACGATCTTTACCACCTGCTGGTCCGGCGAAAGTTGCAGCATCACTTCCGAGCCCAGCGCCTTCGTGCGTATGTTCGCCAGCAATTCATCCGACACGCCGACGTTCACGTCGCCCTCGAGCAGGGCCTCGCGGATTTCCCCGAGCGCCACATCCAGGTGCTCTTCGGTGAGCTTCCCCTGCCCGCGAAGATTCTTGAATGTTCGTTGCAGCCGTTCTGTGAGGTTCTCAAACATGGCTCGAAATAACCTTTATCATTCCTATCTATTGTACAAGCAGCGGCGAGAAGACGCAGCCGGTCCCGCTCCATTGGCCAGAAAGGTGTCCTAAAATGCCAGTTTTACGCCCAGTTGGGCGGCAAACGGTATGCCCACTGTCGTGCCTGGCCCGAAGAAATCGCCAAATGCGCCGGCCGGATAGCGCAGTTGATTCAGGCTGGTGATTGGTTGCGTTTGCGTGCAGGAAGGGTTCAGGCAAAAGGCCGTTGCGTTCGCCAGATTGTTCACCGGGGTCGGCAAGGCCGAAAGGTCCGCAATGTAGAAGGCGCCCGGATTATTGCGGTTGAAGAGATTGAAAAATTCCGCGAACGGCGTCACTGACCAGCGCTCGCGGAATTGGAACGGCCGGCTCACCCGCAAGTCGACTTGCACATAGGGCGCTCCACGGAACTCATCCAGCGTGGTTTTCACCCCGTTGACTACGGCGCGGTCGCCGGCGGGAGTGGTGAGCGTATACGGCCGGGCGCTCTCTGCCTGGCCAAGCGTCGACAACTGGAACCCGCCGGGAATCTCGAATGTCCCCACAAACACAAAACGGTGCCGCACATCCTCGCCAGACGGGCCGTAGTCGCCCGCGGCGAATGCATTCGTGGGATCGCAGACCCCGTTCACGTAATCGAACAGCTCCCCGAGTACGCATCCCCAGGTTTTCGCCGAAGACAGCGTGTAGTGCGCGACCACGTTGGCGCGCCGGGAAACTCTTCCCTGAACGCGAACGGACAGCCCGTCATAGCTCGAACGATTGTCGGAACGAAACACCGTCACATCCGCAAACGGATAACTGCGGTAGCCGTGCATCCCGGTTTCGTGTGTCCAATCCGCGCTGACAATCCAGTTGAACGAAAGAGCACGTTGAATTCCCGCCGTGGCGTGCAGCGCATAGGGCGTGTGGTAATTCGGATCAATCAGCGAAAGAGACGCCGGACCGTTCTGCAGGCTGCCGGCATTGACGGATTGAAATGCCGTCACCCAACCGCCCTGGGCCAGATCATTAAAGTAAAGACCTACTCCCGCGCGAAGCACCGTCTTTTGCGACTTGCCGAGCGTCTGCGCTACGCCGAACCGCGGCGCAACCGCTTCTCGATAGTCGCGCGGAATTCCATTCACGAGACCCGTGCTCATCGCCGGATTGAAACTCTGGCTGCGGCCTGAAGCGGTGAACAGGCCAAACGTGGTGTCATAGCGCAGGCCGTAATTTACGGTCAGGCTCGTGTTCACTCGCCACGAATCCTCTGCATAGAGGCCCAGGCGCTGCACGTTTTGCGTGAAACTGCCATCTCCAGCCGCTGTGAACTCGCTTCCCGAGGCGTAGTCGGTGGAAAACTGCGCCGTATTCGCCAGGTAGTATGTGGGGTTTTGCGGAAAGGTCACCAGGTTCTCCGCGGTGGCGGCGAGCGCCCCGCTCAAAACCGGTTCGTGAATCAGATTGATGCCGAAGCGCGGCGCGTGCCGACCCGTGGTGTGGGTAACGTCGTAGCGGGCCTGGTATTTCTGTTGATTGCGAAGAACCGGGAAGGCCGTAATGCCGGTGACAAACTGGTTGTCTCCGTACGTTTCAAAGCCGGTGACGGCGCTTGAGGTTGTGGTGAAGGGAAAGGCCAGGGCGAACCCAAGATCAGAATTGCGCGTCTGCGTCAGGTGCAGGCCGCTGAAATTCAACACCAGTGAGCCGAGCCATGTGGAAGTAAACGTCTGCTGTTGCCCCACCACTAGGCTGAAGTAATTGTTGTGCGAGGCCGCGCCGGTCGACGGCAGGGCTCCCTGCTGCACCAGCGCATTCTGAGTGCTGTACGTATCCATCGCGCCGCGCAAAAACCAGCGCGAGCGCTCCGACTGCGCCCAGTCAAGGCGCGCCGTGGCCAGGTAATCGCGAAATGGCACGCCCACACTGCCGGGCACGTTGATCGAACTCACCCCCGGAATTAGCCCCATGGAGGCAAGCTCGGCAAGCGCGCCGAATTGCTCCGTGCTCGCAGGACTGTAGGCGATGCTTGCATCTTCATGCACATACTCGAGCGAGGTGAAAAACCAGAGCTTGTCCGTGACCACCGGCCCGCCCAGCGTGCCAACATAATTTTGGCGCGCGAACGGTTGTTTGGGGTCGGGCGGGGGATTGTCGATGGGGAACCGTGCGTTAAGCGCCGCCGCGCGCTCGTAGAATGAAAAATCGCCGTGCCAGGTGTTTGTTCCACCTCGCGTGGTAATGACCACGGAACCCGCCGTGGTGCGGCCCGTATCCGCGTCGGCCTGCGCCGTGCGGAATGCGAACTCCTGAATGGCATCGGCCGAATAATTCTGCAGAAAACCGCCAATGTAGTCGTCCGAATTGTCGCCGCCGTCCACGGAGATTTCGTTGTTCAACCCGGAGCTGCCGCCCGTGCCGACCGCGGTTATGCGCGCTTTTGTAGGGTCCGAAGGCTCGACAGGTTCCGTTCCGGGCGCGAGATAAGCAATATTGGCGAAGCTTCGGGCGGCCAGCGGAATGCTCTGCAAATCCTGCCGGTAGATCACCGCCTGATGGACGGCGCTCCCCATTTCCAGCGGCTCCGTGGAGATCGATTTCGCCGCGGCATTCACTTCGATTTTTTCCGCGATGGACTTTGGCTGTAAGGTGACGCTGACTTCCTGCACGGAACTGATCGCGGCCACAACTTCCGAGCGGGCATCCCCAAATCCCGGAGCCTCCACGGTCAACGAATATGACCCGGGCGGCAAATCTTCCATCCTGAATTCGCCGCGTTCGTCCGACTGCGTTTCCCGGACGAACGACAATTCCGCGTCCCGCAGCACGAGCTTGGCGCCTGCCACGCGTCCACCGCTCGCGTCTTGCACCGTGCCGCGCAGCGCCCCGCGCGGATTCTGCGCGATTGCCCCCGGGCACACACCAAGGCAAAACAGGATCAAGCACAAAGGAAGAAGTTTGCCGCTCTGCTTGCTCATTTTTGGGATTCAAACAAATCCCGCACTCCGGCCAGTATACCGCTCGTCTTCGATAGGCGTGAAGGTTGCGGCCGACCGAGCCCCTGCATGAGGCCGGGGAACCCGCCAGAAACTATCCAGCGAGAAGACCTTGCCCTTTTACTTCAAATGTTCGTCAAACCACGCGGTGGCGCGCTCGATCACGTCGCGCAAATGTTCCGGTTTGACGAACATATGTCCCTCGTGTTCGTACACCACCAGTTCGGTTTCCACTCCCAGCGTCTTCAACGCGTGCCAGAATTCGTAGGACTGGGGCGTCGGGCATTCGCCGTCGCTGTCGCCGACAATCACGAGCGTCGGCGTCTTCACGTTTTTGATGTATGTCAGCGGCGCGCTTCGCGCATACACTTCCGGATCGTCGTAGACCGATTTCCCGAAGAAGGGAATCATCCACTGATCGATCTTGTTTTCGCCGTAATAGCTGGCCCAGTTCGCGATGCCCGCCCCGGCCACCGCCGCCCGGAAGCGGTTCGTTTGCGTCACGCCCCACATCGTCATGTACCCGCCGTAACTCCACCCCGTCAGCCCCAGCCGATGTTCATCGACCGGCGCCGTTCGCAGCACTTCATCGACGCCCGCAAGGATGTCTCGCCAATCGCCATACCCGAAGTCCTTCACGTTTGCCTGCGTGAATGCCTCGCCTTTCCCAAAGCTTCCTCGCGGATTCGGCAGAAAGACAAAATAGCCTCTCGCGGGCAGCGCCATCATATAGCTGTAGGCGCTCGGCCAGTGCGGCTGTACGCCTGACCCTGGCCCGCCGTGCACGTAAACCACCATTGGATATTCCTTCGACGCATTAAAATTCTTCGGATAAATCAGCCAACCCTGCACCTCATATTCGTCGCTTTTCCAATGCAGGCTCTTTGCCTCTCCCCAGGCCGGCTTTACCCTGGTGTTTTCGTGCGTCACCTGCCTCCCTTTGCCGATCGGACCGGCCCAAACCTCGGGCGGCTCCGCGAAAGAACTTCTCACGAACGCCGCCGTCTTCCCATCCGGAGTCAAAGAAAGGCTGGTGGACCAGAAGCCGGCGGTCAATAACGCGGGCGCGTGATATTGCGATTCAATCGCGCCGCTATCCGGGTCGATCTGCGCAATACTTGATTCGCCATCCACATTTTCCATGTCGATGATCTTTCCATCGCTGGTCCATGCCACGGCGGAGGCCGAGGCCTTCCTCCCGGGTGTAAGATTCCGCGGCGGGCCACCTTCGAGCGGCATCACGAACACATCTCCTCCCACGGAATCCTCGTCGCTCATCAGCCCGCCAATGAACGCAACACTCTTGCCATCGGCCGAAACTGCCGGGCGGCCAATCTGCAACTTCGGCTTGTAGAGCGTTTGCATCCGTCCGGACGAAACTTCCACCGCATACAGTTCCGCTGCGTACCAGTGGTTGTCGCCATTTCCTTTCGCCGCTGTCAGGACAATCCTCTTTCCGTCCAGCGCCCAATCGTATTCATATATGTAGGTATCCGCGGGCGTAACCTGTCGCAAAGCTCCGCTCGCCACGTCCACAACCGCCAGCCGCTGTTCAAAAGACGTTTCCCTAATCACTCCGGTCTCCGGCGTTTCCGCCACCAAGGGCCCCGCGTCGCGCGTGGCATTGTCCGTGTACAGCACCGCAACGGTTTTCCCGTCCGGCGCCCACTTTGGCGTGGTCAGTAGTCCCGGCACATTGGTGAGTTTCCGCGCCGGCCGGCCATCGCCTGGAGCGATGTACAGCTCGAACTGCCCTTCTTTTGCCGCGTCAGAGAGAAAGGCCAGCCGCGCCCCATCCGGCGACCACGCCAAATCGTGTTCATCAAAATGCGCCCCATCTGTCCCCGCCGTGATGCGTATGGGCTTGTGGCTCTTTTCATATTCCGCGACGTAAATATCCTGCTTGCCGGTCGCCGCGCCACCTTTGTCTGCTTGTGTTTCTACCCACGCGACCTCCTTCCCGTTTGGGGAAAGTGCCACTTGAGCAAAATGTCGCACAAAAAACAGAGACTGCCGCAAGTCGTCGGCCGCCTGCGTTGAAGCTGCTTTCGGCGTCGCCGCGGAGTGACTCGCGGTTTGTTGCGCCACGCCCGCGCCAGCACATACCCCGACTCCCATCATCACCAACGCAAACCTGCCCATCTTCTTCATCCTCAGCTCCCACCAACCCTTGTTTTTCGCGCCTGCAAAGATATTCTCTTTCCCCGGTGACCGCAATCTTTCGCCTCCCGCCGGCTGCAATCCGGGATAGAATCCGCCGTTGGCCCTCAAGGAGGCATCATGATTGACCGCCGCGCGTTTCTCTCTTCCTTTGCAGGAATCGCTGCGCTGACGGGCAGCCCTTTGCCGGATGTTTGCCAGGAAAACCTTGCCCACGCGCCGGACAAGCTGCCTGACCGCAACCTCTATGACACGAATGAAGAGGCTTATTGGTCGGAAATTCGGAAACTGTTTCTGATCCCCGAAGATGAAGTCTATCTGAACAACGGAACCGTGGGCTCTTCTCCAACGCCGGTTTTGAAGGCCGTCTTCGAGGGCTACCGCGATTCGGAGCGCCTGGCCGAAGCCGATCCGGAGGATTACCCCATCTGGGGTTACGCGGCGTGGAATCAGTTCCGCGATCCGCTGGCGGAATTCATCGGCTGCAAGCGCGATGAACTCGCCTTGCTGCGCAACGCCACGGAGGCCAACAGCTACATCGCGAACGGTGTCGACCTGAAGCCCGGTGATGAAGTCTTGATGACGGATCAGGAGCACCCTGGCGGCGAGAATCCCTGGAACCTGCGCGCCAAGCGCTACGGCATTGTGGTAAAGAAAGTCACCTTGCCAAGGCCGGTTCCGGACGCTGCGACCGTGCTCACCCTCGTCCACGATGCCATCACCCCGCGCACGCGCGTTCTCTTCTTCAGCCACATCACCACCGTGACCGGCGTGGTCCTCCCCGTGAAGGAGCTCGCCGCCCTGGCGCGTTCCAAGGGTATTCTCTCCGCCGTCGATGGCGCGCACGTTCCCGGCATGATGAAACTGAATATCCACGACCTCGGCTGCGACATGTATTCCGCCAGCCCCCACAAGTGGTTGCAATCGCCGAAGGGCTCGGGCTTCCTCTACGTACGCGACGAGGTCATCGACCGCGTTTGGAGCACCATCGCCACCGAGGGTTGGGACGATACCAAAATCCGCGCCGAACGTTTCCAACGCATCGGCAGTTCTAATGTTCCCGCGCTCTGCGGCTTGAAAGCTTCGATCGAGTTTGCCAATCAGATCGGCATGGACCGCATCGAGAAGCGCCACCGCAAAATGGCGGACTACCTTCTCGAGCAGATGGTGCAACTCGGCGCGCAATCCTGGACCTCGCCCGACCCCGCGCTGCGCTGCGGCATCGCCACGGTGACCATCGCGCCTTACGAAATGCCGGGGCCGGAGCTATGGATGTGGAAGGAAAAGAAAATCCGCATTCGCGGCGGCGTGCCCTCGAAGGTGCGCTTGTCCACTCCTTACTATTTGCTGCAAAAAGATGTCGACCGCTTCCTCGCCGCGTGCCAGGAGTATCGCGAAACCCATCCAGCCTGATGCCGGCACCGGGTAGCCGACCCGTTCCCTGACATGGGATACTTTTCTGCACCCCAGCAACTTTCTTGAAGAGAAGGAAGGACGCAGCCTCATGCTGCTTTATGCTTCGTAGAACTCTGATCCTTACTCGGGCTGGATTTCTCCTCTGCACTCTGCTGCTGGCTCTGCCACTGTGCGCCCAGGAAGAGTACGCCCGCTTTGAATGGGGAGCGCAATACTCCACCATCCGCCAAACGACTGCCAATCTGAATGGAATTAGTTTCTCCGGCTTCGGCGGGCGCTTCGACTGGAATCTCACTCGGCGCCTGGCGCTCGAGTCGCAAGTGGATTTCTTCCCGGAACATGCCGTGCCACTCCTTCTCGTTCAGGGCGGCCAATCCCTTCAGGCCGTTTTTGGCGTGCGTGCAAAGGTGATCGAGACGCGCCACATTTGCGTCTTCGGCCTGGTCCGGCCGGGCTTGCTGCACTTTACCGGAGTGCAGGTGCCCTCTGGCCAACCCAGCCCCGATTATTCTGAACAGCCGGCTAGCTATTTTGTGCTCAATCTCGGAGGCGGAATCGAGTATTACCCCTCGCCTCGCTGGATCCTGCGCGTCGATATCGAGGGCGATCCCTACCGCGTGCCGGCGTATTTCGCTTCCTATCCCGGAGGTGGTACAGCGGTGCTCCCCGGCAAGATCAATGACACCACGCGGCTCAGCTTCGGCTTCGCCTATCGCCCCGGCACCCTCCTCGAGAATGCCCGCGAAACCAATGTCCCCGGCAAATGGGAGTTTGGCCCGCTCTTCAGCACTATGCTCGTCGCGCGCGAAGGCTTGACGGACAATGTCCGAACCGAGCCGGGCTTTGGCGGCTATGCCGCCTATCGCTTTTTTGGCGCCCTCTATCTCGATGGTGACTTGCTCTATTCCCCGCGCCGTCCGGATTTCTCCGGACCTCACGACGGCGGCACCATTCTGCAGGGGCTTATCGGATTGAAGGGTGGCATCCGCCGCAATCATTTCGGGTTCTTCGGCAAAGTCCGTCCGGGCTTCAGCAGCTATTCGCAGGCGCTCACGAGTATTACCTCATCGGGTCAATCGAACCCCGCCTATAGCTATGGCCGCTCCACCAACTTCACACTCGATCTCGGCGGTATCCTCGAGTTCTATCCTCGCGAACGAAGCACGGTGCGTCTTGAGGTCGGCGACACGCATCTTTTCTTTAACACTCGCGATGTAAATGTGGACGGGAGCATTCAATCCTACGGCGGCGGAAAAATGAAGCATAGTATCCAGCTCATGCTCGGCTACGGCTGGCGATTCTAAGGATTTTTTGATTGGCAGAGGAGAGAGACGTGACGCAAGAACTCTGGACGTCGGTGGATCAGTACATCAACGGGCTGTTTACTCCCAGCGATCCGGTATTGGATGCCGCGCTCGAAGCCAGCGCCGCGGCGGGGTTGCCGTCCATTCAGGTGTCGCCGTCGCAAGGGAAACTGCTGCACTTGTTCGCCCGCATGCAAGGCGCCAGCAACATTCTGGAAATCGGCACGCTCGGCGGTTACAGCACCATCTGGATGGCTCGCGCTTTGCCTCCGGGCGGGAAATTGCTCACCTTGGAAGCCGACGCCAAGCATGCCGCCGTGGCTCGCGCCAATTTTGCGCGCGCCGGATTGACGGGCGTGATCGAATTGCGTTTCGGCCCGGCGCTCGACACGCTTCCTCAGTTGGCGACCGCGGACCTGGGTCCTTTTGATTTGATTTTCATCGATGCAAACAAATCCACAATGGCGGAATATTTTGAATGGGCGTTGAAACTCTCTCGCCGCGGTTGCGTGATTATTGCGGACAACGTGATTCGCCATGGAGGCGTGATCGACGCCGAGAGCAGGGATCCGGATATTGTGGGCGTGCGGCGCTTCAATGAACGACTCGCCACCGAGTCCCGCGTGAGCGCCACGGAAATCCAAACCGTGGGCAGCAAGGGCTACGACGGCTTCGCTTTGGCTGTGGTGCTTGACGATCCGAAGTGATCTTCTCCGCGCGGCACTCCGTCGCTCCAGGCGTTGGACACGCACCGGTTCGCATTGCCGCGGAAGTTCTGCAGGTCCTCTGGACTCGCTGTCAGTTCTTCCCACCGCTCGGATGGGAAGTTCCCAGCCCAATCTCCAGCGGCGCATCTTTCGGCAAAACCACCTCTCGCCCTCGCGACAAGAAATTCGAGTAAATCGAAACGGAAGCTCCGTAGGCGGAAAACGCAATGGACACCGCGTTGGATTTGGCAGCGAGCCCAATGAGGGTTCCGGCCAAGCCGAATCCCGAAGCGCCCGCCCCGGCGCGCACGGCTGGATCGCCCGTCTGGTCGACGCTGCCGCGTTCCGCATCCGGATGCGCCGCGGCCGCCGCCAGCAGCAAGGCCACGCCCGTGGACAAATAGCGCGTCTTGCTGTCTGAAGCCCGCGCCCCGCCTTCTTCGTCGAGTTTCATATGGGCTGCCCGATCCACTTCAATCCCTTCCAAGGTGCCTTGCACTTCCTGCAAAGTCCCGCCGGGAATTTCGATGTGCTCAAAAATCACGCGCAACTCGCCGTTTCGGTGCAAATGGCGCGCCGGCTTCGCTTCGAGCACCCGCCCGATCAAACGGCTGCCGGAGGGCAGCAACAGGCGGCGGTCGGCCGAGTACACCGGCTCGGTCAGCTCCGCTACCACGGGCGTCCCCCGAGTGGCCGTCGCCGAACTCACCTCTAGCACCAAACGCGCATGCAACACCGTATCCACAGGGGGAACGCTTCCGAGCGCCGAAAGAGTCTCGGCTGACTGCGTGACCGAGCCAAAATCCAGCACCTGGTTCAACGAGGCACTGAATCTCGTCCCCGTCGCCAGGTATTGCCGCCGGTAGGGCGACTGCGCCAGCAAATACTGCTTCAGGCGGGTCAGCTTTCCCGGAGCCCGGACCTCGTCCGCGGCCTGATGCGCCGCCGTATTCGCTTCGTGGATGCGATCCTTCACTTCTTGTTTGGCCTGGTCGGCGGCGCGCGCGGCAGCACTCCTGTGTTCCGCCTCCTTGTCCTCCTGGCTTTTGTCCCCCTTGCTGACGAGGTGAATGACTTCCGCGGCACCCGGTGACACGGTCGTGTCAATCGCGAGTTCGCGCCCGTTCGGAAGCGTCAGATGGTCGAAGGTAACCTGGTATTTGTGGAATGGTGAGAAGCTCCCGCTGGCGTAGGATTGCACGCGGCGGAACGTGGACACAGAAACGATTTCCGTGACGCGGCCCGTAACCACGCTGCCGGCGGGAATGACCGGCTCATCAAATGCATATACAGTTTCCACCACGTGCCCCTGCACAGCTTCCCCCACATGGGAAATGCGCGTGCGTTGATCGATGGCAATCCGCAGTGGCGTGCCCTCGGGAAGGGTCAATACAATTCGTACCGGCAGCGAAGGTGAAACCTCCGTGTCGTCACCCGGCAAGAATGGCGGGATCGCACAATAGAAACGCAGTGCGTTGCCTCCGGGCAGCTCGGAACAGGGCGGGGTGAGAGCGTGCGGAATGTCCTTGGGGTCTTCTTGCGCGACCTGCGCGCGGCTGGGAAAGGCGGAAAAGAACAAGGCAATGGCGGTCAGTGCGGCGAGCGAAATTCTGTTCATCGGTCCTGCTTTCGGCGCGCGCTCGTGAGGAGGTGGGTCTTCAAATTCGCGCCCGGTGAGAAATACACCAGAACCCGCAACATATCCCACGGGCAAGTCCATGTCCACCCGGAAATTCCACCTCGCGGCGCGGCTGGCCTGAATCGTTGATTACTTACGCGGAGCGTGTGGTAGACTCCATCTGTTTGTTTCGCACGACAAGCGCACATGTCGCTCCAGTCTCTTTTACTCCCCTTTTCAGGGCTGCGCCTACCGGAGGTTCCAATGCCAAGAAAATTCCGCAAGTCCGTTCTGAGCCTGCAGATGTTGGGTCTGCTCGCGACCACGTTGTTCCTTCTTGCCGCGCCGGAGCTGACCGCTCAATCTCCCAACCCGTACGCGCTTTTGCGCAAACCCACGGTAAGCAAAACCCAGATTGCTTTCAGCTATGGAGGAGACCTGTGGATCGTGGACCGCAAAGGCGGAGAAGCGCGGCGGCTCACGAGCGATATCGGCATTGAGATTGATCCGATTTTTTCGCCGGATGGAACGATGATCGCCTTCACCGGCGAGTACGACGGCAATGAGGACGTCTATGTCATGGCCGCTGCGGGGGGCATACCAAAGCGGCTCACGTCGCACCCGGACAGCGACCGGGTGGTCGGCTGGACCCGCGACGGCAAACGCATTGCGTTCCGCTCGAGCCGCGACAGCTATTCACGCTTCACGCAGCTGTACACCGTGGGCGTTTCGGGCGGGCTGCCGGAACGACTTCCTCTGCCCATGGCTGTCGAAGGTTCCTATTCACCGGACAGTTCGCGCCTGGCGTATGTGCCCTTCACGAACTTTGCGGAATCCTGGCAGCGTCATCGCGGGCTGAAGCACTACCGCGGCGGCACGGCTTCTCCCATCTGGATCGCGAAACTTTCTGATTCCAGCGTTGAAAAGGTTCCGCGCAAGGACTCGAACGATTCCACTCCCATGTGGATGGGTGACAAAGTCTATTTCCTTTCTGACCGCGACGGACCAGTGAGTCTGTATGCCTACGACACCAAGACCAAAGAGGTGAGCCTGGCGCTCGAGAGCAACGGCGTGGACATCAAGTCCGCTTCGGCGGGCCCGGACGCGATCGTGTACGAACAGTTCGGCTCGATTCACGTGTTCGATCCGGCCACCGGCAAGGAAGACGCGGTGAAGATCGAGGTGACCGGTGATTTTCCGGCCGTACGGGCGCATTACGTAGATGCTGCCGAGCAGATTCAGAACGCGGATGTTTCGCCGACCGGCGCACGCGCCGTGTTTGAAGCGCGCGGAGAGATTCTGACCGTGCCGGTGGAGCATGGCGACATCAGGGACCTGACCAACACGACCGGCGCGGCCGAACGGGACCCCGCATGGTCGCCGGATGGAAAGTGGATTGCCTATTTTTCGGATGAGTCTGGCGAATATGCGCTGCATCTGCGGTCGCAGGACGGCATGGGTGAAGTGAAGAAGTTCGATCTCGGCACTCCTCCATCGTTTTTCTATTCGCCGACCTGGTCGCCGGACAGCAAGAAAATCGCGTACAGCGACAAGCGGCTGAACCTGTGGTACCTGGACATCGAAACCGGAAAACCGGTCCACGTGGACACCAATCCGTATGACGGCGCGAACTTCGGCCAAGTGTGGTCGCCGGACAGCCGCTGGATTGCGTACACGCGCCAACTGGACAGCTCTTTGCACGCGGTGTTCGTGTACGGCCTGGAGGACAAGACCGCGCGTCAGTTGACGGATGGATTGAGCGATGCGGCTTCCGTAGCGTTTGATAAAAACGGGAAGTATCTCTACTTCTTCGCCAGCACCGACGTCGGACCGACGATCGCCAGCAGCATGGGCGCGTTCAAGATACCTGTTACCCGGAGCGCTTATTTGGTTGTTCTGCGCAAAGATTTGAAATCGCCGCTGGCTCCGCAAAGCGACGAAGAGAAGATAGCGTCTGACAAATCCACGGGCGAAGCCGACGAGTGCAAGCCCGCAGATGAAGGCAAGCCGGGCGAGAAAGCGGACAAGGGAGGCGACAAATCAGGGGACCAGAAGAAAGACGAAAAGAAGGATGAGAAGAAAGACCAGACAGCAGCAAAAGAGAGCGAAAAGCCTGCCGAAGTAAAAATCGATTTCGAGAACATCAACCAGCGCATCCTGGCTTTGCCGATACCGGCGCAGAACTACGATCAACTGGTCGCGGGCAAAGCGCATGTGCTGTACCTGCTGGAGGGACCGATCGTCGGTGGGAGCGGGACGAATGGCCGGATCGTGCACAAGTTCGACGTGTGCACGCGGAAGGCGGACAAGCTGCTGGACAATGTCGGCGGCTTCGTCATCTCCTCCAACGGCGAGAAGGCGCTCTACGAGCAACTGCCGCCGCCAAATCCGATGGCCGGCGTTGGTGGCCCGCCGCATGGCACGTGGGCCATCAAACCCGTGGACGCGCTGGGGAAACCGGGTGAGCCGGGCAAACCGGACGGCACGTTGCACCTGGCATCCATGAAGGTTTACGCCGATCCGCGGGCGGAGTGGAACCAGATGTTCCATGAAGTCGGACGCATCGAACGCGATTGGTTTTACGACCCCAACTTGCACGGGGCGAACCTGAAGGCCTTGATGGCGGAGTATCAACCGTTCGTGGATCACGTGATGAGCCGCGCGGACCTGAACTACATCTTTGCCGACATGCTCGGCGAAATTACCGCGCAGCATGTGTACATTTTCGGCGGCGACCGGCCGGAGGTGAAGCGGGTGAACGTGGGGCTGCTGGGCGCGGACTACACCGTCGAGCATGGCCGCTACCGCTTAGCCAAGGTGTACTTCGGCGAAAACTGGAACCCGGGCTTGCGCGCACCGCTGACGGAGCCGGGCGTGAACGTTGTCCAGGGCGAATATCTTCTGGCCGTGGACGGGCGCGAAGTGCATGGCAGCGACGATATCTATAGCTTCTTCATCGAGCGGGCCGGGAAAGAGGTGCAACTGAAGGTGGGGCCGGACCCGGGCGGTAAGGATGCGCGGACGGTGACGGTCGTGCCGATCGGTAGCGAACACTCGCTGCGGATGCGCGACTGGATGGAAGGCAACCGACGCAAGGTGGACGAACTGAGCGGCGGCAAGCTTGCCTATGTCTATCTCCCGGATACAGCGGTGGGCGGCTTTACCAATTTCAACCGCTACTATTTCGCGCAAAACAAGAAGCAGGGAGCGGTCATCGACGAGCGCTTCAACGGCGGCGGCTGGATCGCGGATTACATCGTGGATTGGCTGAAGCGCCCGTTGCTGGCGGCGGCGATGAACCGCGAGGGCGAGGACAACATCATCCCGCAGGTGATCTTCGGGCCGAAGGTGATGCTCATCAACGAGTACGCGGGCTCCGGCGGCGATGCTCTGCCCTGGATGTTCAAGCGTCTTGGCACCGGGCCGCTGATCGGCACGCGCACCTGGGGCGGGCTCATCGGCATTGGCGGCTACCCGCCGCTGCTCGATGGCGGCGAAATCACCGCGCCGCGCTGGGGGCTCTACAATCCGGACACCGGCGAGTTTGACGTGGAGAACAAGGGCATTAAGCCGGACATCGAAGTGGAAGAGGACCCCGCTTTGTGGCGGCAGGGGCATGATCCGATCCTCGAGAAGGGCGTTTCCGTCGCGCTCACCGAGCTGAAGGAGCACCCGGTGCCGCCGATCAAGCGGCCGAAGTATCCGGTGTACAACTGGCCGAAGGTGCGCTCCGACGCCGAGAAGGTAAAAGCCGGCACAGTCCAGAACCAGTAAGCGGATTCGAGCTAGTGGAAGTCTGTGGGCTACGGATCGGGTGTGCCTTCCTCCGGTTTTGCAGTACGGCGCGTAAATGACAGAAAGTAAATGGGATAGAGCAAAAACGCCGTTGTACGGATGTGGTACGGAATACGCAAGTGGCGGATAGTAAAAGGGTTAAGAGCGGGACGGAAGTATGGATTTGGTGTGTACAGGTTGTACGGAGAGAGGAATGTGGAGGAAGGTGCGGGAGGGCTAGTTGGATGGGAAGCCCGCAGCATCGAGAAACACAAGTCTCTTCTGCAGGCTGTAGGTACTATACAGTACAATTATGTGTGCGTCAATAGAAATTGAAGGCCGAAGAAAAGCATACCCCAAGAGCCCAGACGTAAAGTCGACCTGTGGGGTTCCCACTTCAATGCAATCAATGCAGGTCTCGAGATATGACTACTGACAACCACCATGCAATCGGAGAAGAGAGATTTGTGAAGATTACTTTTGACCTGTCGAATGACGTCGGTCCAGTGAGGACAGAAAGCTTGTGGGCGGAACCTCTAGCAACGCGTACTGGACGAGTTCAAGGAGGAAGGTGTCCGATTTTGATCAGGGGAGTTAACACGGTGTTTCCGGGCGGTGCGGGCGAGCGGGCGCAAACCTGCAGGATTTGCGCTCCGGCTACTCCCCAGTTGATTGCAACTTAGCAGCAACTTCCGTTGTGCTTGCTGTTCGGCCGGCTCCCTGATTTAACTCGAGGAAAAGCAGTCTGCTGTCTGAATAATATTCCTGGCCCGTGGCGGTTTGCGCGTTGAATACGGGTTCCGCGCAACGCATGTATTGCTCGCGAGTGAGTTGACGGGTGTCCGCAAGATTCTCGGCGACAAAGTCGCGCTCCTGATCCACATTGGGGTCGATTTTGTGAAAGAGCCGAAACTTATGCTTCACAAATTCAATCGCGACGTCATGTGTTGCCGCACCCACCCAAAGAGGGATGCCATCCACCTCACGATCTGTTTTCCAGATTCGCAGGTGATGTCGACGCGCTACGATTGAATCAGGGTCAGGCAACGAGTAGGAATAGCTCTGCGGCCTGCCAAAAACGTAAAGCTTGTCCATCGGCAACTTCGTGTAGTGCTTTCGTTGCCACAATAGATGCCAAATGATCCGAGGAGTGGATTTGTCCACCCTTAGCCAACCGGCGCTCGCAAAAGCACCTTGCAAATCATCTTTTTTGGCCAGGAAGATCAAATTCAGCATATCGCCCTGGCGGCCTTCACCATTCAAAACTCGAGGCGGGAGAAATGTGATCATCTCAGCCAATTCGGAACCACTTTGCCTCGCGAATGGCAAATCTTCTGCCTCCACAAAAGCATCCATCTTCGTGTACGCCGTGACTTCCGTGCCTTTCAATACTGTGCTATCCCGGCCGCGCGTCAGCAGGAACACCGGTGCGGCGGGTGCATAAAACGCGGCGGTGACGGCCATTCCCACGGCCATGCGGATGGTGTGCGCTCTTCCCTTGAATTCCTTCCTTGCCACTAGACCCACCCTCTCGCCGGTCGTCAGCTCCACCGAATCCAGCTTCAGGATTATGTCGCCTCCCATTCCCAGTGGTCGCTTTCCTTTTACTCCGATCACTGAACCCTCAGCCTGGGCTCCGGCGCGAATTATCGTGAACCCTCGCACCTCCACGTCTTTGACCACCGCAAAATCAAGGCGATCACCCTTATGTGCCTGCGCAGAGGAGATCGTTCGCGCCAATTGGAGTCTTACGGGAGTACCGATTTCCATGACGAGCTTTGCCGGGCTAGCGGGCAATCCTTGGCCGAAAAGCCCTTGCGGCAGCAGAAGGAGAAGTGCGTAGAGGGGCAGGGTAAGGTGATCCGCAGTGGACATGTGGCGCTGCCTTTCTCATGAAAGCAAAACTCAAACTGGCCAACCTCGAGAGTGGTCGCCACTTTGTCGCGCTAGGTCTTTGCCTATTCCAAATTAAACGGCATTTGAAGATGGAAAATCTGTTCACGATTGCACAGATGGAGAGTTTCCCACGAGATTCATCATCGTAATCGGCGTTCAATGCTCGTACGAATATTTCATCTATTTGTTCTATGCCGCGACGCTTGGGGCCGACCGGGGCTCTAGACTCGGCACACCCTGAGCATTGGGGCTCAGGGTGGGGTCAGGATGGAGGGTGTTGACGTAGGTTGCTTGGGGGTGTTTTGTTGCCCTTCACATTATTTCTTGCGGACCGGCGTGTCTGTACAGAATTGATCAGTTCATATCGTCAATAAACGTCGCTACTCGTGCAAAACCACTGTCAACAGTGACTTATTGACCTTGATTTTGCCAACATCATGTTCGGCTCCTTTCTCCCGAGCCTGTGGTCGTTACGCAACCGCAGTCTACTCGGGTCGAGGAGCCGACATTGTTATGCAATCAAGTCAAATCTGAATCAAATTTGTGCTTTTCGGTTTTTACGGGAGATCATTTCCGTTTGATTTCATCTTTTCAGATGTGAGTTTGTGACGCATCCAAACCATGTCTGCAACTGGCTTAGTTTCAGCGATTTCCTCCCTTTAACGGAGATCCATAGCAGGTTTCACGCGTTTCAAATCTATTCCCATGCAAATCTTGATCCCCACGATGAAATCAGGCGCGCGCCCGTTTCAATGGCGTTGAATTGCGAAGAAGTGCGTTTGCACGGGTGTATCACTTTTCCCCGCTCTGTAAGCTACCCCCGGCGTTTCTTGACCGTGTGCGCGGGCGCCAAGTACACTAGATAATTCCGAAGACTGCCGTGAAAGCGGTGGTAGGGCTCCGACTGCCCGAAAGAGGAGTTCCTCACTTCGCAGATTCCGTTCCCTTCGATTCTGCTCCGGGCGAGCGGAACGGGGGAGGAAACGCCCCCCGAGCAACGGGCGAAGGAAGCGAAGATATTCAGCGGGCAGCCGGAACGTAGAGACGACTAAGGGGGAATGCTTTGCCAAAGCGCACATATCAACCGCGGAAACGACGCCGCGCGAAAACACACGGGTTCCGTGTTCGCATGAAAACCAAGGGTGGCCGCAAAGTGCTTGCGGCGCGCCGCAAGAAGGGACGTCATCGCCTTACGCCCGAGTAGAGGCGGACCTGGGAGGAGAGCGTTCGGTGAAGGACGCGGGATTCCGCAGGGGCCCTCAGCGGCTGAAGCCGGGTGGACGGCGGTTCAGTTACGGCACGGCCCTTCGAAGCTCAGGGTGAACTAAAGCCGTGCCCTGACGAAGAAGGTGAGATTCCACACAGACTCAGAAGCTGCGACCCCGCGGAGAATCGGATTTGTTCAGAGGACTGTGCTGGCGAAAGGCGTGAGTATCCCGTCGAACTCTGAGAGGCTGACGTTTCCGCGCGAGGCACGGTTGGTGCGCCGCGGCGATTTTGACCGCGTGTACCGCGCCGGGAAACGCTTTTCGAGTACCCACTTTACCGTCTTTGTTCGTCCGAACGAACTGGCTCTGAACCGCTTCGGGTTCAGCATCAAGAAAGCCCTGGGCGGCGCGGTGGTGCGCAACCGCATCCGGCGGCGATTAAGAGAAATGGTGCGCTGCCACCGTCAGGAGATACTTACGGGATGGGACATCGTCATTCACCCGAAGAACTCGGTGGCCAAGGTGCCGTTTGCGGCGTTGACCGTGGACCTTTTGCGATTACTGAAGAAGCTGTGAACACAGTGAATACAAACGTGGCGCAGGCGGAACGGAAGGCCTCACTTCAGGGGCTAAAGCCCGATGGACATGCAGCCATTGCGCAGGGGCTGAAGCCCCTGCCACCTAAGGAAGAGAAGAGCGAATCCAAGAGTAACTCAAGAGCTGAGCTGACCGACTCGAACGTCGGCCGCTATACAGGCGAGGATACTCAACCCCACGGCAGGAACGATCTTGCCGGGATGGGGCACCCGCCGCGGCGGGCGCCCGCACGCGAGACTCAGGCACGGAAAACGGGCGGCGTGCGGGCGGCGCTGTTTGCGCTGAATTGCTACAAGTCCTACCTGTCCGTGTTTTTTGCGGGAAGCTGCCGCTACGAGCCCAGTTGCTCGAGATACATGTATGAAGCGATCGAACGATTCGGCGTGGCACGAGGGGTGTGGGTGGGAGTGAAGAGGTTGCTGCGCTGCCATCCGCTTTCGCGAAGATTTGGATACGACCCGGTGCCGGAGAAATGGGAAGCGATGCGAGCGAATGCCCGAATGGATGTTGAAACGCGCGAGGTGCGCCAGTGAGTCCTGAGCCGACGAATCAATTTACGCCGCTCGGGCCGCACAAAGATAAGTTCACGCCGGAACTGCGCATTCTGGTGGCTTCACTGCTCTCGATGGTGGTGATTTTGCTGTGGGCCAAGTACTTCGGGCCGAAGCCGCCGGCGCACCCGCCGCAGGAGAGCCCGGCCGTGAGCGCTCCAGCCGCACCGGGTACGCCTGCCGCTCCTCAAGCCGCTAGCGGAGCGGCAACTCCTCCCGCAAGCGCCAAGTCGACGATATCGGCCGCGCCGGCAACCGTGGTGCCGGCAATCTCTGACGCGCAGGAGCGGACCATCGTGGTCGAAAACGCGCTGTATCGCGTGGAGTTTTCCAATCGCGGCGCGGTGGTGAAGAGTTGGCAGTTGAAGAAATACCGGGACGACGCGAAACCGCCGCGCACGCTGGACCTGGTGCATGCGGAATCGGCGGCAAAGACCGGCGGCTGGCCGTTTTCGATGGTGTTCGATGATCCGCAAATGGAGAAGACCGCGAACACGGGCTTGTACAAGATTTCGAGCGACAGTGCTGCCCTGGAGGCGCCGGCGGAGTTGACCTTCACGTGGAGCGACGGACACCTGGAAGTGATCAAGAAGTTTCGCTTCGATCACTCCTATGTGGTGAACGTGGAAACCACGACCAGCTACAACGGCGCGCATGTGCTGGCGGGAATTGCGTGGCGCGGCGGCTTCGGCGATATGACGGTGACGAACCCCGCGCCGATTACCACGGTCAATACGTTCTATAGCGAAGGCGGAAAGCTGACCAGCATCGGGTACAAGAAGCTCGATGGCCCGGAAAAGTGGGGCAATGTCTGGCAAGGCGGCAAGAACTTCACGGGGATTGAGGACCGCTACTTTACCGTGACGTTTCTCCCACCGGTCGATTCGCTTTCCACAGCCCTCGAGACACGCTACTGGAAAGTGTGGGACACGGCGATGGTGGACGGCAAGGAAGAGTCTGAAGCCGTGCCGGAAGTGGCCACAGCAACTTCTGCGCAACCCATGAGCATGCGGGTGTTCGTTGGCCCGAAAGATTACGACCTGCTGAAGAAGATGCAGCCGCCGCTGCACGCGCTTGTGAATTTTGGGTGGCTGGAGTTCATGGCCGACCCGATCTTCCACGGCTTGAAGTGGCTGCACGAGTACATTCCGAACTGGGGCTGGGCCATCGTGGTGCTCACCGTGATTATCAATATGGTGTTGTTCCCGCTGCGGATTTCCAGCTACAAGACCACGTTGAAGATGCAGCGCGTGGGGCCGGAGATCAAGCAGATCCAGGAGAAATACAAGAAGTACAAGATGAACGACCCGCGCAAGGCCGAAATGAACAAGGAAATCATGGCCATCTACTCGCGCGAAGGGGTGAATCCGGTGGGCGGCTGCATCCCGCAGCTTTTACAGATGCCGATCTGGTTTGCTTTGTGGCGGGCGTTGCAGGGCACCATCGAATTGCGCCATGCGCCGTGGTTTGGATGGATCACCGACCTATCGGCAAAGGACCCTTATTATGTGCTGCCGATTCTGATGGGCGTTTCCATGTACCTGGCGTCGAAAATGACGCCGATACCGACGACGGATGCGCAACAGGCGCAGATGATGAAGTATATGCCCATCGGCATGGCGGGAATGTTTATGATTATCCCGTACCCCAGCGGGCTGGCGGTGTATATTCTTACCAGCGGCTTGATCAATATACTGCAGCAGTGGTACCTGAATCGGACTCACCCCCTTCCCGCTCCAGCCAAGCCCACGCGCGCGAAGAAGTAAGCGCAGGGCGGCAAAAAAAGGGACTCTGTCAGAGCTACCGGGAGTCACATGAGCAAGGAATTTGTACGCGAGGGCAAACTGGACCGCGAGGCCGCGGCGGAAGCGTTGCGGGATTTCCTGCAGAGGATCGTGCGGGCAGGCCATTTTGAATTGAGCGTGAAGGTGCGGACCGCGGAACCTTCGAGCGGCACGGAAGAGGGCGAAGCGGAAGTGTTTGCCGATCTCGAGGGCCGGGACAAGGAGATCCTGCTGGCTCGCGGCGGAGAAATTTTGAAAGCCCTGGAGCACCTGGCGTTCCGCGCCCTGGGGCTCGAGCCCTCCTATCACGAAAAGATTCACCTGGATTGCGGAGGCTTCCGCGCGCTGCGCTTCGAAGAATTGCGCATGACCGCGCGGGTGGCCGCCGAACGCGTGCTGGCGTCAAAGCAGCCGTTTCAGTTGAATGCCATGTCCTCGCGGGAGCGGCGCATCGTGCATCTGGCGTTGAAGGATATGCCGGGGGTGCGCACGGAAAGCGTGGGCACCGGGGAAGAACGGCACATCGTGATTCATCCCGCGAAGCAGGAATCGACGTCGATACGGTAGAGCTTTGGAGTGCGGCAACGGGGCTGCCGCATTGTGGTCCCCGACATAATGCCACGCTGCAAAAGCGGGAGCGGGGCTCCCGCACTCCAGAAAGTCAATGGCGGAGCCAGCCTTGGGAGAGTAGCTGGCCGTCGTTCGAAAAGCGAACGCGGTAGGTGAAGGAAGCCGGCCTGTCGCGTCGAATCTGCGGGAAACGCAAATCAGAGAATTCCACGATGGCGTCGTCGCCTTCCTTGTGGAAGCGGGTGACGGGAAATCGGGCAAACCACAGTACTTTTTGCACGTCGGGAAGTTGCCGCGCTTCTTCAATATACTGGTTTGGAAAAGCGTCCGGGTAATAGCTGTGCTCGAGAACCTCCGCATTTGGTGAATTGCCGCGCTTCAGAAGACGGTCACTTAAATCCATGCGTATCTCATAAACACCGCGCGGGGCCCGCACCAGTCCATCCCAGTGCCAGAAAGAGGGCGGCATGGGAAGCGCGCCGAGGGCCTGGACCTGGAGTTTTTCCTGGGCGGCGAATTGCTTGACGCGTTCGAAAGCGAGGCGGTGCGCGATTGTGGCGGCCAGGAGGTAGGCAATTGCCAGTGTGAGCCCGGCGCGGTTCCAGGTTTCGTACTTCACGCGCAAGCCCCAGCCCTGCGCGGCAGGGAGAAGAAACAGCACGGCGAAGAGCACGGTGGCCACCAGAATGGCGGAGTTGGAAATTGGCGCGCCAACCATCAGCGCGATCTTCGAGATCAGGTAGGGGGCCGGAGTGAAAACCAGCCAGAGAAGGACTGCGCGCCAGCGAAGGTGCTTTGGATCTTCATAGGTCCATGCCAACAGTTGGGGGATGAGCAGAATCGCAGTGAAGGTGAAGTCGACGATGAAGAGAATGTCCCAAGCAGGGCGGGACCATTCGAGGGGCGACCAGATCATGGTGCCAAAGGTGGTCACCAGATCCAGAAAGATGTGACTCAGGATCCCTACGGCGTACAAGGCGGTCAGGGTCAGGAAGGACGGAGCTTCCCACTTTCGCCAGCGCGCGAGCGCTGCGGTAAGCGCCGCAAGGATGACGGTCCAGATGGGCAAGCAGAGCAGCGAGTGGGTGATGCTGCGGTGCCAGGTGATCATCAGCAACGGATTGTTCGAGAAAAAATCGCGCAGGACGTCGGAGTCCGGAAAGATGGCGCCGAACATGAGCGCCCAGGTGGCCAGGCGCCGCTTCCCCATCGCGGTTGGCGGAAACAAATCGCGGCCACCAAAAGTGGCCTTGCTGATCAACGCGCCGGCAATTCCGTGAGTGATGGTGTCCATGGGAAGGGTTTCGTGAGATTCCTTAGATGACGGAAAGCATGGGAGTGGTTTTTGGCAGAACCCGTCCGATGCTGGCGGCCTTCACGCCCTGGTGTCGCAGACTCTGTAAGGCGATTTCCGCGGCTTCCGGCGCGATGGCGACAAGCAGGCCGCCAGAAGTTTGCGGGTCGAAGAGCAATGCGCGATGTTCATCGGGGACGTTTTGCGCGAAGCCCACGCAATCGCCGATGAAATCGCGGTTATTCTTGAGGCCGCCCGGAATCATGCCCTGGCGCGCGGCATCAACTGCTCCGGGCAGCCAGGGGACGACGCGATGGTCAATTTCGATCGTGACAGCGGGCGTTCCCGCGGCGGGATCCCCTAAAGCCATTTCGCGCGCGTGGCCGAGGAGTCCAAAGCCGGTGACGTCGGTAACGGCGTGCACGACGCGCGCGCCAGATTGCGCCTCGACTTCGTGCAGGGCATCCGCAGCGGCACGGTTTAATTGGGACATGGAGCTGATGGCGGAAGCGAGTGATTCTTTTCCGGCCCGGTCGTTCTTCAGCGCCGTGGAAATCACTCCCGTGCCCAGAGCTTTGGTGAGCAGAACAACATCATTGGCCTGCGCGCCGACATTTCTCCAAACCTGAAGCGGGTTCACGACTCCGGTGACAGCATAACCGAACTGAATGTCTTCATTGCGGATCGAATGGCCGCCGATCACGGTGCATTTGGCTTCGTTCATCTTGTCCAGGCCGCCGCGAATGATCTGCTCGAGGATCGCGGTATCGCCCTTTTCCGGAAAGCCGACCAGCGAGAGCGCCGAGACGGGCCGGCCACCCATCGCGTAAACGTCGCTCAAGGAGTTTGCCGCAGCAACTTGGCCGAAGGTGAAAGGATCATCGACGATTGGGGTAAAGAAATCGACGGTTTGTACCAAGGCCAAGCCTTCGGCGATCAGGTACACCCCGGCGTCGTCGTTGGTATTGAACCCAACGAGCACGTTCGGATCACTCGGCAGTGGCAGGCGCCGTAGAATTGAGTCCAGCGTCCCGGGACTCAGTTTGGCCGCTCAACCAGCTGCCTTGACCATGGCCGTAAGCTTCACGGGATTGGTCAAGCCACACCTCGCTATGCTGCGCTTCGATTATAACGATGCCGCGGTTTTCCTGCTTGGCACGTGAAAGAAACGGAGCCATGCAGACAACTTGCCTAAGTGACCAGGAAAGTGTTCTCATCGGCCAATGCCTTGGGATTTCTGGCTCATCTTTCTGATTCTCGGCGTAGTCATACCTTGGCGGGGTCGCGTGCGCTTGCGGCGATTATTGGCCGAGCCCTCGCCTAACACGAAACAGAAGATTGTCCTTTATGGGACGACCATCGTTTCGCAATGGTTGCTGGCGGGCGTAGTGGTCTGGCGGGCGCTGGCCCGGGGACTGACGGGCGCGGAACTGGGCCTGCATCGAACTGTCACGGCTGAACTGGTTTTTTTGAGCTTGGCGGGGAGCGTGCTCTTTGGTGCTTTTCAGTGGTTCAATCTGCGGCGTGTCAGCCGAATGACCGGAGCGGTTCCGGACTTTATGAGGAAACTTGCGGAGCGCCTGCTGCCGGGCAATCCGGTGGAGTTTGCGCCGTATTGCGCGCTGGCAGTCACTGCGGGAGTTTGTGAAGAGTTCCTGTATCGCGGTTTTGCGATGGCGGCACTGAGTCGGGCGGGGATGGCTCCTTGGGCCGTCGTGACCAGCTCTTCGATCCTCTTTGGGCTGGCACATGCGTACCAAGGGAAAAGCGGGGTCGCAGGGACTTCCCTGATGGGCTTTGTGTTTGGAACCAGCCGACTGCTATGGCTGAGCCTGATACCCGTGGTGATTTGGCACACGACTGTGGACCTTGTGGCGGGGATTGCCGGACCAAAATATTTTTCCGCGGGCCTGGAATCACGGTAACGTATTTAGAATGATATAATTACAGGATATTTACTCTAATGACAACTAGCCAAGACCGAGAACTTTCCGGGGCCACCATTCGCCGTGCCCTGGGGGAATTTCAGGTCCCCGTAAGTGACGAGCAACTGCTTTTGATTCAGAAATATATAAGGATCTTGCTGCACTGGAATGAGAAGCTGAATCTTACCGCGATTCGTGACCCGCTCGAGATACTACATCGTCACTTCTGCGAATCCATGTATGGGGCTGTGGCCGTGCCGATCGATTTTGGTCGGCTCGCCGACATTGGCTCCGGTGCGGGCTTTCCAGGGATTCCGATGAAGATTCTGCGGCCGGAATTGCAGCTATTTCTGGTGGAGTCGAACATCAAGAAGGGCACTTTTCTGGCGGAAGTCCTTCGCGAATTGGAGCTTGCAAACGCGCGGGTGCTCATCAACCGGTATGAGGAGCTTTCGGAGGACTTGGCGCCATTGGACTATGTATGTTCACGGGCGGTTGGCGAGTTCGGGCCGTTCCTCGAGTGGGCGGCGTCGGAGGGATTGTCGGCGCGCCGAACGGTGCTGTGGATCGGTGGCCGGGATCTGGATGCGGCTCGCAAATCACCGCATTGGGAGTGGCAGGAACCCATTAGCGTGCCGCAGTCACTCCGGCGCTATCTCCTGGTTGGCACCCGAAAGACCTGAGGCCCTGCGTAACGGCATCAGGTCAAATCTTTTCGATCAAGTTTTCGCTAATTCCCACCTCAGCGACAAAATGTCGATTCCGGACGTTCCACGTGGAACAGTGAATGAGTCGGCGCGGTGCAACGTTCCACGTGGAACCTCTATATATATGCGGGAGGGACTCTATGCCACAGAGCTGCAATTCCGCAGGACTCGATCGGCATGCCAAAAGTCGCTTGTGGAACAATGTGCGAAATGCGGCTTTACAACGGACGCAGCGTAAGTCCTGAAGACTTAAAACGATAGGAAGCGATGTTCCACGTGGAACAAAGCGGATTCCACAGAAAATCCGCAGCAGAACCACGGTTTCACGTGAAACAACTTGCGTCCCATTCGCGGCTCTGTTATTTTCTTTCGGTTTGGGGGATCGTCTTGGCCCGGGTCATTGCTGTAGCCAATCAGAAGGGTGGGGTTGGAAAGACCACAACTGCCGTTAACCTTGCCGCATGCCTCGCGGCGGCCGAACAGTCGACGCTGCTCATCGATTGCGATTCCCAAGCAAATGCCACAGCTGCCATCGGCTTCCCGAAGGACCCTTCACGCCGCACCATGTATCACGCGCTTATCCTAAACGAACCCTTCGATCGAATCGTTCAAAAGTCGCAAGTGGAAGGACTGGATGTGCTTCCCGCGGACAAGAATTTGGCGGGTGCCGCAGTGGAATTGGTTGTTGCCGATGGCCGTGAGTACAAACTGCAAGCTTTCCTGCAGCAATTGCGAGACAAATATAGATTTATCATTCTGGATTGTCCGCCCGCCCTGGACCTTCTGACACTGAATGCGCTGGTCGCCGCGGACTCCGTGATGGTGCCCATTCAGTGCGAATACCTGGCGCTTGAGGGAGTTTCGGAGTTGCTGGACACACTCATGCGAATTCGACGGACGCTAAATCCGAACCTGGAGATCGAGGGGATCCTGCTGACGATGTACGATGAGCGCACAACGTTGTCGCGGCAAGTGGCAACCGACCTGCGAAGTTTTTTCGGGGCGCAAGTGTTCCAGAGTATTATTCCGCGGAATGTGCGCTTGGCGGAAGCGCCTAGTTTTGGTAAGCCGATTATTTTCTATGACATTCACAGCAAGGGTGCGGAAGGGTACACGCAGCTTGCCCAGGAGGTAATTGCTAATGCCGAGAAACGCATTGGGGCGGGGGCTCGGAGCGCTCATTCGGGAGCCTGAGCCACAGAAACCTGCAAGGCCAGTGGATGTGAACACGGCAGGGGGCGTCGGCTTGCCCACGCCGGGCGGAGCGGCTGCGGCCGTGGCCGCGGCGATGAGCCCTGTTCCTTCCGGGCCGATGCAGATCGACATCGACCTGCTCGAACCGAGTCCCTACCAGCCACGAACGCGGTTTCGCGAAGAAGCGCTGGACGAACTGGCACGCTCGATTCAATCCAGTGGGATTATCCAACCGCTGGTCGTACGTCCGCTCGGGAGGCGTTTTCAGCTGATTGCCGGCGAGCGTCGCTGGCGGGCCGCGCAGCGGGCAGGTCTGAAGAGCGTATCCGCGATCGTGCGCCCGGTGCCCGATGAGCTGGCGCTCGAAATGACGCTGGTCGAAAACATCCAGCGTGAAGACCTGAATGCGATTGAACAGGCCCGCGCGTTTGAGCGGCTGATGGATGAGTTTCACGCTACGCAAGAAGCCGTGGCGGAGCGCACGGGCAAAGATCGCGCGACGGTGGCGAACGCGATCCGGTTGCTCAAGTTGGAACCGACGATCCAGGATTGGATTGAAGAAGGGAAATTGACCGCTGGCCACGGCAGAGCGTTGTTGGCTGTGGCCGACTCGCAACTAAGGATGCGCTATGCCCAGCGCGCCGCCCGTGGAGGGCTGACGGTGCGGCAAATCGAACGGCTGGCTTCGCGGCGGTCGCGCGGAGCGAAGACGTTGACCGAAGCGCAAGTCGATCCGAACATCCGCGAAGCGCTGGAGGAATTGCAGCGGCATCTCGGAACAAAAGTAATCCTGCGACAGAAAACGAAAATGAGGCCAGGCCAGCTGGTGCTGGAATTCTACGACGACGCGCAGTTGATGGGAATTTACGATCGGCTGCTGAAGTAAAGCTGGCGCTGTTTTTCCAGGCGCTCCTGCACCATCGTTCAGGGATTGCATTCGACAACTCTCCGCTCAGAGGCCGTTGACTTCTCTTGAAGCCACGCTAGATTGGTAGAGTACGCTCCGGGGGTATTTTCATGGCATGGAAGTGGCCGGGTGGATCGAAGGATGGACTCGGTGAAGAGTGGACCGGGTTCATTGATCAGGGCGTGTCTCTGGAAGGCACACTGACGCTGACGGGAACGTTCCGGATTGACGGACACGTGAAGGGCAATATCATTTCCGAGCAGACGGTGGTGCTCGGAGAAAACGCGAAGGTTGAGGGACAGATCGAAGGAAACCGCGTGGTGATCGCCGGCCGCTTCGATGGCGTGATTTTCGCGAAGGGCCGCGTGGAGATTCAGCCGAAAGGCGTCGTCACCGGAGAGGTGCACTCACCGTGCATGGTGATTGATCCCGGCGGAATCTTTGATGGCCGCTGCCATATGCTGGCGTCATCGGATGCGGCGGCGGGAGTAACGATTCCGATTCGAGCGATGAGCCAAGCGTAAGGAAGTCGCAGCCGGCGCGCTCCCTCCATTAACCACTATATATAGTTTTAACGGTTAGACCACTTCACATCGACGTTCGCCCAGCTCTCTCGTAAGTCCGCCGCTTTGATGGATCATCCTGCTCGCCATGATTCTGCAAAAAGTTGACACTCCTGTGCGGGCGGCACTATTGTTCAAAGTCACGCGGTGCGAGGCGAGAAACGGATGAAAGTTCTGGTGATTGGCGGTGGCGGGCGCGAGCACGCGCTGGTATGGAAGTCGAAAGAGAGTGCTCGCGTCGAGAAAATCTGGTGTGCACCGGGAAACGGCGGAATCGCGCAAGAGGCGGAGTGCGTTGCCTTGGATGCCGGAGACGTCCCTGGGTTGGTGGCCCTGGCAGAAAAAGTGAAGCCGGATTTGACCGTGGTGGGACCGGAACTTCCGCTGGTGAATGGGTTGGTGGATGCGTATGTGGAGCGGAAATGGGCGGTGGTTGGTCCGACGAAACACGCGGCGCAACTCGAGGGCAGCAAGGTCTTTGCCAAGGAGTTCCTGGAGCGGCACAAGATTCCGACCGCGGCGATGTATGGAGCGTACGATTCGCCGGGCGGAGCGTACGGGGCATTGTGTGAAGTGGATTGGCCGGTCGTGATCAAAGCCGACGGACTGTGTGCCGGGAAAGGCGTGTTGGTGGCGGCGAACCCGGACGTGGCGACGGAATTTATCGAGCGCGTGATGGAAAAGAATGAGCTGGGCGCCGGGGGAAAGCGCGTGATGTTGGAAGCGGCGCTGGAGGGCGACGAACTGTCCTTCATTCTGCTGACCGATGGAGAGCGGTACGCGCCGCTGGTGCCAACGCGCGACCACAAGCGTGTGTTTGACAACAATGAAGGGCCGAACACCGGAGGGATGGGCGCGTACTCCTCGGATGAATTGCTGCCAGCGGAGTTGCGACGCGTGATTGCCACGACGATCGTGGAGCCGACGATGAAAGGATTGGCGGCCGACGGAATCCGCTACCAGGGATTCCTGTATGTGGGCTTGATGTTGACGAAGGAAGGGCCGAAAGTGCTGGAGTTCAATTGCCGGCTGGGCGACCCGGAAACGCAGGCGATTGCGGCACGGATGAATTTTGATCTGGCGGAAGTGATGAGCGATGTGGCGGCAGGCAAACTGCGGCCCGAGAAACTGAAATGGAAAGCGGGGGCAAGCGCGTGCGTGGTGTTGGCGTCGGGCGGATATCCGGGAAAATTCGAAAGTGGTAAGGAAATTCGCGGCTTGGAGGATGCGGGGGAAATTCCGGATGTGCAGGTGCTGCACGCTGGCACGCGGCGCGAGGGAGACAAGATCGTGACGAATGGAGGACGAGTGCTGGGAGTGACGGCGACGGGGAATTCCTTGGATTTGGCACTACAGAAGGCCTACCAGGCAGCCGGAAAAATACACTTTGACGGAATGCATTATCGTCGCGACATTGGGCGGCATGGGCGGCAAAGTTCAGTAGCGGGAAATTGAGGATATGGCCAACGTGCGGGCGCTGTTTCGAGCGCCAAAGAAACGAGTGGCGATGCAAGAGTTGAGCGAGGCGCGGGTGGTCGAGAACGCTGGGTTCGACGGGGGCGCACACGCACGGCCGGGCGGGAAGCGGCAGATGCTGTTAGTGGCTAGAGAAACGCTGCGTGCGCTGGATCTGGGTCCGGGGATGGTTCGAGAGAACATCACGACGGAAAGGTGGGACGTGAACGGGTTGAAGGTGGGGCAGAAATTGCGAGTGGGAGAAGTGGAGCTTGAAGTGAGCCTGGTTTGCGAGCCCTGCGAGGAGTTGGGCAAATTGCGAGCGGGGTGGAAAGCGGAACGGGTGGGCAGGAGAGGCATGTTGTGCCGGGTGGGGTACGGAGGGATCGAGAAATCGGGAGATTCCATCTCGTTGGAGGGTTAGTCGGGGTTCGGTTTGCGGCGCAGCGTGGGAGCTTCGGGCGGGCGATTTTTGTCTTCGGCGCGCTTTTGCTTTTCTACCGGTTCCTCCGGAGGGACAATCCACTCGAAACCGCCACTCTCACCTATCTGTGCTTCGATGAAAGAGGATTTCCCGGCAAGGAGGGGTAGTGCCGCCCGCAGGAAGTCGGCGGCGTCCTGAGAGTTGGATTTGTTGGCCTGGCCGCGCTCAATCTGCTCGATGACCTTGGCGAACTTCACGTCGGAAGTGCGCAGGCTGGCAATGCGGGGCTCATTCTGCTGGATAAGTCCGGCCAGTGGAATTTCCTGTAAATTGGCGGGGAAACGCAGTTCCACGAGGGTCTTGGGCTGGTGCTTTTCCGGGGGATAGAGCTGCGTGAAGCGCGGGCGGAGGATGTGTGTCTGCCAGAAGTCAGATGTGGCGCTGACCGATTCCTGCTCCACGCTGTAATCGATGAGCCACACTTCGGGGCCGTAATCCTGCGGCGCATAGCCGATGAGAACGATTTCGAGGATGGGTTCATCGGGCTTGAGATCAATTTTGTGATGGAGTTGGGAGACCAGGGGGCGAAGTTTTTCGAGGAAAACCACGCCAATCTCTTCGAGGTCGGTTTCGCCTGAGCCGGGGGCCGCCTGATAGCCTGGATTGCCAGAGATGCGCACATCCGGGATGTTCCGATCGAGACGAATGGGTTTGGGCTGGGCAGGAGACTGCCACTCCGAGGCACCAAAGAAAATGCCGATGTGGGTGGGGCCGATGTCGGCGACGCGCGGAGGGATGGACTTAGCCTCCATCGGACGGTCAATGGCGGCGAAGATGATGGCATCACGCGCAACATGAATGATGACGCGGCCGCCAGCGAGATTGGCTACGATTTCGTCTTCCTGGGCGCGGGCGGGGGTCGCCGCGAGGAGCAACGCAGAGAAAAGTAGGGGGAGGAGCCGCATGGGTTGAGTTCCCGGAGCGAGCATTCCCCCCGGGTCCTGAAAATTAGCATACTCCGTTGCGGGACGCGACGCAGAGGTTAGGCAGAGGTTAGGCAGGTTCACCGGCGGGGCGGGATTGGGTAAAATGGGAGATTGGAAAGAGCGAGGAAGATTGGACCATGGGACTGCGTAAACTGAAAAGCTTGAGGCACAACGGGAAAAGTCTGACGGAAATTCTGCAGTTGCACGAGCGCTTCTGGAAGGGGGATGGAATCCGCGCGGACCTGACAGGCGCGGACCTGTCCGGGGCGGATTTGAGCAAGGTGAATCTGGCCGGAGCGATTCTGCGAAATGCGAATTGCGAAGGGAGCGACCTGCGCGGCGCAAGGTTGCCAGGCGCGAATTTCGCGGGAGCGCGGCTGCGGAAGGCCGACCTGCGGAACACGGACATGACGGAAGCAAGCCTGGCGGGCGCGGACTTGACCGAGGCACAGGCGAGCGGAGTGGAATTTTTCCGTTGTGATCTGACGAACGCGAATTTCCAGAAGGCGCTGCTGCGGAATACGAATTTCCGGGATGCCCATGTGGACGGAGCTAAGTTCACGGGCGCGGACATGGGAATCGCGATCTTGCGGGAAACAGATATCAGTAACGCGGACCTGACGGGCGTAGACCTGTCGACTACGCTGCTGCCGCCGGGATACGGGGCAAAGAAGCAGGGGGCATAAGGGGCATTCGGCAGTAACCGTAAAGTTTCCGCTGCGATCAGGAAGGCGCACAGGCAGAAATGCCTGTGACACACAAGGCGAAGATGGAAAAATTGCGAGGCGCGTGTTAGCCTCACGCGAAGTCCCCGATCGAAGGAAACCTTGGCCACCACATCCGCACAATTAGACTTGCCGGGCCTGCGCGAGCGCGTACTGGATGTGGTGCGCGGGCTTCTGGAGGAGTTAGGCAGCCGCGGCGCGCTGGAGACGCTGTCCGTGGCGTCGAACCTGGACCGCGATCTGGGATTGGGCAGCCTGGAACGGGTGGAACTGCTGACCCGGCTGGAGACGGCGTTTGACCTGCGCTTGCCGGACACACTGGCGGCCGAAGCAAATACGCCGGAAGAGTTGCTTCAGGCCATTCTAAAGGCCCCGGGAACAGCGGCGAACGAAGTCGAGGAGGTTTCCGCGCTGCGAACGGCGCTGGCAACGCGAAGGATGAAAGAGCAAGGCGCGACATCGATTGCGCAAAGAGCGGAAACGCTGGTGGAAGTGATCCGCTACCGGGGTGTGCATGACGCGAACCGCGCGCACCTGATTATCACGGAAGACGATGAGCAGGGAGAACATTCCTGCACGCTGACCTTCGGAGAACTGTACGTTGCCGCGCAAAAATGCGCCGAGGAACTGGCGCGGCGAGGCGTGCCGGCGGGAGGAAGAGTTTCCCTGATGCTGCCGAGTTCGCGGCAGTTTTTCATTTGCTATGCGGGGATCTTATTGGCCGGCGCGGTGCCGGTGCCGATCTATCCACCGTTTCGTGCGGACAGGATCGAGGAGTATGCCAGCCGGCAGTCCGCGATTCTGAATAATGCGGGAGTGTGCCTGCTGCTGACTTTCCGGAGGGCGGAAGCGGTGGCGAAGCTGTTGAAGCCGCGCGTGAAATCGCTGGCGGGGGTAGTGGACGCAGGGAAATTGCTGGAAGCCGCGGAGAAAGAGCCGCCACCTGCGCCGGGAGCACTGCCCGCGTTCCTGAGCGGTATCCGGATGCGGAAAGGAAGCGATCTGGCGCTACTGCAATACACGTCGGGGTCGACGGGCGATCCGAAGGGCGTGACGCTGACGCATGCGAACCTGCTGGCGAATATGCGAGCGATCGCGGAAGCGGTGCAGATGGGGCCGAACGACGTGGGGGTGAGCTGGCTGCCGCTGTACCACGACATGGGGTTGATCGGGGCGTGGCTGACGTTGTTGTTACATGGCGTGCCACTGGTGGTGATGTCGCCGCTGGCGTTTCTGACGCGGCCGGAAAAATGGCTGCAGGCAATTTCGAAGCACAAGGGCACCATTGCGGCGGCGCCAAACTTTGCCTTTGAACTGTGCGTGCGGAAGATTTCGGACCAGGCCATGGAAGGGGTGGACCTGAGCTCCTGGCGCGCCGCTCTGAACGGCGCGGAACCGGTGAACCCGGAGACCCTGGAGCGGTTCATTCACCGATTCTCGAGATACGGTTTCAAGAGGGAGGCGCTGCTGCCGGTTTACGGGCTGGCGGAAGCTTCCCTCGGCGTGACCTTCCCGCCATTGTGCCGCGGGCCGAAGGTGGATCGCGTGCAACGGGAGACGTTTACGACGGAAGGTCGCGCGGTGCCGGCGCCGGGCGAAGATGAGAATGCGATTGCCTTTGTGTCCTCGGGGCTGGCGATACCGAACCACGAAGTGATCATCGTGGACAAGGATGGCAATGCGGTGCCAGAGCGCACAGAGGGATTTTTGTGGTTCCGCGGGCCTTCGGCGACGAGCGGGTATTACAAGAACGCGGAAGCGACGGAGAAGCTCTTTGCAGGCGGACCAGCGCACGCGGAGGGGGAATATCCGTGGGTGCAATCAGGCGACCGGGCTTACCAGGCCGACGGCGAGACATACATTACTGGACGCGTGAAGGACATCATCATCAAGGGCGGGCGGAACCTGTATCCGCATGAGGTGGAGGAGCTGGCGTCGCGGGTGGAAGGGATTCGAAAAGGGTGTGTGGTCGCGTTCGGATTGAAGGGCGAAGAGACGGGGACAGAGAAGCTGGTGATTGTGGCGGAATCCCGGGAAGAAGATCGCGGGAAGAAAGCCGGCATTGCCGCAGCAATCAATGAACAGGTTTTGCAAGGATTGGGACTGCCGCCGGATCGCGTGGAACTGATCCCGCCGGGAAGCATTCCGAAAACTTCGAGCGGGAAATTGCGGCGGGACGAGACCAAGCAACTGTACCTGGCGGGAACCTTGACGGCGCCGAAAGCACCGGCGTGGCTGCAGATTGCGCGGCTGGGCACGGGTTCATTATTGAAGAGCGCGGTGCGCGCGGCGGTGCGCGGAATCCGCACGGGGCTCGAAAAGATATACGGCGTGTACTTCATTGTTGTTTTTATCTTGTGGATCGTGCCGACGTGGGCGATCGTGCGGCTGTATAAGGAGCATCGCGCGGCGGGACGATTTACGTCAGCGGCGTTAAAGGTGCTGTTTGCGCTGACGGGAATCCGGGTAAAAGTGGTCGGAAGAGAGTACATGGACACGCCGGGAGGGAAGGTTTACGCCTCCAACCACGTGAGCTATTTCGACGTGCTGCCGCTGATGATGGGGCTGGGAGTGCCGTACCGATTCGTGGCCAAGGGTGAAGTGAATGACATGATTTTCATCGGGACGTTTTTGAACAAGATGGGACATTTGTCGTTCAACCGGCACGACGCGAATTCGCGGTTGCGGCAAGTAGATGAAATAGAGGAATACTTGAAGCAGGGGGATTCCGTGTTTGTGTTTCCCGAGGGGACGTTTACGCCGGACGACGGCGTGCGCCCGTTCCAGTTGGGCGCATTTCGCGGCGCGGTGGCAACCGGCGCGCCGGTGATACCGGTATCGCTCGCGGGAACGAGAAGGTTCTTGCGCGACCGGACGTTTCTGCCGCGGCCGACGAGCGTGACGATTACGCTTTCGGCGCCGATTTATCCGCAGCGAGTGGCGGAGAGCGGGGACCCCAACCATCTGCAGGAAATCGTGCGGTTGCGGGATGAAACGCGCGAGGCGATTGCGCGGCATTCGGGCGAGCCGCTGTTGTAGACGACGACAAATTCCATTCAACAAGCAAATTGCCGTTGCTTCGGACAGGGCGGTTCCGCGTGCGGCGGAAGGCGAAAAGCCGCAGGGCTCGCAGACTCGCCCTGCGCTACCGGGAAAGAGCGGCTTCAACTGTGCGGACATGGGGCGCAGCGCGCCGCCCCCCCACCGAAGAGAGGCTTAGTGGGAGAGCGTGTAGATGACGGTGATGTGGGTGTCGACTTCAACGGGCTGGCCGTTGAGGATCGTGGGGCGGTAGCGCCACTCGCGAACGGCCTCGAGAGCGGATCGGATGAGCAGCGGGTCGCCGGAAATGACTTCCAAGGATTGGATGGAACCGTCGGTCGAGATGAGGGCGTGAAGTTCGACGCGGCCTTGGCGACGGAGTTGAACGGCCAGTTGCGGGTAGAACGGTTCAACGCGATGAATGAGCATGGCCGCCTGGACAGGTTCACTGATCCGGCGCCTGACAGGGACCTGATCAACCTGGCTGCTCTGGTCATCCGGCCGCCTGGGCCCGCGGGTGGAATCCGAATTCAAAAAGCCGTTGGGGTCGCCGCGAGGATCGCCAAAACGATCAATGTCAGAACCGTCCGTGTTTTCGTCCGATTTCTGCTGGGGTGGAGTCGGATCACGCGTCACGATGCCTTTAGGAATGTCCTTTGAAACACAAAAGTGACACACCGGGTGATTGGGGCGGGCCGGGCGTTGCGCCGGTGATTTTTTCGCATGACTACCCAAGCGTGCATAAGGAGGCATCGGAGTAACGATGCCGCGGCCAGCGATGTTTTCGCCTTTGCTGAGGAGTGGGAAGAGAACGAGTGCGGCGACAATCAAGATTTGCAGAACGATAGAGGCAAGAAGAGCGCGCTCTTTGTTGCGGCGAACGCGTTTTTCCTGGGCGGAGTCACCTTCGACGAGGCAGCTTCGCAGGAAACCGGATCGATCTTCGGGAACATGGGGATCAGCCATCACACACCTCCGGAAACTGTCCCTGCGAGGCGTGGGAGTTTTGCGGTACCGGCCTCCTGAGGTTGCCTTCAGGAGACCGGCGCCGCTCTCGCAGGGATGTGAGGTGCGCGCGTCCTCTTCAGCCTTTGACACCACGGAGCGACACAAGTTCCCCAAGAGTAGTTGAATGGTAGTAGGGCGGGCGAGACAAAGGTCTGAAAATGGGGCAAATTGGGGGGAAAAACGGGCAAAACCGGGGCTTTTGCGGGTGCATCTTGGAGTGCCGGAATGGCATCAAAGGGAGTGGACGTGGATCCCAGGAGGAGAATTCCCATGGAGAGGCGTATAGCAGAAGTTGTGGGCGTGCGCCGCACGGGCTGGGCTGCTCTGGACCGCGATCCGCAGCAGGACGTGGTCGAATTTGTCTGTCCTCATTGCGGCGCAAAGGGCCAGAAGAAAGCGCGGCACGAGCGGGCCGAGTACCGGTTCACGGATGGCTTTGTGCAGGACTTGCAGGGAGAGGGCGTGCAGTGCCACTCCTGCAAGCAATCCATGCGAGTAGTGCCGATTGTGCTGTTGCACGATCAGGATGAAGTGAAACGGTTCGAGGCGATTTTTTCGGAGGAGCCAGAGGTACCGGCGAGATCCTGATACCGCCTGAATAGAGAGCGGGGCGCCGACTGAGTGGCGCCCCTTTTTTATTTGTGGTGGCAGTTGGCGATCAGCGGGGATCCCCGTGGCGATTGTCACCATCGCGATGGTGCTCGCGCCGTTCGTGGCGGAGCTGTTCGCGGCGTTCGTAAGCTTCGTTGCGTTCGTGGGCCCAGTGCCGAGCCTGGCGGCTGTATGGCCCAAAATGTTCGACGGCCTCGTTGTACCGCGAATCGGCGTAGGCGATTCGACGATTGCAATCATCCCGAGTATTCGCATTTGCAGCGGGCGCGCCGACAAAGAAAAGAAGACCGCCGAGTGCCAGAACGGCGAGCGCGGACTTGCCGAGAAACGAAGGGAAACGCAGAGCAGGAAGTTTCATAAGAGCCTCGAGGAGCGCGCCCGGGCTGGCTTCGGGATGACGTCCTGAGGGTTCAAACACCTGTTTGGCGGAAACGTTTCGGCAGAGAAGAGGAAGAGGGGGGAGAGGGTGCAGGCGACTACAGGACCGCACCCTCGATCCGGGATAGCCAGGTTAAGCGGGGAGATCAGTGGTGCTCATGGTCGTGATCGTGGTCGTGGTCATCCCAGTCGTGATCGGTGCGCCAACGATGTCCGTCTTCGTCCCACCAGCGGTGGTTGTGATTCCAGCAGTAGGCGCGGGCTTCGGAAAGTTCATGGCGCCAATGCTCGGCCTGAGAACTCTGCCAGCCATGGTGCTCGATGGCCTCATGCAGTTTGTGGTCGGCCTTTGCAGTACGTTTCCGACAATCGTCATCCGCGCGAACGACGGGCGAAGCTAAGAAAAGAATGGCTCCCGCCAATGCCATTGGTGCCAGAACAAAACGTGCGATTCGCATTTTTGCACTCTCCTTTTTCAAGGGCCAAAGCCCATTTGACCAAGCTGTCTTGAAGGGACCCGTGCCACCGAGTGAGAAGCTCTCGAAAACCACCGAAAGCAAACTACGGGAATCAGGAGCAAGGAGTATGCCATGAACGTGGGGTTGAAAGAACGGGAGTTAGCCCTAGTTTTAGGACGAAAAAAGTTCAGTAGGCCTGTAAGAAAGGGTCCACCCGCATGTGGTATTTTTCGAGGCCGGCGCGGATGAGGTCGAAGGCCTCGTCGACGGTGTCGGCAAATTGCAGCAGGTCGTATTCTGCTTGATTGATGGTGCCCCAGCGGACCATGCCCTTGAGGTTCAAAACATCATTCCAATATTTGCGGCCGTAGATAAGGATCAGAGTGTGTTTTGGCATCTTATCGGTCTGCGAAAGGGTCATCATTTCCCAGAGTTCGTCCATGGTGCCAAAGCCACCGGGGAAAACAATGAGGGCTTTGGCGATCTGCGCGAACCAGAGTTTGCGCATGAAGAAATAGTGGAAATTGAAGCTGAGCTCGGGGCTGATGTAGGGATTGGCGAACTGCTCGTGGGGCAGTTCAATGGAAAGGCCGATCGATTTGCCGCCGGCTTCGTAGGCGCCGCGATTGGCGGCTTCCATGATGCCGGGGCCACCGCCGGAACAGACCACGAAACGGCGGGGGCGCGGGCCGAGAGATAATGCCCAGGTGGTGAGCTTGTGGGAGAGTTGCCGCGCTTCTTCGTAATAGCGGGACATTTCAAGAGCGCTTTTGGCTTCGCGCAACGCGTGGTGGTGATGCTTCAGCTTGAGCTTGCTGAGGCGGCCGGTTTTCGTGTCTTTGAGGCGTGTGTAACGAGCGGCGGCGGTTTCGTGGGATTCGATGCGCGCGGAGCCAAACATAACGACGGTGTCGCCGATGCCTTCCTTCTTTAGTTGCGCGAGCGGATGAATGTATTCGGCAAGAATGCGGATAGGGCGGGCGGGGGTGCTGGTCATGAAGGAGCGGTCTTCATGAGGAGCTTTGGGAGCGTGTTGAGGCTTGGGGCGTTTACCATCGGGCATGAGCGATCTCCAGATAAGGCGAGTAACGATTGTAGGCAGCGGGTTGGGCTTCCGGCAACGTCTTTGGGCCGGGATGCGTCGAATTGAGTACACCGGGAAAGGCCGCGGAGTGAGGGCAAGCGGCAACACGATGAACAACTTTGCGCGGAAAATGAAGCTGGTGGCGGCTCTGGGCGCATTACCGCTTGCCGCATATGGGCAGGCGCCGGAAGGGCCAATGACGCCGCAGCCGGGTGTAGTCATTCAGAAAGGGCCGCCGAAGATCCAGGTGCGCACGGTGCTGGTGAATACGCCGGTGACGGTGCGCAATGAAAATGGGCAGATGGTGCACAGCCTGGAAGAAACCGATTTTCGGATAACGGACAATGGCGTGCCGCAGAGAATCACGCATTTCAATCTGGGGGGAGACCCGATATCGCTGGTGGTGGTGGTGGAGACGAGTTCGCGGATCGGGCCGATTCTGCCGCAGATCCGCAAGACCGGGATCCTGATTTCGCAGACGGTAACAGGGCCGACGGGTGAAGGCGCGGTGGTGGGATTCGATGATGAGGTGAAGACACTGCTGGATTTTACGAACAGCGCCGACGCGATGGAAAAGGCGATGTCCGGATTGCAGGAAGGGTATTCCGGATCGAAGCTGTTCGATGCAATGTCCAAAGCGGTGGAAATGCTGAGCGGGAGGCCGGAAGTTTCCGAGAAGGAGCTGGGACACCGGCGGGTGATGCTGGTGTTGTCGGAAGCGCACGATTCCGGGAGCGAGGAAAAACTGGGCGAAGTTCTGCGACGGGCGCAATTGGCGAACATCACCATTTACGCGGTGGGGATTTCGGGTACGAAGGCGGATTTGCAGAGGAAACCGGAATATAAAAGGCCACCGAGTGCGACGCCAGAAGGGACGTTTGGCATGCCACCACCGCCGGGAACGGTGCAGACTCCGACGACAGAACAGCAGGCAGAAGGGGTAAATTTGATGGCACTGGTAGTGTGGGCGGTGACGCACGCGAAGGACAAGGTGACGGCGCATCAACTGGAGATTGCGGCGGCGGCGACAGGCGGGGAACACCTTTCGGCATGGAAGAACCGGACGATTGAGAAAGTGATTGATGAGATGGGCGGGGAGCTCCATTCGCAGTACACGCTGACCTATACGCCGAAGGGCGACGTGGCGGACGGATACCACGAGATCAAGGTGACCGTGGACCGGCCGGACCTGACGGTGAGATGGCGCCCTGGGTATTACCTTGCGCCGCCGGAGAGTTGATGGACGGAGAATTTTCCGGGCAATCCTGACTGCAATAATCGACAATTCAGGTGGGGGAAGAACCGATGAGAGAAGCGGACGAGCGGTTCCGGCTGCGGCTTGCTACCCGAGAAGATATCCCCGTGCTGCGAGAGTTGATCGAAAAATCCGTGCGTGTCTTGCAGCGGCATGATTATTCCGTGGAACAATTGGAGGCGGCGCTAGGGACAGCCTACGGCGTGGATACGCAGTTGATTGCGGACGAAACGTATTACGTTGTCGAAACGCGGAACGTTTCTGGTGAATTGATGATTGCGGCTTGCGGTGGCTGGAGCATGCGCAAGACGCTTTATGGGAGCGACCACGGACCGTATCGCGACAGCGAAATGCTGGACCCGGCGCGCGATGCGGCCAAGATACGGGCATTTTTTGTGCATCCGGAGTGGGCACGGCAGGGACTGGCGAGTGTGATATTGAAGAAGTGCGAGGATGCCGCTTATCGGCGAGGGTTCCGGAGATTTGAAATGGGCGCAACGCTGACGGGAGTTCCGATGTATGCGGCGCGAGGATATGCGAAGGACGAAACGATTCAGGTGCCGCTGCCGAATGGGTTGTCGCTCATAGTGGTGAGAATGTCGAAGACATTGGTGTAGGACCTTGCGCTCCTACCATTATTGCAATCCACGCAATCCGCAATTGCTCTGGTGACCTGAGGTAAGTGAGGCGCAGCAGTGCTGCGCCCCTACGAGGAATTCTCCCGTGCCACAGCCCCCAGCCTGAAAAATTCCGGTTAAGCGATTTGGTGCCAGAAGGCGGAATCGCTGGAGGCGAGAAGCGAGTCCTTGCGCGCCTGCCAGCGGAGGAAGTGCAGGGTGCGCGTGTGCGCGGTGTGATGTTCGCGGCTTTCCCAGACTTCGTGGAACAGGAACGTGCCGGGCTGATCGGCGCCGCGATGCAAATCGTATTGCAGGCAGCCTTCTTCCTTGCGCGTGGGAGCGACGAGAGCGCGAAGTTCGGCCTCCAGGAGCAGGTGCTGGCCTTCCTTGGCGCGGAGAATAACCACGAAGGTGAGAGCGCCTTTTGGGAGTTTGGTGATCTTGGCGCCGTGGGAATGGCGTCTGGAACGAGGCCTGGAGGATTTCTTCGCTTTTCGTTTGGGCATATCGGCGGGGATTGTACTCTAACTGCGGCGAAGAGCAATGGGAATTGTGGGCGAGTTGGGTCGGCCAGAGCGGAAAGGGCCGATGGCGGACCGCCTCCCTTCGAAGCTCAGGGTCAGTGGAAGGCCGTCCCTACATAGCCAAGAAAAGCCGCAGCGTTCGAAGAGTCGCCCTGCGCTACAGGCGGCCATTATTTGTCGTCGTTTTTGCGGCCAACGTTGAGGTTATCGAAGTTGAGCAACGTGTTGAGCACGAGGGAGTAGGTGTTTTCTGTTTCCCCGCGGTAGACGGGGTTGATGGAGAACAGGATGACGTGGCCCGCGCCACTGGGAACATCGATTACCGCAGGATGCTCGGCGATTTCCTTGCCGCCTTCCACGAGGCCGGAAATGAGGAGATCTTTGTCGTCGGCGTAGCGAAGGATCACCCGGGCACGATCGGCCGGAGGGATGACGCGGGGGTTGTTGAAGAGTTGCTCATCGGTCGGTGGAGGAGTTTCCCAGAGTTTGTGCTCCGGTTCTTCGGGCGCTGCGGAAAACGGGCGGCCGACAACGAAGTCGGGGTCGTCCTTGGTGCCGCGTCCGGTGGGGCGCGATTTCATGTCCGGGCCGAGATGACGGCGGCGCGAACCGAGGATGCTGTTGACGGAGAAGATGGCGCAATTGTCGCAATAGGCGGAGACCTTTTCGTCGTAGCCATAAGCGATGGGACTGGCAGGATCAACGAGACGCGTGCCAACGATCGCGCCGACAATTTTCATTTTTTCGGAGCGGGAAGCGCTTACACCGTTGGCGAGACCGATGGTGAGGGCAAATTGCGAGGTGTCCGTGGCGGTAAGCAGGACACCGCCCTTCGCGACAAAGTTTTGTAGTTTGGCGACACCATCCCAGCCGAGACCTGGCCGCATGTCGGGAGTGGAATCGTTCTTGCCAACGAGGTTGGGCGTTTCGGGGGTATTGAGCCAGGGAAGCGGATTGCCCCAGGAGGTGGGCAAGCCCTCCAGGACGGTAGTGGGATTGTAGTTCCAGCCGATGGGCGGAAAGAGAATCACATCGTACTTTGCATTGAGATCGGGGATGCCGGCGAGCGTCTGGGTGCTCATGTAGTCGTAAGGGATCTGCAGGCTGTCGAAGGCGAGACGCCACCAGCCTTCGTCCTGGGTGTTGATCCAGGTGTGGACATAGGCGATGCGAGGAGCACGCACGGGATGCGTTTTGACGGTCGGGGCTGCGGTAAGAGCTACGGCGCGGAGATTCAGTGATTTCGTGGCGGCATCGAGGTCAGAGCGGCTGACGCCCCGGATGAGAAAGGTGCCGCGGGTGAACTTGCGATCGCCGGCCTCAAACGGTTCCTCCGCGGCGACGATAGTTGCGTCTTTCAGGCGATAGCGAAGCGTGGCGAGAGCGGGCTCGGCGTGATTGTCGATGGCGAAGAGAGAACCTTCACCCTGGATGCCGCCAGAGGGGAGCAACTCCGTGACGCGCTCCATGGGAACGGCGAGGACTTTCGGGTCGGTGACGCGGGTGACTTGCACGCCAAAAAGCTCGCCGAAGGTCCAGCCGGTGTCATCGTAAGGAGTCTTCTGTGGATCGTCGGGGCTCCAGTATTGGTAGTCGAGAAGCGCATCAGCCACGCGGGAATAGGGCTGGTCCATGCGGATAATGTAGCTGCCAGCGGGAAAGTCGCGCGTTGTGGGAGCAGGCGGCTTGGGCTTGTCCTCGCCAGTGGCAGGCTTCGCGGGCTTCTTTTCTTTCTTCACGGGCAGCGAAACCTGGAATGAAGCGGTGGCGCGGGAAATCTCGACGTGCTGTTTGAGCATGACGCGCAAGAGGTCGATTTGCACGCTGGCACGGGGATCATCGGCGGGAAGAACGTACGCCGCGGGCCCTTCCTCGGAAGGTTTCTGGATGGAACGCTTGCTCTTCATGTAAAAATTCGTGAGGAAGAGGCGCTTGTTTTCGTTGAAATAGTGGAGAGAGGTCAGCAGGCCGGTTTCCTCGTAATTGTTGTTATTACGCTGGGACCAAAGAGTTTTGGGAAGCGCGGGATTGGGGCGATACCAGGTGCGCGCATATTCATCGGGCTCGAGCGTGCGCTCGCGCGTGTCCGCGCCGCCATTGCCGAAGGTTTCGTAGAGACGGCTGATGCCGTTGTGCATGGCGGCGAGGAACATCAAGTAGCCGGGAGACCAGGTGTCGAAATCGCCGTGGGTGAATACGCCGGGCATGCCGAATTTGGTCATGTCGGCAACGTTGCGCGCGCCAATCATTTGCCATTCGTCAACCAGGATGGGATCGACCCAGGCGTTATAGGGGCCGTCGCCGGCGGTGTTGTCGTAAAGATAGGGGACCGATTCGTGCAGGTCGTGGAGGACCTGTGCATCCCAGGAGAGATAAGTGTTCAAGACGTTTTGTGTGAGCTTGAGGGTCATGGCCATGGCATCGCGATTGTTGTCGTGAACAACGTATTTGCCCCAATAGATGAGAGGCGGGTAGAAATCTTTCGGATGGGCGAGGTGCCATTTGTAGATGTCGACCATGCGATCGCGGCCGTCCACTTCGACAACGGGAGTGATGAGGGTGATGACACCATCGCGAATTTCGCGGATGTAGGGGCTTTCGTCGACGGCGAGGCGGTAGGCGAGTTCCATCAGGGCTGTGGGCGCACCGGTTTCCGGCGAGTGGATGGTGCCGGTGATGTAGTAGACGGGGACGGCTTCGGAGACGAGTTTGTCCGCTTCCCTATCATCGAGCTTGAGGGTGCGCGGGTCGGCCAGCTTGGCGAGGCGCTCACGATTTTGCTCGAGGTTCTTGAGATTGGTTTCGGAAGAGATTGCCACGGCGATCATTTCGCGGCCTTCTTCGGTGGTGCCGATGGAGAAGACTTTCACGCGCGGTGAGGATTTCTCCAGCAGGCGCATGTACTTGTAGACGTCTTCGGCGTAGGGGAGGATTCCCGGCGCGCCAGCGACATCGCCGAGGACAACTTCGGGTGTGGGGACGGACTTGCTGGCGGGAAGATAGTCGACGAGGGGCGAGGAGAAGTAGGGCGCGGTGGTGTACTTGCGAATCTTGGCGGTGTAAGCCTCGTCGATGGGCTGCTTGGGGTCGCGCGCGGGAGGCGTTTCGCCGTCGGCGAGAACGATGCCACCTGTGACGAGGGAAGCGAGAACGAGCAGAGTCATTCTTAGCCAAATTACAGGGCGCATGAAACTCTCCTTCTGGTGAGCGAAGCTGCGATTCTAACGCAAGTTGCAGCCGAAGAGAAAAAGCCGCAGGGCACCCCGCTTCGCTCGGGCTACGGCGGGCAAGCGTCGACTTGCCCTGCGCTACAAGTGCTAGCGCCGAAGGAAGGCGAGGCAAACCGGCGAAGGGATGTTGTCTGCCTGTGAAACTCGCGCCAGGGCGCCGGTGGACAGATCGATGCGGAGGATCACGACGGAATTGGAATTTTGATTTTCGGCGAGAAGGAACTGGCCGGTGGGGTCGATGGCAAAGTGACGAGGCTCCTTGCCGCCGGTGGCAAATTCGCCGACGGCTTTGAGTTTGCCGCTAGCGGGATCGATGGCGAAGACAGCGATGGTGTCGTGGCCACGGTTCGAAGCAAAGAGCCAATTGCCGCTCGGATGAATGGCGATTTCTGCGTCGTCATTGCGTCCATGAAAATCCTTGGGCAGCGTGGTAATTACCTGAAATTCTTTGAAGGAACCCTTGGCAGAGTCGTAAGCGAAGGCCGTGACTGTGCAGTTCATCTCGCTGACGACATAGAAGAATTTTCCGCTGGGTGAGAACGCGCCGTGCCGGGGTCCGGCGCCAGGAGCGAGCTTGGCGAAGGGAGGGTCGTTGGGAGTGAGCGTGCCTTTGGCTGCATCGAAACGGTAGCTGAGGATCTGGTCGAGGCCGAGGTCGGAGACGAAGACGAAGCGATTGTCGGGTGAGCGCTCGATCCAGTGTGCGTGCGGTCCTTCCTGGCGCTCTTTGTTCGGGCCGAGGGACCCAACGTCCTTCACATTGGCGGTGTGCTCGCCGAGACGGCCGTCGGGAAGAATCGGGAAAACGACGACATTGCCGGATGAATAGTTGGCCACGAAGAGGTACTTGCCGGTTCGATCGAACGAGAGGAAACAGGGATCTGCGCCCAGCGCGGGAAGTTGATTGAGTTGCGTGAGCTTCGCGGACGTGGGGTCGACGGAGAAAGCGGTGATGGCGCTCTGCTTGCCGGCTTCGTTGGCGGCATAGGCGAATTTGCCGTTGGGATGGATGACAACCCAGGAGGGATTGCTGGTCTCAGCGGCGACGCCCTTAGGCGTAAAGCTGCCGCTGGCAGAGTCAAAATCGAAAGCGTAGATGCCTTTGCTCTCGGTTTTGTCGGTGTAGGTGCCGACGAGGGCGAGGTAGTGAGTTTGCGCAGCGGGTTTCGATGGAGCGCCGGCGAGCGCAAGGATAGCCAGTGGCGTGGCAAAGGCAAGGAATGCGAACAGGCGGCGAGTGATTTTCATAGGAAATTAGTTTAGCGCAATCGGAGATGAAAGAGGGGCGTCGAGGAGCGTGCCCACAGATCGAGTGAGGGAATGCCTGCTTGGCGGACCGCCTGGGAAGGTGGTCCCTACAAGACCCCGGAAGTAGCTCCCAATAAAAAGCATGCGATCCGTTCAGCGATCGTACGGGCATGGGGCGTCCGCCGCGGCGGACTGCGCCCCGAGAGAGAGGAGAGTAAGACCGGTTACTTCTTGGCTTCGTCTTCTTCTTCTTCCTGGAGGACGGCGGCGGCGGCTACGGTGTCGTCGTCATCGAGGCGGAGCAGGCGGACGCCCTGCGTGGAACGGCCGGCTTCCCGGATTTCGCTGGCGTGGACGCGGATGACCTTGCCGTGTTCGGTGATGATCATGACGTCGGACTCTTCGGTGACCTGAAGAGTGGCGACGACGGAGCCGTTGCGGTCGGTGGTCTTCATGTTGACGACGCCTTTGCCGCCGCGCGAGGTGATGCGGTACTCGGCGAGGGCGGTGCGCTTGCCGTAGCCCTTCTCGGCGACGGTGAGCATCAGGGTGGTGAGGGAGTCCTTGATGTGCTCGTTTTCAAGCTCCTCGAGGTTCTGGCTGGTCTGCTTGTGTTCGTTAGCGATGATTTCGAAGTCGGGTTGGACGGCGTCCATGCTGACGACGTAATCGTCTTTGTCGAGGTCCATGCCGTTGACGCCGCCGGCGTTGCGACCCATGGGGCGCACCTCGGTTTCGCGGAAGAGGATGGCCTGGCCTTCATGGCTGGCGAGGAAGATCATCTTCTTGCCGTCCGTCAGCTTCGCGCCGATAAGTTCGTCCTTGGCTTCGAGGTTGACGGCGATGATGCCGGTGGAACGCGGGTTGGAGAATTCGGTGAGCGCGGATTTTTTCACCGTGCCGAATTTGGTGGCCATGAAGACGAAGCGGCCTTCCTCTTCGAGGTTGGTGGCCGCAACGAGGGCGGTGAGTTTTTCGTCTTCCTGGAATTTCACGAGGCTGGAAATGGCCTTGCCGCGCGTGGCAGCAGCGGCTTCGGGCAGTTCATACACCTTCAGCCAATAAACGCGGCCCTTGGAGGTGAAGAGCAGGATGTAGCTGTGCGCGGAGGCGATGAAGAGGTGCTCGACAAAGTCCTCTTCCTTGGTGCGCGCGCCGATGCGGCCCTTTCCGCCGCGAGACTGGTGGCGGTAGGTCTCGACGGCGGTGCGCTTGATGTATCCGGCGTGCGAAACGGTGATGAGCATCTCGGTATCGGCGATGAGGTCCTCGAGCTTGATTTCATCAACCTTGTCGACAATCTGCGTGCGGCGATCGTCGCCATAGGCTTTGTGGACTTCGCGGAGCTCCGCAGTAATGACCTGCTTCAGCTTCTTGTCGCTCGAAAGGATTTCGCGCAGTTCGCTGATGAGGTCACGGATGGACTTCAATTCCTTGAGAATTTCGTCGATGGAGAGTTGCGTGAGGCGGTGGAGTTGGAGTTCAAGGATGGCGTCGATCTGGGCGTAGCTGAGGCCGAGACCCGCGCCGCGGCCGGCGGCTTCGATTTCGGGAGCGCCGGCAAAACGATACTTGCGGCCGTCGAGCTTTACGCCTTCGAGTTTTTTGGACTTGCCGTTCTCGGTGATGGTGACGTCCTGCTCGGTGAAATACTTGAACAGGTTTTCCTTGGCGTCGGCGCGGCTGGAGGATCCACGGATGATGCGGATGACGTTGTCGAGGTGGTCGAGAGCGATCTGGTAGCCAACTAAAATGTGTTCGCGCTCTTCCGCTTTGCGCAGTTCGAAAATGGTGCGCCGGCGGACAACTTCCATACGGTGTTCGATGAAGAGCTTGATCAGCGGTATGAGGCCGAGTTCGCGGGGCTGGCCGGCGACGATGGAGAGCAGGATCATGCCGAAGGATTCCTGCATCTGGGTGTGCTTGAAGAGATTGTTGAGGATCAGCTGGGATTCCTCGCCGCGCTTCAATTCCACGACGATGCGCATGCCTTCGCGGGAAGATTCGTCGCGAACGTCGGCGATGCCCTCGATTTTCTTGGTTTGGACGAGTTCGGCGATGCGCTCGATGAGCTTGGCTTTGTTGACCTGGTAGGGGATTTCGGTGATGACGATATTTTCTCTGTCCTTGCTGGCTTCTTCGATGGCAGCTTTGGCGCGCATGATGAAACTGCCGCGGCCGGTCTTGTAAGCGGCTTCGATGCCTTCCCTGCCCGCGATGTAGGCACCGGTCGGAAAGTCCGGGCCGGGCACAATTTTCATGATTTCTTTGAGAGAGGTGTCCGGCTTTTCGATCAGGAGAATGGCGGCATCCACGATCTCGCGCAGGTTGTGCGGGGGAATGTTGGTGGCCATGCCGACGGCGATACCGCTGGCGCCGTTGACGAGAAGATTGGGAATGCGCGACGGGAGGACAACGGGCTCTTCGCGGGTCTGGTCGAAGTTCGGGATGAAGTCGACCGTCTCCTTCTCGAGGTCGGCGAGAATGTCTTCGGTGATCTTGGCGAGGCGCGCTTCGGTGTACCGCATGGCCGCCGGGGGATCGCCGTCGACCGAGCCGAAATTTCCCTGGCCGTCGATCAGGGGATAGCGCATGTTGAAGTCCTGCGCGAGGCGGACAAGAGCGGGATAAATGACGGCCTCGCCGTGCGGGTGATAGTTGCCGGAAGTGTCTCCGCAGATCTTCGCGCACTTGCGGTAGCCGCGATTGGAAGCCAGGCCCAGGTCGTTCATGGCGACGAGGATGCGCCGCTGGACGGGCTTGAGGCCGTCGCGCACGTCGGGAAGCGCGCGCGCGATGATCACGCTCATCGCGTAGTCGAGATACGACTTGCGCATCTCGGCTTCGATATCAATGGGTAGGAGTACCGATGTGTTCTGTTCGTCTGCCATGTGTCCTCGTATTTCTTATGCTCGTTACGTCTTTGGTTTCTGTTGCTGAGCCCTTCGAATAGCCTGAGCATCGGCGAGGTCCTGCTCTCGCCCGCTTGCGACTTTCGCGGCAATCAAATCCTCGGCCGAAATTATGTTCGCCGTGAGCATGTTTTCCGCATCCAGGGGCACTTCCAGACGGTTCGGCCAACAGGCCGCAAACTGAAGACCGGGAATCTCCGGGAAAACGTCCACTTGGCAGGGCGGCGCGCCGACACGAAAGAAAGTGCCGGATTCCAAGAATTGACTCCGGTCCATGTTATTCAAGGTCGCTCCAAATCGCATCAAAGCTTCGTACACGGCCTGAATATTGCTTGGTTCGGGACTCACGAAGATGTCCAAGTCCTTTGTCGCACGAGGCTGGGCATGAATGCTCACCGCCCAAACGCCAATGATCAGATATCTAACGCCGCAGGCACGGAAAGCAGCCAGGAGATCGCAAAAATTGCTGTCTAATTTCAGCTTCATTGCCGCGCTCCTCGAAGAAAGCAAAACTTAGCTCCTGCATGGCCACCAACCGCTCGATGGGGGTCCGGCTCTGCCAATAGGCGTACTCCTCGTCCTTCGCTTGCAGCAGAGTGGCTGCGTCGTGCCTGAGAATACGAACGGCCGTTTCCTTCCCATGGTTCATGAAACTCATCCTTCGTGGCTCTCTGCGGTATGTTCCAGCGCCCAGGCCTTTACGCTATCAAAGGCGTCTGCGGAGTTGGTGAATCGCCGCTGCGCAAAATCCGCTTCCAGTAGTTGCAAGAAAGCGTCTCGTTGAGCTTCATTTTCGAAGGCAACGGCCACTCCCTTCTCGTTGTCCGGCGCCGCGGTGGGCATGGCGCGAAATTCGCTTACGCTTAACCCACGCAGGCCCGGCAAAGTTGTCCAACCCAGTTGATACATCATTACGCCTCGGTAGCCGGGGCGCAGCCCGCCTGAGGCGGGCGCCCCTACAAAGCTAAATATCCAGGTTCACGACTTCGAGGGCGTTTTCCTCGATGAACTTGCGGCGCGCTTCGACGTTTTCGCCCATGAGCGTAGTGAAAATATCTTCGGCGGCGACGGCGTCCTCGAGTTTGACTTGGAGCAGGGTGCGAGTATCCGCATTCATGGTGGTTTCCCACAACTGCTCGGCGTTCATTTCGCCCAAGCCCTTGAACCGGGTGATGGTGAAATCTTTTTTGGCGTCTTCCATGACGAAGTCAAGAACGTCGGTGGCCTTTTCCCTGGTCACCTTGCTGCCGTTGCGGGCGACCGTGAAAGGCGGGTGATTGAACTCCTCGATCTGTTTGGCCAAGGCGCGCAGGCGCTTGTATTCGGCGGTCGAGGCGACGGCCCAGTTGATTTTCTGGTTGTGTGGCGCGCCGAACTGGATTTCGTAGAGGCTGTGTTCTTCGTCGAAGTTGAGTTTGCCTTCGAGTTTGAGCTTGCTCTTTTCGACTTCCTTCAAAAGTTTTTCCAGGCCCTTCTTGTCCTCAAAATCGGTTTTCTTTTCCAGGCCGCTGTCCATGAGCAGTTCCACCAGGCCGGGCTCGCGCAGGCGACGGCCCAGTTTCGCGGCGGCGGCTTCGTATTCCTGAACGTTGAGGAGAAAGGAAGTGAGGCGCGCGCCTTCGAGATTCACGCCTTCTTTGGCCTTGACGACGTGGTCTTCGGTGGCGCGCTTCATCAATTCGCGAGCGAAATCGCGTTCGTCGCGGATGTAGCGCTCGCTCTTGCCGCGCTTCACACGGTACAGAGGCGGCTGAGCGATATATACGTGGCCGCGTTCGATGAGCTCCTTCATGTGCCGGAAAAAGAAGGTGAGCAGGAGCGTGCGGATGTGCGAGCCGTCGACGTCCGCGTCGGTCATGAGAATAATCTTGTGATAGCGGAGTTTTCCGGCGTCGAAATCGTCCTTGCCGATGCCGGTGCCGAGCGCGGTGATGATGGCGCGAATTTCCTCGTGGCCGAGCATCTTGTCGTAGCGGGCCTTTTCGACGTTGAGGATTTTGCCCTTGAGGGGAAGGATGGCCTGATACTTGCGGTCGCGGCCCATCTTTGCGGAGCCACCTGCGGACTCGCCCTCAACGACGAAGAGTTCGCAGCGGGAAGGATCGCGCTCCTGGCAATCGGCAAGCTTGCCGGGCAGGCCGCTGGAATCCATGGCGGACTTGCGGCGCGTAAGCTCACGGGCCTTGCGGGCGGCTTCGCGGGCGCGGGCGGCGTCGATGCACTTGCCGATGATGCGGCGCGCCACAGTGGAATGCTTGTCGAACCATTCCCCGAGCTTTTCGTTGAGGAGTTGCTCGACATCGCCTTTAATGTCGCTGTTGAGCTTGCCCTTGGTCTGGCCTTCGAACTGGGGCTGCGGGAGGCGCACGCTGACGACCGCGACGAGTCCTTCGCGGACGTCGTCACCGGAGATGCTGACTTCATCTTTCTGCTCCTTGAGCATGCCGGCAGCAGAAGCGAAATTGTTGATAGTGCGCGTGAGTGCGGAGCGGAAGCCGGAGAGGTGCGTGCCGCCATCAACGGTGTTGATAGTGTTGGCGAAGGAGAAGACGTTTTCTCCGTAGGTGTCGTTGTATTGCAGGGCAATTTCGATTTCGACGTTGCCCTTCTTGCCTTCCATGTAGATCGGAGAATCGTGGAGCGTGGTTTTGCCGCGGTTGAGGTGCTTGACGAATTCGGCGATGCCACCGGTGAAGCGGAATTCCGCAGACTTCTCGCTGCGCTCATCGGTGAGCGTAATCTTCAGGCCCTTGTTCAGGAACGCGTATTCGCGGAGGCGCGTGGCGAGAGTGTCGTAGCTGAAGGCGGTTTTTTCAAAAATGGCGGGATCAGGGTGGAAAGTGACTTTCGTGCCGGTTTTGCGGGTTTTGCCGGTCTGTTTGAGTTTGCTGGTGGGCTTGCCTTTTTCGTAGGACTGTTCCCAGACAGAACCATCGCGCTGGATTTCAAGTTCGAGAGTGTCGGAAAGCGCGTTAACCACGGAGACGCCGACGCCATGGAGCCCACCGGAAACTTTGTAGGTGTCGCTATCAAACTTGCCGCCGGCGTGAAGAACCGTGAGGACCACTTCGGCGGCGGGACGCTTTTCGGTGGCGTGCATGTCCACAGGAATGCCGCGGCCATTGTCCACCACGGTGACGGAGTTATCGGCATGGACGGTGACGTTGACTTCGTCGGCGAAACCGGCCATGGCTTCGTCGACAGAGTTGTCGACTACTTCCCAGACAAGATGGTGGAGTCCCATTTCGCCAGTGGAGCCGATGTACATGGCGGGACGTAGACGAACGGCTTCGAGGCCGCCGAGAACCTTAATGGATTTGGCGTCGTACTGATGGCCGCCCTTGCCCGTCACCGTTTCTTTGTCGCCCATTGCATCTCCCTTGCCCTGAACCCGCGTTGCGGGTGAAGGGTGCGTGCCTACGGCAATCCCATCGCTTGAGAATTTTGCTCCAGAACAGTGCCCGGCAAAGTACAGGCTGCGAGAGCGATGGATCAATTCGATTTGTGTGAAGCCAGGAAAGGCGTGAAGTTGAAATTCCCCATTCGTCGCCTCACCCTTTGACCGCGATCTCTCTGGGAAAGATCGAAGCTCGTAGGGTTCCTGCTTCATCCCGTCCCGCGCTCCGGGACGTGGCGAAGACTTACCTTCTCCAGGCTGGCCGACCGGCCCCTGGCGCAGGGCATTTTGTGGTCAACCACTCCTGGCGGACGTGTCGATTTGGAGGAAAAAAGAACGAATCGACAACCAGGTAATTTTACTGGAAATAGGGTGTTTTCTCAAGCGGTAGTGTGGGCGTTGTGGATATTTAAACCTTGTATTTTCAATTAAATGTGTGGGGGTGGAGAGGTGCTACGGCGCACTGCGTGCTTTCCCGACCTGTTCCAAGAAATTGTGCCTTTCCCGGCACCAATCGAAGGGATTTATGCCGACTTTTTTGAGGTTTGCGCGGAGAATCCGAGCCTCACGAACTTCGTCGAAATGGAGAGTTTCGATTTGCAACGGAGTAGGTCAGATGCGCATGGGCATGATGACGTAGCGGTAGCGATAGCTCTCATCGGCGAGAGGACGCATCTGGCCGGCGGACTGTTCATCCTTGAGCTCGATGCTGATCGGGCCATCGGCCGCGGCGGCCAGGAAATCAAGCATGTAGCTGGAATTGAAGCCGATGGAGATGGGGTCGCCCTTGTACTCTTTATCGATGGATTCCTTGGCTTCGCCGTACTCCGGGCTGGAGGCGGAGATCTCCACACCTTCCGGAGAGACGGCAAGTTTTACGGCGTGAGAGCGCTGATCGGCGAGCTGGGAGACGCGGCGCACGGCGTCCGTCAATTCGGCGCGCTCCAGGACCACAGTCTTGTTATTCTCGCGCGGGAGGACGGCTTCGTAATTGGGGAATTGGCCGGTGAGAATACGGGAAATCAGGAGCCGGTGGCCGACCTGGAAGAAGAGATGGCTTTCGTCCTTGGCGAATTCCATTTGCGCGTCAGACCCCGCCGCAGCCGAAAGTTTCTCCACTTCATCCATGGCTTTCCTGGGGATAAGCACGCGAACTTCGCCGTTGAGCCCGGCAAGTTTCTGATCGGTTTCGGCAAGGGCCAGGCGATGACCATCCGTGGCGACCATGGCGAGGGTATCCGGCTTGAGGATTAAGAGGCCACCGTTGAGGGTGTAGCGCGACTCTTCCATGGAGATGGCGAACTTGGTTTTGCCGATGAGGCTTTCAAGGACCGCGGCAGGGATTTTCACTAGGGTATGCGGCATGGCGGGAAGCGTGGGAAAGTTTTCCTTGGCCATGCCAACCATCTTGTATTTCTTTTTGTCGCTGACGATTTCGACCCAGTGATTGTCGAGGAGCTTGAACTTGATTTCACCTTCGGGGAGGAGGCGGACAAGTTCGAGAAGTTTCTTGGCGGGAATGGTGCCTGCGCCATCTTTCTTGACCTTGGCTTCGCAGGAGGTGCGCACACTGAGCTCGAGGTCTGTTGCGGTGATGGTCAGGCGGTTGCCTTTGGCTTCGACCAGGAGGTTGGAGAGAATCGGGATGGTGGTTTTGCGTTCCACTACGCCCTGGGTGGTGGTGAGTTCGTTAAGCAGCGTGGATTTGGGTACGCTGAATTCCATCGATTGGGTTTCCTCGCGAACGGTTCCTGTTGCGGTCATCGGTTTCTCCGGTGCATAAGTACCGCTAGCGTACTGTACTCGTTTTTTCGCAAAGTATAAAGGCCAGGGAGGGGCAGTAGGCTGTGGAAATAAGCGTGGTTTGCCCGTTTAGGGGAAGAAGCAGGCGCGTTCCCAATCTGACGCATTTTCCTAACTATCACAGGCATCACAGGAAACTTTTCCAAATAAAATAAAACTGCTCTTCTTGTTGTGATGAGTGCTGTGGATTGGTGGAAAAGTCCCGGAACGAAACTCTGATTGAGTTTTTGCGCAGTGGTGTGCGGTGGATTGTCAGGCGGTTCTTCGGAAAACGAGAGATTTTTCCTCACTGTCGTGGAAGTACGAGAATTGTCCACAAACCATCCGCACCATTCCCACGCGATCCCCACAAATTCTCCACACGTGATTTGCGTGACAAACAGTCTCTGATTGCATCGAACGAGGTGCACCTGCCATGCGTTTTCCACAAACTCAGCGCCGGTAGCAGAGTTTGCGCAGGCACAAGAATTCAGAAGGGTGCAGGGAGTTGAAGACAGTGGCTACGGTACTCGTCACAGGGGCCAATCGAGGTTTGGGACTGGAGTTTGCCAGGCAGTACGCCGCGGATGACTGGGAGGTGGTGGCAACCACGCGCACGGCGGGAAGAAGCGAAGAGCTTCGGGAATTGGCAAAGAGCTACCAGGGGCTCAAGGTGTACGAACTTGATGTTGCGGATGATGCATCGATTCGAGATCTGGCGAAAGGATTAAAAGCAAAGCCGATCGACGTGCTGATCCACAATTCCGGCATCTATCCGCGGCAAGGGCAGAAGATCGGAGAAATCGACTACCCGGGCTGGCGAGCAGTATTTGAGACAAATGTTTTTGGCCCGCTACGCCTGACCGAGGCGCTGCTGGACAATGTGGCTGCCAGTGAACGCAAGCAAATTGCGGCCGTCAGCACAAGCATGGCGTCTCTGAAGGCCGTGCAAGATGGTTCCGTAGCACAAGCCGGCACGTCCTACCAATACCGCAGCAGCAAAGCGGCCCTGAATATGGCCATGTCCATCCTGGCCAAAGAGCTGGAACCGCGCGGGATCAGCGTGGTGCTGTTTGATCCGGGCTGGGTGAAGACAGATATGGGCGGGCCGCACGCGCGACTCACCCCGGAGGAGAGCATACGGGGCATGCGACAGGTCCTGGCGGGAGACCCCAAGGAAATCAACGGGAAGTTCCTGGGGCACGACGGCAGCATCAGGCCCTGGTAAAGAAAACTCGAACTGATTACTGGAATCAAACTAGAAGAAAGTTAGACGGCGAAGGTTGCCGCTGTCTTACCCGGCCGACCGCCTCCCTCTGGCGGGGCACAGGCTCTCCGGCGGCGAGCCGGCAGAAGGCGGCCCCTACAAAATGAGAAAAGCTACTGCAAGGCGTCCATCAGACGCGTGATGGTGCGGTTCAAATCCTTGTCGGAGCGGCGCAACTCTTCGATTTTGTTGATGGAATGCAGGACGGTGGTGTGATGCTTGCCGCCGAATTGCCGGCCAATTTCCGGGAGGGATGCGGTGGTGAGCTGCTTGACGATGTACATGGCGACCTGACGGGGGAAAGCGATTGCGCGAGTGTTGCTGCGCACCTTGAGATCCGACTCGCGCAGGTTGAAGTGTTCGCTGACACGCTTCTGAATGAGGTCGATGGTGACGCGTTTTTCCTGGGAAGCGATGATGTTGCGCAATACCTGCTGGGCAGTGGTCAGGGAAACGGCCGTGCCGGTGAGAGAGGCGTAGGCCATCAGCCTGGTGAGCGCGCCTTCCAGTTCGCGGACGTTCGATTTAATGGCGCGGGCGATGTATTCGGCGACTTCGTCCGGAAGATGGAAGCGGTCATTTTCGGCCTTCTTCTGGAGAATGGCGATCTTGGTTTCGAGATCGGGCGGCTGGATATCCGCGATCAGGCCCCACTCGAAACGCGAACGAAGACGCTCTTCAATGGAGTTGATGTCCTTGGGAAGGCAGTCGGAGGAAATGACGATCTGTTTCTGCTGCTCATAGAGAGCGTTGAAAGTGTGAAAGAACTCTTCCTGGGTGCGTTCCTTGCCAGCGATGAACTGGATGTCGTCGACAAGCAGGACGTCCACGGTGTGGAAGCGATCGCGGAAACTGATCATGCGGTCGAAGCGGAGCGAGTTGATCACTTCGATGGTGAATTTTTCGGCGCTGACGTAGCTGAGGCGCATCGCCGGATTGCGCTTCTTGATCAGGTGGCCGATGGCATGCATCAAATGCGTTTTGCCCATGCCCACACCGCCATAGAGGAAAAGGGGGTTGTAGGCTTTGGAAGGCTGCTCTGCGACGGCCCGGGACGCAGCGTGAGCAAATTCATTGGACTTGCCGACCACGAAGGTGTCAAAGGTGTAGCGCGTGTTCAGTTGGTGATCGCTGCTTTCGAAATCGAGTTTGGATTGCTTGACCGCGGCGGCGACAGGGGCGGCCGCAACCGGCTCTTCCTCTGTGCAGATGTATTGCACTTTGGTGTTGGGGGTGCCCATCTGGTGGAAGACCGCCTTGATGATTTCGCCGTAGGTGCGGGTGAGAACCTGGCGGAAGACGGCGGTGGGAATCTGAATCGTGAGGGTGTCGCCTTCCTGACGGCTCAGACGGGTAGGCTGGAACCAAGTGGAATAGGTGTTGATACTGACCCGGGACTTGATGAGTTCAAGGAACCTGTCCCAGACATTCAGAATTTCGCGTTCACGGCCAACTTGAGTTGCAGTCGTCATCGGCATCCGATAAGCCACAGAATACTGTATTTCCACAGGTGTGAATATCCTGTGGAAAGAAATTTATAGCCCTAAAGCGTCACGCCTTGGAGTTCTTGCCCGCGCAGGAACGAGTGTTTTGTGCCCCTGTGGTTCCGCGCGGTCCACTCAGATTTGCGGGACCACGTTCCAGTGCTTCAAAACTGGAAGGATTCTCGCGCACTGTCTGCGGCGGAGCAAGCGAAAAGTGTGCGAAGCCCAGTACCAACGTTCACATGCCATACACAACTTTTCCACAAGCACGGAAAATGTGCAAGTACGGGAAAAAACGCAGACAAAATCAAGGAATTCGAAGGAATCGAAAAGAGCGCGCCGGCAATTTGCACAGAATTAGTGCAATCGAGGCTGAGGAAAACTTCGGAAATCTTCTAGTGTTTTCGGTCTGGCCGCGGAAATTCATAGATGCCAAGAGGGTCCGCCCCGATCAAAAGCCGGTTTTCCTCAACCAGAATGACGGTTGCGTCGAGCTTGTAGCCTTTCGGCGTGTAGACCTGATACTCGGAACGGAGGATGCCATCTCTGTCAAAATGCACGAGCGTGTTGTGCAAGCCCATCCAAACATTGCCATCGACGGGGTCTACGCCGAACGCGGTGAGGATGGGAGGAATGGTCGGGGAATCGGTTCGCTTTTCTTCGCGCTCGATGGCTTTGCGGGCTGCTTGTGCTTCGGGAAAGGCGTCGAGGCCGGTGAATTCAAAGTCCAGGCCGGCGTAGCCGAAGCGGTCGAACTGGCGGACCAACGGCTCCGGCCTGTAGGTGAAGCCATAATAAATGTGGCCCCGGGGATCGGAGAGCACACGGCCGAGGTTCACGTAGCGGTCGAGTTCGGCGCGAGCGGAGAATGATTCCGCGTCGCCAAATTCACGCACGATCTTGCCGTTAGCACCGTAGACGGTAACCAGATGGGGTTGCTCGAGCGCGGTGACCGCCACTTCATCGTTTGGGAGCGCGGCCAAAGACACGGGCGAGTTCACAGGGAAAGAGCGAACTAGCTTGCCGTCCGGAGCAAACACAATGACGAGGTTGTAGCCTCGGTCCGCGACATAGACATTTCCCTTCTCGTCGACATCACAATCCTCGCCAAACGCGATGGGAGAGTGGCCCTCCTTGCCGGAGACAGCAGACTCAGGGGAAGCGCCGATGACGGAGAGTTGCCTTTCTTTGGCGTCGAAGACGACGACCCCAACGGTGGGGGAGGCCAGGACGTAATAGTTGCCGTTGACGGTATGGCGCACCGCGCGAAGCCCTGCGCCAATTTTTGGGAAGACGCGGCGACTGGCCATCAGATCATCGTCGATTTCCGGGGCGTCGGCCCAAAGCACGCCAGCGATGGCCAAGAGCGTAGCCGCCAATGCCAAAATCCCGAGCATTTTCCGCATGGTTGTTCAGATTACCCCGGAATCCGGGGGGTTGCTTAGAGGCTAATCGGCGCGAAGACGCAAGCGGGCGATGGACTTGGCGCGGAGGCGGCCAGCGTGGTTGCGCGGGCCAGAGTCGTCGCTTTCGATGAGGACGGCGTTCATCTGGACGTCGCCCGTGGCCACTTCAAAACGGGTGGGCAGTCCATCGATAAATTTTCTAATGATCGAGGTGCGCTCCATGCCGATGATGCCCTCGTGCGGGCCGGTCATGCCGACGTCGGTAATGTATGCGGTACCGTCGGGAAGGATACGTTCATCGGCGGTGGTGACGTGGGTGTGGGTGCCCACGACAGCGGTGACCCGCCCATCGAGGTACCACCCCAAGCCGATTTTTTCACTGGTGGTTTCTGCGTGCATGTCGACCAGGATGAAGGCGACATCCGGGGGGAGCTGGGCGAGTTCGCCATCGGCTTTCTTGAAGGGGTCGTCGTTAGGGGTCAGGAAAACGCGGCCCTGGAGATTCAAAACCGCGTATTTCAGGCCGTTTTTTGCGGTGCCGACATACAAACCCGAACCTGGATTGCCCTCCGCAAAATTCGCGGGCCGGAGAAGCCGGGGCTCGTGAGGGATGAAATCGTAAATTTCCTTGCGATCCCAACTATGGTTGCCTCCGGTGATGACCTCGATTCCACAGTGGAAGAGATCCTCGGCGATGCGGGGAGTGATGCCGAAGCCCGAAGCGGAATTCTCGCCATTGGCGATGACCAGATCGATGTGCTGATGTTCAACGATGTCGGCGAGGCGGTCACGAACGATCTGGCGGCCGGGCGAACCGACGATATCGCCGATGAAGAGAACGCGCATGAGCCTGGTGAAAGGTCCTTTTGGTTGATGTGCAAAAAAGGAGCGGACTGCTCAGCCGTGGGCAGCTAGGCCGTGAACCTCTGAAAAAGGTGGGCACCACGAGTCAACCATTAGGCTTTCCTGCCCCGGCCGCGGGTCCTCGAAGGACTCGCCGGCGGGACAGGCCGTGCACACAAGCTGACTGTCCGCAGCACCCCAGAGATTCGTTACGGTTCAAACGGCTTTCGCGTCCTCACCTGCTTCGAAGTACCGCTCCAGTGGGTATTATCCTCCCACGACGCCGCGGCGTCCAACGGAGGGGTGAAAGGTTTGGCTCCCGGGTGGAGCATGTGCAGAGTAGAATGAACCGCGCTGATGAGAGGTGATTCCATGAGAAAAAATCAGTCAATCCCCTGCGGTTCGCGGATTTACGTGTTGTTCGTGCTTCTGCTTGCTGCAGTTTCTGCGCACGCGCAGACTGCTGGACCGGCTCAGACGCAGCTGGGAAAGGTGAACTTCCCGACGAGTTGCTCGACGGAGGTTCAGCCGCTCTTCGAGAAGGGCGTGGCGCTGCTCCACTCGTTCCAATACATGGAGGCACACCAGACTTTTGCGGAAGTGGAGACGCGCGACCCGAAATGTGCGATGGCCCATTGGGGTAAGGCCATGTCGCTCTATCACCAACTGTGGGACTTTCCGGATGCGGACAAGTTGAAGGAGGGCGAACAGGAGGTTGAGCAGGCCAGCAAGCTGCATCCGGCGACCGCCAAGGAACAAGGATTCGTGACCGCCGCCGCGGCCTTCTACCAGAAGAATCCGAAATTGAGCCACACGGAGCGCACGGAAGCATACTCCGCGGCCTTGGGGAAGTTTCACTCGCAATTGCCAGAGGACGTGGAAGTGGGCGCTTTCTACGCTCTTTCGCTGGTGGCGCTGGCCGAGGAAGAGGTCGATAGCCTGGCGAACCAGAAGAAAGCGATCGCCATTCTGGACCCGTTGTTCCAGAACTATCCCGACCATCCCGGGGTGGCTCACTACCTGATTCACGCTACAGACAGGCCGGAGCTCGCCCCGCAGGGACTGGCAGCGGCACGCCGTTATGCCGCGATCGCGCCAGATTCCCCGCATGCGCTGCACATGCCCTCGCACATCTTCGCGCGTTTGGGATTGTGGCAGGACTCTATCAACTCGAACATCGCCGCGAATGCTTCCGGCGCTCGCGCCGCGGAAATGCACAAAGCGGAGGCACACTACCAGACGCACGCGATGGATTATCTCAACTATTCGTATTTGCAGAGCGGTCAGGAAGGCAAAGCGCGGGAAGTCATCGCGCACATGGATCACGTTGTGGGAGCGAGCGAGGAGGACAAGGCGGATCACCGTGCGTATCTTGCCGGGCGCACGGCATTGGAACTGCACCGGTGGAAGGAAGCGGCCCGCCTGTCTATCCCTGATGTCGGCAAGGACTACCAGGATACCGAGCAATGGGCGCGGGCGATCGGGGCGGCGCGAAGTGGAGACGTTGCGGCTGCGGAATCAGAGGTGAAGGCCCTGGCGAAAAGCGTCGAAGAACGCGAGGCTCGCGCCCGGAAGCGCGGCGAGAGTGTCTCCACGGAAAAGGCCACGGATTTGCGGGAGGCGGAAGCGTGGCTGGCGTACGCGCAAGGGAAAACGGACGCGGGGCTGCAGGAGTTGCGCGCCGCCGCCGCGCGTCAGGAAAAGAACGGAGGGGAATCAGTGATTATTCCGGCGCGAGAGATGCTGGCGGACATGCTGATGGAACTGAAGCGGCCTTCTGAGGCCCTGGCGGAGTACAAAATCGTGCTCAGGAACGCGCCGAACCGGTTTGACGCGCTGCTCGGAGCCGGGCGCGCTGCGTTGGCCTCGCATGACGAAAGTGCTGCACAGCAGTACTACGGCAAACTCGCGGAAATGTGTCCAGCGGGCGCGGATCGCCCGGAGTTAGCCGAAGCCAAGAAAGCTTTGGCGCAGAAATAAGAGTCCGTCGCGGGCGCCCCGTTTTGAAATTGGAGAAACAGCCTTTGGAGGGCCGATGAAGATTCATATTTCCGCTGCTGGTTTTCTTCTACTGGCTGCAAGCGCGCTGCGGGCACAGACCACGCCCGCGCCCGCGCCCCAAAGTTCTCTTCAACAGAGTCCGCCTTCCGCAGCGGTTCCGAGCGAGGAAAGGAAAATCGAACCAGGAAAGGAAGCGGACATCCACAAGCTGTTGGACTTAACCGGCGCGGCCACGCTCATGGAACAGACTTTGGAGAACATGGAGAAGAACATCAAGCCGGTGATGACCAACGCTCTGCCGGAAGGAGAGTACCGGGAGCAATTGGTGGATCTGTTTTTTGAGAAATTTCGCGCCAAGCTGGATCGGCAAAGACTGATCAGTCTCGCCGTACCTATCTACGACAAATATTTCACCCACGAGGATATCAAGGGGCTGATTCAGTTCTACCAAACTCCCCTTGGCAGGAAATCGACGAAGGTCATGCCACAACTGACGGGAGAGCTGACGGAAGCAGGCCGCAAGATGGGAGAACAGGTCGGCCGGGTGAGCATGATGGAGGTACTGGCAGAACACCCGGAATTGGAAAAGGCCATAGAAGAGGCGCAAAAGCCGCGACAACCGTAGGCGGGTTGCTGAAGACCTGCGGGCCAATTTCGCCGGTCAGGATACGAGACGGAACAAACTGGGTACCGGCCTGCGGATGACTGCGCTCCAAGGACATTAACCGAAATATTGGAAGTCCTTCCAGAACTCTGGCCAAGTTTTTTTGAGGCCGCGGCAGACGTAAATGTCCGGATGATCCGCGGTTTCTTCGTTCAGAACGCCGTAGGGGTTCCAGGTGTGGCCCGCTAATTCACAGGAAGTGAAATTTTCCTGCAGAAATTTATGGGAAAGGCCGACGACGATCAGAGTCTGAGGCGGTGGATTGCCATAACCGCGTTGCCAGAACGAATTGATGCCGCTGATCGCCGGAGGAAGTGCGTATTTTTCGCCGTAGAGATTGATGGCGCCTGCTTCGCCGTAATTACCCGCGAGTACGCCGAGATGAGCGCGATCTTCGAGGGGAAGTCTGTCGCGGATCTGCGCGACGGTTTCGACGAGTTCGGGCCAGCCGAGTTCTTCGCGCAGGTCCCCGTTGATCTTGCTGGCGAAGCGCCACTGCGCGGAATTCACGGGAGCTATGGGAAGGAAAATCGCGGAGATGAGGGCGATGTCGGCAAGCATGGCGGTCCAGGCAAGAATGCGCACGAAATTGCCCCAACCGCGGCGAAGTGTCGCAAGCCACTGTTCCCCCCAGACGCTGCCTGCGGCGTAGAGCATGGGGTAAGCGGCGGCAAGATAGTAGGCACGGCCTTTGGCGAGGACGAAAAGAAGCAGCGGCACGAGGTACATCCAGGCGAGAAGGCGAAAGCGCTTGGCTTTTGGCGAGAGCAAATAGAAATAGAGGCCGGCCAGCGCCAGGGGAAACGCGAGCAGCGTGAGGTTCAACTGCCCGGGAAGGAAATTCCTGGTGCGGCCGATGCGGATGTCGCGGGCATGGATGTGCCTGAGAAAGTCCAGCGCGATGAAGTGGTGATGAGCCTGCCAGAGAAAATGGGGGAGAACAACCAGCAGAGAGAGAGCGACGCCGAACCAGAGCCATTTGGACTTCAGGTAGCGGCGGGCGTCCGTGAAAAGCACGCCTGCGACGATGCCGAGCGCGAAGAAGCCCATGGTGTACTTTGTCTGCATGCCCAGGCCGATGGACGCGCCGATGGCCATCCACCATCGAGGGTCCTCGCTCTCGAGCAGGCGGACAACGAAATACGCCGTGAGCACCCAGAAGAAATAATCGAAGGAGACGTACTGCATCAGCGAGCCGCCGGCGAGGCAAAATGGAACTGCGGCGAAAGCGGCGACCAGTTGCGCGCCACGCTTGCCGCCGAGTTCCTTGGCCATCAAGCCGGTGAGAACGACGGCAGCAGCTTCGACGAGCGCCGCGAAAAAACGGAAGCCGGCAAGTGAAGTGCCGAATAGGAGGACGGAGAGACGGCCGAAGAACGGAGTGATGGGAGGGTAGGCAACGTAGCCCCAGTCGAGGTGGCGGGCATCATCAAGAGTTGCGAGTTCGTCGCGATGGAAGCCATAGTGGCGGCCGGTGATGAGATGGAGCACGACGGTGGCGAGGGCGATAACAAGAAGAAGGGCAAGGTCGCTGGACCAGAGCGAATGGCGAAGGACAAGAGAATTCACTTCCGTCGAGCGCGTTGCGGAATCCAAGTGGCGAGCCTCCAGTGTAATGGAGAAAGATGATAGCAGGCTGGTGGCGAGCGGAAGCAAGGGAAACCGAGGAAAGTGAGAGACCGCTGCATGCCGCGCGCATTCTCCGCTACAATGGCACGGAATCGTGAGGAGAGCCTTTTCATGAACTACCGGCGGTTAGGGCGGATGGGCTGGAAAGTGAGCGAGATCGGCTACGGGATGTGGGGCCTGGCAGGTTGGCGCGGTTCCGATGATGCGGAAACGATGCGGTCACTGCACCGTGCGGTGGAGTTAGGCTGCAATTTTTTCGACACTGCCTGGGCGTATGGAGATGGCAAGAGCGAGCAGATTCTGGCCCAAGTTTTGCGCGAGCACAAAAATGATTCTGCCACTGGCGGTCCGGACAGACACTTGTATGTGGCCACGAAGATTCCTCCCAAAAACAGACGTTGGCCGAGCAACCGCACGTTCACGTTGGACGATTGCTACCCGCCGGAATATGTCGAGGAGTACATCGAGAAGAGCCTGAAGAATCTGGGTGTGAGCGCGATCGATTTGATGCAGTTTCACACCTGGGAAGACCGCTGGTTGAATGACGAGCGACTGCCGCACGCCATCGAAAAGATGAAAAAGAGCGGGAAGGTACGCGCGTTTGGGGCGAGCCTGAACCGCTGGGAGCCGGCGAACGGGATTCGAGCGGTGCTGGAAGGGCAAGCGGACGCGGTGCAGGTGATTTACAACATTTTTGACCAGAACCCGGAGGACGCGCTGCTTCCGATTTGCCGGATGAAGGATGTGGCGGTGATCGCGCGCGTGCCCTTTGACGAAGGTACGCTGACGGGCACGCTGACGCTCGATTCACAGTGGCCCGAGGGCGATTGGCGGAACACCTATTTTGTCCCAGAGAATCTGAGGTCCAGCGTGGCGCACGCGGAGGCGCTGCGGCCGTTGATTCCGGCGGGAAGCACTATGGCGGAGATGGCGCTGAGGTTCATCTTGAGCAATCCGGACGTAAGCACAACCATACCGGGGATGAGAAAGCGGAAGAACGTGGAAGAAAATTGCGCGGCGAGCGGTGCCTCCTCGTTGCCGGCAGAACTGCGCAAGAAATTGCGAGAGCATCGCTGGGACCGGAACCCCACCTCGTGGTCGCAATAGGATGAGTTCTCGGTAGTCAGTTTTCAGTAGTCAGCACTGAACAAGGAAAGCTCCGGAAGACGATGGAATCATCGAGCATTTCACATGAGCCGAATCGTTAAAATCCAGATTTTCGGGCAGATGTATCCGATTCAGGGGGATCTGGACGAGGCGTACGTGCAGAAACTGGCAGCGTACGTGGACGAAAAGATGCGCGCGATCGCGGAGATGACGCCGACCGTGGACACGCAGAAGGTGGCGATCCTAGCGGCGTTGGCCATTGCGGATGAATTGCACAGCTTGAGGAAAGAACGAAGCGAGCGCGAGGATTTATTGAAGGAGCAGGCGGAGCGCTGCTTGACGCTGGTGGAACGCGCGCTGAAGCAGGCAGATTAGCGGGTGTGGCTAATTGGCTGTCCCGAAAATCCTTGAACAAACCACCGATGCTTCAGGGGCGAAAGCCCGACTCATTCGCGACGACTTACGTGGCGGCCCTTCGAGGCTCAGGGTAAACTGAAGCCGCCACCTCCTGAAGAGAAATGCCAGGAACTTCTAGGACACGACGCTAATTTGCGCGCAGCGTGGCGCCCAGGTCCTTCCCTAGAGCGGCGACGATGCGGCTGGAAAAATCGTTGATCTGGACGTCAGTGAAGGTCGATTCCCTGCTCTGAAACGTGACGCGCACAAGCAGCGAATATTTTCCCGCCGGAACATTTTTGCCCCGGAACAAGTCGGCCGCCTCGATGGACGTAATTTCGGGAATGCGGAGCGATTGGATCGCTTTGGCAACCTCCGCGAAGGTCACGCCGTCCGCCAAAAAGAGCGAGAAGTCGCGCTCCACGCCCGGAAAGCGCGGCAGGGGCTGATAGCGCCGGTTGTTTTTCACGCCGTAGTACATGCAATACAGCGGACCGAGAGCGATTTCCGAAATATAAACGTCCTGGCGGAATTTGAGTTTGTCGGCAACGCGTTTCACCAGTTGACCAGCGACACCGAGGGGCTGATTCCCTTCCTTGCCTAGAATAATCGTGCCGCGCCGGGCGGCGTTCAGCCAGTCAGGCCCGGCGTGTTCCCAGCGAAAACCACCAGAGAGGGCGCCGATAGCGTCGAGATCGCCCTTGAGATCGCCGAAGTTGTACTCGCGCGGGGAGTCGTAGAGGCCCTGGGCACGGGCAGCACCCGTTGCACCGATGGTAAGAATACGAGTTTCAACGGACCTGCCTTCGACCAAGCGATAGTGGTGGCCAATCTCGAACAAGCGCACGTTGCGCTGGCCGTGATTGAGATTCCACTCGATCGCGGCAGCCATGGTGACCGCGCCGGTGGAGTTCAGTACGCCGGCTTCTTCACTCAAGGGGTTGGCAAGCTTGGCCGGAACCGCGTCTGCCGGGCGAAAGAATTCGTTGCGATCTTCGGCGACGTGCGGGATGGTGAGGATTTCGTGGTAACCAAGGCCGATAAGGCGCTCACGCAAACAGGTTTCCGCCTCCTGATGGGGAAGGCGAGCCGCGCCGGTGCGGGCCGCTGGAAGCCGCGGCGGAAATTTGTCCAGGCCGTAGACGCGGGCAACTTCCTCGACGAGATCAATTTCGCGCTCGACGTCAGCACGCCAGGAAGGCTGCGTGCACTCCCATGCGGCGAGGAGAGAATTTGCCGAGCCGCGATTTTGATCGCTGCGCACCGGAGAAAAACCAAGGGCGGAAAGAATGGCCTCTATGTGCTTGTCCGGGCAATCGGCGCCCATGACGCGGAGAAATTCGGCGCGCGTAAGGGTAATCTTCTTCGCAGGGCGTTTGCCTGGATAGACATCGACGCCGCCTGAGAGCAGTTCCCCGCCGGCCAACTGAAGAATTATTTCGGCGGCACGCCGTGAGGCGATTTCGGCCATTTCGGGATCGGCGCCGCGGCCAAAGCGCGTGCTGGCTTCGGTGTGAAGCTTCAGGGAGCGCGCCGCGCGGCGGATGGCGATGGGATCGAACCAGGCGCATTCAATCAGAACATTCTTCGTGGAGAAAGAAATTTCGGTTTCGGCGCCGCCCATGATGCCGCCGATGCCGACTGCGCGCGAACCATCTCCATCGCAAACCATGCAGATATTGGGATCAACAGCGCGTTCCACGGCGTCGAGAGTGCGAATTTTCTCACCAGGCCTGGCGCGGCGGACGACGATGCTGTGATTGCGGACGAGGTCGTAATCAAACGCGTGAAGCGGATGGCCGAGTTCCAGCATCACATAGTTGCTGATATCAACGACGTTGCTGATGCTGGCGGTGCCCGCAGCTTCCAGCCGATTCTTCAGCCATGCAGGGGAAGGTTGAATCTTCACGCCGCGAATCACGCGCGCGGTGAACCGGCCGCAGAGTTCAGGGGCATCGATTTTCACGTTGACGGCGTCGCTGGCCTTGATCGAGCTGCTTTCCAGAGGTTTTGCTGCGGTAAGTTTCAGCGGGAGCCCGTAGATTGCAGCGACTTCGCGGGCGATGCCGAGCATGCCCAGGCAATCCGGGCGATTCGAAGTCACTTCCGCATCGAGGACCGCGCCATGCGGGCCATTTTCGATACCGGCGATATTGGTGCCCGCGAGAGCAAGGCGCGAGGCGATCTCTTCCTGTGTCGCGGTGACGTCGACGAACTCTTTCAGCCAGTTATAGGAGACTTTCATCCCTTCATCCCAGTGAATCCAATTTGCCGGTATAAATTCGGGTGCGGTATTCCATGCAAACGACTCCGTCTTTCTGATTGGCGGCAAAAACTCTCCGCAATTCCTCCATCATGGGAGCGAATTGCGGGTGATCGGGAGCGGGAGCGTAGGAACTGCTGCGCAGGCGGCCGCTCAGTCCCTCGAAATCAAATTCCTGGGCGTTTGGCAGGGAATGAGAGGTAAATTCGTTCGGGCCGAAGAATTCGAGCATCTGTTCCGGACGCGGATAGCTCTCACTGACGCGGGAATAGTCCGTGCCAAAACGCTGCAGCAGTTCTTCGTATTCGCGCAGGAATGGGGTGTCGTCGAGCAAGCGTTCATTCCAGAGGATGATCACGCGGCCTTCGGGCTTCAAGATGCGCTGAAACTCGCGGCGCGTCGGCGAAAGGTCGAACCAGTGGAAAGCCTGCGCGGCAGTGACGAAATCGAGGTTATGGGAAGGCAGGGTGGTGGCTTCCGCCGAACCAGCGATGCTCGTGAAGGCCGGATAAGCCTGCAAATACTCTTCGCCCGCGGCGCGCATCTCCGCATTCGGCTCGACGCCAAAGACGCGATTGCCATGATCCAAGAAAAGCTTGCTCAGCAGACCGGTGCCGGAGCCGATATCCGCAATCGTGTGGTCACGCTTGAAATGGCACCAGGTGCGCAACAGATCCAGAAGTTCGCGCGGGTAGCCGGGGCGGTAGCGGACATAGTCGGCCACGCGATTGGAGAAGCGTTGCTTGGCGTCGGCGAAGGTCATGGTCAAGCTCACGGAAACTGGCGCAAGAAGCGCACGTCGTTCTGAAAAAAGACCTGAATGTCGTCGATGCCGTACTTGAGCATGGCCAGGCGGTCGATGCCAATGCCGAAGGCGAAGCCGCTCACCTTTTTCGGGTCGTAATTGACGAAGCCGTAGACGGCGGGATCGACCATGCCGGCGCCGAATAGCTCGATCCAGCCGGCGCCCTTGCACTTGCCGCAGGTGCCTCCCGTTTTAGCGGTGCCGCTGCCGCCGCAGAAGATGCAGGTAGCATCGAATTCGACCGAAGGCTCGGTGAATGGAAAATAGCTAGGACGAAAACGGGTCTTGACGCCTTCCCCGAAGAACTGCTTCACGAAATAATCGATGGTGCCGGTGAAATCGCAGAAGGTGATGTCTGAATCGACGGCCAGGCCTTCGATCTGGTGAAACATGAAGGAGTGCGTGGCGTCGGGATTATCCCGGCGATAGACTTTGCCGGGAACGATGACGCGCACGGGCGGCTGGCGCTTCTCCATGGTGTGAATCTGCACCGGGGAAGTGTGCGTGCGGAGGAGGAGCGGGCTCGCAGCGCCATTGGGTAAATCGAGGTAGAAGGTGTCCATGTCGTCGCGGACGGGATGATGCTCGGGAATATTCAACGCCTCGAAATTGTAGTAAGGTGTTTCGATTTCGGGGCCTTCGACGACGGAAAAGCCGATGGAAAAGAAAATGTCCTCGATTTCCTGAAAGACCTGGCGAATGAGATGATGCGTGCCGATGGGACGAATGACGCCGGGAAGAGAAAGGTCGATTCGGTCTTTGGCGCTTGTGGTCGTTTCGGCACCAGTTTCGATGGCCATGCGGCGCGCTTCGATCTGGGCATCGACATGCGAGCGCAATGCATTCAAGGAAGCGCCTATGGCACGCTTGAGTTCGGGTGTTGAAGGTTTCAGCCAATGGTCGGTGACCAAAGTGAGAACGCCGGACTTGCGGCCCAGCCAGCTATCGCGGAGAGCTTTCCAGGAGTTTTCATCCGTGGCGGCGAGCGCTTCTGAGTCAAACCGCCGGCGCAAATCGGCAAACAGAGAATTGACCTGCTCGGCGGAGGAAATGCCGAGAGCGGCCAGAGTCTGTCTGTGTTCCGAATCCGGTGTCGACATAGTTTCTGAAAGAATACAACGCCGGGGCACGGTTGCACGCGCCCCCGCGCGGAAGAATTCTACGCCGCGGGTAGCTTGAGCCGCGACGCAAGAAAGAGGGATTCCTCACTCCGCCCGCCCCAGGCGGGTTCGGAATGACGGAACGGGTCTAGGCCTTTTTTGCGGCGGGCTTGGGCGCGAAGGCCTTGGCCTTTTCCGCGAGCTGGGCGAACCCGGGCATGTCCTTGACGGCCATGTCCGCGAGCACCTTGCGATCGACGGCGATGCCGGCCGCCTTCAAGCCGTGAATGAGTTGCCCGTAGGTCAAGCCGTTCTGGCGAGCGGCGGCGCCAACCCGCTGAATCCACAAGCGGCGATACTGGCGCTTCTTCACGCGGCGATCGCGTTTTGCATAGCGATCCGCGCGATTGGCGGCTTCCTGAGCGGACTGGTACAACTTGCTCTTGGTGAGGAAAAAGCCTTTGGTCCTCTTCAGGTACTTCTTGCGCCGGGCCCGGCGCTTGGTGCCGCGTTTTACGCGTGGCATGGGTTTTCTCCTTCGTTTCTTCTGTGACTCATCGCTTCTACCGAGGGTCCTAAAGAGCCGCAGGACTGGCGAAAGAAGCTCGCCCTGCGCTACAGGTGCCACGAAGAACTCTCAGGCTGAAGCCCGAGCTACAGTTTTTCTGGAAACAGAACGGGTTGCGGTGAGGCGCGGAAAAGCGCTTCCAGCAACGGGTTTGTCTCCGGTGTGAATTGTTGCAGGGCCTTTCGGCAAAGGCGGCGTAAAGCCGCCCCTACAACTTCTGAGCGAACGCTCAGCGGTACAACCCCGCGAACGGGGCGAAACGGCCGGCAGGCACCCGTGTAGCGCTGCCAGGCACGTTTTGCGGAAGGATGTTCCGCAGTTCTTGCATGAGCCGAACGAGTTCAACCCATGCAAAAGTCACATCATCAGCAAGTCTGAACATCATGCCGAGACGGGGTGCAGTCCGCCTGAGGCGGACGCCCCTACAAAGAGCTACGCTCCGTAAGGGAGCATCTGCCGGATCGCGGCGACGTCGCGCGGGCTCACTTTCGTGAGCTTCTTGAGCTTGCGCATACGCTTGGCGGCCTTGGTCCCGAGCAAATGGCGCTTGCCGGAATGCATGCGCAAAATCTTGCCGTTCGCAGTGACATGGAAGCGCTTCCTGGCGCCGCGATGCGTCTTCAGCTTCTTTTTCGGCTTCATTGAGTTGCGTGGCATTGCTGTGAATCCTCTCCCTGCGAGCCGGCACGAGCCAGCCCTGAAAATGTCCCGTTGAAACTACGCGTTCGTCTGCGCCGGAGTGGCCGACCGCGCCGGAGCGCTCGCACCCTTTTTCGGTGCCAGGAGCGCTACCAAGACGTTGCCTTCCATGCGCGGCATGGTCTCAATCTGGCAATAATCGCCGATTTCGCCGAGGAGCCGCGTCATCTTGGCGCGCCCCACTTCCTGGTGGGCCATTTCGCGGCCACGATGAAAAATCATGGCGCGGACTTTGTGGCCTTCCCCGAGGAAGCGGATAATCTGATTCTTGCGAACCTGATAATCGTGCTCGGCGGTAGCGGGGCGAAACTTGACTTCTTTCAGTTGCGAGCCACGGCTGCTCTTGCGCTGCTCGTGGGCCTTCTTACTCAACTGATATTGGTATTTGCCGTAGTCGGTGATTTTGCAGACCGGCGGGTCCGCCGTGGGGGAAATTTCCACCAGATCCAATCCGCGTTCGCGCGCCAGGCGAAGCGCCTCAAACGGCTGCATAACGCCCAATTGCCCGCCTTCTTCATCAATCACTCGAACTTCCCGAGCACGTATCCGTTCGTTGATCCGGGTACGGTCGGCTTGCCGGAAATTCCGCTCAGCGATAAATCCCCCTAGGAACAGTGAAAGGCATCCCGCACAGCGGGATTACACCCCGTTTTGACAGCTAACCCCAGCCGCTTCCGCAGCATGGGGCAGACCTCAAAGTATAGCATGCACCGGGCCGCGGGCTACAAGTGTTCAGCCAATGGTACGGGAGGTTATCTCCTGTTGCAGAGCGGCGACGAGGTCGGCGAGAGGGCGCGGGCCGAGGTCGCCCTTGCTGCGATGGCGGACGCTGACGGTGCCGGCTTCTGCTTCCTTTGGGCCGACAACCAGCATGTATGGAGTCTTCTGCATCTGGGCATCGCGGATTTTTGCAGGCAGTTTCTCGTTGCGGTCGTCCAGATGCACGCGGATGCCATTGTTCTTCAGAGTTTCGTGGATGTGCTTCGCGTAGTCCTGCACCTTTTCGCTGACCGGGCAGATTTCGACTTGCGTGGGCGCAAGCCACAGGGGGAAAGCGCCGGCGTAGTGCTCGATCAGAATGCCGAAGAAGCGCTCGACGGAGCCAAGAAGCGCGCGGTGGACCATCAAAGGCTGGTGACGCGCGCCGTCCACGCCTACGAATTCGAGGCCGAAACGCGCGGGAAGGTTGAAATCGAATTGGACGGTGGTGAGCTGCCAGGGACGGCCGATGGCATCGATGAGCTTGACGTCGATTTTCGGGCCGTAGAAGGCGGCTTCCCCTTCCATCTTCTTGTAGGGAATCTTCATGCGCGTCATGGTGCTGGCGAGAGCATTCGTGGCGCGATGCCAGTCTTCAGGCTTGCCGGCATAATTTTCCGGATGCTTGGGATCCCAGTCGGACAGTTCTACTTCGAAATTATCGAAGCCGAAGTTTTTCATGACGGCAAAGGCGAAGTCGACACAGGCTTCTACTTCCGCTTCGATCTGGTCGGGAGTGCAAAAGATGTGGGCATCGTCCTGGGTGAAGCCGCGAACGCGAAGCAGGCCGTGAAGCACGCCACTGCGTTCGTAGCGATAGACGGTGCCAAGCTCCGCGAGCCGGACTGGGAGATCGCGGTAGCTGCGCAGCTTGGATTTGTAGATCAGGATGTGGCCCGGGCAGTTCATGGGCTTGAGCTGGTAATCGGCCTTTTCGACCTCCACTGCGCCAAACATGTTTTCCTTGTAGAAATTGGCGTGTCCGGAAGTTTTCCAGAGATCGAAGCGCATAATATGCGGGGTGAAGACCAGGTCATAGCCGCGCTTCAAAAGTTCCTCGCGCAGCCAATTTTCGATCAGAGTACGGATCAGGCCGCCCTTCGGGTGCCAGAAAATCAGGCCGGGGCCCGCTTCTTCCTGAATGCTGAAGAGTTCGAGCTCCAGTCCGAGCTTGCGGTGGTCGCGGCGCTTGGCTTCTTCCAGTCTGTGCAAATAAGCGTCGAGATCTTTCTGCGAGAAGAAAGCGGCGGCATAGATCCGCTGGAGTTGCGGATTCCCTTCCTGTCCCTTCCAGTAGGCGCCCGCGACGCTCATGATCTTGAAGGCCTGAATGCGCCTGGTCGAAGGAATGTGCGGGCCTCGGCAGAAATCGATGAATTTGCCGGTGGTGTAAAAGGAGACCATAGGTTCATCGGCTTTTTCTTCGATGAGTTCACATTTGAAGACCTGATTGGATTCCTGATACAGCTTCAGGGCTTCTGCTTTCGGCAACAACTTACGTTCATTTGGAAGGTCCCGAGCAGCGAGCTCGTGCATCTTCTTTTCGATTTTTTCCAGGTCCTCGGGCGTGAAGGGCTCGTCACGAAGGAATTCATAGAAAAACCCGTTCTCGACAGGGGGGCCGATGCCTAGCTTGACGTTGGGATAAAGTTCCATGACCGCAGCGGCCAAAAGATGAGCCGCCGAGTGCCGGAACACAAAAAGCGCGTCGGGATCTTTCTCGGTGAGGATCTGCAGCTTAACATCCTGCTCGAGCGGGCGGCGGAGATCATAGAGCAAGCTGCCGTCTTCAGCGGGATCGACGGAGTTAGAGAAAATGCCGGTTTTGGCTTGCGCTCCATTGCCGTCCGTGGCGCGCACCTTGGCCACCAGCGCGGCGTCGGCAAGCCGCGGGGAAATGGACTTGGCGATCTCCACAGGGGTGGTGCCCTTGGGGAAGTCCTTCACGCTGCCGTCGGGGAGAGTTATGTGAATCTGATCCATGTGGGTCGTCCTGACATGCAGAAAACTCTGCAATGATCTCAGCTTAGTAGAGTATAGGTGGGTCGGAAGAGGGTCAAGGCGCCGCCTGAATCAGAGCAACATGACCCCGGGCAAATCCGCAAAATGACTATCCGAAGTGATCCGTTGGGCCCCGCAGTGCAGCGCCGTGGCATAAAGGATGGCTTCAGCCATGGAAAGCTTGTGAAGGATACTGAGTTCCGCGGCTTTCAGAGCGAGGGTTTCATCGAACGGAACGATGGCCCTCGGGAGCGCATCGGAAAGGCAGGCGTCTGCGGAAGTCTTGCCCTCACGGAGAAGAAGAATCTTCCGCACTTCGTAGGGAACAATGGCCGGGAGCAGCACCGTTCCGCCCCCTTCGAGATAAGGCGCAAAGGACTCAGTCTTTGCGCCTTCGGTCAGGTACTCCAACCAACCGGAAGAGTCCAGGACCACGGGTTCCGAAGCGGTCGTTGCGGTCACGGCAATCGTCCTTCCATTGCATCCCCTTAGCGATGCCGCGAAGTTCCTTGATGGAACGGGGACGTTCGATCCGAATGGATTTATCGAGGAGGCAGATCTGGAGCTCTTCACCAGGGGCCAGCTCTAATGGCTCCCGAATCTTCTTGGGAATCACCACCTGGAATTTGGGAGAGACTTTGACGGTGTTCATAGAAAGTACCCAAAGTCAGGGTATCGATTGACTGTTCGTACTACCAAGGTATTCCTGTTTGGCGAGCAATCCGAGTGGGCCCCTGTTCATCAGGGAGAGTTAATTCCCGTTGAGCAGGCTCTGGAAGTCGGAAGAGGGACGCAGCGGGTCGAAGGCTTGCTCCGTTTGCAGCCATTTCTCGAAAGCTGCTCTGTCCGCGGCGAGTGCCCGAGCGCGGCGAAGCGCAAAAATTGTCTCCTTCCGCTGTCCAGCAAGGGCACGGGCGACGGCCAGTTGTTGCCAAGCCCATTGCGAATCCGGCTTGGCCTGGGTGGCGGAGTCGTACACGCGAATTGCCTGGGTGAACTTCTTCCCGTCGAGCAGCGTGTTCCCGGATTCCATGGCCCCCACGAAAACGCCGGCCAAGGCACGCTTGTAGACGGTTGATTTGTCCGGCCGTTTTTCCTGTTCCGCATTCTGACGCAGGCGGATAATTTGTTCCCGCAGTTCCTGGTCAGTTTCCAAGCTGTTTTCCTCATGCTCAGGCGAGGCCGCCAGACGCGACAGGATGTCGTCGGTGAGGCCCGACTGCTCCTCGAATTGTTTTCGCTCCCGTTTTGCGGCCTCGCGAACAACTTTTTCCTCGCCCAGCCCTTCGGCTTTCGCGCGGATGGAGCCGACGTCGAGGAAAGCGTCATAGGTGGCGGCGATCTGCAGGTACTCGCGCCAGGCGCTGAGCAAGTCGCCAGATTGTTCGAAGGAATTCGCTCTGGCCAGCGATTTGGAAAATTGGGCTTCGACGAAATTCAGATCCCGCGGCTCGCGCTGCGTTTTCATGGCAAGGATGCGGAACCATGCGAGCGCCTCCTCCATAACCTCCGGCGGGGGCCATTGATGGGCGCCCTCGAAGATGCGCAGCCAGTGCGGGTAGCCTGCCTTCACCAGCGAATCCTGCAGCGGGATCATTTCGCTGTAATTGAAATCCAGAGTCCCTACGGCGGAGAAAACAGGAAGCCGGGAATCTGCCGGCGGAGATTGTCGGCCGGAGAAACCGGCGCCACTCAGCAGAAGGCCGGCGGCGCATTTGCAGAACAAGGCGATCTGGGAGGAAACACGCGCTCCGCCGGAGAATCCAGCGAAATACACGCGGCGATTGTCAATGGAAACTCGCGCCTGCACATCGCTGAGCATCGCCTCGGTGGCTTCAAACCGGGGCTTCCAGGGACCATTGCGGGAATTATTGGATGCGGCCAGGATGTAGCCAAGGTCTTCCGCCGCGCTTTTCTGCAGTTCCAGTGGCACCGTGCCGCGGGCGGCGGGATCGGAAGAAAGAACGATCGGCCAGCGCCGCTCGGGTGAATAGTTTGAGGGGAGATACAGAGCGTAGGACTGATCGGGGTGCGCGTCACACTGGACCGCAGGAAGGATCTTGCCGGTTTCAAGCACTTGCGCAGGGGAAGGAACAACAGAGGCGACTAGGGACATCAGGGCCTGAGGCAGCAGAATCGCCAGCGCTAGAGGCAATGGGCGCATGACGAGACGAGTATAGCCGAGAACAACCAGGGCTAAGAGCGAGAGGCTGCGCTTTTTCAGACAAGAACGATACAATCTCTGTTCTGCCTGAAGTGCGACATTCGACGCGAGGGAACCGAATGAAGTCACTCCCGAAAACGATTTTGCTGCTAACCATCCTTGGCGTGTCTGGAACGCTGCGCGCACAGAGACCGCAAGAGGTGAACGGCGCCGACAGCAGGTTCAAAGCCGACATTCTGGTGGTGGTGGCGCATCCGGACGACGAAGCGTTTTTCACGCCCTACCTTGCGCGCGCGATGGACGACATGCACAAGAAGGTGGCGGTAATTTTCAGCACGCGCGGAGGAAGTGGAGGAAACCGGTATATGCGGGAGCGTGGCCCGGCGATGGCGAATGAGCGAGAAATCGAGGCACGGGAGGCGTGCGCCAAGCTAGGGATCACCAATGTGTGGTTTCTGGACGGGAAGGACACCGCTTCTCAGAACCTGATGGATTCGCTGGCCAACTGGGGACACGGGGCTAATCTGGAGCGACTCGTTGGGTTGATACGATTGACGCGGCCCGAGGTGGTGTTCACACACTTTCCCGGAGTTTTCATCGGGGAAAACCACGGTGACCATCAGGCCACCGGGGTGCTGGTGACCGAGGCCTTTGATCTGGCCGCCGACCCGGTGGTCTTCCCCTCGCAACTTGCGGGCGATACCCAACATTACGAATCCTATTTGTCGAATCTTCAGACCTGGCAACCAAAGAAAATCTATTACGGCAGCGATGCAGACGATAACAAGCAATTTAACGGCAGCGGACCAGCGTATTCCGTGCGAGAGATTTCGCCTTCGCAGAAGAAACCATACTGGCGCCTGGCGCTGGATTCGGCGATGGCGCATCGCACGCAATTCCCTGAGGAGATCGAGCGCATCTCGAAATTGAGCGACGCAGAACTGGAAAAAATGATGAACAACCCGAATTCGGCCTGGTGGTCCGAACCGTTGACGCTGATATTCGGAAAGTCCGTGGTTGGAGGGAAGCCAACGGACGATGTGTTCGCGCACCTCGATGAGCAGCCCGAGAGAGGAACGGACTCCCGCGATAATACTTTGGGTGAGGCGAATGCCGCCGGGAAGGTGCCGCGCATGGAATTGGGCGGATCGTGGAAGTTCTATAAAGAGTTTTACCCCGCCCACGGGTTGGAGCATCTCCAGATGCCGAAGGTTCCGGAGATCGGGGTAAAGGCCGGAACGACGCTGGTGATCCCGATCGTGATTCTTCACGATTCAGCGACAGCTTTGCCAGTCAAACTCACGGTGAAGGCGCCAGACAGCTGGAAGGTGAGCTACGGCGAGGGACAATTTGCGTTGCCTGCCGAAGCTTCCACCTCCCTTCCCATTCGCATCGAAACACCGACGTTGTCCGGGGAAGAATTGAAAAAAGCCTTGCCGCAGGAAGTGATCATCCGCGCGGAAGCAAACGGAAAGCCGGCGGGAGAAGTAACCTTGCGCGTGCTCCTGAAGGCAGGCGCTCTGCCGGAATAAATCCAGCAACTATTTTTTGACTCGAGCCTCCTCGAGTTGCTCCCACACCGCGTCCGGGAGCATGGCGAGATCATTGAATTCGCCGGCGCCGCGCAGCCACTGGCCCCCATCGATCACCACGCATTCTCCATTGATGTATTCGGCCATGTTGCTCAGAAGGAAAGCGGCGAGATTGGTCAGTTCCTCGTGCTTTCCGAAGCGCTTCATGGGGTTTTTGTTGATCGCATGCTCCTCGAATTGCTTCGAAGGGATCAGACGGGACCACGCGCCTTCGGTGGGAAACGGTCCCGGAGCAATGGCGTTCACCCGGATATGGTACTTGGCCCACTCGACGGCAAGGGAAGTCGTGAGTGCGAGAACACCGGCTTTGGCGCAGGCGGAAGGCACGACATAACCGGACCCCGAATTTACGGCCGCGTAGGTGGTGGTGATGTTGAGGATATTACCGCCCAGTTTGCGGGGGATGCGCCGCTTGGCGAAAGCCTGCGTGCAGTGAAAGGTGCCGTTCAGAACGATACCAACCACAGAGTTAAAGGCGTTTGGAGAAAGCTTTTCCGTGCGCGCCATGAAATTTCCCGCGGCGTTGTTGACCAGCGAATCGATTTCGCCGAACTGATCTTCGGCGGCGGTGAACGCCGCGTCGACGGCGGCATACTCGCGAACGTCGCAAGTAGAGAAAGCCGCGGCTCCGCCAACACGGTGAATCTCGGCGCAAGTCTCTTTCAGCGGCTCTTCGCGGCGGCCAATCAGGAACATACGCGCGCCCAGCTTCGAAAAATGCAGCGCCATGGAACGGCCGAGGCCGCTGCCGCCGCCACTGAGAAAGATGGCGCGACCTTTCAGCAGATCGGATTGGAACATGGGCCCTCCCTTTCCGGCAGGAAGCAGCATTGTAGCAGTCGAAGGTGAAAGCAGTTGCGGAGAGCTGCGAATGAAATAGAGGAAGCGGCGGGTAAGAAACTAGGGCGGGGTAGGGACCTGGACCCACCCCGCCCTGGCGCGGAAGCGGAGAACCGCTAGCCGCAATGAAGCTGCGGAACAACTCTAGGTTCTGCCGAACACTCCCCTGGCGGCCAGGACTGCACGGTTCGCTGCCGCGCGCTGGCTCGTACTCTCCCATTTCACGAGTCGGCCCAGTCCACGCCCCCTGTTGTTTCCGACGTACTTCGCGAGATCATCCGCGCGAGTGCGATGAAAGCTCGCGATTCAGGGAAGCGCCGCCAGCAGAGTCTCCACAGCGTGAATCAAATCCTTCCAAGCGATTTCGACGGCCTCCTGGATCCTCGGCAACCTCCAGGTCGTCGGCATCTTCCAGTTCGCGCACGCGATGTTTGAACTCCGCGAAGCGCGTGCGGACATACTCGAGTTCCCAGTAGTGCTCCAGTTTGACGCTGACTTTCTGCTTCGCGAACCGGCCCTTCAGCAGAGCTACGCGGGAGGCCAAATCCTCGACTTCCCCTACCACGCGGTCCAGATACGCTTCTTTCAGCTGCATGTCTCTCCGTCCTCCGCCCGCTGACACCCGTCAATCGGGGTAGAAATCCGAGTTGCCCTCTGGAAAGCAGGTAACACGCCAAAGGGGGAATGAGGTATGTTGCTGAAAAAATGGACTAGATAATCATTCTGAGACGGTGGGTGCAGGGAGGACGAATGGGTGGGAAAGCGCAGGACGACTCCGGAATCATGATGAAAATCACGCATTGGGCCTCTCGGCTTGGGCCATTTCCCTCCCAGAATGAAGCGAAACAGGCAGTCTGTGCCCGTTCAGTTGGCAGGACCCATGGTCGCAGGAATGGGAAGTCCCATGGCTTTGGCATACTCGGCGTCATAGACGGCATTGCCGGGAAATTCTTCCGTGAGTTCCCTGAGGTTCTTCTGGGCCAGGGCATTTTGTTTTTCACGCCGGGCGGAGAGCGCCAGCAGAATCTTGGCAAAGGGTTTCAGGTAATGGCCTTTGTCAGCCGTCTTTTGCACTTGGGACATCCCGAGTTGTTTATCGCCGTGAATACCACCGAACCACAGGAAGAAACGTGCGGAGGAAGGGAGCGACCCAATGACGTAGTAGGCGACCCCGGGCGCCACATACGCGTCGTAGGCCTCGGGATGATCGCGAAGCAGCATCTCTGCATTGGCGTTGGCTTCTTTCAGATGCTTCAGTGCGTCGTAGTGCTTCTTCAACAGCATGCTGTCCGCATCTGACTGCATGCCGGCGCAAAGCGTCAACGCGAACAGTCCTTCTGGGTCGCGCGACTGGACTTTCAAGCGCTGAAACGCCAGCGCCCGTGCGCGCCCACAAGCGGCCTGGAAACCGTTGATGCGGCCCGGGTCGGGGGTACCGGTGATGCCGCCGAGGAAGCGCTTGTCGTTGAGAAAATAGTCGCTGGTCAAGACACGCTGGAGGAAAAATTCCTCGAAAAGATAACTGGCTCCGATGGACACCTGGCCGAAAGGTTCGCTGGGATGTTGGTCCGCCCACTTCTGGAACACTTCGCGGGCTTCGGGAAATTTCTGCTCGTAGAGCAAATGGTAGCCCGCTTCGAGCTCTGGAACAGAGGTGAACGCTGGACCCACGGGGCCAGCGGGACTGTGTTGAGGCAAAAATGTGAACCCCACAAGACTAGCGAGCAGCAATCGGGGAAGAAACCACATGGTCCACCTGCCTCAGAAGAGTCCGGGAAGGAAACGCGGCTTGCCGTACATGGCCTCCCGGTAGCGAGTGTCTGAAAAAAGCACGCGCTCCTCGGTGCTGATCCGGCGCGACAGAACCAGAATATGGGCGGCGGAACCGACGGTGGCTGTAATCCACGCACCATGAATGAGCGGAAGCACCAGCATTTCCACAAAAACGGCGGCGTAGTTTGGGTGGCGGACATAACGGAACGGTCCGGTGGTAATGACGCCCATGCCGGTGGAGTTCATCACCTCCACATTCCAATGCTCCCCGAGCGTGCGAATCACCCACCAGCGAACCACGTTTGCGGCAAGAAAAATAACGAAGCAGATGGCTGCCAGTTCGGGATAGAGCGGGCGATGGAGGAACACCACTTCGAGCGCGGCGCCCAGGAGGACGCCCGTGTGCAGCGCCACCATCGGGCGGAAAACGGGATCGAGCACGCGGGAGGCGCCGCGGGCCACCATCTCGCGCTGGTGGCGGCGGGAGATCTGGAGTTCATAAATACGCAAGAGCGCAACCACAAGCAGGAGGCCGAGGTAGACTTTGACACTTAATTCCATTGCAGCAACAAGAACTCCGCGCTGAAGCCTGGACCGAACGCAGCGGCCAGGGCATGCTCGCCTGCATGAAGGGGGCGTTTCTCGAGCCACTCCTCAAGGATAAAGAGGATGGTGGCGCTCGAGAGATTGCCAACGTTGGCGAGAATATCCCACGAAGGCTGGGTATCGCACTTGCACAGGCCTAATTTTTCTTCCACATTTCCGAGCAAGCGCGCGCCACCGGGGTGGAGAATCCAGCCCTTGATGTCCTGGCGAGTTTTGCCGTGACGCTCGAGGAAGCCGTGCACGAGCTCCTTGATCTGAGCGCCGATCATTTCCGGAACGTCTTTGGCGAGCAGGATGTGGAAGCCGGAATCGCGCAGATCGAAGCCCATGGCACCGAGGGAGTCGGGAAAGGTGTAAGTCTCTGTGACCAGGACGCGCGGGCCGGGTTTGTCCTGTCCGGTGACAATCACGGCCGCGGCGCCGTCGCCGAACAGGATCGAAGAAATCAGATTGGCTTGCGAAATGTCTTTGCGCTGAAAGGTAAGCGAAGGCAGCTCCACAGAAATGATCAGGACATTGGAGCCGGGATTCGACTTGATGAAATCCGCGGCGCGAGAAATGGCCATGGCGCCAGCCGCACAACCGAGTTCAGTGAAGGGCATGCGCCGGATGTTGGAGCGGAAACCCATCAGCTTGATCAGGTGGGCATCCAGCGAGGGGATCATGAACCCGGTGCAGGAGACGGTGATGATAAGGTCAATGTCTTGGGGGCGGAGACCGGCCTTGGCGAGACACTTTTCGGCCGCCTCGCGGCCCAGTTTTACGGCGTGCTCAATATATTCGTTATTGGTCTGCGCCAGCGCGCGCGGTTCAATCGTATAGTCGATGGGGAATATCGCGTGCCGCTGGTGAACCTGGGCGTTGTCCACGATTGCCATCATGGCTTCCAAGCGGCGTTCGGGGATGTCAAAGACCCGGCCCATGTAATATTTCACGTCCTCGCGCGTGATCAGGAATGGAGGCAGCGCGGTGGCGGACGCGGAAATGGTGGCGCACGAAGAGTGCCCGTTCGAAGAAACCTGGTTCGACAAGTTCAAGTGCACCGTCCCTGACCCGGTAACGTTAGCTTCCTATAATTGCTGGACACGCTTGAAATAGAAGTGCACCCATATAGGGCGGAAGCGTTTAGTGGGTTACTGTACATCAAATCACGGCGCAGGGGAAATGCCAAGACCGGCACCCGGGGCCGGGAAGATGCCAGCCCAGGTGTTCGCCCGAGCACCAGTTTGTATCTGGCGCTCTCGGGAGGGGTAAATTTCCCCGATCAGTGTTGCGCCTCAGAACTGCGATCCGGCGCGATGGCATCCGCCATGCGGAAGATTGCGGCGAGTACTTCCAGGACCATACGGCAGTAGAAGATCCAGAAGACATAACCGATCAGAGCGGCGAGAAGCGCCAGCAGGCCCTGCACCGGAGCCTGCTCGAATTCCAACACGACCCACGCCACCCCCACAATGAGCCCAACGAGCAGGTGGAGCGCGTACAAGAATTTCAACATTCGCGGCGTGGCCCACGTACGAAACGAAAAGTCCATCAGCCCTTCCCACATTCCTTTGGCTTCAGGCATGTTCTCCTCCTGGCAAATTTGTCGTGATCCTTAAGTATAGACAAGCACCAGCCCCATGGGCTGGACCGATTACAGGCCTTTCGCGAAAAAGGGAGCTCGTCCCGAAGGCTGGGGAGAGGAGCGCTACCCAAGGGAGCCAAAACCGTTCGCGAGGATAGTTTACGGTCTCAGTAGATCGTGATCAAGGCAGCGGTTTGTGGCGCGCCTGGCGCAGCACAGGGTGGAACTGCACGAAGACATGATCGTCGTCGGCGTGCTGATCATGGCATGCGAAGCACATGGGTGAGGGTAACGCCTTGGCAGCTTCGGAGAGGTTGCCGCCTTCACCGAATGAGAAATACGCCCAGCCGTCCTTGAACCGGGATGGATCCTTCACGGAAACCGCGAGGCCCGTGAACTCTCCCTCGAAATAACCGGCCTTGTTGATGGACACTTTTTGCGCCGGCTGGTAGACGACCAGAAGGAACATGGTGTTATCCGGGAACTTGCCGGTGGCCTTGTAAGTGTCAAAAGCTTCCGCTTGCGTGTAGATATTGTGAAATTCACCCGGGCCCGTGTGTTCGCCGGTGTCGTAGCTCATCCCAATGTTCGAGCCTACAAACGTCCAGTGTTCAAAATTCCTTGGCTGGAGGAGCGCGCCGGAGGAATCGTATTGCGGCAACGGCATGACGGGCGAACCCGGCGCCGCCGTGGAACCGACATGCACGAAGGGAATGGTAGCGAACAGAGCAGCCAGAGGAAGAAGCAGAAAAACGCGCATAAAACACCTCGTGAACAGGCGATTGTGCGCTAAACGCGCGCCCCTGGCAAGAAATGAGACGCAGAGCCGGAGGGCTATCAAAGGAGCAATTCTCAAATCCATGGCTCGTAGTTACTCCCGCTGTACTCTGCCCGGTGAAATTCCGCTGGGCCACGGGCTTTCTCCTTATATTGATTGAGGAAGTAAGGCCCCTCAGTCAGTTTCCTATGGCAGCTCATTGGGTGGTTCGAATGCGAAGTACCGCCGGTGTGATTGCCTGTTCGCGGGAGGACAAGAAATGAAAATGAGCAAGGGTGCTGAGGCACGTAAGCAGGGAAAGTATCGCTCGAGCGTAGACCGCAGGCGTTTCCTGCAAGAGTCGGCCGCTACCGGATTGGTAGCGCTGGCCGCTCCCCACCTGCTGCTGGGCAGGCCCGCACACACATCCGACCGCACCATTAAGATAGGATTCGTGGCTCCGCGAACCGGTGTCCTGGGACGTTTCGGAGAGGCCAACGATTTCATCCTTTCCCGCGTCCGCAAACTGGTCGCCGAGGGCCTGGTAATCAACGGCGTATCGCACCCCATAGAAATTATCGAGAAAGACAGCCAGTCGAAGAGGGATCGCGCCGCCGAGGTGGCGCTGGGGCTCATCAAAACCGAGCACGTCGACCTGATGTTGGCGTCGAGCACCGGCGAGACCGTCAACCCCGTCAGCGATGCGTGCGAGGCGAACGGAGTGCCCTGCATCACGACCGATAGCCCGTGGCAATCCTACTTCTTCGGGCGCGGCGGCAAAGCCGAAAAGGGCTTTCGTTGGACCTATCACTTCTTCTGGGGACTCGAGGACTTGATTTCAGTTTTTGCGAATATGTGGACAGACATTTCCACAAATAAGGTGGTCGGCGCCCTGTGGCCCAATGACGCCGAAGGCGCGGCGTATTCCGATGCAAAATTTGGATTCCCCGGCACCTTGCAGGCCCGGGGATTCAAACTGGTGGATCCCGGGCGGTTCGAGCTGACCACCCAGGATTTTTCGCAACAGATTAAGCGGTTCAAGGATGAAAAGGTCGAGATTCTTACCGGTGTGCTGCCCCCTCCTGTCTTTGCCACTTTCTGGAAGCAGGCGGCCGACGCAAAATTCGCACCCAAGGTCGCGACGGTCGCGAAGGCCCTGCTCTTTCCGGAAGCCGTGGAAGCACTCGGCGCACGCGGAGCCGACTTGACCACGGAAATCTGGTGGTCACCGAGTTTTCCGTTCAAATCGGGACTCACGGGAGAGAACGCCGCGGAACTTTGTGCAGCCTACGAAGACGAGACGAAGAAACAATGGACCCAGCCGATCGGTTTTCACCACGCGCTATTCGAAGTGGCGCTGGATGTCCTGAAACGTTCAAAGGACGTGGACTCGCCCGGCTCGATTCTCGATGCGATTCGCGCAACGAAGTACGACTCAATCGTGGGCCACATCACCTGGAACGGCCAGCCAGTTCCCAACGTGACAAAGACGACCCTGGTTGGCGGACAATGGGTTCCGGGCTACAAATTTGACAAATGGCTCGCCGGGCAAAAGTTCAAGTTCGATCTGGTCATCGTGAACAACGCCGGCGACGACATGATCGGTGTCCAGCGGAAGCTGGAAGCGATCGGTACCGCCTAGTTCGCGGCTTCCTGGCTGGCGCGAATCTCCTGCCAGCGGCGTGGACGCTTGTTGTATTGCAACACTTTCTTGCGCAGGCGGATGGATTTGGGAGTGATTTCTACGAGTTCGTCGTCGGCGATGAACTCGATGGCCTGTTCCAGGCTGAGGACGCGGTGCGGGATCAGGCGGATGGCCTCGTCCGCGGAGGAAGAGCGCATATTGGTTAGCTTCTTCTCCTTGGTGACATTCACTTCCATATCCTGCTCGCGCGAGTTTTCGCCTACCACCATGCCTTCGTACACTTCGATGACCGGGCCAATGAAGAGTTCGCCGCGTTCCTGCAAACCCCAGAGCGCATAAGCCGTGGAAACGCCGGGGCGATCCGCGACCAGCGCGCCGGTGGGACGCAGCGCCATATCCCCGCCGTACTCCATCCAGCCGTCGAAAATGGAATGGATGAGGGCCGTGCCACGGGTGTCCGTGAGCAGCTGGCTGCGCAGGCCAATCAAGCCGCGCGAGGGAATTTTGAAATCCAGGCGCACGCGGCCTGAGCCGTGATTGCTCATTTTCAGCATTTCCCCACGGCGGCTGCCGATGGTTTCCATGATGATGCCGATGAAATTTTCGGGGATGTCGATCACCAGGCGCTCGACCGGCTCGAGCTTCTTGCCGTTTTCGTTGCGCACCACAATTTCCGGCTTGCCGACCACGAGTTCAAAGCCTTCGCGACGCATGGTCTCAATCAGAATGGCGAGTTGCAATTCGCCGCGGCCGAGAACGCGGAAGGATTCTGGCGTGTCAGTGTCTTCCACGCGGATGGAAACGTTGGTGAGCAGTTCTTTCGCCAGGCGATCGCGGAGGTCGCGGGAGGTAAGGTAAGTGCCTTCGCGGCCGCAGAGCGGGCCGGAATTGACGCTGAAAATCATGGCCAGCGTGGGCTCGTCGATGGTCAACGGCTCAAGCGGCGACGGATTTTCGAGCGAAGTAATGCTCTCGCCGATCTGAATGCCTTCGACTCCGGCAATGGCCACGATGTCACCAGCCACCACCGTGTCAGCTTCATCGCGCTCGAGCCCGCGGAAGGTGTACAGCTTCGTAATCTTGGTGGAGATGAGCTTGCCGTCCAGCTTGCTGATGCCGACTTCTTCGCCGCGATTCAGCGTGCCGTTGAAGACGCGGCAGATCGCCAGACGTCCCAGAAATTCGGAATAGTCGAGATTGGTGACCTGAAGCTGCAGGACTCCCTCGGGATCGCCTGTCGGCCGGGGGATTTTGTTGACGATGGCTTCGAACAGAGGAAGCAAATCCTTGGAGTCATCGCCCACCTTGCGGTGAGCCACGCCAGCGCGGGCGTTGGTATAGACGATGGGGAAATCGAGTTGATCCTCGGTGGCGTCCAGGTCGATGAAGAGATCGTAGATTTCGTTCAGAACTTCTTCGGGACGCGCGTCGGGGCGGTCGATCTTGTTGAGGACGACCACCGGGGGAAGCTTGGCGGCAAGCGCCTTCTGGAGCACGTAGCGGGTCTGCGGGAGCGGACCTTCGCTGGCGTCGACGAGAAGAACCACGCCGTCCACCATGCGCAGGGCGCGTTCGACTTCCCCGCCGAAGTCGCTGTGGCCGGGGGTGTCCACGATGTTGATCTTGGTGTCGTGGAAAAACAGGGCGGTATTCTTGGCCAGAATGGTGATGCCGCGCTCGCGCTCCAGGTCGTTAGAGTCCATCACGCGCTCGATGACCGCCTGATTGGCGCGAAAGATGCCGCTCTGCCGGAGCATGGTGTCGACCAGCGTGGTCTTGCCGTGGTCTACGTGGGCGATGATGGCGATATTGCGAATCTCTTGGGTCATGTTCGTAAAAGCGTCTTAAGACAAAAATAGCTGCTGATACAACCAGCAGCCCGGACGAATCCCTTTCTTCATCGGTTACAGGTGCGGTCTACAAACACATATTTTAGCAGAGCTGGCCCGCCAGGACCACACGGGATAACACGAACGCCGTGGCAAAAGGAACCCGCGATTTTGGTTGATTATCTGGCACGCAAAGGGATTAATAGGGATGCTAAGCAACAAACTCCTGAGGCCGCCGCGTGAAGCAAAAACGAAATCACTCGCTTGTGGGGACTTGGGTTCAAAAGTCGGACCCAGACTACTCAACGACGGCTGTCATATATATACGATTTCTCTCAGTAATGGGAAATTCGTTGTGAGCGGCGTAGATCTGGGTGACGGAGAGAAATTGGTCATTTCAAACGTGCGCCGGGATGGTGAAGAGCTGAGATTCACTTCATTGTGCCCGTCGACCAAATGGAAGGTCAGGCACGTCTTTCGAATAAACCAGCCAGGGTTGGCCGATCACCAGATCACCTACACAGAGTCCGAGGTCTGGCGAAAGCGGCGCGCTCTCCAACGAAACGAACTGACTCCCCTCCTTCTTACCACGAAGTAGCCGCACGGAAATCACCGTGTGGTATGCTCACGGCGATTTTTTATGCGCGTCTGAAAATAACTGAGGGTACAGCGAGGGACCGGATGAGAGCGATGCGAAACGCGATGTGGGTTGCGGTGGGCGTGCTGACGCTGGCGATAGCCACTGGTGCGCAAGAAGAAAAATCGGCGCGGCCGGACCTGGCGAATCTCTTCGAGAAAAAAGAAGTGATGATCCCGATGAGGGACGGCACGAAGCTGCACACGGAAATCTACACGCCGCGCGATGCGCAGGGACCGCTACCCATACTTCTGGAGCGCACGCCGTATGGCGTCTCCGGCGGACCGGAAGGCTTTACGGGCCACCTCTTTGCCGCTCAGGACCTCTATGCCGATGGCTACATTTTTGTGTATCAGGACATTCGGGGTCGATACGGGTCGGAAGGAAAGTTCGAGATGAACCGTCCGCTGCACGACCCGAAGGATGCCAAGGGAGTGGATGAAAGCACGGACACCTACGACACCATCGACTGGCTAGTGAAGAACGTGGCGAAAAACAACGGGCGGGTGGGCGTGCGGGGGATTTCCTATGGCGGATTTCTCTCGGACATGGCCATGGTGAATCCACACCCGGCACTGAAAGCGGTTTCGGAGCAGGCGTGCATGGGCGACGCCTGGATGGGCGACGATTTCTTTCATAATGGAGCGTTCCGGCTGAGCTACGGCTTCGAATATGCGGCGCTGATGGAAACTACGAAGGAAAATTTCAGTTTTGAGTACAACACATTCGACTTGTACGACTGGTTTTTGCGGCTAGGCGTGCTAAAGAACGCGGACGCGCGCTATTTCCACGGAGAAATTCCCACGTGGAGCAATTTCGTGAACCATCCGACGTACGACCATTTCTGGCAAGTCCATGCGGTCGAGAATTCGCTGAAAGCGCCAACCGTGCCGAACCTGAACGTGGCGGGATGGTGGGACCAGGAAGATTTCTACGGGCCGATGCGCACCTACGAGACACTGGAGAAGTCTGATTCAAAGCACCTGAATTATGTCGTCGTGGGGCCGTGGAATCACGGTGGCTGGGCGCATGGCGCGGGGGACACCCTCGGCGAGATTCCCTTTGGGTCGAACACCGCGGAGTATTTCCGGCAAAAGGTGGAGGCCCCGTGGTTCGCCTACTGGCTGCACGATAAAGGCAGCCTGCCGTTGAAAGAGGCGCTGCTGTTCCAGACCGGCAGCGACACCTGGACCAGTTTCGACGCTTGGCCGCCGAAAGAAGCGCAGAAAGAGAATCTTTATTTTGGGGCAGATGGGAAACTCTCCTTCGACGCGCCAAAGGCAAAGGGTCCGGCGGCGTTTGACAGCTACGTGAGCGATCCCGCGCACCCGGTACCTTACCGTCACCGGCCCGTGGACATGACCTATCCCAGTGATCATCCCGGTAGTTGGTACACGTGGCTGGTGCAGGACCAACGGTTCGTGGACAACCGTCCGGACGTGCTCACCTGGCAGACCGACGAATTGCAGGACGACGTAACCATCGCCGGACAAGTGACTGCCAAGCTGTTCGCGTCAACGACAGGCACGGACAGCGACTGGGTAGTGAAGCTGATCGACGTCTACCCGCAAAAGGTGGAATCGGACTGGAAACTCTCTGGCTATGAGTTAATGATTGCCGACGAGATTTTTCGCGGGCGCTACCGGAAATCGTACGAACAGCCGGAACCGCTTGTGGCGGGAGAAATCACGCCCTACACAATCAGCCTGCATACGGCCGATCATGTCTTCCACAAAGGCCACCGCATCATGGTGCAGGTGCAGAGCACATGGTTCCCGCTCTACGATCGCAATCCGCAGAAGTTTGTGCCGAATATTTTCGAAGCCAAGGAATCCGACTACCAGAAAGCAACCCAGAAGATTTACCGGTCGAAGGAATACCCATCGAGCGTCGAGATATCCGTGGTTCCGGAAAGCGCCGGACACTGAGTGAGTGCCCGACGGTGCCCTTATTTTTGGCTTACTTCCCTATTTCGGCGCCCTCGCCGGAGCGAAACATGGTCCAAGGACCTGCTTTCATGTCGCGGAGGTACGGTTCCTGCCAGGCGTAGTCGGGATGCGCCGCGAGAAATGGCTTCGCAAGAAAATCCTCTCCGCAAGGATGCCCCATGCGGGCCACCAGGCGCATGTCCTTTGCCATCGTCGAGTCCGCCGCCTTGCCTTGCACAGCCCCGCCGGGATAATACGGGGTGTAGCCCCACTCCGGAACTCCGCGCAGGGAGACATCCACGTGGCCGCAAAGGGTGCGCTCGTTGGCCCCGGTCTTTTTTTCGAACGAGTCGACATGGTCGCCCAGCATCTGCTGCGCGAGCGGAACATCGATTTTCCCCTTATTTTCATTGAGTAACTGTTCCCAGCGGGCCCGGCGGGCGTTGGGTGAAGATTCCATGTTGTTGGGATCGAATTGCGGGGTATCCAATTTCAAAACTTTGGGATCGCGCGCCCAGTTGGAGCCCGCGAAAAGACCGTCTTTGGTGCGCCACAACTTGTAAGCTTTCAACCCGAGCTCTAGTTGGGCGATTTCGCCGGTCTTGCGGTCGCCGAGCAGCCAGTCGTTGGCATAGCCGCCATTGTTGCCGTCGAGCATGATGCGCGTGTAGTCGTCGATGGAACCCGCGTATTGCAGTGCTTTGCGGGCGCGCATGAATTCGGGCTTGCCGTTGGGATCCCAGCCTTCAAATTGCGTGATGGTGGTTTCCGTGACCATCAAACCCTGGCTGTTGATGCCGAAATCGTCGTCGCTGGCGATCACACCGGGGAAACCGTCCATCAAAATGCGGTAGCCGTGAGCGGGCTGAATGTCAAAAATGATGCGCCAGCGTTCGCCATTCTTGTAATTCGTCCAATTGTTGTGGGCAATGACGATCTGCCCGTCCTTGGTCCAGCTTCCGGTGGCGACAAAAGCGCTGCAATTGCCAGGGCTCTTTAAATTCGGCGCCTCCGGTTTCTTTTCCTGCTTGTCCAGCCAGGGCACATAGTAGTCCGGGACTTCCTCGAAGGAATTCAGCGCCACGATGTCATAGACGTCGAGCGAGGAGCCGGTGCGCGCGTGGAGCCCTTCCGCGATTCCCTGCAGCTCCTGCTGATATTCCAGGTCGATCTTGGGCCAGAGCATTTCGCGGGCCACCTGGCGGAAGAAGGGCCAGTCGCGCTGGGTGGTGTGCATCATGCCGACAGAAACGGCGGGAAACGCATCTTCGATTTCCTTGGCGAGCAGGTAGCCGTGCTGGAAGCCGATGGTTGCCGGGTCGCCTTCGAGATGGGCATACACCCAGCCACCGCGCTCGAAGCTATAGGCGCCCTTCAAGCGAGGATCACTCGAGGCGGCGCGTTCGCGCGCGTAGGCGATGGTCGCATCCATTTCGTTCTTGGCGTCTGCCGCGTCTGTGTACGAGCGTCTCCCAGCCCACAGCAGCCCCGCACCGATGATGAGAATCGAGAGGGCAATGATCTTGCGCACAACGTCAGACATGGCCAAAAACTCCTTTTTGCTCACGGAAAGATGACGCTTGGAGTCTATCGAGAATCGCAAACGGCTACAACCAGCCGAAATACCGCAGGGGCGCGAGACATGCCATTCCTGCGCGTTCTCTGGTACATTCACAAAATGCTGACCGCCATCACCCGAGAAGTTAGTTCCGCGCTGGCGAGTTGCGAGCTGAGTTTCATCGAGCGAAAGCCCATCGACATGGCCAAGGCGCGCGCGCAGCACCATGCCTACGAAGAGCTGTTAGGCAAACTGGGCGCGCGGGTCATCTCCCTGCCAGAGGAACCGGAGCTGCCGGATTCGATGTTCGTCGAAGATCCGGCGATCGTGCTCGATGAAGTGGCAGTCATCTGCCCACTGGGCACGGAGACGCGGCGAAAGGAAGCGCCGACGCTGGCCGCTGCGCTCGAGCAATATCGCAAACTGGCGTATGTCAAACTGCCAGCTACCCTGGAAGGCGGAGACGTTCTGCGCGCGGGCAAGAAAGTGTTCGTGGGCATTACCGCCCGCTCGAATCCCGAAGGGATCCGGCAACTGGCTGCGATCCTGGACCATTACGGATACGGGGTGACGGGAGTGCCGGTCACAGGATGCCTGCACCTGAAATCAGCGGTCACCTATCTCGGCCGAAACACCTTACTGGCAAACCGGCCCTGGTTCGGCTGGAAACGAATGGATGGGTTTGATTGGGTGGATGTGGACCCCACGGAACCGCACGCTGGGAACGCCCTGGCGATCGGCGATTCGGTGATCTTTCCCGCGTCCTTCCCGAAAACCAGGGCAAAGATCGAGGCACAAGGCTTCAAAGTCCTGTCACTGGATATCAGCGAATTACAGAAGGCCGAATCGGGACTGACGTGTTCCAGCTTGCTTTTTGAGGCTTAGGGGCGGCGCGATGTTCGGTGAATGCCCTCCCTCGAACCAGCATGAAAATCTGCCCATAAATTCCCCTTGGAAATCGGGGGAGCCGTGGTATTCTTTCGATATGTTGGCTGTTGCCACGAAGCGAATCTCCTCCCCGTCGACGAAGTCCGCTAAGTCGACTACGACGACTATTATGCGCACTACCATCGCTTCGGGCGCGGGGAGAAACAGCTAGCCAGCTAGACAAAGTTTCCAAACCCACCGCCAGAAGCGAACCTGGCGGTGGGTTTTTCCTTTCAGCCCCCCTCCAGAGACGCTCCGGCGGTAAAAACCAAGGAGCGGTACCCATGAGCCCGGAACAGCAGGAAGTCAGCGCCAGCACGGAGGGTGAGTCAGGCCCTCCCAAACTAGGCGGCAGCCTCGAGAACGTGTTTGTGCTCCCGGCCGAATACCCATTACGAGAGAACGTCATTGCCTTCAAGTTCGGAGGCAGTTCGTTGCTTGGAGCGGAGCGATTGCTCCATGCGGCGCACTTGGTGAGGGAAGAAGCTCAGGTACGGCCGGTGACGGCGGTGGTATCCGCCATGAAGGGGGTGACCGACCGCTTGTTGCGCGTCGGAAACCTGCTGAGCGAGAGGCGAAATTCGCAAGCCCGTACGGAGGCGGAAGCCATCGCGGAGTTGCACCTGGCGACGTTGCGGGAGCTGCAACTGGCGCCTGACGAGTATGACCACGTAGAACAGGAGCTGGAATTTCTAAATGGCGATCTCCTGCATGACACCCCATTGCGCCAGCGGGTGGAAGTCAGCGGGTCTCTGCTGGACCGGCTGGCTTCGTTCGGAGAGCGCTACGTGGCCCGGCTGTTTGCCGCCGCGCTCAGGAAGATTGGCGTTCTGGCTGTACCGGTGGCCTCATCGGATTTTGTGCTGACATGCGACAATTTCCGAGACGCCACGCCACAACTGGAACTCACGCGGCGGCGCGGCCGGGAAATTCTGCTGCCGCTGCTCGAAGCAGGAATCGTGCCAGTGGTTACGGGCTTCCTTGGCGCGACGCAGGATGGACGAATCACCACACTAGGACGGAACAGTTCGGACTTTTCCGGAGCGCTGGTGGCCCACGTGGTGAATGCGGAGGAACTTGTGGTCTGGACGGATGTGGACGGAATATATACGGCGAATCCGAACGAGTCGGCGGAAGCAAAGCTCTTGCACGAATTAAGCTATGACGAAGCGCACGCGCTGGCGGCCAGTGGCGCGAAAGTGCTGCATCCCCATGTGCTGCCCCTGGCGGCGCAGACGGAGATGACCGTGTGGGTGCGAAACACCTTCAAACCCCACGCGCGCGGCACTCGGATTGGCTCTCAATTAGACGGAGGTTTGGCATGAACGCTCGAGCAAACACCAGAAAATGGCGCGCGGGCGTTTTGGGCGCTACCGGAATGGTTGGACAACGCATTGTGAAGCTGCTGACGGATCATCCATGGTTTGAGTTGACCGCCGTGGCGGCTTCCGAGCGATCCACTGGCAAGACTTACGCGGAAGCATCGCGCTGGCATCTGGAAGGACCGGTGCCGGAACGCGCGCGCGGTCTGGTGGTGAAAGATCTGGAGCCAACCCTCGATTGCGATTTTGTCTTTTCGGCGCTGGACTCCTCGGTGGCCGGCGAAGCGGAAGAGCAATTTGCGCGTGCGGGCTATCCGGTGGTGAGCAACTCGAAGAACCACCGGATGGATGCGGACGTGCCGTTGTTGATCCCGGAAGTGAATGCGGCGCACGTGGACTGTATTCCATGGCAGCAGAAGAATCGCGGGTACGATACCGGATTCATCGTGACCAACCCGAATTGCTCGACCGCGGGCCTGGTGCTGGTGCTGAAACCACTGGCCGACGCGTTTGGACTGGAAAAACTGTTTGTCGTGACCATGCAGGCAGTTTCGGGCGCAGGGTACCCCGGCGTGCCGTCCCTGGACGCGCTCGGAAACGTGGTTCCGTACATCAGCGGGGAGGAAGAGAAGATGGAAGCCGAGCCGCAGAAACTCCTGGGGAAGTGGGATGGCAACCGCTTCATTTCCGCGGGCCTGGGAATCAGCGCGCACTGCAATCGGGTGATGGTGGTGGACGGGCACCTGGAATGCGTTTCGGTGCGCCTGAAAAAGACGGCAACGATCGACGAGGTACGGGAAGCGCTGCGTAACTTCGAGGTCTCTGAAGAACTGGCGTCTTTGCCGACCGGGTTGAAACATCCAGTCGTTGTGCATGACGGCGAGGACCGCCCGCAACCGCGAAAGGACGCTAACACCGGGCATGGCATGGCCGCAGTGGTCGGCCGGGTGCGCGAGTGTCCCCTGCTGGACGTAAAACTCACGCTGCTTTCACACAACCTGATACGCGGCGCGGCGGGCGCTGCGCTGCTCAATGCGGAGCTGCTGGCCGCGCGGGGGTTCTTGAAGTCCAAGCACGCCGAAGCACCGACAGTCGAACAAGCCACGCGCTGAAGGCGATTTCCTTAAGGCACAAAATAATAGCGAACCAGGTGGAAAAAGATTGGCGCGGCAAAACAGAGTGAATCGATGCGGTCGAGGATGCCGCCGTGCCCTTCGATCACTACACCAAAGTCCTTGATGCCGATGTCGCGCTTGATGGCGCTCATCACCAGGCCGCCCGCAAAACCCAGGATGCAAATCATCAGGGACATTCTCGCCGATTGCAGCGGGGTGAACGGGGTGGCCCACCACAGCGCGGTTCCCAGCAGGGTGGCGCTCAAGACGCCGCCCACAAAGCCTTCCCAAGTTTTGTTCGGGCTCACGCGCCAGGCGATCTTGTGCTTGCCGAGGAGCTTGCCCCAAACGTACTGCAAAACGTCGCTCATCTGATCCACGATCACGAGGTAGAGAAGCAGGCGCGCGTCGTGGCCTTCGAATCCGGGAATCTTCAGCAGCAGCAGCGCCGGGGCGTGGCTCAAGCAATAGGCGCACACCATGATGCCAAACTGAATTTTCGCGGCGCGCTCCAGGAAATGTTCTGTGTCTCCGGCAATCGCGATGCTTGCGGGAACAAAAACGAAGGCCAGCACGGGAATCATGATGGCGAAGAAACCGTACCACTGGATGCCGATGAGGTAGTACTGCAGCGGCATGATGACAAAGAAACTCCAGAAGAGCGTGCGGTGATCACCGCGGCGGGTGGGTACCAGCGTCATGTACTCACGCATCGCCAGGAAGGAAATGATACCGAACAGAATGAGCGATCCAACGCGCCCGATCAGGATCGCGACGGCGAAGATGGCACACATCTTCCACCACGCGCGAATCCGCGCATTCAGATTGTCAATGGTCGTCCGGCTGGCATCCGCGCGGTGGCGGCGCTTCAGGATCCTGCCAATCACCGTGGACACGACCAACAGCAACAATACACCGCCATACAGCAAGGCGAGCTTCGCGTCATGGATGGAAGAGAACATCACCCCGGCCCAATCCGGCTAAGGCTGGCAACTGCCTCACGCGCGCGTTCAAGAAAAACATCTTTCTCCTCATTCAGTTCAACCTGCAGCGGTTTGCCAAATGTGAGCAGGCTCAACATCGGCACGGGCAGAAATTCCCCCTTGGGCAGAATGCGATTCAGGTTTTCGAGATAGGCGGGGACCAGCTCGACATCCGGACGCCGCAATGCCAGATGGTACAGGCCGGAGCGGAAGGGTCCGACCTTTTCACCCGTGCCTCGCGTGCCCTCTGGGAATAGAATCAGGGAATATTCCGTGCCCAGGGCCTCAGCCATTTCCTCGATCAGATGTCGCCCCACGAAATGCGCCTCCTCCGGGCTCTTCGCCTTGGCCATCGAACCGCGTTCGAGGAGCACCGCATTAAAAACATTTCTCGTCAGGTAATGGCGCAGCGGCGTTTCCTCCCAATAATCTTTTGCTGCGATGGGGCGAGTTCGGGCGCGGATCTCCGAGGGAAGCGCGGACCAGAGTACGACAAAATCGAGGTGGCTGCTGTGATTCGCAAAGTAAATGCGCTGGCGTTCATCCGGTTCGCATCCGGCCCACTGAACCTGCACGCCGCTGATTCCGCGCGCGACGGCTGCCAGAAGGCTGGCGATGGGATGAATCCGGTTGTTCATCGACAGGCAGGTCCCCGGAGCTCGGCGAGCGCACCGCGCGATCGATTGAGAATGGTCAGAAGCAACAACGCAAGCACTAACCAAAGCACATAGCGAACTACAGGAACGATAGGCAAGTTCAGCCCGAGAAGCAATCCCAAGGCGCCAAACACAAACGCGCGGTCGCTTTTACCCATCGGGCCGTCATAACGGCGCGAGGCGCCAATCTGTGCGCCGATGACGCCGGTCATTTCGCTGAGGACCGCCAGCAACACGATCAACACGACCAGCAGGGGCGCAAAACCAGGAACCACCGCCAGCGGCAGATAAAGAGCGGAGTCTGAAAAAACGTCGCCGAGCTCGTTCAGGATTGCGCCTAGAGCCGTCTTCTGATTGTGCTCGCGAGCCAGCATGCCATCGATCGCGTTCAGCGCCATGCGCAGAGAAAGCACAATCGGAAGGAGCAGAAGGGCGTGTTGCGAACGGTAATGGAAAATAACGGCGCCCGCGGCAAAAGAGAGCAGCATGGCCGTCAGCGTGACTTGGTTTGCGGTTGCACCCGCGCGAGCAAGGCCGTTCGTGACAGGGCGAAGGAAATTCTGGAATTTGGGTTTCAGACCGTAGATGCTGGACATGTCGCTGACTTCATCCTACTCGGAACTCTTCAGTGAAGCACGATGCGGCCCCAATAAAAGGTGTAAACGACAACCCACACAGCGGCGTACACACCCACGAGTTGCCACGTCCGCCAATTCCGGCGCTTCCGCAGCCACGCGGCGATTCCCCCAAACACAAGCCATACCGCCAGAAAGCGCACGGCACGCGCCGCCGGCGTGGCCAGAAGAAAATCCCGCCAAGAGCAAAACGTTGGTGCTTCGACAGCGTAGAGTTTGTACGGAATGCCGGTGATCGAACCGAAAAAGACAGCCGAAAGCCCCTGGCGGCGCAGTCCTTCATCGACTTTGGTGAACATGCTTTCGCGGATGAACGGGACACGCGCAACGGAAGCGTGCGCTTGTGCCGGTCTCACCTGCGCCCACTGAAATAGCAGCGCACCCCCGAGAAGCGCCCCGCAAACAGCCGCGAGAATGTGGCGCCAGGTGCGCCATCCTCCCAGAATGGCGGCCAGTGACAAAAACACGTCAGGGACGACGAAGAAAACCGTGGCCTCCGCCAGGCCCCACAAAAAAGCCAGCAAAATACCAGGCCCGCCCGCAAGCCGACGCCCCACTGCGGATTCAGACGGGCCCGCCGATGTGTCGGTCGAGTGAGTCACCAGCGTATTTGAAACTGAACGTCTTCGCCTTGGGCGTACTTTTGAAAAAGAGAAGTCATCCGCTGACACGAAGATTCCAGCCCCTCGGCGCCACCGAACGAAACAAAAATGGCGGCGACGTTTTGTGTGGCAGAAGTGACCATGGTGCGCTCCGAATCGCTCGTGGGGCTGCCATGCGGGCCTTCCGCATCTGAAAAAACCGGCAATCCCTCCAGGTTGAGATCGTATTTGCCGATGCCCTTGTAGGTTTCCCCCGCCCGGCCCGCGCGAAATACCATGTCGCCCTTCACGCGCGCCAGGTCATAGAGCCCTATCGGCAAGCGGCTTTCGACGGACACGAGATTGATAATATCGACCACCGCGTTGATTTGCGGAAATCCTTTGCCGGTGATAATCCGCCGCAGCAGAGCTTCCGCGGAGCCGCGATAACGCGCCGGATCTTTCCCCAGTGCCTTGTATCCGGCCCGCGTTGCGAGGATTTTTGGGGACTCGAGAAGCGCGCGAGGTTCCGAAAGGTGCAGGATTTCAGTTTCCCGCACTTTCATTTCTTCGAGCAGTGCGTGGGGTGTCGCGGAAGCGGTTACGCGCGCGGTCAGAAATCCGAGCGCCGTGCGGGGACACTGGATCTTGAGGCCAGGGTCAATCGTCAGGTTGGCCATGGGCCTAAGGATACCCGACACAAACGGGTTTCGCACTCGGTGGAAGCGCGAGGATGAGAGTTCGCTGTGAGTCCGGGAATTTTAGCGCAAAACCGGTTTCGCCCGGCACGCCAGACAGACGTAGTTGGAATTGTGGCTCACCTTGCCCCACTCGACGCGGCAAACCGAGCAGAGTTCCAGCGATTGGTAGTCGCATTCCGCGCAAATCTCGTCCGAGGGCAAAGGGAGTTCCTTTGCATATTCGCTGATCGGCACGCTCGCGCCGCAGCGCGCGCAACGAATCGTGCTCATTTCGGTCGCCACCGCCGGCGCACTAGCCCGCTTCCTGTCCAGCACATCCAGCGCGCGCTTGGCAATGTGCTCGGCGGTCAGGCCGAAGTGCTGCACCAGTTCCCAGGGATTCCCGGAAACGCCGAATCGGTCCGCGACGCCCACCATGGCCAACTGCAGGGGCCGCCGGAAATTCGGCCGGTGCTGCAGGATGGCGCCGGCAATGATATTCCCAAAGCCGCCAACCTGATGTTCTTCCGCGGTGATCACAACCTGGGTTTCCTCCGCAGCGCGGACGATGGTGGCGATGTCCAGCGGTTTCACTGTGTGCACGTTCACGATGCGCGTTTCAATCCCATACTCCTCTTTCAAAATCCAGGCGGCGCGCATCGCCTCCGGCACCATCGGACCGCAAGTGATGATCGCCAATTGCGCGCGTTCGTTGTGGTAGCGCGGGCCGAGAATTGTGTCGAACGCGTCGGCAAACCTGGGCTGTTCGCCACGATAACGAATGACGTTGGCCACCCCGAAGTCGTACGGCGTATCCTGGCTGGTTACGACAGGTGTAGCTTCGCGAGCAAAGCGCAGGTAGCATGGCCCCACCAGGGAAAGCAGGGAATGCTCGGTCGCTTTCTGAGTTTCCACGGAGTCGCAAGGCACCACCACATTCATGTTCGGCAGAATGCTGGTCAATGCGATCTCTTCGAGTGCCTGGTGCGTCGCGCCATCCGGCCCCACGGAAATCCCTCCATGTGCGCCGGCAATTTTCACATTCAGGTTGGAATAGCAAATGGTGGTCCGGATCTGGTCCCAGGCGCGGCCGGAAGCAAAAACGCCGTACGTTCCGGTAACCGGGATGAAACCTTCGCGGGCCAGTCCTGCGGCAACGCTCATCATATTTTGTTCGGCAATGCCGACGCTGAACACGCGATTCTTGCGTTCCGGATGCTTGGCTTCGAAATCGGTGATGCGGATAGATCCTGAAATGTCCGCGTGCAGCGTAACGACGCGGGGATCCTCGCCGGCGTGCTCCAGCCCCCGGCCAAAACCCATGCGCGTCGGGTCCATCTCCACTCTCATGGATTCGCGAGAGTTCCACCAGAATTCATGGGGGAATTTCGGGATGCCGTCTTTGGTATTCTGAGCCACCTGGCGGGCGTTGGTTGCGGCGTGCTGGAGCAGAGCATCCACGCGCGAACGCGGAAATTCGCTGGTCAAAAGTTCCGGCAACGCTTTTTCAAACTGTTCTTTCTTTGGCGCAGTACCGTGCCAACTGGCCTCGTTCTCCATGAACGAGACGCCTTTGCCCTTGATGGTCCGCGCCAATATCACCGTCGGCTTGCCGGCCTCCCGGCGCGCGCGCGCACAGGCATCGAGAATTTGCGGCATGTCGTGGCCGTCGATATCAATCACGTTCCATCCAAAAGCCGCATATTTTTCCGCCAGCGGTTCGACGCTCATGACTTCCTTGACCCAGCCATCAATCTGCAGGCGATTCACGTCAATGATGGCGCAGAGGTTGTCCAGTTTGTAGTGCCCGGCGGACATCGCGGCTTCCCAGATGCTGCCCTCCTGCTGTTCCCCATCGCCCATAATTGCGTACACGCGGTAGCCGGCGCCGCGCAGTTTCCCCGCCAGCGCATTGCCCACGGCGGCGCCCAATCCCTGACCGAGCGAGCCGCTGGAAACCTCAACGCCCGGCACCTTCAGCCAATTCGGATGGCCTTCGAAATTCGCGCCCAACTGGCGAAGCAGGACCACTTCATCAAGCGGAAAATATCCGGCGCGCCCGAGAGCCACATAGAGCGCAGGTGCTTTGTGCCCGGCCGACCAGAACACACGGTCGCGCTCCGGCCAGTCCGGGCGCGCAGGATCATGGTTGAGGACGTTCAGGTAGAGCGCCGCCGCGATGTCCATCACCGACAGAGTGCCACCGGGGTGCCCGGAACCCGCAGCGAAAATGCTGACGATATTCATGGCGCGCATTTCCGCCGCGGCGGCCTTCAATTGGTCCACGGTTAAGCAGGGACCTCGACGTTCTGGATTGGGCTTCATGGAAAGAACTCCTTGGCCTTTCAGTGAGCGAGATGACTCAGCAGTTGCGGGGATTCCCTCGTGTCCGGGGCGATCGAGCGCCACCCGGGCCATGGAGCACGACGGCCGACACCTGCTATCACCCGCGTAAGACTAACTATGTCAATTAGTTAGGCTGTCGCGGAAGGTCAGGCCCGGAGCTTCGGCCCCGGCGGGATCCGGAATCAGCAATCAACACCTTGGTAATGAAGCAAGAGGGAGGCCAGAGCTTCCAAAACCAGTAACCCTCAGCGTGTCAAGGGTTTCAACCGGGCGGTAAAGTGCCTCAGGAAAGGCGCGTGCTGCACGAGCTCATACCCCGGAATTGCCGCGCGCCGCCGCCACACGTCCAGGATCACTTCCACCACATACTCAATGTGACTCTGCGTGTAAACCCGTCGTGGGATCGCCAGGCGGACCAGATCCATGCTGGCGTGTTCGCCGAACATCAGCGTGCCGATTTCCACGGACCGAATTCCGCCTTCGAGGTACAGCTCCACGGCCAAGGCGACTCCCGGAAATTGCGAAACCGGAATGTGTGGAAGAAACGCGCGCGCATCGAGGTAAATCGCGTGGCCTCCCGGCGGTTGCACGATGGGCACACCCTGGCTCGCGATGTGATTTCCCAGAAACGCCGTAGAAGCGATGCGGTAATGGAGATAGTCCTCTTCCAACGCTTCGTTCAAACCCACGGCGATCGCATCCAGATCCCGGCCCGCCAAACCGCCATAGGTTGGAAATCCTTCGGTGAGGATCAGAAGATCTTTTTCCTGCTGCGCGAGAATATCGTCGTTGGTGCAGAGGAAGCCGCCGATATTGGCAAGGCCGTCCTTTTTCGCGGACATGGTGCAGCCATCGGCGTGCGAAAACATTTCGCGCGCAATTTCGCGTGGAGTTTTATCCGCGTACCCGGGTTCGCGCAATTTGATGAAGTAGGCGTTTTCCGCGAAACGGCAGGCGTCGATATACAGCGGGATGCCGTGTTTCTTGCAGATCGCTTTCACTTCCCGGATGTTGGCGAGCGAGACCGGCTGGCCGCCCCCGGAATTATTGGTCACCGTCAGCATCACCAGCGGAATTTTCTTCACGCCCTCTCGTTCGATCAATTCCGCCAGGCGCGCGGTATCCATATTTCCTTTGAAAGGATGGAGGTGTGCCGGCTCTTTGGCCTCCGGGATGGGAAGGTCAACCGCCTGGGCGCCCACAAATTCGCAGTTGGCGCGCGTGGTGTCGAAGTGCGTGTTGTTGGGGACCATGTCGCCCTTCTTGCACATCACGTTGAACAGGATGCGTTCGGCGGCGCGGCCCTGGTGGGTGGGAATCACGTGGCGAAACCCGAAAATGGCCTGCACGGAATTGCGGAAGCGCGTGAAGCTCGGCGAGCCGGCGTAGGACTCGTCTCCGCGCATCATGGCAGCCCACTGTTCGGTGGACATGGCCGACGTGCCGGAATCAGTAAGCAGGTCAATCAGAATGGCTTCCGAAGCGACCAGGAAAAGATTGTAGCCGGCGTCCTCAATGAGTTTCTGCCGTTCGACGCGAGTCGTTTTGCGAATGGGCTCAACGCTTTTGATGCGAAAAGGCTCGATGATCGTGTGAATTGGCATATTGTGGCTGGCTCCCAGGCAAACACTACCACATCGGAATGAGGCAGTTTCTTGACGCAAGCCGGTTCGGCCTCGAACCAGAAAAGTGAACTGCATCCAGGCGCCACTGGAAACGGCTGTTAGTCGTCGCCGCGCGCGGGTTCCGGCGGGGTATCCAAGTCCTCCGGCTCCTCTGACGTTTCCAGCAAGCCATCACGCACCAGGGCGCGGAAATATGCGGGCCGCGTGTGACGATAATGGTCCGCGGGAATCTTCCCGTCGAGCCACGCGGTATCCATCGGATAGACCGCGGGGTCAAAGATCACCAGATAGAAGTGCCAGATCAGGATCGAAAATGTAGCCAGGAGCGCTTCGTACCAGTGCACGGCGGTGGCGGCGTCGGTGACCCATTTCGCGAAATGCCGCAGCGCGAAATTGTTGAACCACAGGATGAACCCAGAAAGGGCCATCACCATGGTGCCCCACATGAAAGCCCAGTATTCCATTTTCTCCGCGTAGTTGAATTTCCCGAACTTCGGCTCCTGTTTTGTCAGCCCGAGGTTATAGCGGAACACATGCAGCATGTCCGTGGCGTCCTTGATCGTGGGAATCATGGCCCACAGGAAGGAACGGTCGCGCTTCTTCATGGCCAAGTGCACAATGTGGAAAACCGTGGCCGCAATCATGACGACGGCTGCGACGCGGTGCAATCCGCCGCGCACTCCTGCGTGGGATTCCCAAAGCGAAAGCGGCTTGGCCCACCAACTTTCCGGGTACTTCAAGGCAAAGCCGGTCACCACCAGCGTCGGGAAGCTCGCCATGATGCCCCAGTGTGCCACGCGGAACCATAACCCCATCCGCGTCACCATCTCTCCGCTTTCGCGCCGCGGCTGCCGCCGGATCAATTTGCTCAGCAGGTCCAGCAAATTGTGCAGCAACATGAATCCCAGCGTGAACGGGATCAGCACCCAGTACGTCCAGCGAATCCACTGCACCACCGGATGATTCGGTCCGGAATTCGTCTGCACATGGACTGGCCCGATGGCATAGGGCGCCTGGTCAGCACCCTTGTGGCACTGCCCGCAGGTTTTCGGGAGGTTTGCGGCATTGACGGTGGACCGCGGATCGTTCGAAGGAAGAATGTCATGCACGCCGTGGCAGGAAGCGCAATTTGCCGCCGTCAGCTTCCCGCCTTCGATGGCCAAGCCGTGATAGCTTCCCGCGTAGGACGGCAAGCGATCCGCCGGCAGGTTATAACGCAGTGCCAGGCGTGGATCGCCATGACACCGCCCGCAGGTTTCAGAGGAGATGTTCGCGGCATTCAATGGCGAGGCCGGATTGCTCGGGTTCATGATCAGGTGCTCGCCGTGGCAGTCGGTGCAAACCGGCGCGTCCCGCACACCCGCCTTCACCGCTTGGCCGTGAACACTGTCATTGAATTGCCGGGCAATTTCCTTGTGGCATTCGGCGCAGGTCTGCGGCACCTTCCAGTGATTCACGCGCGAGCGCTCATCGCGGGCAGGGTAGATGTTGTGGCTGCCGTGACAACTGCTGCAAGTCGCGGCTTTTTCGTTGCCTTCCGCGACCGCCCGGCCGTGCACGCTCTGTTTATAAGATTCGACGGGATGAGCGATAGGGATCAAGTGACGGGAGGAAAATCCGGCATTGCTGTGGCATTTTGCGCAAGTATCCGCCAGATTCTTGCGAGCAATGGTGGAGTCCGGCTCGCTTGCGGCCTTAACGGCATGGATGGGCCCATGGCATGAAGTACATTTAGGCGCGTCAGGATCGCCTTTCTTGGCCGCCTGTCCATGGATACTGGCCGCTAGCTCCTTCACTTCGTCAGCGTGGCATTCGGCGCATTTTGCGGGCGCAAGCGTTTCGGCGGTGGTCAGTTCGTGCACGCTGCCGTGACAACTGGCGCAAGCCGCGTCTCCAAGAATCGCGTGAGCGCTGGTGGGAAACGCTTTGGCTTCGTCCGCATGGCAGGTGGCGCATTGCACTTTGGCCACTTTCGCGGGATGCGGGAATTCCTGGATGCTTGTGTGGCAATCTTTACAGCCGAGAATGGCATGGGCGCTGGCCGCATGCTTCGACGGGTTGACGTAGATGTCCTTACCCTTGTCGGACTTCATCCCCGCTTGCCCGTGGCACGCCAGGCAATCCTGGTCCGCGGCGGCCGCGGGCAGCGCCATGGCCAGGAGGATCAAAACAAACAGCGTCGTGCGCATCACCACACCCTTTTCCACAACTCAGAGTTTGTTCGGCTCTAGCGGTACGCGAACAGCATCGCGTAGACGATCCACAATACAATACTGAACCCTACCGCCAGCGCTACCCAGGCGAAGGCGCGAATCGCGCGGATCACGATTGGCGGGTAAGCCTCTTCCATTTTCTCCTGGAGCTTCCCGCTGGCGACCAGTGCCTCATATTCCCTGGGCTTGTCCCTTTTTAATTCCTCGACCCGCATGCGCCCGGTGAACACCGTGATATCCATGGGAAATTTTTCGGGCCGCAGATGGGTATTGAAGAAATGCACGGTGAAGATGAAGCCCGTGGCAAGAAGCGCCTCGTCGCTGTGAATGATGGTGGCGACATTGAGGAACCACCCCGGCAAAAACCGCGTGAAGAACACCGGGAACCACAAGGTAAGGCCGGTGGAGCCGATCACGGCGATGCCCCAAAACACCGCAAAATAATCGAACTTCTCCCAGTAGGTCCAGCGGCCATAGGCAGGCCGCTCGCCTTTTCCTACAAACCACTTCAGCGTGCCCAGAAACTCCGTCAGGTCCCTCCGGCCGGGAAGCATGCTGCTCGGTCCCAGCAGCAGTGCGCGCCACGTCCCGTGCTCCCTCTTTTTCAACCGGTATACATCCACCAGGTGGGTAAGGAAAACTCCGAACATCACCACGGCCGCGCTGCGGTGAATGTATCCCGCGCTTTCGAATCCCCCGAGCAGGTGAGAAAGCACCGACGCCCATTTCGTATAAGAGAACTTCAGCGTCAACCCCGTCAGTGCCAGGCTCATGAAACTCACGATCATGCAGATATGCAGAATCCGTTGCAGGCGTGTGAACCGCACGAACTGGCGTTCCGCAACTTCGCCCTTAGGCATCGCTACTCTCCTCGCTCACGGGGCCCCCGAGTGTTGCAGCGTCCTGCGCTTCGGCGGCAATCAATTCCCGGCGCATCTGGAAGGCCCGCGGCAACCAAAGCAGTGTATGAACGCCACCGACAACAAATGTTCCCAGCAGCAGCGCGGTCATGCCCCAGAAGGTGTAGAAGAGAAATGGGTATTTGCGCGGGTCATGGTGCGTGGCATGGGTGAGGTAGCCGGCAAAGCGCCGCGTCGCGCCCGGATGACATTTCTGGCAGGTGGCCGCCACGTTGGCGCGGCTGAGGTGCGAGCGGGGATCGGTCACGGCAAGCACATCGTGCGATCCATGGCAGTCATAACACTTGGCGGTTTTCGTGTACCCCAGGCGCGAGACCTTTCCGTGATAGGTATCAAAATAGGCCTTGGCAATTTCCGCGTGGCACCGGCCGCACTTTTCCATGATGTCCAACCGGAACCGGTCTTCATCCGTACGCCGGATGGCGTGCGCGGTGTGGCAATCGTTGCACACCGGAAGTTCCTTGGCGGAGCCACTGACGCGCTTGGCATGAATGCTGTTCTCGAATTGCTCCTCGATGCCGTGATGACAATGGCCGCAGGTGGCGGGGACATTGGCGGGATTCACGCTGGACTCCGGATTGGTGCGCGGCAACTCCCGGTGCGCCGTGTGGCAACTGGTGCAAGTCGCTGTAACCGTCAGACCGCTCTTCAGCAATCCTTTTCCGTGAATGCTCTCGGTGTAGTTGGCGATGATTTCGTGCTGCCGCCCGGTGTAGCGCACCGCGGCCTTCTGGCCCTCGCGGTGGCAACCTGCGCAGAGCCCGGGGACATTGGTCGGAAAGGTCGCCGAATTGGGATCGACTTTACCGAGTACGCCATGGGTACCGTGACATTCCTTGCAGCTTGGTGCGTTCGGATCATTCTTGCTGGCAAGTTGCCCGTGGGTGCTGCTCGCGTATTGCCGGCCGATCTCATCGTGGCAAGCGGCGCAGTCCACGCCGTGTGTAATGGTCTCGCACGGGCGCACGCGCGAAGCGTTCACCTCGGAGTGGCACTGGCTGCAAGCCACCTTCACATGGCGCGAGTGGCTCAACTCACCGATGTTCACGTACATGGATTGCCCGTCGCGCGCCCGCCGCAACTTTTCGTCGGCGTGGCAATGCAGACAATCGGCGTCCGCCATGCCCTGGGTATAGAAGACATTGCGGATCTTGTGCGGCTGGTGGCAATCCACGCACGCAGGCAGGACATTTGCTTCCTTTTCCCACAGCGCGCCGCGAATGATCTTCCGGTGTACCGCCTCGATTTGCGAGTGGCATTTCGTGCAGGTCGCGGCAATGTTCCGCCGCGCGATCGACGAAGCGGGGTCAGTGTGGGGCAGGATTAAGTGCGCTGTATGGCAAGTCGCGCAGTTCGGCGCCACCGACAGCCCCTTCTTCAGCAAAGCCTCCCCGTGGATGCTCTCGGAATAGTTTTCCAGAATGTTGCTCTGGGGGATGGGGCGGTTGCGCTGGACGGGAGTTCCTTCGCGATGGCACTGCCCGCAGACGAAAGGCACCTTCAGCGGCGCCACGGCGGACCGCGGATCTTTGACCGGCAAAATGTCGTGGTTCCCGTGGCAATTCACACAGCGCGGTGCCAGGGGGTCGCCGTGGGCCACCGCTTTCCCGTGTAGAGACCGGGCGTGTTGCTCCTGCTCCGTCGGGTGGCAGGTGCCGCATTGGACCGGCGCCACCGGCACGTCGTGCGGCAACTCTTTGCCTTCCAGGGACGCATGGCAACCCGTACATCCCATGCTGCCGTGTATCGAAGCCGCAAATTTCTTGGCGTCCACGTACAGCGAAACCGTCTTGCCGCCTCGCGTGGTGCTCATGCCTTTTTCGCCGTGGCATGCCAGGCATTCGGCACCGGGTTGATCGGCGTCGGGCCGCGCGGCTTGTCCGGGGAGTTCCGATATCAAGAGAGAGAAAACTGTTGCGAGGAGCGTCGCGACGAAGATTTTCAGACCTGCACACCGCTTGCTTCGCACAACTTTTGTTTCCGCCATGTCAAACTTTCAGCAATGCTTACTTCATGCCAAGATCCGCAAGCACTTTCGGGTTTTCCTCCTGCACCGCCAGAAGATTGTGGCAAGCAGTGCAATCGTTGGTGATCGTCTGGCCGTCGGCGCTCGAATGGGATCCGTCGTGGCAGCGGAAACAGCCAGGAAAATCGTTGTGGCCGAGGTTGTTGGGGTGCACGCCCCAGGTCACCTTCATGTCCGGAAAAATGTTGCGCAGGTAGATGGCGGCGGTATTGTCGGCGGCCTGCTCCACCAGAGCTCGCTTGGTGTTGTAGATCTCCGGATAGGCCGTACGGTAGTAGTTGTTGATGCCATCGACGATTCTGGTTTTAGCGGTATCGCGGTCCGGATAATCCGCCTTGAGCAGTTCTACCGCTTTTTTCCGGATATACGGCAAATCCGGGCTGATCAGACCGCGCTCCATCCGCAAATCCACTGCGTTTTCGGGCAACTCGAACGCATGCGTGGGGCGGTTGTGGCAATCGATGCAGTCCATCGCGCGATTTTCGCCTTTGGCCAACTGCTCCTTGGTGGCCTTGATATCCGTCGACACAAACTCGATGGTCTTGCCCTTGTCGTCCGTGTAGTACACCACGGGAATGACCTGGCGCTGTTCATCGATGGAGATATAACGGATGCGCGAGCCTTCGTCCAAATGCCGCCCATGAATGCCCACCGCGCCCTGCCAGGTGCGGCCGCCTATTTTGAGGACCAGGGCAGTGGTCAGCGCCGTATTCTTCTCATCATCCTTGTAATTGGTTTTCACCAGGAACTTGTCACCGCTGAATCGCTGCGGCCAATGGCACACTTCGCAGGTTTCTCGTGCCGGGCGCAGGTACTTCACGGGTGAAGGTATCGGGCGAGAGTAGGTCTTGAACGTAACGGCGACAACCTGTCGCAATCCCGACAGCTTGGAGCGCACGAACCATCCTGCTCCGGGGCCGATGTGGCATTGCACGCACTCCACACGCGAATGCGGAGAATTCTGATAGGCGCTGAACTCCGGAGCCATCACCGTGTGGCACGTCTGCCCGCAGAAGGTGGTCGTATCCATGTACGAGACGCCCTGGTAGGAGGCAAACCCAAAAATCATGATATTCAAAACGGTGGCTACGCCCACGAACAGCAGTCCGTTGCGCACCATCGGCATTCTCAGGTCGATGGCGGGATAAACCGACGGCAATTCTCCCGCGACAAGCAATTTTTGGCGCCGCGCCAGAATCCCCAGGGGGATCAGCAGCAAACCCAGCAGGAACACCCCCGGGAGCAACAAGAACAGAAGAATCCCGACGTACGGATGGGGAGGGCCCGGGAGCATGAAGTCGTAGATCCAAAATCCAATGAGGGTGGTGGCGCTGCTGGTGGTCAGTACCACGCCGATGAGGCTGAGCGCGTTCTGGCTGAGGTGGTAGATCAGCCGTGCCCAGTCTCGAATGGTGTCTTGCGGACTCATAGCCCGAATGTCCTCGTCTTTTTGCCCGGAGATGAATTCTCCCCGGGTACCTTTATGGCACGGGCCCCAGCGAAGGATTTGCCGGGGCCCGTGAACTAACCACATGGATATGAGCCCGGTTTCCCAGGCTCACCGGCGAACTTACTCGCAGACGCTCCGCAGGTACGCGATGACGTCCTTCACATCGGCCTCCGTGAGCTTCTTGTCGCATGCGGGCATCTTGTGCCCGCCCTCGACGCGGATTCGGCCAGACACCCCGATTGGGTTAGTCCCGGCAAAACCAACTTCCAACCGCTAGGCCTACGGTTGAAATTGCGACTACTTCAAGGTGGCTAGAAAAGCAGCGACTTCCTTCACCTGGTCCGCAGTGAGGCTCTTCAGGCTGGCGTGCTTGGGCGAAGTTGAGATCACTTTCTGGATCTCATCGGCAGTTTTGCCCTTGATCGAGGGCGACTTCATCGCCGGCTTACCGGCAGCGTCCGGGCCGTGGCAAGCAGCACACTTGGCCTTGTAAGTCTTCTCACCGTTGGCCGCATCCTGAGCGCGGGTTATGGATCCCGCCAGGCACAACATGCCAACAACTGCGATTCCTGCCAGAACTTTCTTCATCACTTCCTCCTTAAGTATGCTTCTGATGGCACGAAGCGCGTAGGAGCGGCCGCGCTCCGTGCCAGAAATCGATTGGAGCGACTCCTGCAACTTACTTCTTGAGCGAACGAATAAACGCGACCACGTCCTTTACCTGGTCCGCCGTCAAGGTCTTGTAAGGGGGCATCTTTGGCGGCTTGCCATTGGTGATGACGCCGCTCAGTTCGGCGTCAGTCATCTTCTGCACGTCTGCCGAAGCGAGGTCCTTGGTCTTCATCACTTCTTTTCCCTTGCCATCCGCTCCGTGACATCCAGCACACTTGGCCTTGTATGTGGCCTCACCCGTGGCGACGTCGGCGTTTGCCGGACTGCTGAACAGGCAAATGCCTGCAAACAGCGCCGCTGCCAGTGTCATTGCTCCCAGGTTCTTCATGGTTGTCTGCATGTTGCTCTCCCTGACTGAATTTCGGCGGAATCCCAATTGCTGAGTTTCTGCCGCCCTTCTTAAAGCGATCGTTCGCAGCCTGCGTCAACGGGCTTGGAGGTAAACTCCGCGCCAGGTACAGGCCCGTTCCGCCGCGCGAACTCCCTCATCATAACCACATTCCTACCGGAGCGCACGGGTCACAATGCAGTTTCCCGGCGCCGCTCGCGCAAATCTCGATTCACTTTGTTCGGGCACGTTGATCGCTTCTGACAACGGGCGACGCTGTGCGGTAGATGGAAGGTTCGCCCCAACTGAGAGTTGTCAGGGTGTAAGCTCGAAAGGATATCCAATCTTTGCAGCAAGCGCCGAAGCTGTCAACAAAATATGCGGGCAAAGATGAAAAGTTCATCAGTGGAAACACGACCGTTTGAGTCCAGATTCCCTATCTTACGGGTCCTTACGGAACGCTCCTCTCTGCTTCTCACCCTCTCGGACATTTTCTGTCCATTTCTCCTAGCCCCTGCCGTCGCCGGTGACCTATAATTCCTCGGTACTCGCCCTGCCCCGCCAATCCACCAGGACCCGGTGGATAGACTCCCCAAGGAGGTTCCTTATGAAGAAGGCATGGATTTTTCCGTTGGCTGCGCTATTTCTCACTTCCGCGGCTTCGACACTGTTCGCGGCTGACAACAAAAAGGAAGTGGAGCGCATGGAGAATTCCGGAAAGGTCATGACGGAAATCTTGAATGTGCCGGAGAATATTCCTCAGGATCTTCTGGATAAGGCCGAATGCGTCGTGGTACTGCCTTCGGTTGTCAAGGCGGCCTTTATTGTGGGCGCTAGCTACGGGCGCGGAGTCATGACCTGCCGGAGCGGCGCCAAGTTTACCGGCCCCTGGGGCGCACCGACCATGATGGCTTTGGAGGGCGGAAGTTTCGGTTTGCAGCTGGGCGGGCAAGCCACGGACTTCGTGTTGCTTCTCATGAATGACCGCAGCGCGAAAGGTGTCCTTACCAGCAAGGTCAAGCTCGGAGCTGATGCTTCCGCCGCCGCTGGACCGAAGGGCCGGGACACTTCCGCGGCCACAGATGCCACCATGCGCGCGGAAATTCTGAGCTATTCCCGCGCCCGCGGCGCCTTTGCAGGTGTCTCGCTCGAAGGTTCTACGCTTCGCCCGGACAACGATGCCAATAAGAAACTGTATGGCAAGGAAATCAGCGCTTCGGACATTGTGCTGAAAGGAGAAATTAAATCTCCTCCGAGCGCCAGCGAGTTGTTGGCGACCTTGCACAAGAAGTCTCCCAAGCATAAGAGCTGAACGGATTCACGCCGCCCACCGTGCGGCAAAACAATCCAGCGAAAGACGGCTGCGTTTTGCAACCGCTGCCTTTCTTTTTCTCCCGCCGCGCTTGCTTTTCCCGGCCTTTCCCAAGACAATCACTTGCCCGCATGGCATTCGCTACCCATCCTCCTCGGCCCGCAAACGCCCTGCGCTATGTGGTTGCCCTCCTGGCGATCTCCGTCTTCATCAATTACATCGATCGCAGCAATCTTTCCATCGCCGCGCCGCTCCTCAAGGACGAACTCTCCTTATCCGCTTCGCGCCTCGGCATTCTCCTCTCCGCCTTTTTCTGGACTTATGCGGGGTTCCAACTTCTTGCAGGCTGGTTGGTGGACCGCTTTGATGTGAAATTTGTTTTCGCCATTGGCTTTTTTTTCTGGTCTTCCGCCACTGCCGCCACGGGACTCCTGCATGGCTTTGCCGCCCTGATTGCCGTGCGCGTCCTTCTCGGCGCTGGTGAATCAGTAGCCTATCCTTCTTATTCCAAAATAATCGCCTGCCATCTTCCGGAGGCACGGCGCGGTTTTGCGAACGCCATCGTTGCTTCCGGACTCTGCCTGGGTCCCGCTGTGGGATTGCTGGTCGGCGCGTCGCTCATCTCCCGTTTCGGATGGCGCCCATTTTTCATCGGGCTGGGCCTCGTCAGTCTGCTCTGGCTTCTTCCCTGGTTTCTGACCATGCCTCGAACCCCAGTGCGGCCCGGCGCAGGTGAGAAGCTGGGTTTCTTGGCCATCTTGCGACAGCGCTCCGCCTGGGGCACGTGCCTCGGTCTTTTCTGCGCCAACTATTGTCTCTACTTCATGCTCACGTGGTTGCCGTTTTACCTGGTGCGCGAACGGGGTTTTTCTCTCACGCAGATGGCGCGTACCGCCGGCGCCTTCTTCGTAGCGTCCGCGATTTCCGCCACTCTCACCGGCTGGCTTTCGGATGGTTGGATTGCCTCAGGCGCTTCGCCCACGAAAGTCCGCAAGAGTTTGTTGACCGGCGCTTCGATAGTGATGGGGCTCTTTCTGGTGTGCGCGGTTGCCGCTCCCCGGCGCCCGTCCATTGTGTTTCTCATGCTTGCGGGGTTGGCCCTAGGTGTTTCGAGCGCGAATATTTGGGTAGTCACGCAACGGCTGGCAGGGCCGCAGGCGGTCGGGCGCTGGTGCGGCTTCCAGCTGTTCGTGGGAAATCTTGCGGGAGTTGTCGCGCCGGCTCTGACCGGGTATCTGGTGGATCGCACCGCGCGCTTCTTCTGGCCCTTCCTTGTCACTTCCCTGGTCTTGTGGGTCGGAGCTCTCAGCTGGCTCTTCCTGGTCGGCCCGATCGAGCCTGTAGTCTGGCAGCCCGCCAAAGTGAGTGGCGACTCGAAGAACGGCGTAGCCAGTCGAGAATTCGCTTGAGTCCTGGCTCTTCAGCATGTAGAGAAAACAACAACCGCAAGAATGGCGGGTTACCAAGGACTCGCTGGCCCGGAGTTGTCATCGGGCACCCCGCATTACTCTTCCTAGCGTAGAAGTTGCGATCTGAGCCAGTTCATGACCAGTTTTCCTGCTTCCGCCCCTCCCATGTGTCCGCCCTCGGGATAGACGCGCGCCGCCTTCGGCTCACCACTTTCGAGCAGAAGGTAAAGGTCCTGAATCGTGATCCAGGGATCCTTTGCGCCATTAACGACCAGCAGCGGCGCGGCCGGTTTGTCGAGCCACCCCTGCTTCTTAAGGGACAGCGTCGGGGCCTGTTCTCTCAATTCATCCACATTCTTGAGGTGATGCGCGTACACCATCGAATCCAGAAAAGACCAAAGATACAACTTGTCTTCCTGTAAGTGATGCAACCACGGCTCCTGAAATGTGTAGTGGACCGGTCCGCCCCAGGCCACTGCGGCGCGAATGCGCTTGTTCTCCACGTAAGCCATCTTTCCGCCCCAGTATCCGCCATAACTCCGGCCAACAATTCCCAATCGGTCTCCGTCCAAATCGCTTCGCTTCACCAGGTAATCCATTGTCGCCGAATAGAAGCGATCTGCCTCTGCGGTGTACCACACGGGGCATTCGCCGTTTCCCGGCATGTCCGTCGAAAAAGCCGCCAGGCCCGCGTCCAACAGGTCGGATGTGTCTCGTTCCTCTTTGTAAATGTCGATCCCTCCCGTAGCAATCACCACTGGCGGCCTGGTCACGCCTTTGGGGCGCCGCAGGTATCCGATGATCTCCCGGCCTGCAAAGGGAATGCTCACGCGCTCGAGTGGCGGGTCGAAGTAACGCGCCGCCTTCAAGTAGGTCTCGATGCATTTCCGGTAGGCCGCCTGCTTCGCCGGATGATTGATGACGGGAAATTTGGCAATGCCGTAGTACATGGACGCTTTCTGATAAGCCTCTTTTGCCTGCCGGGTTTTTCCTCGGGCCGAGAGCTCTGCGCCTTGCCGTTCCCAGGGTTCGGCCAACCGCGTCCATTCCTTCACCCATCGCTGCGGCTCCAAGTCCGTTAGCCGCCGGAAAATGGCCTCCGCTTCCTTCGGGTCAGCGCCCCGCTCGATGAACTGCCCCAAGCGGAATTTCGCTCCGACCCCAAAGGTGGAATTTGCCAGGAGATCGTCGCCCGGGGCCGCCGACTGATCAGCCACGCGAGTTCTTATGGGCGGCCCTTTCACATCCAGCCGACGGGTCCATGGCGGGCTTGGGATACCGGCAATGGCCAGGCTTACACCGCCCGCCAGGCGCTCGAAGAAATCTCGCCGAGTCGCTTTGTTGGTCATACGTGCTTATTCACCTCTATTCTTGAAATGGAAAATACCTCGCGTTCGTTTTCTCCCGCAGTCTTGCCGGCGAAGCATGTTGCCAGCGCTTCGATTCTGCTCCACCTGGCAACCGCCCAGAAACTCCGTATGTTACACGCCGGAAGAGGTAAACCAAGGCTTAGGCCGTCTCCCGCTCCGAGCTCACGGGCAGTACGAAGCAAGCATTCGGGGGACCTGCGGCGAATTTGGCGGAGGCTTGCTCCCTCGAGCGGCTCCTCCCGTTACCTCCCTGCTTTTCAATCTTTCCCCGATCCTGACGGCGGGTTCGTCAACCGCAATCTCGGTGGGTCAACGGACATGACCACAAATCCCTTTTTCGAGCCCATGGGCACCAACGGCCGGCGCTGTGTGACGTGTCACCAGCCCAGAGACGCTTTCTCGGTCACCCCTCCCATATTCAGGCGCGTTTCAACGCCACTCGCGGTACCGACGCGATTTTCCGTCCCGTGGATGGCGCAAACTGCCCGAGCGCGGATGTCTCGACCGTGCCAGAACGGCGCACGGCTTATGGCTTGCTGCTGACCAAAAGCTTGATGCGCATCGGAATCGCGGTCCCGGCAGACGCAGATTGCCAAGTCGTGGCTGTCTACAACCAGTATGGATGTAACGCCACCGATGTCATTTCCATGTACCGACGGCCCTTACCCGCCACGAATCTTCCCTTCTTGAGCGCCGTGACGTTCGACGGGCGGGAGTCTTCGCCACTGACCGGCACCACGAAAATCACTTATAGCAATTATCCGGCCGCGCTCATGGACGATCTGGCGCACCAATCCGTAGAGGCCACGGTCGGCCACGCGGAAGGGGATGGAACCGGGCCGACCCCCGCGGAGCAGCAGCAAATCGTCGAGTTTCAAACGAAACTCTTCACCGCCCGGACGCGCGACCGCAATGCCGGTGGACTCACCGACGATGGTGCGCACGGCGGGCCCACCCCTCTCTCCACCCAACCCTTTTTCATCACGATCAACTCCAGCGTCAATTTTCTGCTGCCAGCCTTCGAGCAGCCCGGTGGACTTGTGACTCCAGGGGACGGCCAGTTTACTTCCAGCATTTTCAACCTGTGTGGCAAATGGGCGCAGCTCAGGAACAAAGAGCAGGATGCGCAAACCGCTGCACGGCTTTCGATTGCTCGCGGCGAGCAACTCTTCAACACTCTAGCTATTCCCATCTCCGGTGTGGCCGGGATCAACGAGGACGTGGCCGCCGGGGGGCCTGGTCGCCCGTGGCATTCCCACCCTTCAGGGAAACTGCGCCACTTGCCACGATACGCCGAATGTCGGCGAGCAGTCGTTCCGAACGCCCTGGAACATCGGGACCAGTGATCCCTCTCCGGACAACCCTTCCGTCAACCTCGGAGGTCTGGACCTGAGCTAGGTGCCGCAGATCACCGTGTGCAAGAAGGACCCTTCTTCGGGTTTGCCCACCGACAACTGCAGAACCACAACCGATCTTGGCCTGGCCTTGATCGATGGCAAGTTCGACCACGTAGGCAAGATTAAGGGACCGATCCTGCGTGGCCTGGCCGGGCGGGCGCCCTATTCCCATGACCGCTCCGCAGCCACATTACAGGACGCTGTCGACTTCTAGAACGTTCGATTCAACGTCAACCTCACTCAGCTGAACATCGACGACCTTGTCGCTTTTCTGAAAACACTTTGATCCCCGCTCTGCGCATGCATTCCAGTCTCGGATTGCTGTTTGGCATGCTGAATCCAATCCCTCGTCGGAGATACCTCTCGACCGAAGCAGAGCTATCGGACACCGGATGCGCGAAACACAAAGCTATGGAGAACGGCGCGGGATTCCCGGAAGCTGGCCGGCGGAAAGGCCGTTGAGCTCATTTAAATAGATGGCAAGCCTCGGCCGACTCGCCTGCCTTGTGTCCTGGAAGGGAACCTCCTGGCAGGGAGGCGAATGCAGTTCATCAAACTTGCAGGTTACGAAGGTACGGAACGCTGGCTTTCATCATCTCCAGGTTCATTTCGACGAAGTAATTCTTTATGCCGCCAGTTTTCGCCGCAGCGAAGATCTTTTTCCAATCCAGAGAGTCCTGTCCCACCGGCACAATCTTCTTCGCCTGCTCAGACCAGCCCTGCACGTGCATGGAAATGAATCGGCCCGGGTACTTCGTGAAATACTCTGCGGCCACGTAGCCGCGGCTGATGGTAGAGACTTGAAACTGGAACTTGACCAGCTTCGGATCCAGAAGGTCAAACAATAGGTCGTAGGTGCGCTTGCCATCGACCGTCGAGAGTTCAAACTCTTCATTGTGAAGGCCCTGCTGAATACCCGCCCTGGCCGCACGCTCGCCCATTTTGTTGTACTCGTCCGCCGCTCGCTTCACATCATCGAGAGTCGGCTTCGCGGGTCCGCCGAGACTGGGCACGAGCATCTGCGTCAGGCCCACATCCTTCGCCCAGGCAATTCGCTGCGCCTGATTTTCCCTGAGTTCGATGATCGTGAAGTGGGAACTCACGCAGGTAACACCCGCATCGCCCAGAATTCTGCGGAGTTCCGCCGCCGGGTATTTGGAGAGGCCGCCGAAGCCGTACTCGGCGTAACCTGCCGGAGAGCACAGCTCAATCGCCTGAAATCCAGCATCGGCAAGCAGTTTTATGGTGCCTGGAAAGTCCTTGGCAATCATTTCCCTGACCGGCCAGGTCTGGCATCCAATAGGCATGCCAAGTGGATTCGCGCGAAGTTCCGGTGCGCCCACCCCAAGAAAGCCAGCCGCCGCGGCCTGCGCTGTAACATTCTTCAAAAACTCTCTTCTCGAAATCTCTGACATCGCTGCCTCCTTATCCACTCCTGTCGACAACTCCCTCGTTAGAGCTCCCACCCGCTTCGGCGTTCCGGGCGGACGTAGTTCTGTGCGGGATCGGAGTTTGTGACCTTCAGATTGGGGCGATCCCAATTCAGTTTCTGTCCCGAGCGAACCGCGACATTCCCCAGGAGCAAAGTCTCCGTGACCAGGCCAGAGAATTCGAAATTCCCGCCCGGTTTGGCGGTGCTTCCTTTACAGGCGTCGAGCCATTCCCGTTCATTGCCGGGCGACCTCGGCAGTGTTTTCGGCGGCTGCTGGTAGCTTTTCATCTTCGCTTCGGGGATAAGTCTTGGATTGGCACCGTTGAACGCGCAGAGAATCTTGCCGTGGTCACCCACGAAAATGAGCCCTTCGTCCATTTCTTCACCTTCTGCCCGCATCGGGCGGTCTTCTTCCAGTTCGTCTGGTCGGGGCGGTTTTAAGCCACCGTCATACCAAGTGAATTTCACGGGTGGCATCTCGCCTCGCGAAGGGAAATTGTAGTGAACGATCGAAGCCTGCGGGTAGGTCTCCTCGTAGCGATCGCTCGAGCTGGCTTCCACATTTATTGGGGCCTCCAACCGAAGGACGCGAAAAATTGTGTCGAAGCTGTAGGAGCCCATGTCTCCGAGCGCGCCGCAACCGAAGTCGCACCAGCCTCGCCACACAAACGGCAAGTAAGCATGATTGAAAGGGCGTTCCGGCGCTGGACCGAGCCAAAGATTCCAATCCAAGCCTTCGGGCACCGCTGCCGCTTCCTTCGGGCGTTCGAGGCCTTGAGGCCAGAAAGGTCGGCTCGACCAGTTCAGAACTTTCCGTACCGGTCCGATCGCTCCGGCCCAAATCCATTCACAGAGCAATCGTGTGGCCTCGGACGCCTGGTTCCCGACGGCAATTTGAGTGGCTAGTCCTGTTTCCCGGGCAATTTCGGCAAGCCGCCTCGCCTCATAAATGGTGTGCGTCAAAGGCTTCTGGCAAAAAACGTGTTTGCGCTTCTTCATCGCCGCGGCGGACACAGCCGCATGCAGGCAGTCGTGGGTGCACACGACAACGGCGTCGAGGTCCTTCTGCTTCTCCAGCAGTTCGCGGAAGTCCGTGTAGGCCGAACAACCATGATACTGGCCGGAGCGCTGTTGCGCGCCATAGTACGCGTCTACGATCTTCTGGCACGGTTCGCGGCCCGCGACGCCGCTGGTGACGCGGAGAGAATGGCTCAGCTGAATCGGCTGGTCGGGGCTCAGCCAATCCCAGCCACTCTGGACCCCGAGCAATTTGCAGACGGAATCACTGAACTCATGCGTGGCCCACTGGGGGTAATCCGCACTGGATTTATTGCAATCGCACACGGCCACACCCTGTACGTCCGGCTCCTTCAAAAAGTGCAGCATGACGCGCAATCCCTGGGCGCCAACGCCGATGAAGGCAATATTGACCTTGTCGCTGGGCGGAACATACCCCGCGCCGCCTAAGACCCGGCGTGGAACAATCGAAAAACCAATCGCCGCCGCGCCACTTTGCGCGATGAACTTGCGTCGTGAGACTGACCCCGCTGCCAAGCTGCCAGATCCAATTCGATTCTTCACAGCGCCTCCTTCTGCGGAGCTCACAGATACCGCGTGATTCCGACAGCGGTCCGCTTATGGCGGGAATCTGCTAGCGTGCCCATCGACCCGAATACTGTAAACCTGCGGGTAGTCTGGGTGGAAGCAAGTAGATGGGCCGACGGGTTACGACTGAACGCGAACGGCTCTCGTTCGACCCTCGTTCCCCAACCGGTAACGACCTGGGCCATGGATGATTCTGGTTCCCGTAATGGACGGACCGCTTTGGCGGCAAGGAAACGACCACGGGGGTACCTCGGTACGGTAAGCTGATAGCTCTATGCGAGGCCTATTCCCGCTCTTTCTCAAACTTGAAGGACGACGGTGTCTGGTGGTGGGGGCCGGCAAGATGGGGGAACCGAAAATTGCCAGCCTGATGAGTACCAACGGCACTGTGGAAGTGGTAGCGCCAGAGGCCCGCGGGAAAGTAGAAGAGTGGGCGCAAGAAGGAAAGATCCATTGGTTCCGGAGGGAATTCGAGGACGCAGATTTGGATGGCTGTTTCCTAGTGATCGTCGCGACCTCCTCAAGGGAGTTGCAGGAAAGAATTCATCGTTTGGCCAGGCAGCGGGGAGTGTTGTGCAACGTTGTGGATGTCCCGGAACTATCGGACTTCTACTACCCCGCTGTGGTGCAGCGTGGTGCTCTACAAATAGCCATTTCTACCGGCGGGGCAAGCCCGGCGCTCGCACAGCGCCTGCGAAAGGAACTGGAGGCTCAGTTTGGACAAGAGTATGAAGATTGGCTTTCGGAACTCGGCGAAGCGCGAAAGAGAATTCGACAAGGAGCCGCGGACGCATCCAGCCAGACGGCACAACTGCACGAACTGGCAAGCCATGAAGCCTTCCAACAATTCCTGAAGGGGCGCAAGAAGTAAGCCTTAGCCATCCACCGGCCTTCGGTTCCAAGAGAATTGCGGATTCCCACCCGGCCCGCCATGAAGAGTATTAATCCATTGCATCCGTTCTTTCGCGATTGCGACGCAATTCCGGATGCTAGCATTTGCAGTGATGGGACCAACCGCCAGTGCCCGGGTAACTTCAAAGCATGCCGGGGTTTCCTCGAGTCCAAGTCCAATGAAACTGTGAAGAAACAGGGAAAAGTCTATTTGGTTGGGGCGGGACCGGGTGACCCCGGACTTTTGACCGTGGAGGCCCTGCGCCTGCTGCAATCTGCCGACGTGGTTTTCCACGACGATCTGGTCTCTCCGGAAATCCTGGCCCTCATACCCGCGGGAACGCATGCCGAGAGCGTCGGGAAGCGATGTGGCCGCGCCCACGTCACACAGCAGCAAATCCATTCGCTCCTGATCAATGCCGCAAAGCAGGGATGGAAAGTTGTGCGGCTGAAATCAGGGGACCCATTGATTTTCGGGCGCGCCGGGGAAGAGATCGAAGCACTCCGCCGGGCTGGAATCGAATACACAATCGTTCCGGGCATTACCGCGGCGTTCGGAGCAGCCGCGCGCGCGGGAATTGCCTTGACCGACCGCCGGCTGGCCTCTCGGATCGTTTTCTTAAGCAATCACCAGTGTGCCGGCAAAGCACTGTTCCCTTGGAAGGGCGCGGTTTCCACAGACACAACGGCATTAATTTATATGCCTGGTTCCGACTACGAGGCCCTCGCGGCGAAACTCTGCGCGCAGGGACTGCCCGCCGGCACGCCATGCCTCGTGGTATCGCGGGCGACTACGGCGAAACAGGAAGTGCACCCGACCACTCTTGCAAATCTGGGGAATGCCCCACACTGCGCGGCGCCCGTGCTGCTGATTGTCGGTGCAGTTGCGGCGAAATATCCCGGGGCATCCATCGAACGGCCAACCTCAGACACCGAGGTGGCCTCTTCCTCGTTCACGTTTGAAGTTTCATTGATGGAGGAACAAGTGGAATTCCGAGAGGCGCCACCCGGAACCCGTCGGTCTGCAATTTAGTCCTTGGTGAGAAGTGCCGAAGCCGCTGGCCTGCCATTCCCCCGCAAAATTCCGCGATCAAGCCCCGTGGCGTTTCTAGCTGCGCTCCTGCTCGCTATGGATAATTCCCTCCGCAACTTCCTTCATGGATTTGCGTTGCTGCCGGCTCCGTCTGCGCAAAGCCAGGTAAGCTTCTTCTTCGCTGAGATGCCCTTCGCGCTGCAGTATGCCCTTGGCGCGTTCAACGACCTTGCGCGTTTCGAGTTCCGCGGAAAGTTGCGAGCTTCGTTCTTCCAGGCGGGCCATTTCGATCTCGGCGCCCACAAGGAACCCGATCGTTGAGATCAAGCGAATCTCCAGTTTGCTGTAAGAGTGCGGCTCGCGGTTCTGCAGATTGATTACCCCCACGAGCCTCCCACGGCACAAGACAGGCACCGACAAAAAGGACTCAAAGCGGTCTTCAGGCAATTCGTTGAAAGACTGAAAGCGCGGGTCGTGGAATGCGTTGCGTCCAATGGCAACCGGCTGGCGGTGTTGCGCCACCCAACCCGTGATTCCCTCTCCGAGAGATATGGTGAGGCGCCCCACTTCGTCAGGATGGGGATTTTTGGAAGCACGAAGCACCAGTTCGTTGTCTTCCAGAACGAAAACAAAGCAGGAATCACACTTCGCAACGGTGGAAACGAACTCGACGACACGCTCCAGCACCTCGCGGAGAGGGTTGGTCGCGGCGATCCGTGTGCCAAGTTCATGCAGGAAATTCAGTGCCGGGTCTTTTTGCTTTTCCTGGAGGATTTTCACGGCGCGTTCCGCGGCTTCCTTGACCAGAAAACCCATGCGGGGATGGGAGGGTTCCAGGTCCGCCTGCAAACCGAGAGAGCGCAAACGCTCTGAAGTCGAGGGGCCAATCGAAGCAATCACCACGCGCTCCAGGCCGTGCATCATGGCTTCTTGCACCTTCATGTCGGCGGCGACTTGTTGAAGATGCGTGATCTGCATGGCGGAGGTGAGAAGCAGGACGTCGATTTGCCCGCCGGCGATGGACTTCGCAGCGGCCTGCAAGGGAGCAAGGTCCTCAGGCAATGTCCATTGATAGATCGGCACGGCGGTCACACACGCGCCGCGCTCGCGCAGCCCCGCCAACAACTCTTGGGAAGGAACGCCATACTCTTGGACGGCGATTTGCAGGCCTTTGAGGGGCTGCGATGGGGCGGCATCGTCGAGCACGCGAAGCAGTTCTCGCCAGGTATTCGGCTCGGGCGCAATCAACGCAGGCTTCACCCCGAGTTCCCGCAGGGCGGAGACTGGCTTTGATCCGCGCGCGACCACCTGCACTCGCTGCAACGCTGCTACAAGTTGTTCGCGAGGATAAGCGTGTTCGACGGCCCCGACGAGTGCGCGTATTCCGGCGCCGGTCAGAAAAATCACCATGTCAAACTTTCCGGCAACCAACCCTGCGGCAAACTCCAGCGCTTCCGGAGACTCCAGAGAGACTTCGCGCATGGCAGGCGCAACCGTGGGCACGCCTCCATAAGAGGCGATCAGTTTCGTCATTTCCCTGGCGTGCCGGCTTTCCAGGGCCAGCACCCGCAAGCCGTCGAAACCCACGCCGCCCATGCATCCCTTCCTAGAAGTGGAAGTTGGTCTCCACGTATCCAAACTGGGCATTCGTGCCCGCCGGGTAGATGCTCGCCACCACACTCTTCCCCCAGGCGCGCGCGTAGTAGGTGGTGAGGCCGAAGCCGTATCCTAGAGGCACGTCCACGCTTATGTCCCAGACATTTGCCAGGCTGCGGTTGCCCCCGCTTGCCCGGCCCGTGTACCCAAATGTCTTCGGCTGAAAAGCGCCTCCCCCGCCGTACCAGAGGTCCTGCGCGCTCGCCAGACGCAACGCATGCAGCTCGCTACGCACCACCAGGGAATGAGGCAAACGAAACATCGAGATTCCGTAGAAATCCTCGTTGTTCATCATATTGTAGAACGGGAATCGCGCATAGGGACGAGGCGTCGGCAGGACCTGAAAAAACGTCCCATGATGTCCATCGGCGGAATTGGAATCCCCGCTACCGTAGGAATAACCGGCTCGGAACCACGGATTCAGAACGTGAACGACCGGTTGCCAGCCGGCTTCTCCTAGGAACGCTCCGGCGCGGTGGGTTTCCACCCCCCAGCTGCCGTTTTGCAGTGCTCCCCACAGCAGGAAGTCAAACCGTCCGCGGTTCTGCGTCCTGAAAACATGAACATAATCGGCACCGTAAGTTCCGATGCGAATGTGATAGGCATCTGCGGAACGCACAGCCGCCGGCCGATTGTCGGTCTTGAGAACCGAGCCTCTTTCGTCGACGTATCCCAAACTGAAAATCCGCAGTTCCCCAGTAGAGTTGCCAGCAGCGACCGGAACAGTGAAAGCGCCGTAGAAAAGATCGATATCGAGTTCTCCCATGGCATCGATCTGGTAAACGCCGCGGGTAGGGCGGGCTGCCACAAGAGTGAGGTTATTGTTGCCGGCGTTGAAGGAGAATTGCGCTCCGTCAAAGCTGCGGCCCACCGCCGAAAATCCGAAATCTCCAATCAGGCGCTGGCTGACGCGAGTGTTGATGACCGTTGCGAGTGTTTTGTCCTTAGGACTCACCTCCGCTCCGTCATGGAAGGCGAATCGACCAAAACGAAGCTTCCCGCTCGCTGGAAGTGTGAAGCCGAGATAGGCCTGTCTTACGAATCCGTTCGCATTGTTCTGGCCGTTGCCATTGGCCGCATAATAGGTGCCGCCCAATCCAAGCTGCCCTTGTGCCCCCACTACGACCGCGTGGGTGGGCAAATCCAGAATGGCGTCCTGTGCTCCTTCGAGCAGCCATTCAAAATTCTCGCCCTTCTGGCTGATGCCCAGTCGCAACAGGGAATGTTCAAACGCGTACGCGTTCTGCCCGGACAAGGGCTGAAACCAATCCCACGCTTCGGTCCGAAATCGCCAGTCCCCAAAAACCGTCAGTGGCCCTACCTCGTAATGACCCGCCTGCGGCGATGCCTTCGATTTCGCGGCGGCAGCAGTGGAACCTTCGCTGGTAGCCGTTGACTCGTCGCCCTCAGGAGTCGCTACACGATTGCCGATGTCTGCGGCAGATCGAAGCGAGGTTGGCGATGCTTCACTCGCGCCAGCAGAGAGCCGCACGTCTGAGATCTTTTGGCGCGGCTGCGCCAACGCAGGGTTGCCCATCAACAATGCACACGCCGCCAGAGTGAATCGGCCAGCCGTATTTCGTCGCATTCCCCCTAATCCTCCATTTCCTCAATTCTCAGAATCCCGCATGAGCAAAGGGCCCCGCTGGTTTGACCGAATCACCTGGTTGAGTGCGAATTGCCGCAAAGCCGGGCGCCGTGATCTCCGGAACCTCTGCATCGCGGAAGGCAAGAGCCAGGGCACGGAGGTGTTTTTCCTTTTCATGATTCCCGCGCGGGCGATGAAGCGCTGATCACACCGCCCCCGATGTTTCCGCGAGCGCAGTCTGAGGTTCCGGTTGAGCGGCGGCCGCAAATTCTCTGGCGGAGAGTGCGGGGATTGGTTTCACTCGAAACGTGGCGTACAGCGCCAGGCCCGTGAAAAACGCTCCTGACACGATGTTGCCGGCGGTCGCGGGCAATTGATTCCAAAAAAGCCACTGCGCCAGGGAAACCGGAGCCCCAAACATGATTCCCGCCGGTATTACAAACATGTTGACGATCGAGTGCTCGTAACCTTGCGCGAAGAAGGTCATGATGGGCAGCCACATGGCCACAACTTTTCCGATGGTGGAGCGAGACACGAGAGCCAGGACCGCCCCGATCGTTACCATCCAATTGCACAAGACGCCTTTCACGAACGCAGTTGCCCAGCCACTCGAGCCCAACATCATGTAGGCCACGGTTTTCTTCAGCGCGGCCTGCTTCAGCAGTTCGCCCACCGGCCCGCTGCCGGTCGCGCCAAAATTTGTCAAGGCCAGATAAAAGAGCAGGGCATAAAAGAGACTCCCCACCAGGTTGCCGAAATAGACCCAGCCCCAATTTCGCAGCAGCTTTGCCAGCGGTACTTCACCCGCCGCAAGGCCGACGGGGAGCAACGCGAAATTGCCTGTCGCCAGCTCACAAGCGAGCAGGACGAGCATCACGAAACCTACAGGGAACAGAATGGCGCCGACGATCGGAGGCAGCCCCTGCGAAGCCACGATGAACGCGAGTGAGGTCGCAAACGAGAGAAACACCCCAGCGAGGATCCCTCGGATCAGCATGTTCGGCACGGTGAGCTCAGATTTCTTTTTCGCTAACGCGACGGCCTGCTGCATGACTTCTCCAGGATTTACGTAGTCCATTTTGGTTTTCCTCCTTGCAAGTGAACGAAAATGCGCGTTACGCGCCGATGTTTTTGGCGCTCGGATCATCCAGCACCATTGCGCTTGATTCGAGCCAGGAAACTGGGCTTTCCTGTTCCAGACATCCTCCGGCTCTCTGCTCTTTCGCCTGAAACACGCCTGGCAACTGGAGAAACACCAGGCCGTCCTTAACACGCGTGTGGAATGTTTGGACACACTCCGGCGCGTCGCTTGCGCTGACAACCGTTCCCGTTTCGAGGTTCACTTTCCGCGCATGGAGCGGACACACAACCGCCAGGCCTGCGACAATCCCTTCCGCCAGTGGGCCACCACGGTGCGGGCAACGATTTGCGACGGCGAGAAATCGATCCCCCAGATTAAAGATGGCGATGTCCTGCTCCCCGACCTGGATGGACCTCCCTTCGCGCAACGGAATATTTTTCGCGCTGGTGATACATACCCATCGGTTCGATTCGCTCATTGGCACACCTTCTCCAGGGGTTCGATCTTCACGAACTGCGTCGGGTGGCGAGGTTCGTCGCCTTCCAGCCAGGCATCACGGGCCAAACGTTTCGACTTGCGAAGGCGCGCGCGTAATCCCTGCTGCACGGCAAATGGCGCGTACACTGTGTCGCGCCGCACCCTCCCAATACCGACCCGTTCCACGAAATCGTAGGTTCGCTCCAGGTAGTTGGCATGCTCCCGGTAGTACTGAAAGAACAGCGTGGCTGCCTGGAGCGCTTCTTCCATGGATTCGACGGTGATAAGCAAATCGGCTTTCCGAACTTTTTTCCCCGCCGCGCCCCCGACCACAACCTGCCACGTGCCTTCTTGTCCGATCAGGCCGATGTCCTTGACAGTCGCCTCCGCGCAGTTTCGCGGACAGCCCACGGCGCCCATCTTCACCTTGTGCGGGGTGTACAAATGTTCCAACCGCCGCTCAAGTTCAATTCCCGCGCGTGTCGAGTCCTGCACGCCAAAGCGGCAAAAATCCGTACCCACGCAGGTTTTCACCATGCGCACGCCTTTTGTGTAGGCTTGTCCCGAAGGCATTCCGAGGTCGGCCCAAATCCTCGGCAGATCCGATTTCTTTACGCCAAGCAAGTCAATGCGTTGGCTGCCGGTAATTTTGACCATCGGCACTTTGTATTTTTCGGCGGCATCCGCGATGCGCCGCAGTTCTTTGGCTGAGGTGACCCCGCCACGAATCCGTGGCACGACCGAAAACGTCCCGTCTTTCTGAATGTTGGCGTGCACACGGTCGTTGATGAAGCGCGCCGAGCGGTCTTCGTCATGATCGCCGCACCACAGCATGTCCATCATGTAACTCAAAGCGGGCTTGCAAACCTCGCAGCCGTGGCCGTTGCCGTAGATATCGAGCACCTCCTGAACGGAACGCAGCCGCTGGCTGCGCAAAATGTCCCGCAGCTTTTCTTCTCCAAAGGGAATGCATTTGCAGAGGACTTTCTTGGTCTCCTCCTGGAACTCCGGAACCACGGCCTTCAGCAATTGCTGACAATGTTCCGTGCAACTGCCGCACCCGGTCGAAGCGCGCGTGCACTCCTTCAATTGCGCGAGGGTGTTGACGCCCTTCTGGTGGATGGCTTCAATGATGCCGCCCTTGGTCACGCCCATGCACCCGCAGACCACTTTGTTGTCAGGCATTTCGGCTACGTCGAGTCCGGTGTCCGCTGTGGGAGCAGGAAAAAGCAACTGGCGGCGTTGCGGAGCCAGGTCCGTCTGGGTGCGCAGCCACTCCATATAACGATGGCTGTCGGTTGTGTCACCCACGAGAATCGCGCCGGCGAGTTTGCCGTCGCGCAAGGTCAGCTTTTTATAAACGCCTAACGATGAGTCCTCATAGCGCACCACGTCCGTTCCGGAATCTTTCTCCGAAAAATTGCCTGCGGAAAAAACATCCACGCCCATGATCTTGAGCCTGGCGGCCGTGACGGATCCCTCGTAACGCGGCCCTTTGTTTCCAGTGATGGTTGCGGCCAGCACTTTGCCTTGTTCGAGGAGCGGTGCCAGCAGTCCGTAACAGATGCCGTTGTGCTCGACGCATTCGCCGATGGCATAAACATCAGGGTGGGATGTTTCCATGAAGTCGTTGATTACGATGCCGCGATTCACGTGGAGCCCGGCTTTGCGCCCCAACTCCACGTTCGGGCGAATTCCCGCGGCAATCACAACGATGTCGGTCACGATGGTGCTGCCATCCCCGAACGCAATGCCTTCGACTTTTTCTTCGCCCAGAATGGCCTTGGTGTTTCGTTCGAGAAGCACCTTCATGCCCAGGCACTCCATCTTGGTCTTGAGGAAACCGCCACCGGTCAGATCAAGCTGCCGCTCCATCAGCGTGTCCATCAGATGTACGACCGTCACTTCGCATCCTTGCACTTGTAAACCTCGCGCCGCCTCGAGTCCCAATAAACCGCCGCCGATGACCACCGCTCTTACTCCCTTGCCCGCACGTTCGAGCAGAGCTCGCGTGTCGTCCAGGTTGCGGAAGACAAAAACACCTTCTTTTTTCACTCCATCCATTGGAGGAATCAGCGGGTTGCTGCCGGTCGCCAGCAGGACCTTGTCGAATGGAGTAACGGCGCCGTCGTCGCCCGTCACCGTTTTGCCGTTCACATCGATGGTGGTAATCCGCACTCCCAAGCGGAGCTGAATCTGGTTCTGTTGATACCATTCGAGGGAGTTAAGGGCGATTTCGTCCGCGGCCTTCTCGCCGGCCAGCACCGAGGAGAGCAGAATGCGGTTATAGTTGACGTGCGTCTCTTCCCCGAAGACGGTGATATCGAACTTCGGGGCATGCTTCAGGATCTGTTCCACGCAGCCCATTCCGGCCATTCCGTTTCCAACCACTACCAGCTTTTCCATTACGCGCGCTCCTGCAAGGAAGAACTCCTCTGTCTGAAGAACTTTCTGCCTGCTGTGGCACCGCCGCCTGGCGGCGCCTTTTCCACGCGAAAATCCTGGTCCTCTCCCCCCATCCTTTTTGGAGGCGGATCACCAAAGCGAGAAGGTCAAACAGCCCGGCGACACCTATCGCCGTGCGCATTTCACCCTCCTCAACAACCCTGAGTTTTAAGTTGCGGACACTACGTGGTATCCGGAGGAGCCGAACCGATACGCTGAGTTCTTTCTGCTTCGAAAGAACGGATGGGCTGGGTACCCGGCCCTTTCCCTGAGTCTGTAAAATCCGAAGAAAGTGGATTCCCAGCGAAACTATCCGCGTAAGATTGGGGCACCGACAAGCGGAATGCAAACGCATAATTCGAATCCGCCGAATCACATTTAAGCAACGTCCAGGCGGTTGCTGCACGCGCGCATCCCCCATTTTTCAAAGAGATTTTGCCTACCCCTTGTCAAGTAGCGCAGACCTATGCGTTCTTCTTTCCTTTTCCTGAACCAAGAACCGCCCGTGCGTCACTGACAGGGCGACCGTTCACTGATAGCTTTGCGACGATGGTCATGCCCTTCATCTTTGGCGAGGCGCTGGCTTTGGGGTTGGCGTCCGGGCCTGCCTGCATGGCTTCCTGTGGACCGGTGCTAGTTCCTTCTTTGCTTGCAGAGCAGGCGGGAGTGCGGCGGAATGCCCGCTATCTCTCCGCCTTTCTAGGCGCGCGCTTTCTGGGCTACCTGCTGTTCGCCGCAGTGGCCTGGGAACTCGGCGCCCTGGTCTCGCTTCGGCCAGCGCCACGCATGCTCCTGATTGCCACTGTTCACTTGTTGCTCGCTGGAGTGCTGCTTTGGTACGCCTACTCGGCGGGACGCTCTTGCGCCCAATCATGTGCAGGTTCAGAACTGGTGAGCCTGGGGGTAACGAAAAAACGCGGGGTGCCCGGAGCAGCCGCGCTGGGATTCCTGACAGGTTTAAGTCTCTGCCCTCCTTTTGTCGCCGCTGGTGTAAGGGCGGCTGAACTGGGGAGTGTGCTTGCCGCCGTTCTCTTCTTTGCGGTGTTCTTTGTCGGGACTTCCATCTGGTTTGTGCCCTTGGTGGGCCTCGGTTGCGTAGCGCGCAACGAAGCTGTGACCACTGTCGCGCGCATGGCCATGGTGCTCATCGCTCTTTATTACGCCTATCTGGGATTGGCGATGCTGCTCGGGAGAAAGTTCTATGGCCAGTAAGGTTCGCATGCCGCAAGCCCAACCGACAGCGTCCTTTGGCGCGGCCAGATCCATTCTGCTGACCATCCCTATCGCACTCTGGTCGCTACTCATGTTCTCGAATTCGTACCGGCAGGCGAATCGATCGGTGCAAATTGCCGCGGTGATTACCTCCGTTTTCATGATTGGGCTGTTTTTCATGATGATGCGGACCGGGAGCACCTATCAATGGCGCCGCTGGTTTTTCGTGGCTCTGGGAATTCTGTTTCCCGTGGGCTTCATCCACATGGTCATGGTGATGCGGGGAACCATGGGCATCCCGATCGAAGAGATGATCGCGGGCCGGACTCCCTTCTGTTACCTGCCGATTCCACTTCTCATCTTGCCGGCGGCGTTCACAAAGACATTGGTATTCCCCGGGTCGATTTTGCCCGGCGGTGGGATGTCCGGTGAGGGAATGGCCGCCATGGCCGGCTTATGGCTGGCCATCACGCTGGTCGTCGGCAAAGGCTGGTGTAGCTATGCGTGCTTCTTCGGAGGAATTGAAGAAGGCATGGCCGCGATCCCTCCGAAGGCGAAGCTCAAGAAGATTGACGCGCACTGGCGCTACGGTCCCTGGGCCGTGCTGTTGGCGATGGTCCTGTTGTCACTGGCTCTTTTTGAGCCGGCTTACTGCATGTGGCTCTGCCCCTTCAAGGCGGTGTCGGAATATGTGGCTGCCCGTAACACGGTGGGAATGGTGCAAAACGGAATTTTTGTGGTGCTGTTCGCAGGACTGGTAATCGCGCTGCCCTTGCTGACAAAGAAGCGTACACAATGCGCCTTCTTCTGCCCGTTTGGCGCTTTCCAATCCCTCTTTAACAAGACGAGCGTCTTCGATGTGAAGATTGACCAGGCGCGTTGCTCGCCCTGCGTGCTCTGCAAGACCGCTTGCCCAACCATGTCGCTGACCGACGAATCCATCGCCCGAGGCGAAACACTGATGTCCTGCATGAAGTGCGGCGCGTGCGTCGATGTATGTCCGAAGAACGCGGTTGTGTGGCATATCAAGGGAACGGAAGTCGCCGTCAAGCCGGAGCGCGCGCGACTCCTGTTTTTGTACGCCGCCTGGGGGATGGCCGTCATGTTCGGCGGCAGCATCATCGCTCAAGGCCTCGCGACCATACTGCACGTCTTCCTCTAGGAGGGCCCATGAAACTACAAGCAAAACTGGCCTACGCGGCGGCAGGAATGACCGTGTTCGCAGCAGTGCTGGTGCCATTTCTTCTGACGGGGCTTTTTACGAACGGCTTTGCCGCACTGAACCTGCATGTGGACGAGATGTATTCCGGTGGGCCGAAGGTTCGTACCATTCAGACTGCCGCTTACTCGATCGATATCCATCGCCCTGTATTTCCTCATATGCTGCAGACCGAGAAGCCGTTTGTGCAGCTCGATTGGAAACCCGCCAGCGCTTTGCCGCAGCACGTGTCCGAAGCAGTGGATGTGGATGGTGACGGCCGGCCGGATGTCCGTGTGAGCTTTGATGTGCCGATGGACCCCCAGACTCCGCTGCGCGTGGACGTCGAGTCGTTCGACTCCCGCCGCTATGAGTCCGTGCGGGACGTGGGGAAGGAAAAATTTTCGAGACTGATCGTACGCGTCGATGACGCGATCTTGGTGCGGGTCCCGCTCGCGAATCCGTAAGTGGCACCACTGAGCGAGTGTGCCCGGCTGAGCAAACGCAGCATCATTCAACCATGGTTCCACGCAGCAGGCCTGTTTATAACCAGTGAATGTAAGCAGTCCTCACCACAACCACGGCACCAGCCGGTAGCGCGTGACTCTGGCGTACTCGGCATACCCCGGAAGTTCCTGACGGAGCATCCGGTCTTCCAAGGCCGTGCGACCTACGAACAGAATCGCCATGAAGCCTGAAACGGCCAGCGCCCACAGGGAACCGAAAATAAGCGCGGTGGCTGGATACATCAAAATTGCACCGACATACATTGGATGACGAACAAAGCGATATGGGGCCGAGGCTACGACCTTATGATTCCTATCCGACTGAATGCGGACGGTGGTCTCGGCATGCGGATTTACCATCATTGCTAGAGTGACCAGACTCATGGCCATCAGGAAAAGAACGATGCCCGCGTAAACTGTCGCAAACGGCATGGAGGACCAACGGAATCTCACGGCGTCCAATCCAGCTATGGCGGGCTGGACAATCGTGAGGGGGAGATAGATGCACAGAAAAATCTTGTCGAAGGATTTCGTGTCCTTGCGCCGCCATTTCGCGCGCGCTTCCAATAAACCGGGGTTCGCCCGGCGCACCAGCAGGCCGGCGGCTACCATTGTGACGATGTAGACGGTCACGCAGATCCACCCGCGAACCCAGTCGAGCCGTCCAGCGGAAACGAAAACGGCCGAAAGCCAGACCCCCATTGTCAGGAAAACCTGCATCATTTTTCTCAGTCTGCGGACTGGGGCTCCCGGGGGCTTCCTCTCCGATTCGTTAGCTGGTGCGTCTGGCATTTCCTAATCTCACTGCAGTTCATTCTATCTGAATGCATTTCGCCAGGGCGGAGATGTCGGCTGGGTTGTCGAGAGCTTCGAAAACCGTGGCCCATCGCTGCTCGGAAGGCCGCTTTCAAATTTTCCAATGGCAATCGGAAGGGTCATTACGCCTTCCGCATCTCCGGCGCCACCGACGTGAGTTCTTACTACCTCGCGGGAAGTTTCCTAGCAGGGCGGGAACGAGGGATATCCGGCGCGGTATTTGACTACCAGGACCTCTCGGCGCCCCTCGCGAATGCCTCGTTTACGGCGAACTACGCCGTAGCGTCCGACGGGCGCTCACCGTCCGTAAGTCTTCCGCTAATCCCGGAAGCCAACTGCGCTTCATCAACTGTTTCCCCTGAAAGAAGGCGCCGGTTCTGGCAATGCTTCGCGCGACTCTCGAAGGTCATCCGTGCTTCTCCGGCCCCAAACGCTTCCCACGGGATGGCGCTTCGAAGCCTCTGGGAAGACCACCCGGGCGCGGCTCAGTGCTTCCGCGATGCTGTTGCACATGTTCTCGGGCCCGATGTGCTGCTGAAACTCGGCCTGATGCATCAGTCTCGAAGGCTGTTCCCTTGCTCCGCAGAGAATGAGCTCTCGTCCCGACTCGTGAACCTGGTCCGCCAGATTCTCCAGGGCCTGAAGTCCGGTCGAATCGATCGCCGTCATGTTGCGCAACCGCAAAATCAGGATCGGAGGCAAATGCGGCAACCGAGACGTGATTTCCTCGATCTTATCGGTCGCTCCAAACAGGAACGGCCCATGAATTCGAAAAATCGCTACGTAGGCAGGAATCACTTTGTGCTGCAGGATGTGGACGTGCCCTTCGCGGACGTACTCCTCGGTCACCTCCGAAACCGATGTGGTCTGGGTAACCTTCTTAATGAATACCAGCACCGCGAGAATCATCCCTGCTTCTACGGCTATCGTGAGATCCGCAAACACCGTCAAAAGGAATGTGACCAGCCACGTGGCGATCTCCAATCGCGACAGCTTCCATAGTTCCGGGATTTCTCCCCATTCGCCCATGTTATAGGAGACAACCATGAGAATCGCCGCCAGCACAGACAGGGGAATGAATCTTGCCAAGGGAGCGGCGAAAACGACGATGGCTAAGAGGGTCACGGCATGAATCATTCCGGATACCGGAGATTTTGCTCCGGAGCGGATGTTGGTGGCAGTTCTTGCTATGGCGCCTGTCGCGGGAAGCCCGCCGAACAGCGGGGAAAGAATATTGGCGACACCCTGTCCCACAAGCTCCACATTCGGATTGTGTTTATCGTTGCTCATGCGATCGGAAACGACTGCGGACATCAGCGATTCGATTGCGCCCAGCATGGCGACGGTAATCGCCGAGGGAATCAGGGGCCGGAGCAAGTCCATGCGGAAATGAGGAATTCTCAGAGTCGGCAGGCCGGAGGGAATTCCCCCAAAGCGGGACCCAATTGTCTCGACCGGCAGTTTCAACAGCACCACCGCTGCCGTGCCAATGAACAGCGCCACGATGTAACCCGGCACCCGTTTTACGTAGCGCATGAAGAGGATAATCACAGCAAGGGCTGCAAACGCGAGGCTTGTTTCCAGCACCGAAAACGAAGAGAAATTCTGCCCCAGGGTCTCGAGCCGGCCAAGAAAATCACCGGGGACTTTCTCGACCTTTAGTCCGAAGAAATCCTTGATCTGCGTGCTGGCGATGATCACGGCGATGCCGTTCGTAAAACCTACCACCACCGGACGGGGTATGAACTTCACCGCCGTGCCTAAACCGGTCGCGCCAAGAATCAACAACATGACACCGGCCATCATGGTGCACATGAACAGTCCATCGACTCCATGTTTGGCCACAATTGCGAAAACGACGACAACGAATGCCCCTGTGGGGCCCCCAATTTGCGTCTTCGAGCCTCCGAGCGCAGAAATCACAAAACCCGCCACGATCGCGCAGTAGAGACCGTACTGCGGCGGAACCCCCGAGGCGATCGCGAAGGCCATCGCCAGAGGCAGCGCGACCAGGCCAACCGTTATTCCTGCCAATAGATCGGCCAAGAACAGTTGCTTCGTGTAGGACTTGAGACACAATATGGATTTAGGGAGCCAGTTGTTCATCGTGTTTTTTGATTTGTCCGTTCTTCTAGACTTCGTACCGGTCGCCCGTGGGGGCAAACCGCTCACAAGAGACTTCGGAGTTCTCTAGTCCCAAATCCGGTTCTCGGATTTGTCTCACTTCAAACTCTCCGCTGTGCGGATGCGGCCCTGGCGCCGCAGATTCTCGACAGGTCTTGCCAGCTTGTGAGCGCGCTTCAAGGATCGGCCTAATCCTTTTGCGCGCTGCTCTGCGCCAGCCAACGTTCTTCCACTCTCGATAGAGCTTCGAACAACTCGATTTTGTCTTTGTGCGCTCGGCGAACGGCTACGCGCAGGCGATAGGCCTGCTGGGAGGAAAGAAACGCTCTTCCGTTCTTTACCGTAAATTGAAGCAACCCCTTCTTTTGCAGGTCAATGATTGTGGTTTCCGTGATTCCCAACATCTGAGAAAGCTGTTGAAAATTGTAATAATCCGCCATGGCTATTGACCTCTTCCCTCCGGCTCAACCACGGACCCTGGGGCCTGGAGATCCTGATGCATCTGCGAATGTTTGCAGGTGATGGCCAAATTTTTTTCTCCTAAGGAACCGTTTCCATCTGCCGAAGCATGTCCCTTACATCCACGAGGTGGTTGTTGAAAATATCCTTGGCCACATCCAGAAGCCGGAACACCTTGGCATCCGCAACGGAGTAGTACACGTTGCTGCCAGCCTTGCGCCCCACGACGATATTGCGCACGCGCAATATGGCAAGCTGCTGGGAAACGTTTGCCGGCTCAATCTTCAGGATTTCGCTGAGCTCATTGACGCCCTTTTCGCCATCGCGGAGGGAATCCAGGATGCGGATGCGGATGGGGTGCGCCAGGGCCTTAAAGAACTCGGACTTGAAGTTGGCAAGCTGCTGTGGCATGCTAATCCTCGTATACATGCATACTGTAATCTGCGAAGTTTACTATGTCAAGCGCTTCAGCTTTGTCGACTAAACCTGGACTTCTATCAAATGGAAAACAAAGTCTTTACGTTCCTGGTGGGAGCCGCTGAAAGTGATCGTCGAAAGTCGTCGTGAGCAGCTTTGATGAACACGTTTCCGATTAGCCTCGTCTACTCGCTTAGTCTTTGGGCCTTCGCTGTCGGCGCTCTGGGCAGTCTTGCGACTTGGCGCAATCCGACGCTAAGCCGCTACGTGTGCTGTGGCAGCGCCTTGGCTGGTGCCGTCCTCGGGGGACTCGCCGCAGTACTCGGAATTCTTCAAGGTGCGCCGGTCCGCTGGTCCGTCCCATCAGGCATTCCGCTCTTTTCTTACACTTTCAACTACGATGCCCTCGCTGGCTTTTTCAATTTGATTCTGGCCACCCTGGCGATCGCCGTGTCCATCTACTCCTTCCGTTATCTGAAGGAATTCGAGGGCAAAAGGAATATTGGGTTCTTCGGCTTCTTGTTCCATCTGTTGCTGCTCAGCTTGACGATCGTTTTTACCTGCGCGGACGCTTTTTTGTTCCTGATCGGCTGGGAAGTGATGGCCCTGGTTTCTTACGGACTCGTCACGTTTTACCACGAGGATCGGGAGACCCGGCGAGCCGGCCTGCTTTACATTGTCATGGCTCATGTGGATGCCGGCTGCGTGTTTCTGGGTTTTGCGCTCCTGATGCACGTCAGTGGCAGCACGGATTTCGCCAGCTTCCGCGCCGCCGCGGCGCAATTGTCCAGCTCCCAGCAATCCACGGCATTTGTGCTTTTCTTTCTCGGTTTTGGGATGAAGGCGGGCGTCATTCCGTTCCACATCTGGCTTCCTGCGGCTCACCCCCTTGCCCCCAGCAACATTTCCGCTTTGCTTTCTGGACTCGTCCTCAAGGCGGGCATCTACGGAATGGTGCGCCTCTTCCTGGATGGACTTGGGGTGTTGCCGTCCTGGGCAGGGTTGTTGGTCCTCGTGGTGGGCGTGGTTTCCGCCGTTCTCGGGGTCTTGTACGCCTTGATGGAGCACGACCTGAAACGGCTTTTGGCCTACCACAGCATTGAGAATATCGGGATCATCCTCATTGGCCTCGGTGCCGCTTTGGTGTTCCGCGTTGCCGGGCATCCGCAACTCGCGGGGGTAGCTCTGATTGCCGCGCTGTTTCACACTCTGAATCACGCGATCTTCAAATGTCTCTTGTTCCTGGGAGCCGGGTCGGTGCTCCACTCGACAGGCACGAGAAATATGGAGGAACTGGGTGGCTTGATCCGACCCATGCCGGTCACTGCTTTTTGCTTCCTGGTCGGAGCCGTTGCGATCTCCGGCCTTCCTCCACTCAACGGATTTGTCAGCGAGTGGCTGACCTACCAGAGCCTCCTCGCCGGCTTCGGGGCGACGGGAGGACTAACGCGAATCCTGTTTCCCTTGGCAGGATCGATGCTCGCGTTAACGGGAGCGCTGGCCGCCGCATGCTTTGTCAAGGCCTTCGGGATTACTTTTCTCGCCCTGCCGCGCAGTGAGCAGTCCAGCAGCGCACACGAAGTTCCCCGCTCCATGCTCTTCGGCATGGGCTGGCTGGCGACGGCCTGCATCGTTCTCGGGCTGGGGGCCTCCTGGTTTCTCCCGCTCTTCAGCGCGCTCACAGAGCAACTCCTGGGACAAAGCGTCGGTGCCAATCTCATTCTCGGAAAAGGTTTCGTTCTCTCTACCGGCTTGCGTCAAGGCGGTACGGTATCCACCGCCGCCATGGGAATCGCGCTGCTCGTGTTATTGATTCCCGTGGTCCTGCTTGTCTCGCTGGCGGGGAAGCGCTTCGCGCGAAGGCTCGGACCCACGTGGGATTGCGGCTTGCCCGGCCTTTCCGCTGAGAATGAATACACCGCGACCGCGTTCTCCAAACCACTGCGGATGATCTTCTCCGTTTTGTACCAGCCGCGCCGCGAGATCCAAAGGGTATTCGATGTGTCCCCGTATTTCCCCAAATCCATCCATTTCGAAAGCGAGATCGAACCGACCTTCGAAAAGCGCCTGTACGTCCCGCTCAAGGATTTTCTGTTGCGTATCTCCGTCCGAATGCGCGCCATTCAGGCCGGGAGCATTCATGCCTACTTGGCCTACATCTTTATAACTCTCGTCTTGCTCCTGCTTTTTGGAGTTCGCCCGTGATCAGTCTCTTGGTCAAAGCGGGGTTGCAGTTGGTTCTGCTGCTGCTGGTTGCCCCGCTCCTCAGCGGCTTCATCAAGACCATGAAAGCCCGGCTGCAGACCCGCCGCGGACCGGACCTCCTGCAATCCTACCGGGACATCTTCAAGTTGTTTCGCAAAGGCATGGTCATTCCCGAGACTTCGTCGTGGCTCTTCTCCGCGACACCGTACATCGTCTTTGCGACCGCTGCTCTTGTCGGACTCATGATCCCCATGACCACAACAGATGCGCCGCTCAGCTTTTTCGGAGGTGTTCTCGCGGTCGTCTACCTCTTGGCGCTGGGACGTTTCTTCCTGGCTCTGGGCGGCCTCGATGCCGGCAGTTCCTTCGGCGGCCTCGGCAGCAGCCGGGAAATGACGATTTCGGCCATCGCCGAACCCGCCATGATGCTGGCCATTTTTACGGTGGCCTTGGCCGCGAGTTCCACCAATCTGAGTGAAATGGCCAAAGTCGCTGTCAGCCAAAGCTGGAAGTTTCTTGCCCCGTCCCAAATGCTCGCCTTTGCGGCACTGTTCATCGTGCTGATCGCGGAAACCGGCCGCATCCCGGTCGACAACCCGGCCACGCATCTGGAACTGACGATGATTCACGAAGCGATGATCCTGGAATATTCCGGCCCCTACCTCGCCTTGATCGAGTATGGCGCTTCTCTCAAACAACTGGTCCTGATGAGCCTGGTGGTCAACACCTTCTTCCCGTTCGGGTTGAGCACGGATTGGACTCTGCACGGACTTGCTCTGGGCCTGCTCTTTTACCTGATCAAGATGCTTTTGTTGTCTTGTCTCATCGTTCTGATTGAAACCACCAATGCCAAGCTGCGGCTCTTTCGTGTGCCGGAACTCCTCATGGTTTCTTTCATTTTCGGAGCGCTTGCGCTCATCTCCACGTTTTTGTTCTGAGGCTTGCATGAGCTTTCTTCAAGACCCCGCGTTCGGCGACAGAATCATCACCCTCATGGCGGCGCTCGTCCTCGTCCTGCAGATCGCCTCGGTCGGCCAGCGCTGGCTGGTTTCCAGCATCCGCATCTTCGCGGTCCAATCCTTCTTGTTAGCGGCCATCGCCGCCATCATCGCCTACTTCAACCATGCCTATCATATTTATATCGCCGCTTTCCTGACTCTCGTCATTAAGGCAGGACTGCTTCCGTGGATTCTGGAGGGGCTTGTGGGAAAAATCCGGATCCGGCGGGAGATCGAGCCGCTCATCAACACTCCGCTTTCGATTCTCATCTCCGGCTGCCTCACCCTGGTCGGCTACGTTGTCGCCGAATCCTTCTACCATCCGGAAGAAACGGCTGGCCGCGCGGCCCTCGGACATAACACCCTCGCCGTGGCCATCGCTCTCTTCCTGATCGGTTTCTTCACCATGCTCAATCGCCGCAAGGCCTTGACGCAGGTTCTGGGGCTGCTTTCTTTGGAGAATGGCCTTTTCCTGGCCGCCATCTCGTTGACCTACGGCATGCCCCTGGTGGTGGAACTCGGCATCTTTTTCGACGTTCTCGTCGCCGTTTTGGTTCTCGGCATTCTCGTCTTCCGCATCCGCGAGGCCTTCGATTCGATGGATGTCAGCAAGCTTCGAAAGTTGCGGGAGTAGGCGAACTTATGATTTTGCTCTTGCTACTCATCGTTCCTCTTGTCGCCAGCCCTCTGGCTTTCTTTCTCCGAAGCCGGGTGGCCATGGAGAGAGTGAATCTCGCGGCCTTCGCCGCTCTCCTTTGCCTCTCCGGCGCTCTGGTGGTCCAGGTGCTCCGGAGCGGCTCCGTTTTCCTCTGGAACGGATTCTTTTACGCGGACGCTTTGAGCGCGCTGGTTGTCCTTTTGACCAGTTTCGTTTCGCTGGTTTGTGCCATCTACGCCATCGGCTATTTCCGGCAGGACGAGAGAAACGGGATTTTCCAAGAGAAGCAGGAGCTTCGGACCATTCTTGTCGTTCCAAAATTGCGCCAGTATTACTCCCTGACACCCTTATTTGTTTTCGCCATGGTTCTTGTGGCTCTGGCGAACAACCTCGGCATCCTTTGGGTCGCCATCGAGGGAACCACACTGGCTTCGGTCTTCCTGGTCATGTTTTACGGCCGTGAAACCTCTCTCGAAGCTGCATGGAAATACGCCATCATTGCTGGCGTTGGCCTTTCCATGGCTCTATTTGGCACGCTTCTGACCTACTATTCCGCCCATCACGTCCTCGGAACGGATACCCTCGCCGGTTTGAACTGGTCGGTCCTGGTTGCAAACGCCGCCCAGTTCGATAAACCCACCATGCGCCTGGCCTTCATTCTGATTCTGCTGGGCTACGGAACCAAGGCCGGCATCGCTCCCATGCATACCTGGAAACCCGATGCCTACAGTGAAGCGCCCATCCCGGCCGCGGCCATGCTCGCGGCTGGCGTCCTCAACTGCGCGCTCTACGGTCTGGTGCGATTCTACATTCTGAGTTCCAGATGCCTGGGACCGGAATTTGCTTCTCATCTTCTGATTCTCTTTGGACTGCTTTCCATGGCCGTCGCCGTTCCCTTCATCCTCGTCCAGAAAAACTTCCGCCGCATGCTGGCCTATTCGAGTATTGACCACACCGGCATCATGGTTCTTGCTCTCGGCTTCGGCGGGCCATTGGGTGTCCTGGGCATGCTTCTTCACATGACATTTCACGCCATTACCAAGCCGTTGCTTTTCTTCTGCGCCGGAGATGTCCAGCAACGATTGAATACCGATCAATTCCGCGAGGCCAAAGGGGGGCTCATCCACTCGATGCCCTTGACCGGCGCCGCGTTTCTCATGGTGACTCTCGCGGTCACCGGCGCACCTCCCTTCAGTTTGTTCCTGAGCGAATTCACCATTCTCCGCGCTGGATTCAACGCTGGTCACCTCGTGCTTGCCATTCTCTTTACTACCTTTCTCGTCGCCATTTTTTCTGGATTCCTCATCCACATCGCGAATCTCGTCCTTGGCCCTGACCCCGGCCTTCCCCGCGCCGAGACTTGCCGGTGGAAGCAGTCCTCTGTCGCGGGCTTGGCACTGGTGATAATTGTCCTTGGGTTCTGGATACCTTACCCTTTATTCCGGTTGATTCAGGGAGCGGCGGCGCTTGTGATGGGTGGGCGATGAGGCAACCCATGACCCAGTTCTTCGAGACTCTTCAACAGCGATTCGGTGCGCAGATTCAATCGATCGCTGCGGAACGCGAAGAGGAAATCTATATTTGTCTCGGCGATCGGGACATTCGTCCGCTGCTAAATCACCTGCGGACGGAGTTCGAATCCAGGCTGATTACGGTCTTTGCCGAGGACCGGCGTGCCGCCGAAGGAGTCTTCTTTAACTACTATGTCCTTGAAGCGAAAGGCGACCCTCGCTTTTTGACTGTGCGAGCTCCTATCCACCCCGATTATCCCGAGTTTCCCTCACTTTCGGCGCAAATGCCCGCGGTCAACTGGCAGGAGCGTGAAATACAGGACTGGTTTGGATTGAAGGCCGCCGGGCATCCCAATCCTCGCAGAGTCGCCCTGCATGACAACTGGCCGGAAGTGCACCCGTTGCGCAAGGACTTTTCGCTGGAAAGTGTGCTGCCGCCATTCGAAGGGGAACGCCACTTCTACCGGCCTGCTTTGGGTGAAGGCGTTTTTCAGGTGCCGGTAGGTCCCGTTCATGCCGGAATCATCGAGCCCGGGCACTTCAATTTCGCCGTTGCGGGCGAGCCGATTCTCTATTTGCAGTTGCGCATGTTCTATACGCACAAAGGCACGGAAAAACTCTTTGAGAAGCTGCCCATTTCGAAGGCCGTCTTTCTCGCAGAGAGTATTTCCGGCGATTCGAGCTTCTCTCATGGCACGGCATTTTGTCAGGCCATCGAACGCGCGGCCCAGATGGAAGTCCCGCTGCGGGCTCTGATCATGAGGACCATCCTTCTGGAGCTCGAACGAATTTGCAATCATGTCGCGGACATCGGCGCCATTGCCACCGATGTCGGCTTCGTGGTCGCGAACGCGCACGCCAGCCGGTTGAAGGAGATGCTGGTCACTCTGAACGAGAAGTTGTCGGGCAATCGGTACTTGCGCGGCATGGTCTGCGTCGGGGGCGTGCGCAGGGGCTGGGATGCTGCGCAACTGGCCTCACTGCGGGCCACAATTGCTGACTTCGCGAATCAATTTCAGGATCTTGTCGCGCTGATGGACTCTTCGGAATCCACTCGCGATCGCTTGGAGCAGACCGGGGTCCTCCGCCCGGAAAAAGCGAAGGATTTGGGAATCGTCGGTGTGGCCGGGCGCGCCTCTGGGATGGATTTGGACGTTCGGCGCGATCACCCCTATGCCGCCTATAGCCGCTACTCGTTCCGTGTGCCGGTTTACCTGGTCGGCGATGTGAGCCACCGGATGCAGGTCCGGGTGGACGAGGTGAAGGAATCCCTGGGAATCCTCCGGGGGGCGGCGGATGAAAGTCTTCAGGGAGAGTTTTGCGCAGCCGTGCCGCCCATTCCACCCGACCGCTGCGCTCTGAGCGCCGTCGAGGGATGGCGGGGCGAAATCATTCATTGGATTCGCACCGGCCCCGGCAATCAGCTCGAACGCTGCAAGATCAAGGACCCTTCCCTTAACAACTGGCCGGCCCTGGTCGAAGCCGTCCAGGGAAACATCATTGCGGACTTTCCGGTCATCAACAAGAGTTTCAATCTTTCCTACTCGGGAACGGATCGCTAGCCGTGTTCAAGATCATCCAAAAATCGATCGCAACAGGAATTGTTACCACAAGTTATCCGGGCCAGCCTGCTCAAGTTTCCGAGCACTTTCGCGGCCGCCCGAACTTTGACTTTGAAAGATGGACGGATGCCCGGCCCGCCGCGGAACTATGCCCGACCGGAGCGATTTCCTTGCGTGAGGAGGGCGACTCTCGGCGAGTCGCGGTCGATTACGGTTTGTGCGTATTTTGCGGACTTTGCGCCGAAGCGTCGCCGGGCGGAGCCGTCCAAATTACGCAAGATTTTGAGATGGCCCGTGCGGATCGCGCGAATCTGATCCTGACCGCGGAATACTGGTTGCATGCCGACGGGACTCACCGCGAGTTGCGGGCTGTAAATGGCCACCGGGGCGATGTCAAAACGGACATCGAACGGCTTGGCCAGAAAGCCCACCAAAAAATACAAAAACTTTTGCGCCGCTCCCTCGCCATCCGCGAAGTGGATGCGGGTTCATGCAATGGGTGCGAACTCGAAATCGTCGCCCTGAACAATCCAATCTACGACCTTGAACGCTTCGGCATGCACTTTGTTGCCTCTCCCCGCCACGCGGATATGCTCCTGGTCACCGGGCCCGTCACCCGCAATATGGAACTGGCTCTGCGGAAGACCTACCAGGCAATGCCCGAGCCGAGACTCGTCGTCGCGGTTGGTGCTTGCGGCATCAGTGGCGGCATCTTTGGCAAAAATTACGCCTCTCTCGGTGGTGTCGACAACGTTCTGCCCGTCGACGTCTATATCCCCGGATGTCCGCCCCGGCCTCAAGCGCTCCTGCACGGAATCCTGCTCGCCGTCGGGCGCCTGGAAGAAAGACTGAACCCCCAGAGCGTCGGTTGAGTCCCACTCTTGAATTCTCATTTAGCTCGCGCCCGCCCCATGCCTGACCGAGTGCAAAAAATGACAAGGAGGCTGCTCCGTACGCCCCAATTGATGTGAGCCGGAGTTCTTACAGGTGAAATGATAGATAAGGAATTCCAGCCGCGCCCGAAACATCGGGTCATGCAACGCTCCCTGACACCCCTCGATCGGGTGCTTCGGTACGGCTTCAGGGTTGCTGTGTCTTCAACGGAGGACCGCCTGCTACTGCGCGCCGGATCACCCTCCCCATAACCGAAGGAACAAAAAGCGCGGACAGGGGGCGCTGCATCTGGGTGACTTGGTTCCAGGCGGTCAGCACCTTCTTGTCATAACAAGTCAAACTGATCAGATGCCCCAGGTAGCGATTGATCACGCCGGAGCCGAACGCTCGCGGGGCTCCTGCTTGGGGGTACGCCAGGTCGGCACCCGTTGCCATGGCCCAGGCTGCCTTCAGGATGGTTGTGGCGCCTTGCATGTATTTGTTCCGTAATTTCACTATGCCATTCGGATCCGGCTTCGCTTCCCTCATGCACTGTTGCAGTACCTGCGCCTCCTGTGCGGCCACCGTCATTCCTTGCCCATAAATCGGATTGAAGCTGCACAACGCATCCCCAAGCACGAACAGATTTTTCGGCAGGTCCTTTAAACGATCGTAGTGATTCCACACATGCGCGCGAAATCGGTAGGTCTCAATCTCCGAGCGAGGAGTCGCGCTTCGGAGCGTCTGAAATAATCCGGGGTGCTGCAGACTCTCGGCAAATTTCAGAAATCCTGCTTCGTCATCCGGCGGGTAATCGCGAAACATCCCGCCCAGTGTAAGTTGCAGCTCGTTCCCTTCGACCAGGAAGCCGGCTCCGAGCCGGGTCTGCTTCGGCGGCTGTCCCAGGATCAGCATGGCGCGCCATCCCAGTTGTGAAGGATCCGGCAGGCGAAAAAACCGCGTCGAGTAGCCAACGTTTACCGTGATTACCGTCGTCGACGGTTTCCGAAGCCCCTTGTCCTCCAGCCACGCAGGGGTCTTGCTTCCCCGGCCCGAACAATCCACTACCACGTCTGCAGGGAGAACGGTCTCGACTCCTCTCTCTCCTCCCACGCGCACCCCACTCACTCGCCCTTTCCCCGCCTCCATATCGAGTCCCGTCGCCGAACAACCATAGAGCAGTCTCACATTAGGAAGCTTTGCGACGCGCCTTCGTATATGTAGCTCAAGCAGCGGCCGCGTCTGAATACACGCAGTGATTCCGCACTGGCAACGCAACCTCCACGCGCCGTTGTTAAACCAAAGAACGTCCTGGGCGGTGTCAACCGCATGCGATCCATCCGCAACCAAATCCTCCAGGATTCCCGGGAAAAACGACTTCAGTACGTCAAGCCCACCTGCCAACACTCCGTGCACGTGTCCCCCCTGCGGCACATACCTCCGGGGCACGGCTGTATCAGGCGGAGTGTCTCGGTCCACAAGCGAGACGCTTTCGGAGAAATCTGCCAGCGCCCGCGCGGCCAACAATCCCGCGACGCTAGCCCCAATGACTACTGCTTTCATAGAGGGGTCCGCCCTCTCCTTCCAGGAAAATATTCGCCGGATTTTAGCACAAAAGATTCTCGGCCAAGTGCTGGAACGGTCGAAGTGGCGACGGTGCGGGTGAACTTGAGGAAAAGGCTGAAGAAGCCCGATCATCCCGAACGTTAAACAGGAATACCGCCCCTGCAATAATGTTCGCGATCTGACCGCGGTACAAGGACAGAACCGGGTCCTCCGACTGCCTACCTCCTAGATACCAGCAAGATAGCAGAGTTGATGTCGACGTTGATGCGGGTGATTCGCCTCTGGAAGTTCGACTAGAAGTTATCTGGCTCTGTTGACATCCTCAAGAAAAGGCGGCGATGTTCGAACCGATACAGGTTGAAACTCAATCCGAGCAGCAGGGCTTGACGCATCTGCGTGCGCAGCGATCGACCCGCTGCGCGTGCCGAGAGCTTGCGCTTGACCGAACTGCACAGGCTTTCGATCAGGGACCGGCGGCGGTAGAGCCGTTGCGGGAAGGCCCGCCGCATTTCGGCGCGCACGCCAGGCACGCGCCAGGTTTTCTTTCCGCGCTTGGCGGGGATCACACTCTGCGCCCCGAGCCGCTGCCGGATGTAAGTGTGATTTCTCTCGCTGTCGAACTCGGCGTCGGCCAGGAGCAATCCGATAGGAGTTTCCTGAGCCGCTGCTTCCACGACCGCAGGCAAATTCGCGCAGTCGTTCCACGGACCGCGTCGCGCTTTCTGCGACAGTAGGAATGGCCGATCCCAATCCGCGACGACCACCCACTTCAGCCAGTGCCGCCAAGGCAGCGGTTTTTGCCCGTGATGACGCATGCGCCGCACAAAGAACGTGCTGACGACTCCCTGCGCCAAGGCCGTCGCATCGACTCCCACACGGGCTCGCCGCCGTCTCTTTTTCTGCGTGCTGCGCAACCAACGCACGGTCTCGTCTGCGACGCGATCGATGGTCTGGTCGTCCAGACGCTGCAAGAAACGGTACAGCGTCGTGAAGTCGGGCACACTGGAAAGCCCCAACGTCTGACGCAATTCGCGATGTTCGCCAAGACCCACCTCGGCTTCGCGGAAGGTCCAATCCTCGTAGCGCATCTGACAGAGGATGGCCAACAACTGCGGCTGTGTGAATTGGTGCTTGCTGAAACGGCTTCGGTAGCGCGGAAGCACCGCCCGGGAGACTTGCAGGGCGATGCGAGCAAACGGCAGGAGTCCGACTTCGACCAGCGCACCTCCTGCCTCCATAGCAAACAACACTTCCCAAGAACTTGTGATTGCGAATCCTCATGGTTGTAGCGAGGATGTCAACGGAGCCAGATGGCTTCTAGTCTTCGGCAAACACCGACGATTCCCTGCACGCTCCGCAGAAGACTCGAGTGGGATAGAATCGCTAAAGTTCCATGCCGTTGACTACCGAATCTCGGCTGGGTTCCTCCAAAATCAGCGCGCATATCAGTAGAGGGGCTTACTCTCGGAGGGCAAATTAGGTCGTCAGCCGCGAACCGCTGACCCGTGGATGTTGTCCGCCGAACTGACCGTGGGCTTTACCATATCCATCGCACCAAGTGGCAGGAAGTAGCGCATGGCTCCCCTGGATCGCCTGGTGGCCTGATCAGTCGGCGCCCTTCGCGCTCGTGGCCGGCCGGATATTCTGATTCACGCGGAAGAAGTTATTCGGATCGTACTTCGCCTTTATCTGGGCCAGCCTCTCGTAATTATTTCGGTACGTCCCGCGAATGCGGTCTTCGCCTTCCCCCTCCATCATGAAGTTTACGTAGCCGCCACCGGCCCCGTAGGGATGCACTGCCTCCCAGTAATTTCTCGCCCAGGCGGTAATGCGATCCTTGTTCGCTGGATCCGGGTCCACGCCGACGATCACCTCGCTCCAGAGGGCATCACGATAGCTCCATGCCGTGTCGCTGCTGCCTGCTTGGTGAACTGCCCCGTTGATCGGGTACAGATGCATCGTACTGTGCAGTGTGGGCAGTTGCGCGCCGTGCTTTATGTGCAAAGCAATAGCTTCGTCACTCAACTCTTTCAGGAAGTCCGCCTTCCAGTACCACTGCAAACCAGGAACATACAGGCCGTCGAACATGGCTTGCAGCATCGGGTAAGGCATCGGAGCAAAGAACTCGAAGGCTGGGCGCCGGAAGCTGCGCAGTGGCTCAAGTATTTTATTGGCCTCTTCAAGCGAGCCGGTGTGGCAGCAGACGATGCCACACATCTTCTTGAAGTGAAGCGCTTCCGGGAAGGGCGGTCCGGGGGGAACCGTAAGAAATGCAAAGAAGCCGGTGATCTCTGGCGGCGCATGGACAATGAACTCGCGGTACCATTTCATGATGTCAGCGGCTTGTTCCATTTCCCACAATATGGGGCCCGCACATACCGTGTGAACGGGATGCGCCTTGAACAAGAATGACGTCACCACCCCGAAATTTCCGCCGCCCCCGCGTATGGCCCAGAACAGGTCGCTATTCTCCGTGGCGCTCGCCACAACAAATCTGCCATCGGCCAGGATAACGTCGGCCGCCAACAGGTTGTCGATTGTTAAGCCGTACTTTCGCGTGAGATGGCCGAGGCCACCGCCGAGGGTTAAACCGCCGACTCCCGTCGTCGAGATAACGCCTGATGGCACGGCAAGCCCAAACGCATGCGTCGCGTGGTCAACATCGGCCCAGGTGCAGCCGCCGCCCACGCGCACCGTCCGTGCCGCAGGATCTACGTGGACATACTTGATCCGCGACAGATCAATCACCAGGCCGTCGTCACAAATCGCCAGGCCTCCGGCGTTATGGCCTCCCCCGCGAATCGAAACCTTCAGGTCCTGTTGCCGGCCGAAATTGACCGCGGTAATCACGTCGGCCGCGTCAACACAGCAGGCGATCAATCGCGGCTTTCGGCTAATCATGGCGTTATAGACTTTGCGCGATTCTTCGTACTGCGCGTCAGTGGGCTGAATAAGCTCACCGCGGAAGGAAGTCTTAAACTGGTCTATAGCTTGTGCGGATATCATTATTCCTCCTAACCAGAGTGATTCGTGAAACCACTAACTACCACCAGCAGGGAAATGCGGCATTCATGCGTATCATAGCCAGGCTCTGTGGAGCCAATTCATCCACGTGCGCCCGGGCAAGCGTTGCAGCGTCGGATTTGGAGACCTTGACGACGTGGGCTTGGCAACGCACGAGTGGTGGAACGACCATGCGTGCTTCGGCCAAGCTGTTCGCCTCGATCACCGCCCAACCGGTGTGCACGCCGCTCGGGCAACCCCAATCGAAATGCATAAGATAACCCTGCGCGTGCAAAATATGATTAAGTTTCCGACAATCCTGCTCACGATGAGGTGTTTCGATTAAAAACCGGTCCATAAGCTCCTCCTGATATCTTCGAGCGATCCCACCAACTACAATGCGACCTGACTAGTGAAGCCACAGCCACGGGGCGATTTTTTTCTCCGCCCCGCCGCATGCAAGCGCTGTAAGTGAGTTCCACTACGGCCGAGCCTCGTAGACGATGTTGAATGGTGTCTCTGTGGCGCGGCGGAAACGGCTGAACCCGGCCGAGGTCACCACTTCGCGAATTCGTGCCTCGCCCGCCTGCGCGCCAAGGCACAATCCAACCTCTTGCGATCTTGAGCATGGCGTACACAGCAACGTTGAAAACGAGTAGTACACCCGGCCTATGGGGTTCAGATTGTCTTTCAACTGGTCGTTGGCAAATGGCTCAACGATCATCCATGTGCCATCCTTCGCCAGCGACTGCCGGACGTGCGCGGCCGCCCCGATCGGGTCCCCCATGTCATGCAAGCAATCGAACACCGCTACGAAGTCGTAGTCTTTACCCGGGTATTCTTTGGCTTTGGCCACCTCGAAGCTAACCCTGTCGGCAATGTCGTCGCGTTTGGCGTGGTCGCGGGCAGCTTCGATCGACTTGCCGTGGTAATCGAACCCGAAAAATTTTGATTTCGGAAACGCTTTCGCTAACAATAAGGTGGAAGCGCCTTTTCCGCAGCCAACGTCTGCCACCCGTGCGCCTGCCTCAAGTTTTTCTTTCACATCTCGTAGCGAGGGAATCCATGTGCTTACGAGATTCGCGGCATAGCCTGGACGAAAGAACTTCTCACATCCATGAAATACGCCGTCCTCATGTTCATGCCAACCCATCCCCTTGCCGGTACGGAAAGACTCGGCGATCCGTGGGACAGCGGCGAGCGATCCTAATGCCAGCTCGAATGCACCCGGAAGATATGCGGGGCTCTCTTCGTTTGCCAGTGTAAAGGCCTGCTCCTGGCTGAGGCTGAACTTTCCGGTCTTTTCATCGTAGGTTATGTACCCGCCCGCCGCCTGGGATGCCAGCCATTCGCGCAAATAGCGCTCATCGGTCTGCGTCTTTGCCGCAAGTTCCGCCGAACCCATCGGCCGAACCGCAAGTGCTTTGTAGAGCCCCAGCTTCTCGCCAATGACTACCATGCCAGAGTGAACCGAGGCGCCAAGATCAATCACAAATTGACCGATAAATGCGTTTAATTTGTCCATATCGAGAGCGGGAGCTTGCGTTAGACTCATTTTGGCGTTTCTCCTTTTCAGATCGGTCCTCATGCCTTCATCAAGTTCCCCGTGACTTCCTCGGCACCCGCCGCTTTGCTAGAATGCCCCCTGCAGAGCGCTTCCGGGCCCGGGGGTGGTCCTCGAGGAACTTGCACTGCGAAGTGCTGAGCCCTCATCTCTAGTGCAAACTAGCAATGGCAAGCGCCTGAAGTAACGAAAGAACGCCAAAGAAAAGCCAAAATATCGGCATACCCAAGCCGCTTTGACGCAGCCGGAGAGCCCTTGGAATCGAGTCCTGCAACCTACCATTTCGGCGGGTTCACGTTGGATGTAGCCCGGGGGTGTTTGTTAAAGGGCGACGAGGAGATCAGGCTTCGCCCAAAGGTCTATGAAGCTCTCAAATACCTGGTGGAGCACCCTGGCCGGCTGATCAGCAAACAGGAATTGATCCAGGCCGTGTGGCCCGACGCCTTTGTCACGGACGATTCGCTCGTGCAATGTACTGTCGAATTGCGCCGTGCCCTGAAAGATCGCGCCCAGAAATTCTTGAAGACTGTGCCTCGCCGCGGCTACCTGTTCACCGGGGCCGTCACTAAAACTCCCTCGACGCAGGGCCATCTTCCCGCCACTGATTCCTACGGCTTGTCAGGCGCGGCAGAACCATCCCTGCTACGAGTTGCCAGGAAGCGCCAAAACCTGCCAACACCTCGTACTTCGCTCATCGGCCGTGAACTTCAGGTCTCTCAAGCTGCCGAGTTGCTTCTCCGCCAGGACGTTCGATTGTTGAGCTTGACTGGACCGGGAGGAGCGGGTAAGACCCGCTTTGCGATTGCACTGGCCGATGCGATTGCTGATCACTTCACGGCCGGTCTTCAGTATGTGGGACTGGCCTCCATTACCAATCCTGACCTGGTGGCAGCCGCCCTCGCCAAAGCGCTCGAGATCCAGCAAATCGCCAACCGCACTGTCTCGCAACTCATTGGAGATCGCCTGCTGAATTCCGGCCCATTCTTGCTCCTTCTGGACAACTTCGAACAGGTTCTCCCTGCCGCTACACTGGTGGCCGAGACTTTGGAAACATGCCCGTCTCTCAAGGTCCTGGTTACAAGTCGCGAGTGCCTCCGCATTTACGGCGAACAGGAATTCCCCGTGACTCCGCTTCCAGAAAATTCGGCCGTCGAGTTGTTTGTGCAACGCGCTGCGGCCGTCTGGCCCGATTTTGCAATTACTTCGGAAAACGCCGCTGCGATCCATGAAATCTGTGCGCGGCTTGATGGACTGCCCTTGGCCATTGAGCTGGCGGCTGCCCGGACCAGGCTGCTTTCACCCAGCGACATGCTGGATCGCTTGCAGGGACGCCTGCAATTGTTGACCGGCGGTCCCCTCGACCTGCCCGAACGGCAGCAAACGCTCCGCAAGACGATTGACTGGAGCCACGACCTGTTGAATGAGGCGGAAAGTAAATTGTTTCGCCGCCTCTCGGTCTTTGTTGGCGGTTGCACCTTGGAGGCGGCCGAAGCCGCCTGTAACACAAGTCGAGATCTCGGCATAAATCTCGTTGACGGCCTTTCCTCTCTGGTGGATAAGAATCTGGTCCAGCGTGTGGACCGCGCCGAGGCCGAGACGCGCTTCGCTATGCTGGAGACGATCCGCGAATATGCCCTCGAACGCCTCGCAAGTAGCGGCGAGCAATCCACGATCCAGCGGGCACATGCCGCGTATTGTCTGGTTCTCGCCGAAGAGGGGAATCCGGAACTGAGTCCTGCGGACAGGTATCGCTGGCTGGCGCAGTGCGATCTTGAGATCGATAATTTTCGTTACGCGCTCGATCGGCTCTTTGAAAACCGCGATCTGGAGTGGGGCCTGCGCCTGTGTGTTGCTCTTTTTCGATTCTGGGACATGCGCGAGCACCTTACTGAGGGCCGTGCCCGCCTGGAAGCTATTTTGCGTCTCGCAGGAACTCAACACGCAAAAGAACGGGGCAGAGTATTGCATTTTCTCGGTGCTCTCGCCACGGCTCAGGGTGATTTTCCGGCTGCCGAGCGGTTCCTGGAAGGGGGCCTCTCTGTATATGAGGAACTAGGCGACCAATGGGGGATAGCCGCATCTTTGAATGCCCTTGCAATCGCCCAACGGGATCGCGGGGACTACTCTTCCGCGGAAAACAATTTTGAGCGCAGCCTTTCCTGTTGGCGCTCGCTGCAAGATCGATCGGCGATGGCACGCTGCCTTCACAACCTCGCCAATTTGGTCAAGGTTCGTGGCGATTTTCCGCGTGCCCGCGCGGCTCTGCGTGAGGCCACGGAGGTGTTTGAGGATCTTGGCGATCGCAGTGGTGCCGCCTGGTCTACCAATCAACTTGGCGACATTGCCCGCGAGCAGGGCAATCTCACGGCCGCCAGGGAATTGTATCAACGGGCGCTTTCGGCATTCCGGGAAACCGGTGACCAATGGGGCACCGCGCGCTCTCTCACCGATTTGGCCTACATCGACTGTGAACAGGGAAACCATGCGACCGCTCATGCCGCGTACCGCGAAGCCATGAGAATTTTCGCAGACTTGCGGCACCGCCGCGGAATTGCCCGGGCCTTGGAAGGATGTGCCTGTCTGGCGCTGGCTCGCGGGAACGCTGCTCGAGCGCTGAGCCTCGCCGGAGCAGCCGCACATTTGCGCAAATTGATCAGCGCACCTCTGCCTCAAGCGGAACAATTGAAACTCGAGCAAACCTTGCAGCCCGCCTGGGAATCACTCACTGGCCCGGAGGGGAATAGTGCATGGGCAAGAGGTTCTGCAATGGACATGGAACAAGCGGTCCAATACTCCCTGGAAGAGCCGGAATCGGCTACTCCAGTTTAGCTGGGTCTATTAACCTTCGCACTGCCGCGATTCGATCCACCGGGATGCCTGCCCTGCGGCCATGCTCCCGAATCGTATCCTCGTCCGGTGCAAGGTAAACGCAGTACACCTTGTCCTCGGTGACGTAACTGTGCAGCCACTGAATCTGCGGTCCGACGTCCTTCAACGCCTGCAACGAACGCAGTGATATCTCTCGGATCTGCGCCTCCGACAGCGCTCCGGCACCAGGTAGTTCGCGCTCAATTACAAACTGGGGCATAGTTTCGAAAGTCTAGCACAACACGATCGGACTGTTTAAATTCATTGGGAATGCCGTACCTGGACGTTCCGGATGTGTGGTCGGCAACCCAGAAGTAATCCTCGGACGCGTCTCGTCCTTGTCGTTTTGGGCGAGGTGTCTGAGCGCAAAACTTCAGATTTCCGCCCGTCAAAGCTGCGGCCGCTAAGTATCCTTATCTAGTGGTATTCGCTGGCGCCTATCGCGTGGGGTTTTCCGTTCACTTCTTGAAGAGCATTCTCATGGGCTGAAGTGGAGGGAGGTGCCAGTGGGAGAGAACTTAACCGAGATGGAGTTTGTTCGGGCCGAGCGCACTTCTGCGAGGCTCATTGTTTCCGAGCTCGCCGCAATTCACCGAACTCTCCGCAGAAAGCAATCAATTCTTACACTTCCCACATCAAGACTTATCCGAGCAGTTGAGATGACTGAAAGAAATTCGCGGGCGCGACGCGAGAATCCGCCACGCCCGCGCGGGTCCTACGGAAGTGAATCATGCAAACGAGTGAAGCTGCACCGATGCGGCCGGATTACTTGGCCGGCATGTAGCTCAGGTCCGGACGAGGCTGTATGAGATAGCTGTAGGTGCCCTCGATTGAAGCGTTGAGCCTTTCGATGACCGAGGTGGCTTCCTGCTCGCCAAATGCTTCCCGCAGCCTGTCCCGCAGGGGCTTGATGTTCGGATTATCCTCGAACGACGCCCAGTCGGCATGAGGGAGAGTGAGAACGTAGGTGCCACCGGGCCCGCCGTCCACCAAGCGATACCAGGAAGAGTGATTCGGCGATTTTACCTTTTGATTTGCTTCGTGGACTTTCGCGACGGCGCTCCGGAAATCGTCACCCTTGCCATACTTAACGTGGAAGGTGATCACCTCGATGTACTTCGGATTCTTGTCGGGAGAAGGATTGCTCCAATCCGGCAGAAATTCGTAATACGAGGCAGTCATTTTCTCGACGCTGGGGCCTACGACCTTGAGGTACTCCTCCATGTCGGCGTTCTCGGGCACAGAGGGCTTGTCCAGATCCGCCCAGTGCAAACCGAATTGACCAACAATGTACTGGCCGGTGTGCTCCCCGGTGAGGATCTCCGAGACATAGAGTGGTTGCGTATCTTTTTGCTGCTTGTGCCACTCAGCCTTGGCCTTTCGTCCTTCTTCGTACTGTTTCACCATGCCATTCTTCACTGTCTGGAATTCCAGGGCAGCGATGGTGCCGGGCTTCTCCTGAGCAAGTGCGCCGACAGAAAATAGACCAGCGGCACACACGGTTACTGCTAGTTTCAAAAGCTTCATCTTTCCTCCAGATTGTGAATTGGACTTTGATTCGCGTCTTCAGGCCGACAGTTAAACTAGCACCTAGCCTTTCTGAATGCAATCTACCAGTCTACCAGCGCGACCGGACACCATTGCCTAAGTTGGTGGGCTGGCGTAAGATTCGCCGCAAATGGCTGATTCCTCGTCGATCGTCGGCCGAACCATCTCGCATTACCGCGTGTTGGGGAAACTCGGTGGCGGCGGAATGGGTGTGGTCTACGAAGCCGAGGACCTGAGCCTCGGTCGCCACGTTGCCCTGAAGTTCCTTCCTGAAGACATGGCGAAAGACCTGCAAGCGCTCGAGCGCTTTCGGCGCGAAGCGCGTGCTGCTTCCGCACTGAACCATCCGAACATCTGCACGATCTACGAAATCGCCGAAGATGGCGGGCGTCTCTTCATCGTTATGGAGCTGATGGAGGGGAAGACACTCAAGCAGATGATCGAAGGCAGGCCGCTTCCCGTGGAACAGGTGCTGGAGCTGGGCGCGGAAATTGCGGACGCTCTGGAGGCGGCGCACGAAAAAGGCATCGTCCATCGTGACATTAAGCCTGCAAATATTTTCGTGACGAAGCGAGGACGAGCGAAGATTCTCGATTTTGGCCTGGCGAAGCTCACTACAGGCGCCGAAGGTGTTGGTGTTTCCGCGATGCCCACAGCAAGCATCGAGAGAGTTGCTGACCAGCCCTGGCAGCGCAGTGGGCACCATCGCGTATATGTCACCGGAGCAGGCACGCGGAGAAGAGTTGGATGCACGCACGGATTTGTTCTCGTTCGGTGCGGTGCTCTATGAGATGGCGACGGGGCGGATGGCGTTCCCGGGCGGTACTGCTGCTGTCGTTCATGACGCGATTTTGAATCGAGCGCCGATTCCTCCCTCAAGGCTGAACGCTGACTTGCCACCGACAGCTGGAAGCAATCGTCGACAAGGCGACTGGAGAAAAACCGCAAGCTCCGCTACCAGAATGCGGCCGACATCCGGACCGACTTGCAGCGGCTGAAGCGGGACTCAGATTCGGCGCGGTTGCTTACCACGACGGAGGGGAGGAGTACATCACGCTTTGGAAAGCGCTGGAAGATTGTCGCCGCCGCCGCTGTAGCGGTCGTGGCGCTTGGTCGTGGGCGGTTACTTGTATTTCCACCGGACGCCGAGGCTATCCGAGGAAGACACACTCGTGCTGGCCGACTTCACCAACACAACCGGTGATCCCGTCTTCGACGACACCTTGAAGCAGGCGATTTCCGTGCAGCTAGCGCAGTCCCCGTTCCTTAACATTCTCTCGAATGCAAGAACTCGCGCCACTCTCAGGCTGATGGCCAAGCCGTCAGATACCAGGCTCACGCCAGACGTGGCGAGTGATCTCTGTCAACGCGCAGGCGGCAAGGCTTACATTTCAGGCTCGATTTCGAACTATGGGCAGTCAGTATGTGATCGGCCTCGATGCCACCAATTGCAAGACTGGCGATCCTCTCGCACAGGAGCAGGTGACGGCGGAGAACAAGGAACACATCCTAAAAGCCCTGGACCAAGCGGCGACCAAGCTCCGGGAGAAGCTCGGTGAGTCGCTCAGCACGGTCGAGAAGTTCGACGCCCCCCTCGATCAAGCCACCACGCCTTCTCTCGAAGCCTTGAAGGCCCTCTCCGTGGGGATTAAGACTCTGCAGGAGAAAGGCAGCGCGGCAGCGATTCCCTTCTTCAATCGGGCCATCGAACTCGATCCTAATTTCGCTGCCGCTTACGAAGCCCTGGGAATTTCGTACTCCAATCTCAGAGAGCCCGGTCTGGCCACTGAGAACCTGCAGAAGGCTTATGATTTGCGCGACAGGGTGAGCGAGAGAGAAAAATTCCGGATCTCGGGTTCCTATTACCTCCTCGCCACTGGTGAACTCGAGAAGGCCATCCAGGTCTACGAACTGTGGGCCCAGACCTATCCACGCAACAGCGAACCTCTCGGTAATTTGGGCGTTGCTTACACCTACTTAGGACAATACGAAAAGGCAATTGCAGCGAGCCTCGAGGACCTCCGCTTGAACCCGGGCAGCGCAGCGGCCTACACCAACCTCGTGGGTCTCTATCCGGCCGTGAATCAGCTCGACGAAGCGGATCTCACGTATCAGCAGGCCATAGCACACAAGGTTAACAACCCGTTCCTGCATGGAAATCGCTATGGAGCGGCCTTCCTTGAGAACGACACCGCTGAGATGCAGCGGCAAGTCGGCGCGGCTACTGGCAAACCAGGGGAAGACGTGCTTCTTTCGTTCGAGTCCGACACTGCGGCATTTTACGGACTTCTGGCAAGCGCCCGCAGACTCTCGCAACGCGCCATCGACTCTGCTAACGCCAGTGACTCGAAGGAGACTGCAGCAGCATGGCAGATGGATGCCGCGCTGCGCGAAGGCTGAGTTCAACAACATATCGCGCTCCCGTCAGGAAATCACCTCCGCGCTGGCCGAAGCCCCCACACGGGATGTAAGCGTTCTCGCCGCTCTGGCATTGGCGCGCATCGGAGATGTCGATCGGGCAGAGCGCATGGCACACGATTTAGCGGAGCGATTTCCCCTCAATACGGCCATAAATCGCTATTGGTTGCCGGCCATTCACGCCTCAATCGAAATAAGACGGAAGAATCCGGCAAAAGCTCTCGAAGATCTTCAGACCGCAGCACAGTACGAACTGGGTACGCCTCTTCCGCAGTTCGAGGTCGGGGGTTCGCTATATCCCGTGTATATTCGTGGCGAAGCGTACCTGTTGCTGCATCAGGGCAAGGAAGCGGCAGCGAGAGTTCCAAAAGTTCCTGGACCACCGCGGGATCGTCGTGAATTGCCCGCTGGGTGCCTTGGCACGCCTTCAGCTCGGCCGCGCCTACGCCATGCAGGGCGACACCGTCCAAGCCCAGGCGGCCTATCAGGATTTCTTCACTCTCTGGAAAGATGCCGACCCCGACATACCTATTCTCATCACTGCAAAAGCGGAGTACGCAAAGCTCCGTTAGTTCCGAGGCAACTTAGCTCGACCTGCCAGTGTCCTTGTTCCGCATCCGCCAACTCAGGAGTAGTGACGTACTCGAAAAAGTGCCTATCATTGGCCAGAAACGGGGTTCGAGGTCCCTAGCCTTCCGAGTGGATAACCATACTGAACGCGGCGCAGGAGGCCGCCAGTATGGGACGTCGGAAAAAGACAAGCAAACGCTCACGGGCCAAAACAGTACTTCGGCTGCCCGATTTGGAGCAGTCGAAGAACGCAGTTCTCAACTCGCTCGCAGCAGCAAGTTAGTAAGAATCGTATGCGCATGCCATCGACGAATTCATCGGTTGGTACTGTTCCGAGCCGCGATTGGCCTTCAACCGGAGTGTTGTCCTTCGTTATCGATTCTTTCTCGAACAGAAGAACCTGGCGCCTTCGACGATCAACGTACGCTTAGCGGCCGTAAGACGACTCGCATTCGAGGCAGCTGATACAGGCCTGCTGGGTCCCGAATTGGCAGCCGGAATCGGTCGCGTTAAAGACGCAAAACGCCTGGGTGTTCGGATCGGAAACTGGCTGACCGTTGAACAGTCCAGAATCTTGCTCGCAGAATCAGGAGGAGATGGCCTGCGAGGCAAACGTGATCGAGCGATTCTCGCGTTGCTCATTGGGTGCGGTCTGCGACGCGCTGAACTGGTAGGACTCAGACGGGAAGATTTTCAGCTCCGAGAGGAGCACTGGGTGATCGCCGACCTGATTGGTAAAGGAAAACACATCCGCACAGTTCCAGTTCCCGTTTGGGCGAAGAACGCCGTTGATGCGTGGACCGATGCAGCCAAGATAATTACAGGCGCGCTCTTCCGGCGAGTAGGTAGGCTAGGACAGATATGGGGCGCAGGGCTCACACCGAAAGCCATTTGGCACATCGTCAAAGCGGCTGCGAAACGTGCTGACATCAAGAATCTCGCTCCGCATGATTTGCGTCGCACCTGCGCGCGATTGTGCCACTTGGCTGGGGGAGAACTTGAGCAGCTTCAGTTCTTGCTTGGTCACGCATCGGTTCAGACCACTGAGCATTATCTGGGATGCAAACAGACGCTGCGACACGCGGTGAACGACAACTTGGGACTGGAAGGCATCTGACAGAGTTACCACAGCCCAGAACGAGGCTTCTGGCTCGTTTCACCAAATTCACATCGACGAGTAGCGCGTTTACCAGATGGGACTTAAGCCGAGTTTTCCTTACGAAGTTGTCAGCCCGCAATGAGCAGCGTTTCAGCCATCTATTTTCTCTTGCCTAACAAAGGCAATTGGCGACCGCAATGGTATCGAAGGGTCGCTGGCTGTCTTTAATTATACGAAAGCCTGCCGGAGGGACACCTGTGCGGATTGCGGCAGACAAATCGGGAGAGTTCTCTTGGCTAGTCCTTCCAAAAAAAGAGAGCAGGTAGAGGCCTGCCCTCTTTATGGCTGACGTGGAGTTTAAATTGGTCCTTCACTTCCAGGGTGAGGTTTGGTCACGACCCTCAGTTAGTCAAAGTCCTTTTCGGGCTTTACTTTTACTGTAGATACGTAGTTAACCTGTTCCCCGGGGGTCGTACCCATCGCTCGGATCTGGTTGCCGTGATCCACGACCACGCCAACAAACACCGGCCCCGGAAATCCAGGGATCATGGCAGCGAAGGTGCAATCAGGATTGAGCGTGTAAGTGCCGCCGAACGTGGCGGCAGGAGCAGGGCTAACCACCAGACCATTGACTACTTCGATTTCACGAACAATCCAGTTTCCGTTTCCATCGAATGTGAGCGTCCCGTTGGTGGACAGGACCCCGACGGGGAAATTAAACGGGTTACCCTCGAACGTGTTTCCGAAGCCGGTATATCCGTACGTACCTTTTGCTTCGCATCCGTTGCCATAGTGGTCATTTGCGGGAACTCCGGCCGCCGCAGCCGCACTGATCGGTCCAGAGCGAAGCGCGCTGAATGTGATGATAGCCCCTGTGAACAGGAGGGCTACGGCAAGTATTGTCAACCTCGGCTTTCTTATTCTCATATTCCTTACTCCCTTCTTGTTTCTGTGGCGCACCCGGTTGAAGCTCACCGGTGGCCGGATTTTGTGAAGGTGGAATTAGTGTCGCCGTAACGCTACTGACTGCCTCACCACCTTAGTCAATTTGTACCGACAGATCCGTTGGGCCTGATGGGGAAGTCACCGCCTCAGTGGGTGTGCAGCTCGCCATGGAACTGCTCTTCTGGAGAAGCGACAATGGCCTCAGTGGAAGTAAATGCCGACCGCGCCGGGAAGCGTTGCTTCCGAGAGGTCAATGTCTCCATTCTCTTCAGTCGCTCCGCGCAGTCCAATAGTGCCCAGCTTGTTTTGTTCTTATATTTTCCCTACGGCGCACTCGCCTGAAAGCTCACCACTTGCCATCATTGACCGCGGGTTTGCAAAGGAGTAGCTTTCTGTTAGTAATTGCCCCAGGTCTCGTCCACCACAACAGGAGCCGGATAATGTCTTCCACTATCCGCTTCGATGCGTACGAAGTTGACCTTTCCGCTGGCCAACTCTACAAGGACGGCGCAAAAATTAGACTGCGCGACAAATCTTTCCAAGTACTGGCGGCACTGCTCGAACATCCCGGAGAAGTTGTAACCCGCGAAGAGTTGCAACGGCGGCTCTGGCGAGAAGAAGTATTCGTCGATTTTGACAACAACTTGAACACTCTTGTTGCCACATTGCGAGAAGCGCTGGGAGACTCGGCCGATCATCCCCGCTACATCGAGACTCTGCCCAAGCGCGGCTACCGGTTCCTAGGGAATGTTTTTGAACCCCCAAAGAAAACGGAATCCGGCGCCTCGAAAAGGATCCGGCTGGTGGTTCTGCCGTTCGTGAACCTGAGCGGCGACCCCACAGAGGAGTACTTCAGCGACGCCATGACCGACGAGATTATCACCGGGATCGCGGCGCTCTTGCCCGACCATCTTGCCGTGATTGCCCGCACCACGGCCATGCACTACAAGGCCAGCCACAAGGACGTGGGACGGATCGGTCACGACTTAAGCGTGGACTACGTTGTGGAAGGCGGCGTACAGCGCGCCGACTGTCGAGTGGCAATTAACGTCCAGTTGATTCAGGTCAAGGACCAGACGCACCTGTTTGCCAGCAAGTACTACGCCGAGATGCGTGATGTGTTCACACTGCAAAACTGCATCGCGCAAGCCCTCGCAACTCATATTCCTTCGCTTGCCGAGACGGCGCGGGCTCGCATAGCAGTCCTCGGCAAGCAGGCTAGAAGGAAACCGACGGATGATGTTGTGGCCTACAACCTCTATCTTCAGGGCCGCTTCCAGATGTACAGAGACGTCGCAAAAGCAAAGCAGTATTTCGAGCAGTCTCTCGCCCGCGACCCGCACTTCGCATTGGTTTACGATGCCCTGGGTGAGTACTGGTTTTGGGCGGCTTTTGTGGGCTTGGCTCGGCCGAAAGAAGCCTTTTCTGCGGGGCTTTGGGCTGCGATGCGGGCGCTCGAGATTGACAACACCCTGGCCGAAACCCACGCCCTGCTCGGTCAGTTTCGTAAAGCCCTCGACTACAACTGGTCCGAAGTCCACCGCGAAATGGCGCTAGCCTTTGAGTTAAACCCGGCCTCGATCGTCGTCAGATTTCGCAACGCCATTAGCGGCCTGATGCCCGTAGGTCGGCTCGATGAAGCTGTCGCGGAACTCGAAATCGTACTCGACTCCGACCCGTTGGACCTGGAAGTGCGCCGTTGGCTGGGTCTGATGCACTGGTGGAGGCGCGACTACGAGCGTGCCATGGAGCAGGCGCGGTTGGTGCTCGCCGTTGACCCGGACTTCCCCACAGCTCACATTTTGGTCGGGGTAATCCGGTGTGCTCAGTGCAAGTTCGATGATGCTGTCGCTGCGCTTCGCAAGGGTGTCGACCTTTCTCACGGCGCACCCGTGTGGCTAGGCTGGCTTGGGCTTGGAGTGGCGCAAAGCGGAAATGTCACGGAGGCGCGCGCCCTGCTCGCGCGTCTTCAAACTGCGGCCCACCAAGCCTACATTCCCGCATCGTGCTTCGCCTGGATCCACCTGGGATTGGGTGAAATCGACCAGGCTTTCATCTGGATGAACCGTGCCGTCGACGAATGCGACCCGATGATGACGCCGATCAAGAGTTATGAGTTCTTCGATCCGCTCCGCTCCGACCCGCGCTTCAACGCGCTGCTGCGCAAGATGAACTTGCAGCCGTAAGCCGGATTCTATATTGGCTTGTAATCGGACTCTCTTAAAGACGGCGTTGCCCGAGGAACTAAGTCCTGATTGGTCGCGTACTCGGAAACGGCGTTCGCGGAGATGAGAAGCAAGCGACCTTCGCCGAGACTCCACTTCCCACATCGAGACTTCTGGCACCTGACGCTCATCCGAATTGCCCATGATAAGGCCAGAGCTGCTTAATACTCGCTGGCAATCGTCAGTGACTTATTTGGAAGGGATTCATTTGGCCTTGAAAGCCGGAAAGCATCGTGGTATTTACGAAGTGTGCGCTCCAGGCGCCAGCAGGTTCGCGCGAAGGGCCAAGCCCACTGCCAATCCGAAGGTTGAATGCACGTCTAGATCCCGTGCTGCCTGACTGCGAACCCAGGCTAAAGCATGGAGGTCACTATGACGTTGCAGCAGCTACCCGAGCGCGCCAATTTAGAGCAGATCAAGAAGCAAGCCAAGGCGTTGCTCGCCGCAGCCCGAAGCCAAGAGCCAAGCGCAATTCAGAGGTTCGAAGCGGTCCTAATCGGGCGATCCCTTAAACCAGACGCGATTGCCTTACACGACGCGCAATTTGTACTTGCGCGTGAGTATGGCTTTAAGTCGTGGACTGAATTGAAGCAGGAAGTGGAAGAGCGATCGCTTTCGTTCGCAGCGGCAGTGGATGAATTTGTGCGCTGCGCCACCGGAAGCGCGCCCGAACGAGCGATGCGATTGCTCTCGAGGCACGTCGGCATCGCAAATGCCAATTTGTACACGGAGCTAGTGCTGGGCGACGCAGCCGCGGTGGAAGCGCGGCTGAAGGCGAATCCAGCGATAGCGCTGCAACGAGGCGGAGTTCAGCGTTGGGAGCCGCTGCTATACATCTGCCACACATTTCTGCAGAAGGATTCGCCCGAGCGGGCGAAGGGGCTTGTAAGAATTGCACGAGAACTACTACGACTGGGCTCGAATCCAAACGCCGAATATGACTGGAACTGGCACCCGGAGCTGCCACGGACAGCTCTCTGGGGAGCTCTGATTGCGACAGGGCAGCCTGAGCTTGCAGAGTTGCTGCTCGAGAGCGGCGCAAATCCGACGGACGGCGTTTCCACACACATTGCGGCGGGCAGTGGAAATGTCGCGGCGCTGGAATTGCTGTATCGATTCGGCGTCAATGTTAACGGAATTCCAGGGGGCGTTCCCGCGCTTGCGTACATTCTGGGTTGGATGAGGCCGGACGACATTTCGGGAGCGAAATGGTTATTGGAGCACGGAGCCGATCCGAACTTGGCATGGGCGCAATCGGGCGAGTCGCCGCTCCACGTTGCTGCACAACGATTGGACGTTAAGACGGTGGAGTTGCTGGTTTCCCACGGAGCGGATGTAAATAAGCGCCGGCCCGATGGACGCACGGCCCATACGCTCGCCGCGCTGCACGGGAATGACGAAGTGGCGGCCTGGTTGTTGCGACATGGCGCGAAAGACGAACTTTCGCGGATCGACCGTTTTGTTGCGGCGTGTACTTCCGGCAACAAGGCACAAGCAGGCTCGCTGCTCGAGGAGCATCCAAATCTGCGCAACGAGCTTCGCCCGGAGCACCACTTGATGATGCACACTCCGGCCGAACGCGGCGATGCGAAAATTCTCGAAACAATGCTGCAATGTGGTTTCGATCCAAACGCAAAGGACAGCAACGGAGTGGAAGCACTACATCGTGCCTCGATGGGCGGCCACGTGGAAGCAGTGAAGGTTCTGCTGGCGAAGGGCGCTTCGGTGAATGCCGTAGATGGCATGTTCGCCGCGACACCGCTGGTGTGGGCTTGTGAGGGCTGGCGACACACGTCGCAAAACGGCGCAGATCACGTTGAAGTGGCGCGCTTGCTGCTTGCTGCCGGCTCGCCGCGCGAATGGGTGGCGCCGGAGAAAGCCCCTGATCCCGAGGGAACGCAGGAGCGCTTGACGGAGCTGTGCCGGGCAGCGGAGGCACCGTGAATACTTCGTGAGTAGTCGGCCATCTCGGAAGTTTCCATAAACGGGGTTCGAGGAGATGAAAGCGCCGACGGCCTTCGACCAATTATCGTTTCCCCCAATCAGACTTAGAGAGCTTGGGTCATTTGCTGTCCAGTTAGCGCTCACGGCTGGGCCAATTCCTAAATGTGTTCCACACGGGACAGACAGCCACGACGAGGCTAACTAGGATGTTGCTGACTATTTGACCCTGATGGGAGAGGTGTGAAATGACGGTGAATCCGAGTTCTGCTCCCCAATCAACGAGTGCCAGTGCCGCAGAATTGCAGAATATGGATTCCAAAAGGTCCAACGCTGCTGCTACTTTCGGTGGAACCAAGTCTTTTTTGCGTGCCCCGGTCGGGGTGCCGGGGCGCTTCAAGGGCAACTTCGATTACCAATTCGTGCGAACTATGGGGTGGGTGGCATATGACGGTGCCGCGATAGGCGAGTGCTACGAGACTGGCTCGCGGATCGCGGACGAAAACGCCGAAAGCAATGCGGAATCCTGGAGCGTCAAGGCGGAGGGGGTTGAGGCGCAATGACATTCGCACTTAAGACTCTGTCGTGTTTCGCTGCAAGTGCAGCGATTTTTCTTGGCACACGCACCTTGATGGCAGCCCAACGATCGGCTCCATCAGCTCAGTCAGTCGGGCTCACAGAGCTCAAACTGCAGGTCCTTCTCGATCGAGCCGACTTCTCACCGGGTGAGATCGATGGGAAGGGCGGAAAGAACAGCCGCGAGGCCATGGCGGCGTTCCAGGCGGCGCGCAGGCTTGCCCCAGGCGCGCGGAGCCACAAGGCGCTGCTCCAGGCCCTCGGCGCCGGATCTGTTAAACCGATCGTGCCCTATACGATCACCGCAGAAGACGTCACGGGACCGTTTGTCGACAGGATCCCGGAAGACGCGACGGAGCAGTCGAAACTGCCGGGCCTTTACTACACATCCGTGCTGGAAGAGCTCGGTGAGAAATTCCATTCAGCACCGGCCTTGCTCAAGCACTTAAACCCCCATGCCCATTTCACCGCCGGAGAGCACATCCGTGTCCCTAACGTTTTGAACGCCGAACAACCCACACCGAACACTGCACATGCCGCGGGCACAGAGGGGAAACGCGTACGTGCCAAGGCTGAGGCGGGCAAGGTCGTTGTATCAAGGAAAGCATCGGACCTGAAGGTGTATGACCGGGAAAGCCAGATCATCTTTTACGCCCCGGTGACCAGCGGCAGCGAGCACGACCCTCTCCCCGTCGGGAATTGGGTGGTCACTTCGGTGGTGCGAAATCCAACTTACAACTACAACCCCGACTTGTTCTGGGACGCCGATCCCGCAAATGCCAAGGCGAAGATCGCAGCGGGTCCAAACAATCCCGTGGGCGTTGTCTGGATCGGGATCAACGTACCGCACTACGGAATACACGGCACGCCTGAACCTGGGGAGATCGGCCATTCCCAGTCTCACGGATGCGTGCGGATGACAAACTGGGACGCCACCAGCGTCGCCGACCTGGTCAAAGATGGGACGTCAGTCGTGTTTGAGGAATGAGAGAGCGACGCTAGCGATACGGAAGGACCGAGGGACATACAAGATTGCTCAGTTGCGCCAAAAACTAAAAGACCTCCACCGGAGAGCGCTAGCGCACCATGGTGCACCAGACCGGGGCGTATCCGGCATGGCAAATCGGCTGAGTGTATCGAGATGACAGACTGGGATGTGGATGATCAGTTACATGTGGTTCGACGCGGGACGCCGGTCATAGGAGGAATAGGCGTGAGGCTCTGCATTTGTATTGCCATGCTTTTACAACTGGTTCTTGCTGGTAGCGAGCCCTCTTCCATTCTCGAGATGACTCCGCCCATTAGCGAACTCACCCTTGCGAATCTGCACGATGAGTTCGAAGAAGTTCACAACGGACATCGGCATGAGGCGATCGACATTCTGGAGCCGAGAGGGACACCCGTGCATGCGGTGGTGGCCGGAACGATCCGAAAACTGTTCCTCAGCAACTGGGGCGGCAATACAATATACCAGTTCGATGAAATGGGAATGTATTGCTACTACTACGCGCACTTGGATCGCTACGAGGAAGGGTTGCGGGAGGGAATGCAGGTCAAGCGTGGGGATGTTATCGGTTTTGTGGGATCGACGGGAAATGCAGTTGCGCGCACGCCGCACTTGCATTTTGCAATCTTCGAGTTGGGGCCGGAAAAGGTGTGGTGGAAGGGGAAGGCCATTAACCCCTATCCTGGCCTGGTAGCCGCGGTGAAGCGGGCGAAATAGCGGACGATCTTTTCTTCTTGGTAGCCGAAACGAGGCACGTAGCCATTGGCAGCAGTCACAAAAACCCACGGACTGGAATCCTCAATTCTAGGACTTAAGGACAGAGACGGTGAGTGTGGAAGCATGGCTATCTGGACTGAATGCAATTAGCTAACTCTTGTGTCGCGATGCCGGTGAAAGTCAGGGTCCAGAAACGGCGTTCGAGGAGATCACGGATTATGTCCTCGAACCAGACTTCTGGCTCGGTTCGCAGGATTCTCTTCTACGTTATTATTATTGGGTGTCTGGGTGATTGGAAACGCAGTCGCACTGGACCAGGAGAACCCCTCAACAGACCTAACTCACGGCACGGTAACAACGATTGCGCTACATGGCTTCTGACTGACTCTTCTGTAGGAATGTGGCAGCGAGGAATCGAAATAGATTGAGTCTCCCGATTCGAGAATGTGGTCTTCCGTTCCGATGTGTAGTTCCAGCTTGCCGCGGAGGACCGACAAGAATTCTACTCCGGTATGATGGTGCAGGCGAGCCTTTCCAGGCTGGAGAGGCTGGAACTCAGCGTAGTAGGCGTTCAATTTGCGCTCTACTGCGGCGAAATCCAGCGATTCGAAGTAGAAAGAAATATCACGCCCATCAGGCCTCTCTGGAAAACGCTTGCGCTGGGCCCGACGCACGATCCCGACGACGTACCGCTTCTGGTCGTCAGAGAAGAAGTACTCCAGTCCAACGCTGAACACCAAGGCGATGCGTAAGAGCGTCGGTAGGGTCGGAAAAAGCTTTCCGCGTTCAACCTTTGATAGCATCGCCGCCGACAGGCCCGTGTGCCGTCCCAATTCAACAAGTCCCATCTTCTTTTTCAGGCGCAGCGCGCGCAACTTATCTCCAATGGCGTAGTGGCCCAAGCCCTTGGCCAGCGTCTCTGACAGCACGATTTCCCTCCGAATTTAACTAGGAATCAAAAAACTCTCGTGGATTTAACTGCGCATCACTCGACTTTTAGTTTGACGTGTATTTTCCTTGCTGTCAAATAGTTTTGCTCTATAGTCAAACATGCAGTTAGCAATACACAGAAAGCATGGAGGAAATGATCATGAAGAAATTGGACATTCTCGCAGCCATCCTCGTGGTGGTCGGCGCGCTCAACTGGGGATTGGTCGCCGTCGCTCATTTCGACCTGGTGGCAGCGATCTTCGGCATGAGGTTCGGGGAAGTCTCGGTAGTCAGCGGAATTGTGTACGGGCTTGTCGCGCTGGCAGGCATCTACCAAGCCGCGAGTTTCAAATCCATTCAGCGTCGGTGGCATGGTGAACCGGCTCTTCAGCGTTCACGATAGCCGCGTAGGAGTATCAGAAGAGCAGTGAAACATGCAGGGGTCAAGACTCGGATTCGGAAGGTTAATGAAATTCAAGGAGAAGAAAAATGATAGGGAGTTCGAATAGAAGTATCAGATTTGCATCTCTTGCGACGGCGGCGGCTCTCGTTTTGTCTCTAGCCATTGGGGCATACGCGCGTCCCAAGGCTGCGTCACAAGACATCGTCGACACCGCGGTCGCTGCAGGCTCGTTCAAGACACTGACTGCCGCGCTTCAGGCCGCGGGTCTTGTGGATACTCTGAAGGGCAAGGGTCCTTTCACGGTGTTTGCACCCACGGATGAGGCATTTGCAAAGCTGCCTGCGGGCACGGTGGAAGATCTGCTGAAGCCGGAGAACAAAGAAAAGCTTGTCGCCATCCTGACCTACCATGTGGTACCGGGAAGGGATTTGGCTTCTCAAGTAGTCAAGATGACCTCAGCCAAGACAGTGAACGGCCAGTCTCTAGCCATCAGCGTCAACGGTGGCAAGGTAATGGTCGACAACGCCAAGGTCATCAAGACGGATATCCTATGCAGCAACGGGGTCATTCACGTGATCGATTCCGTTGTTCTGCCAAAGTAGGTCGTGAAAGGGTGTTAGCGGGCCCTGTTCAGCATCTGGACAGGGCCCCTTCATCTCTGGAGTTCGTAGCGGGGCTCTTGTTGATGATTTTCCAAAGACAAGTGACAAGTAAGCGGGAAGAATCCAAGGAAATGAAACCGAGGTGAGAAATGGGAGTGGCGCTGGAATCTGCAACACAGCAAGACCGAAGCATGGCATTGGCATTGACGGAGGAGACCAAGACGGATCGGTTGGAAAGAATAATCCGCGATCTGATCATGGAGCTTGGTTTGGACATTACGGATCAGCACTTTCAGGGCACCCCGGCTCGCGTGGCACGCCTTTATCGGGAGCTTACGCGCGGCTTTCGGCTGGATCCAGTGAAGATCTTGAAGACCTTTGATTCAAAGCACAGCGAACTTATTGTTGTTTCGGAGATCAATTTTTACTCTCTTTGCCCGCATCACCTCCTTATTTACCGGGGGAAAATGCACTTTGGGTATGTGCCAGACGGCAAGATCGTCGGGCTTTCCAAGATTCCCCGCTTAATTCAGACCATTGCGTCTCGCCCAATCGTGCAGGAAGATCTGGTCTCAGAGATCGCGGACACTTTTATGTCGGTTGTGAAGCCTTTGGGTTGCGTGGCGCGTGCTACGGGCCGGCACGACTGCGTTGCCGTTCGCGGAGTGAAGTGCCATGAGGCGCAAATGACAACTGAAGCTTTGCGCGGCCTCTTCCGTGAAAAGCCGTCTCTGGTCGAGGAATTTCACCAGGTCATAACGAAGCTCGGCAGGTGACTTACTCGTTGAAGAAGTTCTCGTTTCAAGAAGGAGAAATACTTTGCAGGATTCACGTTTGGTGATTTTTGCCCACGGGAGCCCCGACGTTCGCTGGCGGCTTCCTTTCGAAGAATTGGCCGCGAGTCTGACAGAGCGTCATGGCGCGGACACCGTGCGCCTTGTTTACCTGGAGTTTGCACGCCCTTCACTAGCCGATGCAGTGCGGGAAGCTGCACGAGACGGCAAGTTGGTCCTTCGCGTGTTGCCGCTGTTCTTGGCCGCTGGTGCTCACGTTGCACAAGATATTCCGAAGCAGATCGCAGACGCACAGAGGTCTTTTCCGCAAGTCAAGATCGAACTCCTGCAGCCAATCGGTGAGCATATCCGCGTGAAAGAACTCTTCCGCGAGATCGCCTCCGATTACATGCGGGACTGAATTTGCGGCATTAGAAAGGCTATCCCGGAAGTTACAGCCGTATCGGACTCTTTATGCGACTAATTGTTTCCATTGCTGTCTGCCTTGGAGCCGCCGGACTTGGGTCCTTGCTGACTACGCCGGCACTTCGGCCGTGGTACGCCGGTCTGAGCAAACCCCGCTGGACACCGCCCAACTGGCTATTTGGCCCTGTTTGGACAATCTTGTTCATAGCGATGGCGATTGCAGCGTGGTTGATTTGGCGGAAGCTCGGCCTGACAGCAGCTCCGATGCGACTCTTCCTGTTGCAGTTGTTGCTCAATGTCGCGTGGTCCGCCCTCTTTTTTGGGCTGAGGTCACCGGGCCTGGCCTTCGCCGAAATTGTCATATTGTGGTTCGCCATCCTGGCAACCTCGATCGAATTCTGGAAGGCAGTTCGGGTCGCAGGCTGGTTGCTCTTGCCATACTTGGTGTGGGTTAGCTATGCGGCGGCGCTCAATTTTTCAATATGGAGGTTGAACGCCTGATTATATCCGCCACGACTGTAGGAATACCGCAGTGAGCCCGGTTCCCGAAATTCGCATCAAGTCCGCCAACTTCTTGCCAGCCCTGCCGGGCAAGGATTTTGTCCTCTATTGGATGATCGGCTTCCGGAGGGCGACCTGGAATTTTGCATTGGATCGAGCGGTGGAGTGGGCCGAGAAGCTGCAGAAACCATTGGTTATCTTCGAAGCATTGCGCTGCGGCTTTCCGTGGGCGAGCGATCGGACGCACCGTTTCATGATTGATGGAATGGCGGAAAATGCCTGCCGGTTCGAAGGCACCGGCGTTCTCTACTTTCCGTACCTGGAGCTCGCACCGAATGCAGGCAAAGGCCTGCTCGCCGCTCTGGCATCTCGCGCCTGCCTCGTGGTGACCGATGACTTTCCCTGCTTTTTCCTCCCGCGCATGGTCGCTTCCGCGGCTCGGCAGGTCCGAGTGCTCATGGAGATGGTGGACTCGAATGGCCTGCTTCCGCTGCGGCAAGCGGAGCAAGCCTATCCAACCGCCTACGCATTTCGCAGGTTCTTACAAAGGGAGCTTCCACGACATTTGATGTGTTTTCCAAAGGCCAATGCACTCTTGAACGCAAAGCTTCCTAAAGCAAAACCCCTTCCCCGAGAGATCACGCAGCGCTGGCCGAAGGCTTCTCCACGACTTCTGAATTCAGGAGAAGAGGCGCTGGCGGGGATTTCATTGGACCACAGTGTTTCTCCAGTGGACACCCGAGGGGGAAGCACGGCCGCTCAAGCACTACTGAGAAACTTTCTGCGGAATAGGCTACCGGCTTACGCAGAGGCGCGAAATGATCCATCGCAGCAGGTCACGAGCGAACTCTACCCGTACCTCCATTTCGGCCATATTTCCGTGCACCAGATTTTTTCCGAAATCACAAGACAAGAAGGATGGTCTCTAGACCATCTGGCAGTACGCGCAACGGGCAGCCGCAGCGGTTGGTGGGGTACACGCCAAGCTACTGAAGCTTTCCTGGACCAAGTCATTACTTGGCGAGAGCTCGGCTTTAATTGTTGCCAGATGCGAAAAGACTACGACCAATTCGAATCACTGCCGGCGTGGGCTCTGAAGACGCTTCGACAGCATGCGCGTGACGAGAGGTCCTACGACTATAGTCTTGAGAAGTTTGAGCGTGCCGAGACGCATGACGCACTTTGGAATGCTGCACAGACACAGTTGCTCCGAGAGGGGCGAATCCATAATTACCTTCGTATGCTGTGGGGAAAGAAAATCATCGAGTGGACTCACACTCCCCAAAAGGCCCTCGAAATCATGGTGGACCTGAACAACAAGTATGCACTCGATGGTCGCGACCCTAATTCTTACAGCGGGATCTTCTGGTGCCTGGGTCGCTATGACCGTCCGTGGGGCCCGGAGCGGCCTGTTTTCGGTAAGGTTCGTTACATGAGTTCAGAAAATACCGCCAGGAAATTCAATGTCCGTGACTACATCCGGAAATACAGTTCTCCTTCTTATGAAGGCGTGACCCTTGAGAAATGACTCTAAATTGACTCTGCTGACAGGCGCGACGGGCTACGTCGGTGGGCGATTACTTCATGCGCTCGAAGCCGCTAGCAACCGCGTGCGCTGCCTGTCACGCCATCCCGACGCGCTAAGTCAGCGCGTCGCCCAGACAACGGAAGTCGCGAAGGGTGATGCTCTCGACGCGGCGTCTCTTGCCCCCAGCATGGTTGGGGTGCACGCCGCCTATTACCTCGTGCATTCGATGGCTTCGGCAAACTCTTTTGAAGAGGAAGATCGTAGTGCGGCGCATGCATTCGCAACTGCGGCGCGCGATGCGGGCGTACAGCGAATTGTCTACCTCGGTGGGCTCGGAAGCGGCAGTGAACTTTCGGCGCATCTGAGAAGCCGCCAGGAAGTCGGCCGCATCCTCAGAGAATCGGGAGTGCCAACCATCGAGTTGAGAGCCTCAATCGTCATCGGGTCGGGCAGCGCTTCCTTCGAGATGATCCGGGCCCTGGTTGAGAAGCTCCCAGTGATGATCACTCCGCGCTGGGTCAAGACACGTTCGCAGCCAATTGCGGTCGAGGATGTGATTGCTTATCTGATGCAGGCACTCGACATCCAAATCAGCGGCAGCAGGGTTGTTGAGATCGGTGGAGTTGACCAGGTTAGCTATTTGGATCTCATGAAAGAGTACGCCCATCAGCGAGGGCTGAGACGATGGATGATTCCAGTGCCCGTGTTGTCTCCGCGCTTATCGAGCCTTTGGCTGGGTCTTGTGACACCGGTCTATGCGCGTGTGGGCCGCGAGTTAGTGGATAGCTTGCGTAACGAGACTATCGTGCGGGATCGATCTGCCGATGCCCTGTTCTCCGTTCGTCCACTTGGATACCGGGAAGCACTGAAGAGAGCCCTTGCCAATGAAGACCGGGAATTTGCGGAAACGCGTTGGTCCGACGCATTCTTGCCTGTCGGTACAACACGTCAGTGGGGTGGGGCCAAATTTGGCCGCCGCATCGTGGATTCGCGGTCGGTGCACGTACCATTTCCTCCGGCCATAGCCTTTCGACCCATCGAGCGGCTGGGAGGTGAAACCGGCTGGTACTACGGGAATTGGCTCTGGAGAATTCGCGGGTTGTTAGACTTGCTGTTCGGCGGTGCGGGTATGCGTCGTGGGCGACGTGATCCGGATCGGCTTCTCACCGGTGATACAGTCGACTTCTGGCGTGTCGAAGAGATCCAACGCGATCGCCTGCTTCGATTGGCAGCAGAAATGCGCCTGCCTGGCAGGGCGTGGCTGCAGTTTGAAGTAGAAGCGTCCGCTTCCGGGTCGCTCATTCGCCAGACGGCTATCTTCGATCCTGTGGGAGTGCTGGGTCAGCTCTACTGGTACCTTTTATATCCGGTTCATCAATTTGTGTTTGCCGGCATGTTGACGGGGATTGTGCGTGCGATGAGGGAATCGCGTTGACCGTGTTCCGGGAACTCGGAATTGTAGTAAGCGAGCCCATCGGATTTGACGCGGGATGGATCCATTGATCTCTACTTCGGGCCAACAAAGCCCGAGGGCACGAACGAGAAGAACTGGATTCAGACGCTGAACGGTCGCGCATTCCTCGTCACAATTCGGCTCTACGGCAGCGGCACCGAGTTTTATGACCAGACTTGGAAGCCGGACGATGTCATAAAAGCAAGGTGATCCAAGTCAATTAACCCAACAAAGAAAACAGCCAACCATCGGCGGACATATTTAACCAGATGAAGTACTCTGATTTCGCTCAGCACGGCAGGTGCTAACTCCTGTGTTGTCGCATACTCGGACAAGTGCCCCTCACGGGCCAGAAACGGCGTTCGTGGAGATCAGAGGCCGAGCGACGTTCCGTGGCGCGACATTTCCTCCAACGGGACTTCGGACCCGTCGCGGCATACAGAGAGTTCCTGACGTTCGCGGTCTGTCTTCCAGCGGTGCCGACCTGAGTCCTTGAACAAAAATCGCTGGATTCATTTATAAGCATCGATGAATTCTTCTGCGTCGTCGTCCAGATTTGTCAATGCGGGACCTATCGCGAGGACCGATTAAAATCTGCCCACCGCATTCTTGGCGAGCGTCGCCTCCTTCGCCTTCACCTCACCAAGCGTGAACGGCTTAGATTTCAGACCGTTGAGAATCCGCAAGGTGAAAAAGGAGCTGCCCTTTCGGACCTGAAGAATGGGCGCCTCGCTACCCTTCGGGATCTCGTAAAACGCATCGTCCCCGATCCCGCTCACCGTCTCGATCGTTATTCTCGGGCTCGATTTTGTGAGCTCGAACGCTGCTACGGAAGCGGTGATGGACAATGTGACACGCCGGTTGCTGATGCTGGTATCCGCGGCATCTGACCAGATGCACGCCTTGGGGCTGCCCGCGAAGATGGGCTTGCCCGGCAGACTTTGGATTTCGAGGACAGAGTTCACTTCACTTACGGTAAGCAGTGAGCAGGCGTCCGAGGTCGCCGCCAAGGTCCTGTGCGAGCCGCCCAGGGCGAACATCATGGTGAGAACACCGGAAACGAGCGCGCGATATTTCAGCATGAATACTTCCCCCAACATCGCCTAGATTATGCTGGCATCGTCGAAGTCAATCAACAGGAATTGGTGTTTGGGACCGTGGTCGCAAATGGCTCTTAATATCGAAACTAGCTACGCGTATGGCGCCCCGGATTCTCGAACGCATCTCAAAAGGTGCTTCCCCGAGATGACAAAACAATGGTCTTGGCCCGCAATGGGGGACCCATTTGAGAACCATCCAGAACTCTCTAAGTCTCGATAAACGGCGTTCGCGGAGATGAGAAGCAAGCGACCTTGCCGCGACTTCACTCCCCACATCCGGACTTCGGGCCAGCGTCAAAGTCCGCGATCACTTGTCGCATCCGCTGCGCCGTGACTCAGGCAAAAGCAGCAATCGCCACCTCTCTCCATCGGTAGACGCTAGCCGGTACTAATCTCCTCGATGAGTGGGTTGGCGATTTACCACTCATCGCGGGGGTCGTAGCAAGCCAATTGGCAAAGATCACTTGCCCAACGGGCCGGCAATGCATCGAGAACAGGTTCCAACGGCAATCCGCATCCCCCGGCCCCTGATGCCAGGGCCTCCGCCGTGACGGCTCGCGCTCCTGTGCAGGTTGCAGTGGCACTCTAATCGTCATGTTAGTGAGTAATTGCTCAAGGAAGCCTATCTGTTAAACCGTGCACCCAGCTGCAATACGCGGCGCATCTGGAAGCATAAATTAGCGCAGATCTCTGGGTTCAGAGATCAGGAAACAGAAATCGGGAACTCCAAAATTCACACTTGACATCGACGAATAATCCACTACCATATGGTTGTGGATAAGTTAGATACAACATTTGCGGCGCTGTCTGATCCAACCCGCCGGGCGATGATCGAACGACTCTCCCATGGGCCTGCCTCTGTGCATGGATTGACGGAACCGTTTGCCCTCTCGCAGCAGATGATTTCAAAACATATTGCCTACCTGGTGCGGGCGCGGATTGTGATCAAGACGAAGCGTGGAAGAGAGAGCGTGTGCACGCTTAGGCCGGAGGCGATAAAGACAGTCAGCGACTGGGCAATCAGCTATCGACGATTCTGGGAAGAGAGTTTCGACAAGTTGGATGTGGTTGTGAATCAAATGAAAAAAGCGGAGGTCAGAGATGACAAAAAACACGGTTAACGAGACAGAGCGGATGATGGTCACTAGAGTTTTTGATGCCCCACGCGCATTGGTTTGGGAGGCGTGGACAAACCCGAAGTATGTGATGCAGTGGTGGGGGCCGAAGGGTTTTACTGCGCCTTTTTGCGAGATGGATTTTCGCGTAGGAGGAAAATTTCTCTGCTGCATGAGAACGCCGGATGGGCAGGAGTTCTGGAATGGCGGGGAATACCACGAGATTGTTCTGCACGAGAAGATCGTTTACTCCATGTACTTTTCCGACTCGAAGGGAAACAAGGTTGAGCCTGCGCACTATGGAATAGAACATGAGGCCATAGACGATGCGCACGACGTGGTTATTTTTGAGGATTTTGGAAACGGTCAGACGAAACTCACCCTCATTGGAAATGAAACCATGGAGAACGCAAAAAAGAGCGGGCAGGTAGAGGGCTGGAATCAGATACTCGATAAAGTTGCCGCAGTTGTTGCGGGGCTAGCGCAGGCGAAATAAGAAGTTGAAGTTTTGATGATCGTGATGCACGAGATACAGCTAAGGCTGGCGGCGGAGGCTTAGTTAGAACGGGCTTCTCGTCGCTTGGCCGAACAGTCGCATTTCCGGCTAAGTGACCCTTGGCTCAACTGTTGCCTTCAGGCCAATACGCTCAGCGACCAATGTTTGCCGGACTCAACATTAGTCCTGTGAAACGCACCAGCAGTGAGCGATCAATCGCTGGGGAGAAGCCGACTCGGAAGTTGGAACGCTGACTCCGGACGCAGGCCATATAGATCGGACCTGCCTCGACAGCGAATGACACGGTAGAACATCAATGTTCCCGCCGGCTTCGCTGGCGCTTTTCGGGTGCTCACTGAGCCGGGATCCGTTTGTGATCCGTTAGCGCTGCTTACCACTGTCTTCCAACTGCTTTACGGTGCCCGCCGTGCGCTCCATGTTATTGAAACTACGTTATGAGCTGAATTCGAATTCCACTCTCTCCGTCATATTATTCAAAATAAACGAATTATTAGAATCCCGAGACCCACCCTCAGGGTCTCTTTTCGTCTTTGGAATGAGCGACATGCAGTTTTGCAAGGCCCAGGTGCGTGCCGTTAAGCCTAAAAGCGACTGATGGGGAATCAGTTTTTCGATCGGCGAAGGAGGAATTTTGCAGACCTAAGTTCGGTGCGTCCGCTTCTCGAGCGCCGGACAGAGCCCACACCGGTCATAGTCTCCGAATAGGCCTCGTATGAGATGCCCATAACGTGCAATTGACTCATCGGCCGATTGACACCGTGGGCCACCAATTCCGCAGATCCAGAGAAGTGGCTATTCTTCGCGCTGAGAGGAATGGCGGCTTGAGCAAACTTCTCGTTTGCCCCGCAAGACGGGAGTGATGGAATATGAGTCAGAAGCGTGACGGAAGCTAGATCCGAAGAAACCCGGGTTATCGTACTTCTTTCTTCACCATAGCGATCTGTCTCACGTGTTCGTCGAGTAAGCTCTGGTCGTACGTGAACTCTATCTTTCCTGATTTCTCGGGTGTGAGTGTGAAATCGTAAGTCTCACCTGGTGCGATCGTAAATGTTGCGGGAGTGGCGACGGACTGGACCGGCGGGAGGTCGGCGCCATCTTTAGCGATGGGTACCCATTCGACAGGCTTGCCGTCCTGAATTGCGTTTATCACGATCGAGTTGTTAGCGAGGATATCGATGAACCGGAGCCGGTAGCGCACTCCCGCGCGCAATTCGAGCGGTGCCGGTGCGATTGCGCCGTTCAGCAATAGCTCTCCATCTTTACGTTTGCCGTTGCGCGAAAGCAAAAACACCTTGTCACTCTCAGGTTGGAACTTCGTTCCCTCCGGAACTACGATGAGTGCACCGTAGAGTCCAGAACTCAACTGGGACAGGTCGTTCATGTGGGTGTGGTACATGAACGTTCCCGCGCGCGGCGGTGCGAACACGGCGTCAAACGATTCCCCGGGCATGATCATGGGAGAGACTTTCGGGCCATCGCCGCCCCATCCTGGAACGCCATCGTAGTAGCTTTCCAGTTCGATTCCGTGCCAATGCACCGATGTGGGTTCGTCGAGCCGGTTCGTTATGTGGATCGCCACTGGTTGATTACGGGTCAGCACCAGGGTCGGCCCGGGGCCACCGCTCGTTTGCGCCGCGTGTCCAGATTCGAGGACGGAGTAGGTATATTTCTTCTGATTCGACTTATCCTTTGCGATAAGCAAATCGAGCTTGCGTTTCGGCTTCGGTTGTCTATGCGGTACAGGCATACCGTTGTGCGGCACGACCGTGATTCCCATAACCAGGCCTGCCATGTGTTTTAGCGGGTCGGTGTGCTGCCCTCCGTCGTGCATGTCCTCGTGATGAAAAGCCGATGTTTCCGGGGACATGTGGGTCAGGATATGGCAATGAAAGAGCCAGCGGCCCGTGCGCTCTGGTTTCCAGAGCGTGGTCATGGTTCCTCCGATTGCCATGAAATTGGTGGAAACATCCCGTATCCGCGACGGAGGAACCGGGTCGCTGTGCTCCGCGTCGCCCATGCTCACTACCTGGAAGTACGAGCCGTGTATGTGCATCGGGTGCACGAGGCCGCTCGGATTCAGCCACAGCCAGCGTACTTCGCTGCCCACTGGATACTGCAGGCGCTCGGTATAAGGCCACGACTTTCCGTTGATCACCGGAACATCAAACGATTCCTGCGGCAGGTGGCGGTCGCGCCAGGTTCCAATGATAAACACACGATCCGGCGCCACCCTGCCCGGAGGATCTACGATGAAGGCACCGTACAACTGGCTGTCTTCCTTGTAGGGCCTGCCGCTGAGCGTGTCGCCGCCAGCAGTTGCCCAGTAGTAATAAGCACCCGCTGCGCCTGTAGAAAATGTTGTTTCGCGGGTCGCGCCGCTGGTCACCTCGAAGGTGTCATCATTCTTTCCAGGACGCGAATGCATGCCATGGATCAGAACATCCCTTGCGATTAGGTTGTGTATGATGACGTTGATTCTGGTGTCCTGTGGAACGCGAATCATCGGTCCGGGGATCTGCAGTTGCTTGCCGCGCTCTCCGAAAGCGAAAACCTGGAGATTCGGCCCCGACTCGTCTTCCGGATAAAATCCGCCCTCGCGGATCTCAAGCTCGACTGTGAGCGCGCCCTCGGATAAAACTCCAGCGGCGCTCTGATTTGTATTTGCTGTGATGCGTGGTGGCGAAGCGTTCTCGACGGCCGTTGATTCGCAGAGCGCAGCAATGAGAAATGTCGGCCCTAAGCCGATAAGGAGGTGCACCAGGACATTGGAGATACAGAGTTGGTGCTTCACGGAAGTAAGCTATTATCCCTCAGATTCCTGCCAAGTCGCATAAACATTCTCGGGGGAAGCTTCTGGCGACCTCCGTCCTCACGCGCTGATACCCTCAGCATTTGCCTCCGTTTTGTCGGCTACTCGGAAGTTATCCAGAAACGGCGTTGGGGGGAAGCGATGATTTGGGAGGATGGTCGCTATCTTTGGGCAACGAACTGGTTCCGCGTATGAAAACGGACGGTTCAGAAGGCCTTGTCTCGCTTGGAGAGTTGTTGACCGACGCTCTCCAAAGCTGGCATCGGAATACGCTCTACGTGAACACCGAGGATTGGGTGTTCCCTTCCACAAAGATGAAGGGCAAAACACCGCTGAGTGCCAGCATGATGGCGAAGGATAAAATTCGGCCGGCCGCGATTAAGGTTAGCATCTGGCGCGAACCCGGCCAGCGATTCGGCTTCCACAACTTCCTTCACAGCCTCGCGACCTACCTCATCAACAAGGGCAAAGACGTGAAGACGATACAGGGCTTGTTACGCCATGCCAAGTCGAGCACAACTCTTGATCTGTATTCGCAAGCGATTGAGGAGTCTAAGCTGGCGGCGCAGAGAGACATCGCCCTCGCAATCACCAGCAACGGGGCGCAACCCAATTAGGATACGGCGAACCGAGTCTTATTCGGGAATATGCGCCGCGTTGCGGCAGATTGGAGTTAGACTCTGATTGAGAAGGAGATACTATGCGACTTTCCCTCAAAGGAATGACAATTGCCGCTGGGCTGCTGTGGGGCGGTGCCATCCTGTTCCTCGGACTCATCAACCTTGTTAGGCCGACCTACGGTGCTAACTTTCTCCAAGCGATCAGTTCGGTGTATCCGTGGTTTCACGCGTCACGCTCATTCGTAGATGTCGTGATCGGCACACTCGACGCTTTGATTGACGGAGCCGTCGCGGGTTTTCTGTTAGCGTGGCTCTACAACCTCTCGCTCGCCAGCCGGAAGGAAGCCTGACTGCGCGTTCTATCCGATGTAGCACGTTTCCTGCTGCCACAACGCGTCACTGCGCATACCTCTCGCCTCGGGATTCAGGCTAAGGTGATACCGTGAACCACGCTCAATCCGGCGGACGATTTCTCACGCCTGAGCAGGCCAGCCGCGTGTACGACCGGATTGGCCGACTTCAGGACTGGCAAGCTGTCTATGAGGGCCGCGCAATCCGTGAAGTCATACAACTGGGGTCGTTCGATTCTGCGAAATCAATCCTCGAATTCGGCTGCGGCACAGGTGCCTTTGCCGCCAAGCTCTTTAGAACCTGCTTGCCCTCCGTCTGTCGTTACGTGGGAATCGATGTGAGTCCGAGGATGGTCCGGCTCGCGACCGCCCAATTAAAAGCATGGGCAGAGCGGACGGCCATCAGACTCAGTGACGGTTCGCCGGGTCTGCACGAAGCTGATGGTGCTTTCGACCGCTTCGTGTCGAATTATGTTTTTGATCTGTTGGCCCCCGAGTACGCTGCAATCATCATTTCCGAAGCACACCGGGTCTTAAACAGCAGCGGGAAATTATGCTTGGTCAGTCTGGGGTGCGGCGCATCAGGTCCGCCCAGAATTGCGACCGTGCTCTGGGACAGGGTCTGGCGACTTAAGCCCGAGTTGGTGGGAGGTTGTCGGCCTCTCGATTTATGCAGCTTGCTGATGGCGGAACAATGGTCAATTGACCATCACGTGAAGCTCGTTTCGTTCGCCATTCCTTCGGAAGTGATTGTCGCTTCTCGGCGCTAGGAACGACTGTTGGCTTTAACTGTGAACGCAAAACTTCACATTCACACACAGCTGTGGAACGACCACTTTACAGGTGAAGAATTACAGGTGAGATTTTCTGAGGGTTCTTGCTAAGTAATTGAAAACGATGGTAGGCCCGTGGGGACTCGAACCCCAAACCGCGCGTTACCACTCACTATCTCAGGCTTGATTCCTGTTCTGAACGGCTGTCCCTTTTCGCTCGCTATCCTCTCCCGTTACGCCATAGAATGAGCGAAATACCTCAGCATCCACTGGAGGTCATATGAAGAATTTTCTGGTCGTCACCGAACACCCCATCGAGCGTGTCATCAGGGTTCTTGTGGGTGTTGCTATCCTCACTCTTGTCTTCATTGGACCAAAGACTGCCTGGGGTTGGATCGGCCTTCTCCCCTTGCTGACGGGAGTGACCGGTCTCTGCCCTCTCTACACAATCCTCGGGATCTCGACTTGCGCAAAGAAGTCCGCACCCTAGTTCACAGATACAGTGTGCTAACGCCTGCTGAAGTCGGGGTTGGTGAACTGAGTACGCGGAATCACGGGCTAGAATTGTTCTGCAGTGGGTGGAGCGGATCAGGAGGAAGACTGAAAACGTTTTTCAAAAATAGACCCAAAGTTCTGATGCGGCGTCCCCTAGAACCACCCGCTCTGCCGCTCAGCGGCCGAGAGAAGCACGTTCATCGTCGGAGGTAGAGATTCTCAACGGTCCAGGTGAAAGCCATCTCTTGTTTGTACGATCATGTCCTTCTGCTTCACGGTGAGATGCAACTTGTGATAGCCCACGCCAGTGTCCGCCTTGGCCGGCGTGTACCCCAGACTGTATTGGCAGCGTAGTTCTTCATCGAGGGCGTCATAAATTTTGTCGAGGAGCTCTTTCTTGGAAACTTCAAAGAAGCGCCCGCCACTCGCTTCGGACATCTGCTTGAGAACTTTCTTTCCATCGGGATGCGATTCTTCAGTGCGTGGCGGATAACCGCCGCCCCTTCTGCCTCTCCCGCCCATTCCACCACCCACGTGCGGACCGTCAAATCCTCCCCCGTTTCCAAAGCCTTCTTTATCAGCGAACAGGATGCAATAGACGAGGGTATCGGCACGCTGCGCGGTTGCGATAGCTTCCTCCATAGTCTCTTTGCTGCCGTGGTCCACGCCATCGGTGAGGATGATGACGGCCTTGCGCCCCCGCTGTTTCTTCATCAATTCATCGGAGGCCAAGAAAACCGCGTCGTAGAGCAACGTGCCTCCACCGCCCCGGCCGTGCGAACCATGTCCACCGCCGCCACCCGAGGACCCGCCACTGCTGGCCTGCGGGAATTGCGGCGCAGCAATATGATCGATGGCCGCCTGCAGTTTTTCACGGGAAGAAGTCAAGTCCTGCAAAAGCGTAACTTCACGGTCGAATTGAATGACAAAGGCTTTGTCCTTGTCCGCACGCAAAACCTGATTGAGAAATGTGCGGCTGGCGGCGCGCTCCTGATCCAGAACGCGTCTTTGGCTCATGCTGGTGTCCACGAGCAAACCAAGCGTGAGGGGGAGATCAGATTCCTTCGCAAAATAGCTAATCGTCTGAGGCTTGCCATCCTGTTCCAGCACAAAATCATCCTTGGTCAAATTGCGGATGATGCTTCCATGCTGATCATGTACGTTGGCAAGCAGGTTGACTGCGTCGACGTTCAGGGTAATCGGCGCACTTTGTTGGCTACGGACTGGCAAATCTGTCAGCAGAAGTAGGACGGCGAAGAACAGCAGGTTCAGCCTTGATAATCCCCACTGATTCTGTTTTGGAATTGCAGATTGAACTTTTCCCACTCTCTTTTGCCCTTGCCCTGTCCTCGGACTCATCCACCTTGTTAGGCCGACCTACGGTGCTAACTTTCTCCAAGCGATCAGTTCGGTGTATCCGTGGTTTCACGCGTCACGCTCATTCGTAGATGTCGTGATCGGCACACTCAACGCGTTGATTGACGGAGCCATCGCGGGTTTTCTGTTAGCGTGGCTCCACAACCTCTCGCTCGCCAGCCGGAAGGAAGCCTGAAGCAGGCGTGTTGCCCGGCGCACTCTAGACGAGTGGGTTCGAAAGTGGAACGACCATCTCTTGAAGCATTGATTGAGGCAGAAGACCGCGGCCTCGAAATTCCATCCGGGTGGGCTGGCGATAACGCGCGAGCTTGCCCGTCTTACTGGTATCGCGACCCGGACGAGCGTGATCGACATCGCCGCTGGCAAAGCACAGACTGCGCGCATACTTGCGGCGAAGTTTGGCGCACGCGTCACTGCCACTGGTGTTTCCCCCCGAATGATTCGTGACCTGCGAGATAAATTCCCGGTGGAGGCATCAGCTGTGCAAGGTGTTTGGGCGGATGCGCATCGACTCCGTTTCCGTAAAGACAGTTTCAACATCGCGCTGTCGGAGTGCGCCGTCTGCCATTTTGACAGCTTCCCGCCCTGCGAGAGACGGTTCGAGCCGTTCAACCCGGATGCCGGGTAGGCATTTGTGATCTGTGTAGTATCAAGTCGACAGCTCTCTTCTTCCGACGAGACTCAGGCAAGGTCGAAGCGATCGAGGTTCATCACTTTGGTCCACGCCGCCACGAAGTCTTTCACAAACTTCTCCTTGGAGTCCGCGCACGCATAGACTTCCGCGAGGGCGCGCAGCTCGGAGTTCGAACCGAAGATCAGGTCGACGCGCGTGCCGGTCCACTTGAGCTCGTTCGTCTTCCGGTCGCGCCCCTCGTACACGCCTTCCGAGCCAGCGGACGGCTGCCATTGCGTGCCCATGTCGAGCACGTTGACGAAGAAGTCGTTCGTCAGCGTCTCCGGCCGCTTGGTGAAGACGCCGTGTGTGGACTTCCCGGCATTTGCACCCAGGACGCGCAGGCCACCGACGAGAACCGTCATCTCAGGCGCTGTCAGCGTCAACAGTTGCGCCTTGATCGATCAGCAGCTCCTCCGCTGATACGCTGAACTTGGCCTTGAGGTAGTTGCGGAACCCGTCCGCGACCGGTTCGAGATAGCCGAAGGACTCCACATCGGTCTGCTCCTGCGATGCGTCCGTGCGCCCCGGCGTGAAGGGAACTTTTACGTCGTGCCCGCCGGCCTTCGCGGCTTTCTCGATCGCCGCACAGCCGCCGAGGACGATCAGGTCCGCAAGCGAAACCTTCTTCGCCTTCTTGCCTTCTTCCGCCGGACTGCGAGCTGTTGAACTTCTTTTGGATCGCTTCGAGCGTCTGCAGCACCTTCGCCAGTTGCGCCGGCTGGTTGACCTCCCAGTCCTTCTGAGGCTCAAGACGGATGCGCGCGCCGTTCGCTCCGCCGCGCTTGTCGGAGCCGCGGAAGCTTGCCGCCGAGGCCCAAGCAGTCCCGACCAGCTCCGAGATGGAAAGTCCCGATGCGAGAATCTTGGCCTTGAGACCGGCAATGTCCTTCGCGTCGATCAGCTTGTGATCGACCGCCGGAACGGGGTCTTGCCAGATCAGCTCCTCCGCCGGGACCTCCGGGCCGAGATAGCGCGAACGCGGGCCCATGTCGCGGTGGGTGAGCTTGAACCACGCGCGGGCAAACGCGTCGGCGAACTGATCCGGATGCTCGTAGAAGCGCCGGGAGATCTTCTCGTAGGCCGGATCGATCCGCAAAGAGAGGTCCGTGACCAGCATGGTCGGCGCGTGACGCTTCGACGGGTCGAAGGCATCCGGAATTGGCGTGGCGCCGCCTTTCGCTTGCCACTGATAGGCGCCGGCCGGGCTCTTGGTCAGCTCCCATTCGTAGCCGAACAAGTTCTCGAAGAAGTAGTTGCTCCACTTCGTTGGCGTCTGACTCCAGGTGACTTCCGGGCCGCCGGTGATCGCGTCTTTGCCCATGCCTGTGCCATGACGGCTCTTCCAGCCGAGGCCCATCTCCTCAATGGGCGCTGCCTCGGGCTCGGGGCCAACAAGCTTCGCATCGCCGGCGCCGTGGGTTTTGCCGAAGGTGTGGCCGCCGGCAATCAGCGCGACCGTTTCTTCGTCGTTCATGGCCATGCGGCGGAACGTTTCGCGAATATCCTTGGCCGCCGCGAGCGGATCCGGCTTGCCGTTCGGCCCTTCCGGATTCACATAGATGAGACCCATCTGCACGGCGGCGAGTGGATTCTCGAGTTCGCGGTCGCCCGTGTAGCGCTTGTCGCCAAGCCAGGTGTCCTCCTTGCCCCAGTACACGGCTTCGTCAGGCTCCCACACATCGGGGCGTCCGCCGCCAAAGCCGAACGTCTTGAAGCCCATCGACTCGAGCGCGACATTGCCGGCGAGGATCATCAGGTCGGCCCAGGAGATTTTCCGGCCGTATTTCTGCTTGATCGGCCAAAGCAGCCGGCGCGCCTTGTCGAGGTTCGCGTTGTCCGGCCAAGAGTTGAGCGGCGCGAAGCGCTGTTGGCCGGCGCCCGCGCCGCCGCGTCCGTCGCCGATGCGGTACGTGCCCGCGCTGTGCCACGCCATGCGAATGAAGAGCCCCCCGTAGTGGCCGAAATCCGCCGGCCACCAGTCTTGACTGTCCGTCATCAGCGCGCTGGAGGTCCTTCTTCAGCGCTTTGAAGTCGAGTTTCTTGAACTCTTCGGCGTAATTGAACGCCTCGCCCATCGGATCGGACTGGGGCGAGTTCTGGCGGAGAATCCTGAGGTTCAGCTGGTTCGGCCACCAGTCGCTGTTCGACCTCATTCCAACATTCGTGGTTCCATGCATGACTGGGCATTTCGCTTCGGTTGCCAAAGTTTTTCCTTCCTTCGATTCATTATCAGAACTGTGAGATTCAGCCTCAAATTTAACGGGAAGCGCGCCGCGGAGCGCACTTCACGCAAAGCCCACGGAAAATGAGTTCACATTCGCGAAGAATCCGCTTGCCAAGGGAGCCCGAGGCAGGCTTCGGCACGTGGTACCACTCCATGTCCTCCACATTGCCGCAGCGGTCGCAGATGAAGTGGTGATGCCGCATGCCTTTGGCATCGAATCGCGCGGCGCGCCCCTCGACGGCCACTTCACGCACCAAACCCGCCTGCACCAGGTCCCGCAGATTGTTATAAGTCGTGGCCCTTGAAGAGCGCGGATCCACGCGATTCACGGCTTCGAAGATTTCCGCGGCCGTGGGATGCCTGTTGTGTTCCATCAAGAAGGCCATCACGGCGTAGCGCTGCGGAGTGCACCGCAACCGCTGTTCTTCCAAGGACCGTTTAATCGCCTCGGCGTCCATGAACGGTATTAGAATATATCTAATGTGAGATTTTGTCAAGACTTATGCTGTTGGCGACAGAAGGCAAGTCAATGAATCGGACCCACCCCAAAAGCCAATTTACAGGGTCGAAAGAACTCCGGTCGCAATCACAGCCGGACTGAAAACAAAGGGCTTGGCGCAGCGACCGGTCCATAGCTGCACTTGGCTTTCATGAAGTTTCGCGGGCCCAAGGCCCTAAATGACAGGTGAAGAATTACAGGTGAAGCTTCTGTGGGAGTTCGAGAAAAACACTCTATAGTGACCTGAAAACGATGGTAGGCCCGTGGGGACTCGAACCCCCGGCATCGCCTAGGGCAGCTACTCCGCGACGTCCAGTTTGCGCAGCAATTCCTGGAATCGCGGCTCCGACCGGAGCGGCGCAAAGACGGGCTCGCCTCCCAGAATGATGAGTATTCCCAATTTCTCTTCGTACGCCCTCTCAAGCCAACGAATCGCCTGCTCCTTTTCTCCCAGCAAGCAATAGATCAAGGCGATGTAGAATCCGACGCCCGCTTCGATTTTCGGTTCCGCCAGCAGCCCTTCGATGATGTTCCGTGCTTGATCGAATTCGCCCGCCGCAGCGCGGGCCCAACCCTCCAGGCTGCTGGCCACCTGTCTGCTCTTCATATGCCGGCCAACCATTACCCGTGCCTCCGCGGCAAGATCGGGCCGCTTCGCCGTGGTACAAGCATACAAACGTATGCGCAGAAGATAGTAGTCACCCGGATGAAGCTCCAAAGCGGATTGCAAAACACGAAGAGCTTGCTCGTCGTCACCAGAACAGTGCAACATCCACCCCAAGTGCGCTTGAAACAATGGCGTGAGTGGATCAAGTTCAACGGCCTTGCGCATCTCTCGCAATGCTTCCTCGTGACGCCGCCGCACAATCCAGTACACAGCCAATCCATGGTGCGCGATCGCCAGGTCCGGCCGCATTTCGATGGCCTTCCGGTAATGCTTCAGCGATTCATTTCGATTGTTCAGGTATTGCAGAGCCACCCATCCCAGGGTCGCATGTGGCTCCGCCAGCGAAGCGTCGAGCTCGTGCGCTCTCTTTGCAGCTGCTTGGGCCCGGGGGTAAGCTTCCACGCCTGCTATGTATCCATAAAAGCCCATCATCGCCAATGCATATCCCAAACCTGCATAGCTTCGAGCATGTGATGAATCCAGGCTGATCGCTTGCTGGAATAGTTCCGTGGCCTTGCGAAGGCCCTCTTCGCTCCACTTATAAGATTGGTGACAGGCCTGCAGGTATAGTCGATAGGCCTCTGGATTTTGCGCCACGGGCGGTTGCGAGCGCTTCCGAGTGTCCACGGTCAGTCTCTGCTGCAAACGGTCGGCAATTTCTCGCGCAATGTCGTCTTGCACTTCAAGCAAGTCCGCCATCTTCCGGTTGTAGGAGTCTCCCCACAATTGGTCCTGACGAACAACATCCACCAGTTCCGCTTTGACGATGAGCGTTTCCTTGTGCTGTAATACGCGCCCACTCACCACCGCACGAACGTTCAGTTCGCTCGCTACCGTAAACGCGTCCACGTCTTTGCCCCGGTAGCGGAAAGCCACACCGCGGGGCACGACGCGAATTTTCGGAATTTTCGAAAGGCTGTTGATAATGGTCTCGGTGATTCCTTCGCTCAGGTAGTCATTTGCTTCATCACCGCTTGCGTTCACGAAAGGCAGCACCACGAGTGAGTCGATGGTTTTCCCGATGGCTGGCGCTTTACCGTTCGACCGGGATGCCATCCTTGGTTGCGCTGCTTTGCCGCTGCCGCGCGAATCCAGGTCGCGCTTCACGCGCAGTAAGTCCGCTCGCATCTCTGCGGCACTTTGATAGCGAAGATTTCGATCTTTCTCCAGGCAGGTATGGATCATCCGCTCCAGCCCCGACGGAAGGTCGGGATTCAATCGGCTGGGCGGCACGGGAGTGCGATTCAGGATCGCTTCAAAAATGATACCGGAGCTTTCGCCATGAAACGGCATGGCCCCGGTGCTCATCTCGTAAAGAACCGCGCCGAACGAAAAAAGATCTGTTCGCGCATCCAATTCCTTCGCGCACACTTGCTCCGGTGACATGAACGCGACAGTGCCCAAAGCTGTCCCGGGACTGGTCAGATGTTCTTCCCCTACCCCCAACGTGCGGGCGCTGTCCGTGGTTGCCGACAATATTTTTGACGATGAGACCTTGGCGAGGCCAAAGTCAAGAATCTTGGCGTGCCCGCGCTTGGTAATGAAAATGTTCGCTGCTTTGATGTCGCGGTGGACAATTCCTTCGGAATGCGCCGCGTCCAGGGCCTCAGCAATCTCAATCGCCAGTCCCAGCAGAACATCGATATCAATCGGCTTTCCTCCAATGCGATGTTTTAGCGTCATGCCATCCAGAAATTCCATGGCAATGAACCGTCTGCCGCCCTGTTCGCCAATGTCATAAATCGTGCAGATGTTGGGATGGTTTAGCGCAGAAGCGGCACGAGCCTCGCGACGAAAGCGTTCAAGGGATTGCGGGTCCTTCGCCAGATCGTCAGGCAGGAATTTTAGCGCCACGAACCGACCGAGTTCAGTGTCTTCGGCTTTGTAGACAATGCCCATCCCACCGCCACCGAGTCTTTCAACGATGCGGTAGTGGGAGATGGTTTGGCCGATGAGCGAGTCGGTGTCCGTCACGGTGCGGCAATATTAGGTCGTGCCCAAAGGCAAGTCAACGACTCGGACCACCACAAAGGCCACTTTACAGGTGAAGAATTACAGGTGAAGTTTTTGTGGGATTCCGAAGACACATCTGGCTGGTGAGCTTTATGGATTATGATCTGGGATACTTCGATCTGGAGACTCGGGTGCTCGAACCGCTCGAAAATCCGTTCGGTCCAAAAGTGTTACCCATGTCTTAGGTACGTTGTGTCACCCATGTGTCCGGGCCGGACCCACTCAGTGATGGTAGGCCCGTGGGGACTCGAACCCCTAACCTCCACTGTGTCAGCCTACTACGCATGCAAAAGAGAAGGACTTAGACCGGATCGAACACTCTCTCCACAAGCGTTATCCCGTCATCACAGGCAAAAATCACAGCCAGGAAATACAGGTTTGCCGGCAGAGTAAGCTAGCCTGCGCACGTATAAAAACGCTGTTGCTGTAACGAACGTTTTTGGCTGCAAGCTCGAATCCATAGAATGAAGGCTACATCAGCAGTGTGACCACACCGGTGATCACGAGCGCTGCAGCCCATACCAGGTTGAGATTGAGCCAGGCCTTGCGAAGAATCGCCAGGCCAAGCTTGCTATAGACCACCCATGCGATGATTCCAGTAACAGCAAGATAGGCAGCAGTATGGACCGCGGTGGCGAGCAGTGCTGCCAAAGGGCTGCCGGCTGCGGACAGGTGATGGTGACCTGCCATGTGGTCAGCCGCTTCGACTGTACGACCTCCCAGCAGCACCGGCAGCAACATCAAACCAGCACCGTGCGCCGATGCCATCAGAAACGACCAAAGCATCAGGTCGCGAAAACCTACCTTCATGCGGACCCATCGCGGATGATAATGGCGCACTAGGGAGAAAATTCCGAGGCCGAACAAAAGCGCCGCGACGGGATAGCGAATTGCCTCCCGCGGCAGCGCCATGCCGAGAAACGCCACCGTCAGCACCACGCCGCCAATGGACAAGGCGTGGCCCAGCGCGATCGGGGCGAGCGCCCTCGCCACCGCACTCCCCTTCTGCTCCTGCATCCCCAGCGCCACCGCGAATAGCCACCCCATTCCAGGGTTGATTCCGTGGAAGGCGCCGAGGAGCAGCATCAGCCACAACGCCGTCGATCCCATCTCTGCGTGCATCAGCGCGCCTCCGTGTAGCAGTAGGAATCGGATGAGGCATCCCCGCCTTCCAGCCGCACCTGATGTGCGCGCAACCCGTCGAACTCGACAAAGAATTTTTCGTCGAGTTTCATTCCGCCATTCGGGTCTGCGTCAAGCTTTACCATCCAGCTCTTTAACCCATCGGGATAGATCTGCTCGTCCCACGGGGAATAAAGCGAGTTAGTGAAATAGACGCGCCTGCCGTCGCGGCTGATCTCAACCATCTGCGGGCCGCCGTTGAGCGGCTGCGTGGGTTTGCTGGGATGGGCCGCGCGGCGCACGATGCCGCCAAGATGGACGGAGCCCGTCTTCTTAGGGTTGGCCGGGTCCGAGACGTCGTACTGGATGAACTCCCCGGTCCCCCAACACGAAACATAGAGGAAGCGGTCGTCGAGCGACAGGTTGATGTCAGTTACGAGCGGAGGCACCGCCTTGAAGCCCTTCAGCAGAGGTGGTAACTTTTCCGGGCCAGCGGGCTCCGCGGGAATTTCAATCACCTTGCGGACGGCCCATTTGCCGTTCTTACCGCCGTCCTCCCGGTACCACATCCAGATCGACGACGACAGGTCTTTGAGCGAGACGCCCACCCCGACGAAACCGTAGGTTTTTTGGGGATCGTGAGAGGGCCTCAACTCGAGCACCCACTGTTGCTCCGCACCCAGGTCCACTTCCTGCAGATGGCGCCGCTTGTCCAGGTCCCAGATATGAATCTTGTGCCCGTACTTGCCCGCGAGCAGCAGTTCAGGGTTGACCCCGTCTTTGACCATGTTCGGCGTGCCCCATTCGGACGTAATCATCGTGTCGTGTCCGAGGTGCCACCAGAAGTCGTAGGCCAGTTGCTGCGGGCCACGATCCTTTTCCCACTGCCCCTTCAGTTCAAACGTGTTCGCATCCATCAGGAAAATGCCGCCGGGGCCGTCTCCGCTGGCCGATCCGAGTGCGCTTCCATAGATGCAGTCTGGCCCGCAATGAATCGTATGCGGCGACGTGTAACCCGTCTTCCTGATGAACTCTTCGGGCTCGATCACCTTCACGATCTTCGGCTGCTTGGGATTCGGCTTCGTATCCAGTATGTAGATTCGCGAAGATCCGATACCCGGTACAATTAGGTAGCGACGCTCCATGTGTGGATGGGGAGTCTGCGGACAAAGACACGCACTGCAGGCATTCCAGCCGAAGTGGTGAAGCTCATTATCGCCGCGTGGAAAGTCCGTTTGCCCGACGAGCCGCCCATATTCGGAGGAACTCGGATCGAGGTCGATAACTCCAATAGCATCGCGCTGTCCATCCTTGCCCGCGTTGAGCAGTGCGACGTACGCCAAACGTTCTGGCGGAGCCTGCATGGCCATCTTGGGTGAGGGATAGAAAGTGGGATCAGGGTGCAACACTGACATTTTGAAGTCTCCTTTTTATTTAGACTGTAACTGTGACCCGCATGAAGGTGGCAGGGATGAACGTGCCGGCGTTACTCCTGTTCTGTTCGATTGCCAGTTCCACTAGCTGCTTGTGCAGTTCCTCTTCTTTTCCGTTCTTTCGAGCCGCGTCGACGGCATTCATAGTAGGCCCATAGAACCTTTCGAACAGCTCGATGAATTCCATCGGGCTTTTCTCGGAATGCGCGAAGTAGTACGTGTCCTTCACCATGGAGATGCTTTCCTTGGGTACTCCGGCTTGGCCAAAGCGCTCGACAATGTGGCTCTCCACACCCCAAGTCATCGGGCTGACGAAGCCTTCCGGAGGCGGAGGCGTAAACGCCGAACTGACTTTGAGCAACTGCGACACGAATGTCGGATCGTTGGGGATCCAGTTGCCCATCACGATTTGGCCGCCCGGTTTCGTGACTCGCACCATCTCCTTTGCGACGTCGAAGGGCATGGGTGCGAACATCGCGCCGAACACCGAGAGGGTCAAATCAAACGAATCTTCGTCGATTCCTTCTAGATTGCAAGCATCGCCCTCATGAAACTTCAGCCGATTGAGACCTGCCTCCGCGGCTCGCCTGTTGCCGGCTTCCACAAGGGTCCTGGCGATATCCACTCCGGTCACATCGGCGCCCAGACGGGCGAGCGGGAGAGCTGTCGTGCCGTCTCCGCAGCCGAGGTCCAACGCGCGCAGCGGCGGTGTAACGCTAAGAGACTCGACAACCGCTTCTCCGGACTGCCGCATGAAAGCGGCGATCACCCTGAAGTCGCCTTTTTCCCATAACGCTTTATTCGAATTCTTGGCGGCTCCATTCGGGGCCGTGTTCGTTTCTGCCGTTTTGAGGCTCATTTGGTTATCTCCCGGTTGGCATTGATTCCGCATCAGGACTACAATTCTGCGGAGAGTCTGCAGGAACGACCATGCCCGAGCGTCGCGATGACTTGCTCGAACGGCTGGCGGGTGTAGATTCATTTGCGCAGGTGCCAGGTAACTTTGCAGAGAGTCCGGTCGACAGAATGGACGCATTCTCCGAAATCTTGAGCGGGGTCAAGCTGAACGGCGCTGTGTTCTTCACCGCTGAATTCTCTGCCCCCTGGGGGTTCTCGGCACCTGCCTCGAAACAAATTGCGGATACGCTCGCTCCCGGAGCGGCACATTATTTGCTTTACCATCTGGTGGTCGAGGGTAGTGCCGTTGTCGAAATGGCGGGTGCGCAGCCCCTCGAACTCGACTCCGGAGATGTCGTGATTTTCCCGAATGGGGATGCACATCATATGAGCAGCAAGGGAGCGAAGCGGCCGTTCCCTAACTACGGGATCAATGACAAGATCAAAGCGCGCGATTTGAGCCCTTTGCACGCCGGCGGCGGCGGCGAGACTTCGCGCTTCGTATGTGGATACATGACTTGTGACCCCTACCTAAGCCGTCCGATACTGAACGGCCTACCGCCGGTCTTTAAGGTCAACATCAGGACTGATCGATCCGGACAGTGGTTGGAGAGTTCCATCCTGCACCTGGTCGAAGAAGCGGTTTCAGGTCGCGTCGGCAGTGAAGCCATGCTTGCGAAGCTCTCGGAGGCCTTGTTCGTTGACACGTTACGGCGCTACGTTGCCGGATTGCCCGAACAGCAAAGGGGTTGGCTTACGGGGGCGCGCGATCCGATCGTGGGGAGAAGCCTGGGCCTGATGCATCGACGCATCGCCCACCCGTGGACGATCGCGAGTCTCGCGGACGAGGTAGGCATTTCACGATCAGCTTTGGTGGCGCGGTTTACCCGATTTCTTTCCGAACCACCGATGGCGTACTTGACGCGCTGGAGGCTTCAATTGGCCGCTCGATCACTTGAAAGGACATCGCGAGGTGTCGCGGAAATCGCCGGCGACGTCGGGTATGAGTCGGAGGCGGCTTTCAACCGGGCGTTCAAGCGTGAGTTCGGACGGCCCCCAGGTCGATACCGCAGCGATCATAAAGAGTGCCTCGTCACGCTTCCGAAAAATGGCCGAGGGCAGCGCGAGAGAGCCGTCTCTGGGGCGATGCCAGCCACCCCAGCCCGAACCACCGTGAAAAGGCGACAGTCCATGTCCGGGAGGACGAAGCGTTCCAAAGCAATGTAGGCCCGCCGAGCGCATCTCCACAGTGTCAACCTACCCCGGCTAGAAAAGATAACAACTTAGATCGTATCGGGCACGTCGGAATCCGCCATGGTGCGGTCATCGTTGGTTGCGCTTGGTGGCAAGTCAACGGAACAGGACTTTGGCCACTTTACAGGTGAGGAATTACAGGTGTAGTTTTCTGCGGCTCATTGCTAAGTAATTGTGAGCGGCCTGAGACATAGGTAACACATTGTACCGGACACATAGGTGACACTTTCTCCTCGTAAAGGGGAGGGAGCGATGCCTTGGAAGGAGTGTTCGGTCATGGATGAAAGACTGCAGTTTGTGGCTCGCCGGCTAGCCGGCGAGGCGATGGCGGAACTTTGCAGGGAGTTTGGCATTTCCCGAAAGACGGGCTACAAGATCTTCGATCGCTACCAGGAATGCGGCATTCAGGGGCTCACCGATCGAAGCCGGCGTCCGTATCGCTATGCCAACCAACTTCCGTTCCAAGTAGAGAACTACATCTTGAACGTCAAGCGGGAGCACCCCAGCTGGGGTGCGCGCAAAATCCGTGAGCGCTTGCTGCGCCGGTTCTCCGGTATTCCCATCCCGGCCAAGAGCACCATCCACGCGGTGCTGGATCGCTACGGCCTGGTGGAGCGCCGCGGTCGGGTGCGTCGTCGCGCCCAAGGGACGCCACTGTCGTTAGGCCAGTGCCCCAATGAGCTGTGGTGCACCGATTACAAAGGGGAGTTCTTGCTCGGCAATCACCAATACTGTTATCCGCTGACGGTCACCGACCACGCCAGCCGGTTTCTGCTCACCTGTGAAGCCCTTTCTTCTACCCGGGAAGAGTACGCTTTCACTGTGTTTGAGCGGCTTTTTAAAGAGCGTGGCCTGCCCGCCAACATCCGCAGCGATAACGGTGTGCCCTTTGCTTCCGCACACGCGCTATTCAACCTGAGTAAGCTGGCGGTGTGGTGGCTGCGCCTGGGCATTGGCATTGAGCGTATCCAGCCGGGCCACCCGCAGCAGAACGGCCGTCACGAGCGCATGCATCTCACGCTGAAGAAAGAAGCCACCAAGCCCGCTGCTGGGAATTTCCTGCAGCAGCAGGCCAGGTTCGACAAGTTCATCGAGGTCTTCAACAACGAACGTCCTCACGAAGCTCTGGACATGAAGTGTCCGGCGGAGGTCTACCAACCTTCTTCGCGACCCTACATCGGACTGCCGGACATCGACTATCCCCTGCACGACAAAACCATCGTGGTCACCCGTTGCGGGCGCATCTGTCTGGGCAAGAAGAAAATCAATTTCAGCCAGGTCTTTGCCGGTCAGGCCGTGGGCATCAAAGAAGTCCACGACGACATCTGGCTGGTGAGCTTTATGGATTATGATCTGGGATACTTCGATCTGGAGACTCGGGTGCTCGAACCGCTCGAAAATCCGTTCGGTCCAAAAGTGTTACCCATGTCTTAGGTACGTTGTGTCACCCATGTGTCCGGGCCGGACCTGAAAACGATGGTTGCGGGGGTCAGATTTGAACTGACGACCTTCGGGTTATGAGCACGTACCAAAGAGATGTGGCCTGTTGGTTCTGTGCGACTTAATAGGTGTTTTGAGACTTCGAGTTCTTTCCCAAATCTTTCCCAAAAGGTCCAACAAATCGATGTGAAGTGGCGACATCGATCGGGGGTTTTGCAGCCATCAGTGTGCGAGTCGGCTCCCGATCTGAGCATTCCGGGTAGCTAACGCTCGTGATGAACTGGAGCGGGCGCAAACGAAACTCTCGGGGGAAACCGTGCAAACTGGTGACAAGGGAACTGCCGCGCCCGGTTGCAACATGTTGTCAGGCCGACTCTATTTGTACTTCGAGTGCCTGCGCGTCGGCGTCGCAGTGCTTCACCGCGTTAGCGGCTCGGCGCACATCGTCGTGTGTGAACACCGCAAAAAGGAACGGCTGTGATTCGAGGAAATGAGCCAGGTCACGCAAGGTCAGACCAAGATGCGACAGCCGGTCCTCATCGACGAAGATCTGGCCGTTTTCCGGTTCGAAGGACGTAATCAGCTGCTTCGCCTCTGGATCAAACTTCTCGTGCAACAGGTCTACGATCGATGGCGCAAAGTGCCGGCGATCCGGCGACGATGGTTCCGATGGCATGCCATGGTCCGCGGTCACCGCCAGGAGATAGTCATTACCAACCTTTGCCTCGAGCGCACTCAGGATCCGCGCCAACTGACGGTCCATCTCGCCGAGCGTGACGCGCAGCTCGTCCGAATCCGGACCGTACTTGTGGCCCACGAAATCCGCGCCTTTGTAGTTCAGCAGAATAAGATCTGCGACGTTGTCTTCGCCCAGCGGCTCGCGCTCGATCATCGCGGTCATCGCATCGGCTTCGAATGCGGGAAACAGCGCCGAATATCGCACCGCCGCGGGCGAGTCGATTCTGTGACCCATCCACTCTCCGCTCGCCGGCCACAGTGTGCTCGCATTGCGATCCTTCAGATAGGCAGGCAGCCGGAAACAGTCGGGGTTCGTGTGCCAGTCGCCCGTCTGTCTGATCGTAGCTGGCGAGCACGACCGGCGCTCCATTCAGCTGACACGCTCCATGGCCCGCGAGCGGCGTCGCCGCTCGGTCGATGCTGCCCTGTGCCAAGATGATCGCGCGGCCTGCCGTCGCGAGTTGCCATACGTCTGCCAGCGTCAATGCCATCAGATCTTGCGGCGTTCCTCCAGCGAAGAGGTCGTGGCGTCGGCGGTGCACGCGGTCGTACACGCTGACCCCTGTGACTCCGTGTACGCGAGGATCGGTGCCCGTCGAGATCGTCGAGTGCCCAACGGCGGTGTTGCGTCGGAAGAAAGTTGACGCGCGCCTGAGTGAACCACGCGCCGCGCTGGCGCAGGGCGGTGAGCGTTGGCATGGACGCGGCGTACCGATCGAAGTAATCCCGGCGCATGCCATCCAGGACGAGCAGCATGACCACTCGCGGTCGAGCGAAACCCGTGCGCAAAACCGGCAATACACGGCCTGTCGCCGTCGGGGGCATCTGCACGCCCAGCGCAGCCGCAAGCGTTGGCGCAACGTCCTGCTGCACGGCCGGCATCGAGTACGTTCCCGTTTTCACCGCGGGGCCCGCAAACATCAGCGGAATCGAGACGTCATACGCCCACGGCGAACCGTGCATGTACGCCACTCGGGTCAGGCCGCGTGATGAAGTCGCCTTCACGCGGCACGATCAGGAGTTGGCCGGTTCGTCCCGGGAAAGTATGCCCGAGCGAACATCTCTAGGAAGCGCTGTCGCGTCGCAAGGGTGGTCGCATCGGCCGGCGCCGCACGTCGGATTCGAGGTGCGTCGCTCCCAAAAGATCGCTTGACCTGCTGGCTCGATACCGTCCAAGTCATCGCGACTAGGGTCAGGGTGATAGCGATCCGCGATCTTACTTTGCGCATGCGAGCACTCGTGGCTGATTACAGATTGCTCAGCTCCGCGCTGAGTTTAGTTTCGTCAACAAGGATCTTGCAAGCGCCGTGTAGCGGGCTTGTACCAGAGACGCTGGCCATTCCCCGGCCGCCGCATTCCACACGAGTGGTCGCCTATCCGTTCACCCCGCTGTTCCGAGGCACGCCGATGCCGTTTCGGCCTGTGTTTTAGCGCTAATCCTTCTTCCTGATACAAGCGTTGGACCACCGTCTTTCCCACTCCCCAGCCCTCCCGGTTCAGCAGCACCACGATCTTTCGGTATCCGTAGCGCACCCGCGTCTGAGCAATCTCGCGAATCCGGATTCGCAGAGCCGTACGCGGATCCTTGTGGCCGCGATAGCGATACATCCCCCGATTCGTTTTAGTCACCCGGCAGGCTCGCCGCTCGCTCACCCGGTAACCCACGCTCAGATACTCCACCGCAGGACGATACCGTGAGGGCTTCAGAATTTTTTTCTTAGCACATCCTGCAACATGGCCTTGTCCAGCGTCAGATCAGCTACAATATGTTTCAGTCGCGTATTTTCCTCGGCCATCTGCTTCAACTGCCGGACTTGATCGATCTCCAGCCCGGTGTACTTCTTCTTCCACCGGTAAAATGTCTGTTCGGAAACCCCGACCTGCCGAATCAACTCGGCTACCGGAATCCCCAGCTCAGCCTGCTTCAAAATGGCAACGATCTGCTCAACGGAAAAGCGCTTCTTTTTCACGGCAAATCCCCCCTCTTTCAGGTTCAGATTCTGCCGGAAACTAACCCTGCTTTTGGATCAAAAAATCGAGGTCCCATCAACCGTGGGGTGACATTCAAACCTTACTAGCCTTAGAAATTGCCATTGATCTTGGTAAATCCTGAGCATCTTTATTACCAACAACGAAGGAAACGGCGCGGTGCCAAATTGATGATTTCCCATCACCGATGGGAAATCTGTTACCCGGATTTTGTTCCAATTTCTTAGGAAGCCTTGGGACAGTTTGTCCGTCCCTCTGGACCAAATCCCTTTTCATCGGTTGATTACGTCTTGCTTTTCCAATTCTTTGATTATGACCTTAGCCAGACCCTTGATCACTTTCATCGGCGATTTAGCGTCGAAGGTATTTGTGGTTCCCGTCCAGACAAGTTCTCCGTCCGGCTCTGCCGTAGAGTAAAAATTTGTCTCGACTTGAGCTGTGCTCTCTTTCTGCAAATAGCCCGGAGAATAAACTATCGGGTACACCGTCCCATAATAGCCATAGAAGGTTCGGTAGTAAGGATACGGAGTGTAGACCGTCCCTGGAACGTAGGTTGTCTTGTTCTCTCTTTTGGTCAAGCGCGAGACAACAATTCCATCGAAGCCTTGTTCGTGTATCACGGCCTTCAGATCGTTCCTATCAATGGGCGTCACGTCGGGACGTGGCAGAAAGACATAACTCTGAGTAGCTTTAACTCCGGGCCTGGCCAGCGCAGTGACCAGCGCATCTTCGAACTCCGCGCGGTTCTCGGCCTTGCCATTTATGGCTAGGACCAAAATATTCTTGAAGTGCTTACCCGAATAATCCGGATTCCTCCAACTGACTAGAAGTTTGGGGGAACCGGCTGCCAAAAGCGCTGGAATAACCACAACAGCCGCGAGTAGAAACGATTGTTTTTTCAAAATGATTCCTCTCTAATCTCAATTCAAATTGCTTCGGCAATCCGTACCCCGAGGGACAGCTTTTGGTCCTCCGCCAAAGTGTGAAGCTTCACTCCACGTAGCATGACAAGATCCGTGAACGCTGTACCCCCCATTGGCGGTTGCGTCTTGCGGGCACGCCACGGAACCGAAGCTAGCATGCAGAACGAATGCCAGCAACGTTTCAAGAACTCGTAAGCGGAAAACAGAAGTTGTAGATGGCACCATCAGTTCCTTTTGGCTCCAACGCCGGGGGGCTTATGGAATGGAAGATCTACTGTGATCGGACTGTGGTCAGAGAGGGGCTCCGCGGGGCAATTATTGAGGCTGCTGAGGGTGCGAGCGAAATGGGGCGCAAGAACGTACGATCCTTTCTGATCGCGCGGGTCCCGTATATCCGCCTTGACGAAAATCCAGTCGAGCCTGAATTTAGCGATTTGCATCTTCCCCCAAGTGAGCTCGGTCGCGAAGCTGGGAGCGAACCCTCTGCCTAGCCGCTGGTTGGAGTCGGCCAGAGTGCCGGACGTCGCATTGATAGTTCTTGCTGGCACTTCTCGAAAATCGAAAGTCTTCCCGTCTGCGAAGCGGAATTGCTCTATTGCGTTGAACAAGCCGCGTTCCAGGTTGGCCGACAAGCCAGGAATGTTTGTCGATGTGGGGTCGACCCGGCATTGAATTCCTGTAAGTTTCCTTCCGACTTTGGCACTGCTGTAAATGAGTCCAAGTCCAATTGCCCTCTGCACTCCTTTCGTTGTCCAGAAATCTGTGTTTCCGAATTTCTTGTAAAGCCTGTACGCCGCGCTCGTGGGGGTCGAGTCGGAACCGGTCGTGTTCAAATCACCGGCAATGACCACCGGATTCGATGTTTCACGACTCCTCCATTTGTTGACGGCGGACCTTGGGCTTCGCTCGGTTCTCAAGATGAGTCGCTGCGATCGTTAGGAGTTGCCCTGGCACTTCCGGGACGTCCAGATCCACAAACAGCGTCGTCCTTCCACCATGGCGTGCCTCGCGGAGGAGTTCTTCTCCGATCAAAATAGCAGCCTTCCGTTTTCCTTTTTCCAGTGGTCTGATCTTGTTCTCCCCCTGAAACCAGTCGTATCCAACCTTGAAGGGAACCAGCCGGGCCGACCGGATGGGGTAGCGCGACAAAACGGCGTTTCCGTGAAGCGCGCGGATTCGATCTTTGTCTACGCGAAACTGATTCAAGAGTTGCTGGCGAGCCTGTTCGTCCTCCTGATCTTCAAATGCGTCTGTCCCGAGTTGCTTCGAATCGATTTCGAGAAACTCCACGCCGTAAGCCCCATTCATTTTCAAGGTTTCAACAAGTTCCCCGACAACTTCGCGATATTGAATACGCTTTATGCCCCAATCCACTTCGTTTAGAATCCAGACGTCCGCGGACTTCAAGATTTCGATTCCCTGCGGAACTTTCTGTAAGTCCGTCACCCGTACCTTGTGCCCACTTTCCTCGGCGTTCTTTCGCTCCGCCTCCACTTTGGCCATGAAACGGTGCTTGTCGGTAAGGAACAGTTGTATGTCGTCGAGTTTCAATCCTCGCTCAATGTTCCAAAAAGCAACGCGGAGCGTGGGGCCAAGCTCCTTAACTTCAAGCGGCCGGGGTCTTGCCCCGCGATAGTAAGCCTCATTCTTTATGAAGGGAGTAGTCGTAACACTGCGGAGCTTTCCGGCCAGTTCAGGGCTCACCTGCTGGTCTAGGCTTAATTGGACGAGTTCGTCATAGGAGAATAACTTGGGCTCCGAGTCGGGTACATAATTCTGTGCCCCCAGACATGACGTCCACAGTAGAATGGTGGCTGTCGTCAATAGAAGCCTAATCCAGCGACCCGCATTAACCATCATCGGTCAATCACCTCGGTGGTTGTAAGCCTTTAACTTCAATTTCGGAATCAACCAGCTGAACTCACCGATTAAAGCGTCAGTCTGTCCGGCTTGACCTCCAGCCACTCCGCGGCGGACGCAAGCTCGGTGAATATTCGCACTTCAATCCGAGGTGAATGCAGCATCTGTTCATACATGCGTGCGACCCCATACGCGAGCAGATGAGTGGCCAAAAAGGCGGACTTGACGCGTATATCGTTTGGATTAAAGGCGCTGCGTCGATCTGCAAGGCGCAGAACTTCTGCATCAGAGAGCTGAATTCCTTCCATACAGGTCAGGTCACAGAAACGGTTGAAGCCCGTTTCTAGCTGTTCTTCTTTTATTTCGATGAACTCTACGATTCTTTCGGCAGTCTGAGCGTCGAGGATGTCCTTCGGCCGGGCGACCATCAGTGCGTCACCTTCAATCACGTAAACATCTATCATTCCGGCACCTCCGCATGTTGCTCGTTAACCAATCAAATTGTCAGAGCGAATGTTATTTCCTCCCATAAAGCACGGCGAAATGTCCCGTCCTATCTTTTCGACGATTCAAATCACCTGCAAGATGCTGTTGGAGTTGTGAGGTCCCTTCATGGGATTCTCTAGGAAATCAATTGCGTCACTTCTTCGGCATCTTCGGGAACAAGAATGCGATTTGCAACCTCATACTCCAGGTTGATGCGCCTGATGGATGTACCGCATTGCCATAGAATTGTGCGGTTAGGTTGACCGGCTGGAATCCCAACCGCATGATGCGGCCCACACCTCCGCCCATAGGCACCACCCATCGGCCTCCGTTCGTCATCTCCCAGTTGGCTGTGAGTGTGGGTTGCCAAGTGAGATACCAGCCCTTCTTCAGGTTGTAATTGATGAAATACTGCAACAGGAACTGGTTCACATCGGGCAAGCCCGGGTGGCCAGCCACTGACCACACGTTGTTGACAAGAACCCCCACGGTCCATTTGCCTGGCTGCACCAAAAGGACTGCCGTTGGACCCATACCGAATTTCCCTTGACCAAGGACCCCCGTCTTCGTTGCCGTTGGCAGTAGCAACTGCGGCCCGACGCCCCAAATTACCTTACCCTTCTTCGGAGAGAGGAAAAATGCGGGTTGCATATCTCCAAAACCATAGACACCCGACTGCGTCGCAGGAGGGTCCCCGGGTTGAGGCGGAGGTTGCTGTATGCCAACGGGTTGGTAAATAACCGGCGCAATCCAGCGGACGATGAGGTTCCAGTCTTTTCCCGCACTAATCGGAATCACCGGCTGAATATTCAGGACATTCTGGGTGCGATCGTTCGGCCCGATGTTGAAGTTCCAGTTCTCCTGTACGGGAACGCTGATGAGGCTGGCTACCGGATTCTGAGCTGCCTTTCGCAATTTTTCTGCAGCTTCCGCGTCGGAACCGGACGAGGGCTGCTGTTCCTGGTCAGTCGGCTTTCCTTGCGTGGCGGCCGGCTTGTCCTGAGCGGGCTGCGCCCTGCCGGGTGTCGTGCCGGCCCCGAGAAGGATCCCAACGAGCGCACTGGCAAAGAGATTCTGTCTTCGTACCGTTTTCATGATTGCGTGATTTTCCGTTCCGATTTGTGTTCCTATTTCAGTCGAATGATGTCGCCCCAGGGTTAACTTTTATGCCAGCCAGCGTCAGGATCAAACTCCTTCATTTCTCCAGCAGACTTTGAAGTTTCGGGCCCGAGGTCCTTTTCATACACGACGCCATCCTGATTCACCATAAAGGTCATGACTCCGCTTTTGCCATACTCCGCGGGAAACGCGACTAAGGCGAAACCTCCACGCATCAGGCCATTCTCGATGAAGTTGCGTGCACCCCCTGTCGCATAGGCTCCCTGTGCGGTCAGGATGCGGAAATAGTAGCCCCGGAAGGGGGTGGGCTTGCTGTCGGAGCGCGTGTAACCTTCCGCTGCTGCTTCCGCCGCCATCTCCCCAAGTGGACTTGGTTCTTCGCCTTCTTTCACCTGCCAGTAAAGTCCATCCTGCTTACCGACTGTGCTTGCGAACTTCTGCGCGTACGTGCCGGCAGGGTTGCCGTCGTGCGGCTTCTCCGCATATTCCTTTTGCGCGGCGTGATAGCTGAGGCAGACATCGATAGTGGCGAGTTCGTTTCGTCCGATGCGGCGAAATCGAAGTTCGTCGATCCCGGCCGCAGTGTCAAAGTGCCAGCGGCCCTTCGCCTTTACCACGGGAATTGGGAACGGCCATTCCTCAGTGCCAACGAGGAGTGTTTTGGAGGTTTCATCACCCGAGAGGGAAGCCTGTTGAAAATAGGCTGCCACAAAGAGGTCACGGCCATTGCGGTCCGCAACGTCGTCACCAGACGCGATGGCGCTCCTGGCGTTTGGCCCAAGAATGGCGTCGATTTTGGCGGAATCATTGGCCTTCACCGCATCCACGAGGGCCACGGCCGCATCGTCCGGCGTCGAAAAAGTCTGTTCCACTGGCTTCTGACCACAGCCTAAAAGCCCAAGAGAAACTACGACAATCAGAAACGGTAGAACTTTCTGGAGTACGTTCATTTTTTTACTCGTCATTTCAGTCATGGGTTCGCTCCTCGTCTCCTGCTTTAATTTCCGCGTCCGACGCGGCTGCCGGCGGCACTGCCGCGTCCGCGGGTGCTGGCCGCTCGCTCGGTCCTTCCATTCTGATAGCCTGAAAATGCGCTGGTACTCTTGCCAGTTTCCATTTGCCGTGCTGGCGTCGTACTGGAGTAGCTCTGCGTTCGGCCACGGGACGTGGCATTTGAGCTACCGGCCGTTGACCGTTGCGTAGGCCCGGTGGTATTGCGCGCTGTGGAGTTTGCTGAAGTGGTGGTGGGACGCGGTGTCCGGTTATAGTTGTTCGTGTTCTGGCGGTTTACATTGATGTTGTTATTGTTGACGTTTACGTTGATGTTGTTGTAGCGCGGCGCATTGATGTGAGTGTTTGCGTGGTAGTACGGCACGGGCCGTGTGTAGACATAACGCCCGTGGGGAGGAACGCGCCATACGCCACCGTGCACCACTACAACGCTCGAGTGCCAGTGCATGCCCCATGCGCCCCAGCCGTAATAACCGTAAGAGTTGTTGCTCATGGCAACGCCTAGTGCAATGCCTAATCCGAAACCAATCACTGCCGCCGCTGCAACATTTGCAGAGTTATCGGGAGGCGGTGGCGCGGCCATGTACACGGTTTGCGTGTTGTATACCGGAACATAAACAACCTGCGGATTCGCGGGCTGAATAACGATCACCTGTTGCCCACTCTGTGTGTCGGTCTTTACTTCTTGCTGAGGTGTAGATTTCAAGTTGCCAGCGGCCTGGGCCTGGGCGCGCAGCCGCTGGACCGAAGCCAGTACTGCTTTTTGATCGCTGGTAAAGGCTTTGCCGAGTTCTGTGGTCCACGGCAAGTTTGTCTCCATTAACTTGAGCACGTCGGGGAAGAGCACAAGCGCGATAAAGGCGGCATCGAAGCCGGCCTTTTCGGCCGCCTCTTGAAGATCGCTGCCTTGGAGTTGGCTGTTCTGCTGCAGCCATTTGTTCGCGTCCGTGACCTGCTGGGGGCTGCTGGCGCAGGCTAAGACCTGTGCCAGCAACGCGTCGGGATAAAGCGCGATGGGTGCCAGCAACTTGTCCATCGCTTGCTGATCCGGTGTGGCGGCACTAGCGGGAGATGTCTGAGCGGATGCTTCCGCCGTGCCGAAACTGCAAGTGCCAAACAACAAAGCGAGCGATAAAATGTAAGCTAGAAAGCTCTTGTACATGGTCATGACTCCCCCTTATTGATCTCATCTCCACTGAAACTCTCGTGGGCCACCGTCCAAAACTGATATGGTCCCACTCGAAAAGATCTTTCGTGCCGTTCAGTCCGCCGAAAACCATCACGGCACGCGCCGTGGTGCTGCCAATCGTTCGGCTATTTCTTAAGGTCCACCGGAGGACCGCTGACTCGCGCCCATTTGAGGTCGACAGTTACCTCGACGCGATCGGCGATCTTGATGAAAGGAATGCTGCTATTCATCCCATAGTCCTTCCGGTCGAATGCCATTGTGCCGTGAACCTCGCCAGCGCCTGTCCCCCCGCCAGAGACCTTTAGCGCTAGTGTCTCCGGCTTCGAAACGCCGCGTATCGTAAAGTTGCCCTGCACCTCAAAAGTGTCTGGACCGGTTTGCACAATTCTCTTTGAACGAAAGGTGATCAACGGATTCTGCTTCACGTCGAAGAAGTCTTTGCTCTTCAGTTTGCCGTCCTTCATGCCGCTTCCGGTATTCACGGTATCCGCTTGAATCTTGATGTCCAATAAACCGGTCGAGACGTCAGGTGATGTGAATGTAAGAGTGGCGTCCCACTTGTCGAAATGACCTGACAGAGCGACCGACGCCTTCACATAGAACTTAATCGAGCTTTCTTCCTGCGTAATCTTGAAGACAGGAACCTGGCCTCGACAGACAGACGGAGACGCGGCGGAGAGCAGGAGCAAGAAAATGGGGAAGAGTGTGCGTAGAAAGGAAAGCAGCCAGGAAGATTGCGGATGTTTCGATTTGTGGATTCCGCTCAACCATAAATCCGTTTTCTTCATTTCCTTACACATGTCACTTCTCCCTTCTTGAGAGCTTCCACAAGTGCAGCATGGGCGAATTCAACCAACCCCGCTAAAACGAAAATGCCAGTCCGGCAACGGGACCTTTCTGAGTCATACGAAAACCAATGCGATTGGTTTGAGTGTTATTGTTGACAATCAGGCGCGAACCAACCTGGTAGCCGGCAGTGAAGCTCGACGTGCTTGTTCACGTTGACGCCAAAACTGTTCGCCGAGGAGACGAAATTACCGTAACCAAAAAAATACATCCCGTTCACAGAGCCCTCGACATACAAGCGGGGTGAGTCAGTCAAATACAAACGGAATTGAGGTCCCGCAACTGGTAGCGGCGCCAGAAGTGAACCGCTTGCAGATACGGGACCGAAGTTCGCGGGGGGCGTGCCGACGACTTGTGCAGCCGCAGTTATTTTTGCTGACGAATTAAAAAGATCCAATTGTGCCGCGATACCCAGATGGCCGCGCTTCCGCCTGATGATGTCATATTGATATTTAGTTCGAGTCTGGAGCTCAGTCACGGTGCTAGCCTCGGTCGATTGCACATTCCGACAAGCGGTTTTGGTGGTCCGCACAAGGCCAGCATTAGCCCCGATACTACTCTTTGATCACCAACGTGCCAAGTACCAAAGTTGTTTCTTGTGTTTAAGGGCTTGTCTGAGCAGAAAGATCCCTCACCGAAGATTCAGCGTCGCTCGAACGTCGTGTTGTAGGAGGTTGGGAGGAACGGATAGCTAGCTATCCGGCGCCAAAAATCGGCCGTGGTTTTTGAAATGGCAGTGGTCCGACGGCAATCAGGTGCTTCACAGTATCGAGCAACTTGCTGATGGGATGCCGTGCTGCCGCCGCACGAAGATCGTCCGCAGTGACATGCAAATAGATCTGCGTGCTGGTGATCAGCCGATGACCCAGCAGATCGCGAATGGTCACAAGTCCGACACCGGCGCGCACCAAGTGAGTGGCGCAGGTGTGTCTCATGCGGTGCGGCGAGAGAATGATTCCGACGCGACTGCGTTGTCCCCAGGTGCGTACGCGCTCGTAGATGCTGCCACGGGAGAGCAAACGTCCGAATCGTGAACGAAAGAAAGGCGCAGTGGGAAGTGCCGGACCGCGAGCCTGAATATAAGTTCGCAGCACATCGGCGAGTTGCGGGCTCAGGGCGATCCTGCGCTCATGCCCGCCCTTGCCTCGAACCGTGATGGTGAGTTGGCTCAGATCGACCTGACCGTTCGAGAGCGAGGAACATTCCGAAGCACGGATACCCGTGCCGTAGAGCAAGGCCAACAAGGCGCGATCCCGCAACCCGATTACAGTATCTTCCTCAGGTTCGGTCAACAATCGGCTGACCTGTTCGTGAGAGAGCGCGACGGGCAGCTTGCGTGGCACGGCTCGGATCGACGGGAATCCGATCATGGGGTTGGCGGCATAGTCGAGGTATCCCATGGCGACTATCGCGCAATAGAAGCGACGAAGGATAACCACGGCACGATTTACAGATGAGTCGCCGTTGCCGCGCACTTCGCGCAAATGCTGTACATAGGCGAGTACATCCCGCGCGGTAATTGATCCGGAGCAAGATCATTGCGCTTGACGCGTACCCATTCATGGAACTGCTTCAGGGCATCTTCATATGCCGACAGTGTGAGCGGCCGTAGACCTCTTGCGACGCAATGGGTGCGGATGTAGAGCTCGATCCAGAATGACCATTTCATGAGCGGCCTCCGATGGGCAGAGTGCGCACGGCAGCTTGCTGTCGTCCTGGCAAAACATGAAGGTAAACGCCGGTCTCTGTGGGCTGCGGTGTCCCATCAGAGAGGCAATGATGGCGAGATCCACGCCGCGATCCATCAGATGTGTGGCGAAGCTGTGGCGCAGAGTCCGGGGGGTGATGTCGGCGGATAAATCGGCTCGAGCTGCCGCGTCGCTAACCACCTCGCAGATATCCTTGACGCGCAGCCGGCGCTTTTTGATCCTGGTGCGAAACAAGGGGCCGCGCTTTCCGCGTTCGAGCAGATAAGCAAGCAACTCGGTGTAAATCGCTTCTGGAATAGGGATCGCTCGCGGCCGGTCTCCCTTCGCGGTCAGGACCAGAAGTTCATGGCGTTCGCGGTTCACGTGGGCGACATCCAGCGCGCACAGTTCGTTCGTCCGTAAACCACAGCCATAGAGCAGTAAAATGATGAGGCGATCTCGCCGCGCGGACGGCCCGGGCGTCTCCGTCGCTTTCACAAGCCGTTCGGCTTCCTCCAGGTTCAGTGACTTGGGTTCTACGCGGCGCTGGTTATGTTGCAGGTTGAATCCATCGAGAACGTTGCGTTCCGTGCGGCCACTCCGCCATGCGTAATCGAGCAGTCCTCGCACGTGACTGAGATACTTCGCCAAGCTGCTCTGGCTACAACCGGACTGTCGTTCTGCTTCAAGCCAATGCAAATAATCCTCCAGCTTGAGGTGCCACAGCTCCATGCCCGGACGCACGGTATTAAGTCCTGAGATGGCGCGGCGTATGGTGCAACGCACATCCACAATCGTGCGCGGCACCTTGCGCCCAACCTTATCGAGATAGCTTAAATAACCCTCAATCAACGGGTCTAGCGTGGTCGCTTGCTTCGTTGTTTTCATGCGATCCCCCTCTGCTCTGAAAGCCAATCGTTGATGGGATGGAGCGTCATCGCGGCACGGCGCTGTGGGTCGGCGATGTGTGTATAACGCACCGTGGTCTGGATAATGCAGTGGCCCAAAATGCGCTGCACTTCTGCCAGGTGCACTCCTGCTTCCAGCAGATCGGAAGCGCAGCTATGACGGAACTGATGAAGACTGTGCATCGGAACTTGCGCACGCCGCGCGATCGCGTGGATCCCGTGACTGATCGCAGCACCCGATAGCCGTTGGCCCACACGGCTCACTAACAAGGCGGGTTCACTGCAATTTCCTGTTGCTTCCAACTGGTTGTGACGAAGAGGAAGGTACGCTTCAAGGCAGCGCAAGACCATCTCCGGCAGGGGCACACAGCGTTCTTGACCGGTCTTTCGCCCATCGACCCGCAAGGTTCCTTCGGTGCGATCAAAATGTTCTACATCCAACCGCTCAAGCTCGCCGCGACGCAATCCAGTTCCGTACAGCAACGCCAGCACGGTGATCCACAAATGCGAACTGTAGTTGCCGTGACGGCTCGCTGCTTCTCTCCACATCGCCTCCATGTGCGAGCGATCAATCCGCTTCGGCAATCGACTGTAGGGTGTAACCTTCGGCCCCTTCATCCATCGCAGAGGGTTGATCTTCCACAGACCTTGCCGCACCAGGTAGTCACCGAATCCCCGCATCGAACTTAGAGTCGCCGATACTGTCGCCTTGGAACGAAAACTGGCACGCTTCCCGATGTACTGCGTGAGCATCTCCGCATCAATCTCCTCGATCCCGATCCGGGGACGCCGCCCCTTCAGCCACCGCCCCCATCGATTCAGCCGAGCTTCCGTGTACGCAATCGTCTGCGGACTAACTCCCCTCGCTCGGTATTCCTCCATGTAGGAATCCACTAGCCGGTCCCATCGCCTCATCGCTGCCCTCCTAAACATCACGAATACAAACAATAAGACCTCCAATACGATTTCATTGGAGGCCGCGATGAGCCCTGAACTGAACTAAAGACGCCAAGGGACAGGGCACCGGCCAAATCATGGCGGCGGCGAAGATCCGTTTCGATAAGCAAAAAGGACATTACGAAATCGAGAGCTACGGCAACCAGTACATTAAAGCTAGCAACGTGCGCCCCTGGAAATAAATCGCTTGCTGCCCCGGTTTCTGTTGATCGTACACAGCCACCCGTTCAGGTGTCAGCGTCAATTGAGTGGTACACCCAAACTCTTTAGGCAATGACAACACTCTGGTCTGAATTTGGGTGTCGGTCTCCCGGGATGCAGAAGAGCTGGTCCGCTAGCCCATCATTCTTAGAATTGCCTTCAGGATTTGCAGTAGCGGAAACTCTAGTGCCAAGACTGGCAAGAATGGCAATAAAGCGGCCAGCACCAGGGTCAGGATTGCTGCTGGCTGGAATGGCAGCAGGGTCATTCGCTGGGTGTTTACTAGGATGGAGCTCAGGTCAATAACTTCGGAGAAATCCGCAACGCCGAGCATGTCGGTTTTCTCGGAATGAGAAACGATCCACTTCTGCTCGAGCTGACGCAGTTGCGTCTCGTTTAACTTCCAATAGTTCAGGACATCCCTTTGGCGCGCCCTTGATAGCTCACGGTAGTAGAAGTTTGCCAGAGGATATGCGAATACACTGACCACCAAAAGCATCACCGCCACAATCTCATATCGAAGCTCGCTGACCAGTGCGCCATTTACCAGCACCAAAGTCGCTAGACCTCCCGCGAAAGAGGCGGAGATGGCGAATGCGGGGATCCTGGAAAGCAAACAGCGTCAACCCCAGAAAACCCAAGCCGCCGGCGCCGTCGGGATGGACGGCATGCAGCTGCAAATTCAGGCGCGACGTCCGCCAGAGGAATTGCCACCACAAAGCCATTTGATAGAGGAAGCGTAGAAGCACAAGGAGATAAATTGGCTGGCTAATCGTAACAAACCACCAGCCTGCCAGTGACAGGCTGCGATGCCCCTCCAAACCCAGGGTGCGCCAAGAGATGGACATCCTCGGGAGGACCAGAAGAACGAATAGCCCTGAATAGGCGTAGGCCAGGCCCAAACATATCCAAATGGCCGCACGTGAATTGCTGAGTCGGTTTGCCGATGCGACGATGGCAGCATAGCGCTCCCGATCGATTTCCTTCACTAAGCCCGCATCTTGAAAGTGTCCTGCAACCGCATCGACTACGCTGGAGCATGTGCTTGAAGCAAGAATCAGAATTGGCAGCGATACCAGGAAACGAGCGAACATCGCAGGATCCAATACCACAGACTCAGCCCGAGTCGGCCCCCACGCCAGTCCTTGGAGCGCACCGAGGACGGCGAGTGGAGCGTAGGTGATAGTCACAGCGATGGCGGCTCTCTGCCGACTGCTGTATCGGAGGGTGGGACCATCGTTGAACAGCATCAAACTTGGCGAGTTCGAATCCCTGCCAAGACTCGCTGTGTTTTCCATAGGCATGCAATATCCCGGAATCCCTACAAAGCGGGTTGCTATCTTGGCCTACTGCCTAACATGGGCTGGCGGTCCAGCAAGCCATAGATTACGGGTTGAATGAATCTGACTTTCATTTCATTCCGAACACGGTCACATGCGCCTTGCCGTTCAGGATTCCTTTGGTGTCATACCAGAAGTCGATCCTTCGGATTCTGCGCTTACCGGCGCCCCGTAGATCGATCTGCCGGCTCTCCCCGCCTTTGGGGATATTCGCGCGGACAGCAATCTGCTCTGGCTCGCCGTTCTCATAGACGACAACCATTCGTTGGAGATTCAAGCCGGCGTTCGTCACCTTGAACTTAATCCGCCGAAAATCGTCGAAGCCTCGCACAACGAGCGTGTCATGGTCAGCAGTGAAGTTGGCTTCGACCGACCCAATCACTCGCCAACTCCCGGGACTCCCGGCGCGAGGTGTGACTACTTTCTGGGCGTACGCCGAACCACACAAAGCCAATGCCATGGCTGCCGCGATCACTAAAATTAGTGTGGAATACCCCCGGATCGTCTCGTTAGTTTTGTTCGATTGAGCTATCATTGATGAACTCACTGCCTCCTTTCCCGTACTTGCACGGGTGATGCCGACCTCGGCGTCGATCTGCACCCGCCATTAAACGCTTATTTCTCTATGGTTTGCGAGCAGGTTCTAGACATGGAGAGTAGCGGCTAGGATATTGTCTGCCCGAGATTTCGGAGTGTCCCCGATATTTCGGAGTTTTCACGATGCACAGAACAAAAGCTGTCGATCAGGGACCGCCGCGAGACGAGGCCATAGACGCACAGACCCGTGAAAGACGATGGTGTTTAAGCCTCCCTCGATCTTGCAAGGCTTGGTTCGGTATTCCCGTACCCGCACAGCGGGCCTCAGGTTCCACCGACTTCGACGAGCATAGATGTCGACCCAACCCATTTGGTGCAATTGTTTGGTGAGATCGGAAGGTATGTCGCGGAATCGCAGTAGTCTCAAAGATTTTTTCTTACTTTTTCCCGTGTGAATGTTCCTTATATATATGAGGGGAGTTCTCGCCGAATGTCCCCCGGAGAGCTTGGTGGACCTGGTTCAGCCGGGTCACCCGCCAAACATCGTGGACGGCCAAGGGACGACGCGCTGGAGGAGCAGGTAGAAACCCACTGCACGGAGTCAATGCTCCAAAAGTGTCTTGGCAATGGTCAAGCAGTTGATCGCGGAGATTTCGTCCCTATGATTATTCCTACGGCTCACATCGAACGGATTAGAGCGCTCGGCTACACCGAAGAGTCGAACTTTCAAAGCACGTGGATCGAATCGTGATGCGACCAACATTTGAGGGCGACCAGGCTCATTACGTGGCCGAAGGCGACTGGAGCTTACTCGGAAAATACGAAGGGCGGCCTGGCGCCGCCCTAAGAAATCTTGAGATGGTTGCGGGGGTCAGATTTGAACTGACGACCTTCGGGTTATGAGCCCGACGAGCTACCAGGCTGCTCCACCCCGCATTCTCACTATAGCGGACGGTGGCAGTTCCGTCAAATCTGAACAGTCCATGCGGCGAGCAGCACTTGCAAAAGAAATATTCTGACGAGCGGGAGAACAGGGAATTACCAACTGCTGTAAGGAGTGCCGTCGCTGCTGACCTGGTCGGAGCCAGAGTGAACGTCGTCAATACCGGTGCCGGTTTGATCGGGAGACATCACGGTATCCCCGTAATGGGGAACCCAGTCGTCCTTTTGGGAGACCGGATCGATAGGAACCTGGCGGAGATAGTGGCCGTCCACAAGATCCTGCAAGGATTGCGGGGCCTGCTGTTTGTCCAGGGTGTAATTGTCGATGGCCTCGCGCATAGTCTGCAGGTCCTTCTTCAAGACCGCTTCGCGCGCGTGCAGGATGGACCTGCTATACATGCCAGCGGCCATTCCCATGAGAATGAAAATAATGGAAATGACGATCAGCATCTCAATGAGCGTGAAGCCGCGCTGATCGCCTACGGCCGCAAAACGAGTCGTCCGCCGGACACCTGCGGAGAGTGGGGATCGAGCGAGAATGCGTCTGACAATCATTTCACCACTCCGAGTACTGCGTGCCATCCAAGGCTGTGCCCGTGGAAGTGGAATATACATCGAAGACGTCTTTTCCGCCCCAACTCGTCGAGTCCGGGTCATCTTCCACCGAGCGCAAGCCCCAATCGGCCTTCCCGGTCATAGGGTCGACGGGAATGCTGCGGAGAAAACGGATGGTCTTGTCCGCGGCCCCAGGGCCCGCCAGGGGCACACCCTTCACGAGAGTCTCGAGGTCAGGAGGATACCCGCCGGTGGTGATGTCGATGCGGATCTTCCCATGATCGGCAAGGTCTTTGTAGCGATCGATGGCGTCCCTCATGGTAAGCAAATCCTTCTTTAGCTCGCGCTCTCTAACACGATACACGCTCCAGCGCGCCACCGGGAGCGCGGCGGAGGAAAGGAGTGCCAGTATCGTGCAGGAGATGATCAGTTCAAGCAGCGTCAGCCCCGCTTGGGGGGAGAACCGGCGCCGGTTGTGTAAGATGGTCATTCCGTCCTCTATACGCGGTGCGCTTACTGCACCTTGATCGCCGCTTCACTGGTGACCAGCGGAATAGACTTCTGCTGGGAATCCTTTGCATTAATCTGAACGATGGAGAGCGTGGTCGAGCCGGGTCCGACGGCTTTAATCACCAGTCCGAGAAGTGTGCCGCTGCCGCTGACTCCCGGCGTGTTCGGTTGCCGGGTGGCGGAGATGATGGCCTGGCCGTGTTCCTTATCGACGCGCTGGACGATAGCAATCTCCTGCGTGCCGCCAGATAGAAAGCCCCCGTGGCGCACCTCTTCAACGCTGATGACGGCCGGATTGTACTGCAGCATCAGCGGTATGGAATGGAGGTCGGAAACATTGTCGACGGCGATACCAATCGTCGAAGTCTGACCGGGGCTAAGAGAGAGGGTGGGCGGTTCAAAACGCAGCCTTGCCCCGGTGACTTGCGGGGGAGCGACCGCCGCACCGCCTGGAGTGACTGGAGCCGTGGTTGCGGCCGCCGTTCCGGCCGCCGGCGCCGGGGTACCGCTTGGCGCCGCCTCGGGAGACGGGTTGGCGGTGGGGGCCTTTACGTCCATCTCTCTCCGTACGACAGGGAAGGTCTCTGTCCCCGAATACAGTGCGCGCAGGTTTTCCTTGGTCCAGCTCGGCATGCGAACGATGCGCGGAATCAACACGATCAGATTTTCGTTTTCCTGGTGCTCCAGGTTATCCGTGGCAAACAGATAACGCATGATCGGAATCTTCGCCAGCCACGGCCAGCCGTTCAACGTCTTCGTGTCCACGCGCTCAATCAAACCGCCCAGGATGCTGACCTCGCCGTCTTTCAGGCGGATTTCATGCTCGATTTTGCGCTGGCTGATGATGGGCTGCTGGATGCCGCCGATAGTGGCCTGGCCGGTAACCGAGGAGACTTCGATAGACACCTTCATGCTGACGTCGCGGTTGGGGTGGACATGCGGGGTGACCGTTACGTTGACGCCGACATCAATGTATTGGAACTGCGTATTAACCAGCGGGTTGACGGCGGCAGTGCCCACGCCCACGCCAGCTTGGAAGCTGCCAGTCGCCACCGGAACGCGGTCGCCAATGTTCAGTTTGGCCTGCTGGCCATCGATGGCGCGAATTTCGGGATTCTGGACGATCTTTGTGCTGGAGTCGGTCAGTAAGAAATTCGCGGTGGCACTGGGAATGGTCAGGACCACGTCGCTCTGGTTCAGGTGCGTAAGCTGACTCAGCGCTATCGCGTTGGTCGGTGTGGTTGTGCCCGACGTGGTGCTGTTGTTCGTGGTGCTGGATGCGCCGTTGGGATTCAAGGTGACCGTGGAGTTCTGCGGCGGAAGAATGCCCAGGTTGCGCAAATGATCCGTGCGCGCCTGCAAAACTTCGACCTGAATGATCACTTCGGGCTTGGCCTTGTCAATGTCCTTGATGATCTTGTCGATCAGGGCGAGCTTATCGGGAGTATCGCGGACGATGATGGCGTTTTGCGCATTAACCTGCTGGATGCGCTTGAGGTCCAGCAACTGGCGGAGCCCGGTGGTGATTTCCGTAAGATCCTGGGGAATGGAGACGTTGCTGAGATAGAAAGTGCGAACGACCTGCTCTTCGTAGTCGCGGCGCTTTTGCGTCTGATCAGGAATCACCATGATGATGTTTTCGGTGATGGGTTTCCAGAAAGCTTTGCTTTCCAGGCTGACGATGTCGAGAGCCTGTTCCAGGGTGACGTTATTCAACTCCGTGCTGATGCGGCGGGCTTGCAGGTCGGGGTCGAAAATGACGGTCAACCCGGCGAGTTTGGCAATAGTGTCGAAAACGACCTTGGCATCGTTAGACATCTTGAGATTGATGGGAGCGCGCGAGAGCGGCCTGAGTTCCGGGGGCTGGGAAGCGAGCACGGGTTCGCCGTTCTCCACGAGGGGCTGCTCTCCCTGTTGTTGCGCGGCGCGAGTCTGTTCAGCGAGTAGATCGAGAGTCTTCTTGAGTTCCTGATCGGCAACAACACTGGAAGGGTCCAACACCGTGGAGCGCTGGAATTCGGATATGGCGCCTTGCAGGTCGCCCTTTTCCCGGAGTTTAAGGCCTCGACGGATGTGTAGTTGGCCGGCCTCGAAGCGGGCTTGGTTCAACTTGATACGGAAGTTGGCGTTGCGGGGGTCGGCCTCGAGAGCCTTGCTGTAGTAGTCGACCGCGGCGTCATAGTCCTGGATGTCGAAGGCCTTATCGCCGGACTTATAGGCCTGGTGGCCATTTTTTGGGCAGCCGGCAAGAGCCACTCCAGCGAGGATCCAGATGAAGACGTAACTGCAGCGGCGCATGAAATCTCCTGGAACCCGACAGGTCGCAAGCTCCGTCTTTGCTATCCTTTGCAGTCTAGCATCGGGCTCGTAGGCGCGGCAAGCATCGCGCGGACAGTCAAGCTGCTTCAAAGGCGGTCTCATGTGACAGAGCTCCCAAAGAATCGGTACAGGTCCAGACATCGAGGGCGTCCGACCGGGGGATTCCCAAAACCTGGGGGGCGGGGCACAGGGCCAGAAGGGCGAGGGGATAGGTTGTTCCTCCGCTTCCCTGTCATTAGACGCGTCATCAGGTAAAATGAGGGATTGTGGCCAAGCCGGACAAACGCGCAGAGAAGGGCAAGGACTCGAAGAAGCCTCGCGAGCAGATCGTCGCGCAGAACCGTGCTGCTTCTTATCATTACCATATCCTTGAGAAGCTGGAAGCAGGGCTGGTGTTGCATGGCACGGAAGTGAAAGCACTGCGCGAGGGAAAAGCCAATATCCGTGACGCCTACGTGGATTTCAAGCCCAGCGGGGCGTACCTGGTAAATGCTCACATTGCGCAGTACATGCCCGGAGGACCCTGGAATCACGAACCACTGGGCGACCGGAAGCTTCTGCTTCACAAGCGCGAAATCTACAAACTTTCGGGCCGCACGGATTCCAAAGGATTGACCGTCATTCCCCTGCGGATTTATTTCCGCGACGGCATTGCCAAAGTTGAAATCGCCTTGGCACAGGGAAAGAAATCGTGGGACCGCCGCCAGGACGAGCGCAACAAGGATGCTCGCCGGGAAGCGGAGCAAGCCATGTATCGCAACCGGAGGCGATAGACACACCATGCAAATCAAGCTGGAAACCAAACCGTTGGCCGCAATCGAGAGCGAAGCGCTGGTTACCTATGTATTCGACGACAACGAAGGCCCGCAGGGCCGCGCCGCGGAGCTGGACAAGTTGATGGGAGGCTTGCTTGCCCGCTTGAACAAGAGCGGGGAGCTGACTGGCAAAGCGTTGGAAACCACGCTTCTTCACGCGCCCTCCGGAGTAAAGGCGGCACGACTGCTGCTGGTCGGGGCCGGGAAGCGCGAACAATTTAATACCGCAACGCTGCGAAAAATTGTCGGCGTGGCGCTGCGTCACCTGAAAGGGCGCGCCGTGCACAGCTTTGGCTTCGCGGTTCGCGAAGGCCATGCCACTGAGGGAGTCGCGCAGGCCATCACCGAAGGGGCCTTGGCGGCGGATTTTGAGACGGACAAGTACAAGACCGATAAGAAGAACGACAAGTTCATCGACAGTATGGCGATCGCCGGCTATAGCGATACGGAAAGGGCAGCGGCCGAAAATGGAATTGCCCGGGGCCGCGTCATCGGGGAAGCGCAGAATTTCACCCGTGATCTGGTGAACGAGCCCTCCAATAAGCTGACGCCCTCAATTCTTGCGGCGAAAGCAGAGGCCATGGCCAAGGAGGCGGGTTTGGCGATCGAAGTCCTGGACGAGAAGAAAATCGCGGACTTAAAGATGGGCGCACTGCTCAGCGTCGCGCAAGGCAGCGTCGAGCCGCCGCGCATGATCGTGATCACCTATACTCCCGCGAATGCGAAGCCCGGGTCGCCGGTCATCGGGCTGGTGGGGAAGGCCGTTACCTTTGATACCGGCGGCATCTCGATCAAGCCGTCCGATGGCATGGAAAAAATGAAGTACGACATGGCGGGCGGCGCGACCATGCTCGGGGTCATGCGCGCGGTGGCGGCTTTGGAGCCGAATGTGAAAGTCATCTGCGTTGTGCCGGCAACGGAAAATATGCCGGGCGGCAAAGCGCAAAAGCCTGGCGATATTCAGACGGCCATGTCTGGAAAAACGATTGAGGTTCTGAATACCGATGCGGAGGGCCGGTTGATCCTGGCCGACGGCGTACACTACGCGAAGCAATTGGGTGCCACGCATCTGGTGGATGCAGCCACGCTTACGGGCGCGATCGTCGTGGCGTTGGCGAATGTGAATGTGGGCGTATTTGGCTCCGACCAGGCGTGGACAGACAAGCTGCTGGCGAGCGCCAAGGCGGCGGGCGAAAAAATGTGGCAACTGCCGATGGATGACGAGTACCGGGAACTTATCAAGGGCAGTTTCGCGGATATCCAGAACATCAGCAGTGGCAAGGGCGGCGGTTCCATCACCGGCGCGTGGTTCATTCGGGAATTTGCGGGGGATACGCCGTGGATTCACCTGGACATCGCAGGAACCGCGTGGAACGACGATGCCAAAGCGTGGCTGGCAAAAGGACCCACGGGCGTTGCCCTGCGCACGATTGTCCACCTGATCACGACGTTGTGAGAACATCTTGAGTAGGGGCGCAGTCCGCCGCGGGGGACGCCCCATGTCCGCACGATTTAACGCTTGCACACGATCCGGTTTTGATTTTGCCCAAGCACGAAGAATCTAGCCAAGCTGTGGGGTCCAGAGATGCTGGACCCCTACAAGAAGGTTCCTCTACATTTTTTCGGGGGTTTCAATGCCGAGAAGGCCGAGCACCTGGACAAGGCGGCGTTCGACGAGCTCCGTCAGGCCGAGGAGAAAAGCGCGTTTCTGTTCGTCGGGCTCCGACAAGATGTGGTGCTTGTGGTAGAAGTTGTTGAAGGCCTGCGCGAGTTGGAAGGCGTACTTGGCGACAAACGCGGGCTCCTGCGCGCCGATCGCGGCATCCACGGAATAATCGAGAGAGCCATCGAGTAACAGCAATTCCCAGATGTCGGCGTTTTCCGCCCCCTCAAGAAATTTCTCAAGCGCATCGGGCGCGATCGCCGGTCGAGAAGCGGCAGATTCGGTGCCTTTTCTGCGAATGCCGCGAATCCGGACGACCGCATACTGGCAGTACGGTCCCGTTTCGCCCTCAGCTTTTAGCGCATCCTCAAAATCGAAGGCAATAATCGTGTTGCGCGTGTATTTCAGCAGGAAGAAGCGCAGGGCGCCGACGGCAAGGGCATTGGCTGTTTTTGCAAGCTCCTCGCTGCCCATCTCCGATTGCTTTTGCAGGACGCGGGCTTCCGCCGCTTGCAGCATGCGCGTAATCAAATCGTCGGCTTTTACGCCGAGCCCCTTGCGGCCGCTCACTTCGACATACGATTTCGATTCTTCGGCGGAGATCTCGTAACCCATTTCCGCGGCGCAACGTGGCGTGAGGGCCACAATCTCGTAATCGAGATGGATGGAACTGTCGGCTTCTTTCCCATGGCCGAGCGCGCGGACACCTTCGGCGACCACGTCTTGCAGATACGCCTGCCGCGTGTCGATTACGTTGTACACGGCGTCGACACCCCCGAAATGCGGCGCGCCGGGCTCGTCAGGGCCGGTGGTGGTTGCCCAGACAGTTCTTCCATTCGGGGGATCAGGCCACTTGCGATAATGAAAATCCTTTCCCAAAAGTCCAAATTTCCAAAGCTGGTAGGCAATGTCCTTGCCTACGTAAGTCACCGTGCCATTCGAGCGCACGATGATTTTTGCCTGGTCGTCTTCGGAGGAGGCAGAGGATGGCGAGGAGGCTGAGGAAGTGAAGGATTCAATCTCGGACTGAGGGTCATCTGATTCCTCTGCTTCCTTCATTTTCTTTACCTCCTTCCCCCACGGCATGATCCAACAGCCGGCATTTTTGCCAGTAGCTGCAAACTGAATTGCGCCGCTGGCTTTCAGTTTTTCGAAGGCCGCGTCCCAGAAATGCAGGTGCAGAATCTCGCTCTCGCGCACCAGCAATTCGTAGTGGATGTCCAGGCGGGCCATGGTGCGGAGGTGGTAGCCCACGATAGTGTCGCCGATCACCCCGGCCATCTCCGCTGTTTCGCCAGTGCCTGCCTCGATGGCTTTCAGGGTATCGTCACGCAGTTTTGCCGCGCGGGCTTTGTCTTCCTCCAAGAATTGCGTGGCTTTGGCGTAGAGATCCCAGCAGAGGTAGTCGAAGTGGGGCTCTGCGGCGAATTTCTTCACCTCGGCGAGGGATTTGTTCTCCATGTGCTGAAAGGCGATGACCACGTCGGCGACCTGCACGCCAGTATTGTCAATGTAGTTCTGCACGTGTACTTCGTGGCCGTTATGGCGCAACAGGCGGATCATGGTGTCGCCCAGCACAGCGTTTCGCAGGTGGCCGATGTGCGCGGCCTTATTGGGATTAATGCTGGTATGCTCGACGATGACTTTCTTATGCTCGCCACCCGCCGCTCGGCACTCCCCACTTGATTCAGTTTGCAGCGCGTTCCAGAGCCCCGTGCGTTCGAAATAGGCGTTCAAATACCCGCCACCCGCGATTGCAACACGAGCGATACCCTCGATATTGGGCAGCGATGCGGCAATTTCCTGAGCAATCACCCGAGGCGCTTTCTTCAATCTTTTCGCAAGCTCGAAACAGACGGGCGAGGCCGCCTCACCCATTTCAAGCTTGGGCGGTTTCGCCAAGATAATCGGGAGCTCCGCGCCGTAGGTTTTCTGAATGTGGGCAGCGAGCGCGTCGCGGAGCCGGTTCGTAATCGTAAGGTACACGGGGCCTCGGTCAGTTCAGGATAGGACCTGGAATTTTCCAGTATACCAGCATCGATTCGAAGCATGTCTGACCACTGGCGAACAAGAGTGCGGAGCGCGTCGTTTGACGGAAGTGGAAGGGGCCGATAGTATCGAGTAGCACCTCTGCGAGTAAAATGGATGAAAGTAGCGTATTTTGACTGTTTTAGCGGGATCAGCGGCGATATGACGCTCGGCGCGCTGGTCGATGCCGGGTGCCCGGTGGAAGATCTCCGCAGCAAACTGCAAGGATTGCGCGTGCCTGGATGGGAGCTGTCCGCCGAAAAAGTGTGGAAGAATGGCATGGCTGCGACACATGTGCGGGTGAAAACGGAAGACACGCAGACGCACCGCTCGCTGACCACGATTCAGGGGATTCTGGAAAGCTCGAAGCTGGATTCCCGCGTGAAGGAACGCGCCAGCGCGATTTTTGCTAAATTAGGCGAAGCGGAAGCCGCCGTCCACGATGTGCCCATCGAGAAAATCCATTTTCATGAGGTCGGCGCGGTGGATGCGATCGTCGACATCGTTGGGGCCTGCATCGGATTCGAGGAATTGGGCTTTGAGAAATTTGCCTGTTCGCCGCTGAACGTGGGTGGCGGCACGGCAAAAATGGCACACGGAATCTTACCGGTTCCGGCACCCGCCACGGCGCGATTGTTGATGGGAAAGCCCACGTATTCGAGCGGAGTTCAAAAGGAATTGGTCACCCCGACGGGTGCGGCCATCGTGGCTACACTGTGCGAATCGTTTGGCCCGCAGCCCGCGATGAGGGTGAGCGCCATCGGCTATGGCGCCGGAACCACCGACCTGGAAGGCCAGCCGAACGTGCTGCGCATCATGGCTGGAGAAGTCTCGGCGAAAGCAATCGATAGTCACGGCGGCACGATTCGCGTTCTGGAAGCGAACCTGGACGATATGAACCCACAGATCTTTGGTTATTTGCTGGAGAAGGCGCTGGCGGCTGGGGCTCTGGACGTTTTTGCCACGCCGGTGCAAATGAAAAAGAGCCGGCCGGGAACCTTGGTCACCATCCTGTGCCGGCCGGAAGATGAGGGGAAATTTCAGGAGATGCTGTTCAGGGAGACCACGACCCTGGGCGTGCGAAGCCATTTAGTGGAGCGGCGAGCGCTGCCGCGCGAATTTGTAAAGGTGATCACCCGCTTTGGCGAAGTGCGCTTGAAGATTTCGCGCAGCGACGGGCGAGTGCTGCGCGCTTCGCCGGAGTTCGAGGATTGCCGTAAACTGGCAGAAGAGAATAATGTGCCCCTGCACGAGGTGATGGAGCAGGCGATGCGGGGATTCGAGGAGCAAAACAAAGAGTAAGAAGAGGAGCAGGCACCCATCCGCCGCGCGAAGGATATTGAGAAAACGGAATGGCTGAGAAAAAAGAACAATTCTATATCACCACGCCGATCTACTATACGAACGGCCTGCCGCACATTGGACATACGTATACAACCGTCGTGGCCGATGTGTTGCGGCGCTACAAGAAAATGCGCGGCTATGAAGTGGTGATGACCACGGGCACCGACGAGCATGGCGTCAACGTGGAGCGCGCCGCGAAAAAGGCCGGGATTCCGGAATCTGAGTTTGTGGCGCGCATGGCGGATGCCTGGCGTTCGCTGTGGGACGAACTTGGGCTGACCGCGGACGAATTTGTGCGCACCACTGACCTGCGGCATGTGCGCACGGTGCAGTGGCTCTTCAAGCTTTGTAGAGAAAATGGATACGTCTACAAAGGGCACTACACCGGCCAATATTGCATTTACGACAATGCGTTTGTGAATGACGCCAAGCCGGGAGATCCGTGCCCGGATTGCAAGCGTCCCACTGAAACACTGACCGAAGAAAATTACTTCTTCAAATTGTCGGCGTTTCAGAAGCCCCTACTGGATTTTTACAGGAAATGTCCGGATTTCATTCAGCCGGAAAGCCGCAAGAATGAGATTGTCAGCTTCGTCGAAGGCGGCTTGAAGGATTTGAGCATCACGCGCACAACGATTCGCTGGGGCATTCCCGTGCCGGGGGAGGAGCCGCACGTGTTTTACGTGTGGTTCGACGCGCTGACAGCGTATTTGAGCGCCGTGGGCGGGCCGGAATACGAGAAGCGGGGAATGTGGCCGGCCGATGTGCATCTGGTCGGCAAAGACATCATCCGGTTCCACACCGTGTATTGGCCGGCGTTTTTGATGGCTGCGATGCTGCCGCTGCCGAAGCAGGTGTGGGCGCACGGCTGGTTCCTGATGGATGCGGCCAAGATGAGCAAGTCCAAAGGGAACGTGGTGCTGCCGCGTCCGATCGTGAACATGCTGGGCATGGATGCGTTGCGCTATTTCCTGCTGCGCGAAGTCGTTTTTGGGCAGGACGGCAATTTCAGCTACGACGCGCTGGTCACGCGCTACAACAGCGATCTGGCGAACGGCCTGGGAAACCTGGCCAGCCGTACCGCGGCGATGCTGGAAAGGAATTTCGCCGGGAAAATTCCGAAGCCGGAAACGTGCTTGCCGCAGGACGATGCGCTTGCCAAAGAAGCCCAGAATGCGATTGGGGAAGTTCTGGAGCGCTACGACAAGTTCGAGTTCGCGCGCGCGCTGGAAGCCATTTGGAGCGTGATCGCGGCGGCCGACAAGTATCTGACTACCGAACAACCGTGGGCGCTGGGAGATTCACCCGAGGGGACTGCGCGCAAGGCGACCATTCTTTGGACTACCGCTGAACTCTTGCGCATTGTGGCCGCTCTGGCGCATCCTGTTCTGCCGGAAAGCACGGGAAAGGTTTGGGACCTGCTCGGCCAGAAGGCGGCCTTGGGTGCAACGGAGTTGGATGGATTGCGATGGGGACAGTTGGCGCCGGATTTGAATTTGGGGAAGTTCCAGGCGCTTTTCCCGCGCGTGGAAAAAACAGAAGCAATTGAGAGGATTGAAGCGATGGCATACGAAGAACTGAATCCGACACCAACACCGGTGGCGGCTCCCGCGCCTAGTGCAACTTCACCCGGGACAGCGGCGGCACCTGCGGCCGGGCCAGCGGAGAAAATCGGGATCGAGGATTTCACCAAGGTCGAGATGCGCGTGGGCCAAGTGAAAACCGCGGAACGCATCGTGGGCGCTGACAAACTACTGAAGCTCACCGTGGATATCGGGACGGAAATCCGCCAGATCTGTGCCGGCATCGCCCAATACTACGAACCGGAATCTCTGATCGGCCGGAAGGTGGCCGTGGTAGTCAATCTCGCTCCACGCAAGCTCCGCGGCGTCGAGTCTAACGGCATGATTGTCGCTGCCTCCGTAGGCCCTGAGGGGCGGCCTGTCCTTGCCGGATTTCTTGAAGACGTGGAGGTGGGGGCGAGGCTGAAGTAGGGAGATTCTTTGTAGGTTTCCGTGTTGTTGATCGATATCAGCGATCAGATATCATGAACCGAAATCGAATTCAAACGCTCGCATGCTCGGGTGGTTTTCGCGATAGCTGGTCGCCGAAAGCTGATATCCCGTAACAGCCATCGATTAGTAAGCCTTCACTACCCTATGGACCTGATCGATTCCCACGCGCACATCGATTTTCCGCAATTCGCGGACGACCGCGACGTCATGCTCGAACGCGCCCGCGCGGCCGGCGTAAACACGATTCTCGCCATCGGCACGGGCCCGGGTCCGGAGAAGCTGGACGCGGCGATCCCCTATGCCGAGGCGCACGACTGGATTTACACATCGGTCGGGATTCATCCCCACGAAGCGAAAGAGGTCACTCTCACGCATCTGGAGACTCTGGCGCGGTTGGCGGAGCACCCGAAAGTGATCGCCTGGGGAGAAATCGGGCTGGACTATTTTTACGATCACTCTCCGCGAGACCTGCAAAAGCGCGTTTTCCGCGAGCAAATGGAATTGGCGCATGCCGCAAAGCTGCCCATTATCATCCATTGCCGTGACGCCTGGTCCGATTGCCTCGACGTTCTGGAAAAGTCATGGAAGCCCACGGGGCTGGGCGGCATCCTGCACTGCTTCACCAGCACGATCGAGGACGCGCGGCGCGGCCTGGACATGGGCTTCATGGTGTCCTTTACAGGGAATTTGACTTATCCGAAGGCGCAGAACATTCGCGAGGTGGCGAAGGATTTGCCGCTGGAAAACGTACTGATTGAAACGGATTCTCCGTATCTTGCGCCGCAGGCATTCCGCGGAAAGCGCAATGAGCCCGCTTATGTGGCGGAGGTGGCCAAGGCCCTTGCGAGTGTGAGAAACTTAGGGACCGAAGAAACAGCCGCGTTGACGGCCGCGAATTTCCGGCGTTTCTTTCATCTTGCCCAGCCGAGTGCGTCCCCGGTTGAGGTGCCTCGCTGAAAAAGCGGGGCGGGTCCAGGAGGACGGCCATAGCCTTACTCACGGTCAAGGAAATTTTCGAACTCGTCCGCGAAGACCTGGTCCAGGTCGAGGTGGAACTGTCTCGGCAGAGCGCCTCCGCCTACCAGCCGGTTTCCGAAATCACGAGTTATTTGCTGGGTGGGGGAGGGAAGCGGCTGCGGCCTGCGCTTCTGCTGTTGTGCCACGGCTATGCCGCGGGCCGGCAGCAGATTCCCCGAAGCGCCATCAAATTGGCGGCGGTGGTGGAACTGCTGCATAGCGCTACGCTGATCCACGACGATGTGATTGATAGCGCAGATACGCGGCGCGGACGGCCTTCGGCAAATTCGCGCTGGGGGAATCATCGAAGCGTCCTGGCAGGCGACTGGCTGTACATGCAGTCTTTCCAGATTGCGCTGGAAGAGCGCAACTTTCACGTCCTGGACATCCTCATCGATCTGACGCAAAAAATGGTGGAAGGCGAACTGATTCAACTGGCCAAGATCGGCCACATGGATGTTACAGAACAGGAGGCATTGAAGCTGGCGACCCATAAGACGGCCTGCCTTTTCAGCGGGTGTGCGCGACTCGGTGCGGTGCTTGGCGGGTTCGACGAGAAGCACGAGGAGTCACTGGCCGATTACGGGCGCTATGCGGGGCTGGCGTTCCAACTCGTGGATGACTTGCTGGATTTCACGGCCTCCAGCGAGCAATTGGGGAAGCCAGTGTTGAGCGATCTGAAAGAAGGAAAAGTGACCCTCCCGCTCATCTATGCCATGGAGAATGGGCACCGGGAGGCGCGGGAAATGGTCGCGCAGGTCCTGGAGGAGAAGGAATTTCATTCCGTGCAACCGGAGAAACTGGTTGCGCTTGTGCGCGATTCAGGGGCCCTGGATCGCACGCGCAACCTGGCTTGCGACTACGCCCGGCGCGCCAAGGATTGCATCAATGGAAGTGGCGACGCGGAGTACGCCAGAGCCCTGCTCACGCTCCCGGATTTCATCCTCGAACGAGAGTATTAGCGGCGGTTCGCAGAAGTATTTTTCTCTTCCTACTCCACCCTTCCCCTGTCTTTCGTCCTGCCCGCGCCAGTGCTTTGCGCGGAGACCCGGGTCATAGAACAATCACCCGGCCTCGCTCCATGTTTTTCTCCGGCAAAAAATCCAAAGGGCCACCATCCAGAGAGACCAGCTTGCCCTTTTTGTGCATGGCCAATCCGAGCAAGTCGGCGTGAGTCACCTGCTCGTGACCGGCAAGCTTTCTTGCAAAGGGCTGGGCGGCCCTTAGGAAGCTGATATCCGCAGCCCAGAACTGGTGGCCGGGATGCTTCAGGTTAGTTTCGAGAATTCCGACGGCCTGCTGAGGCGTCACGGCATCGCTGGAAAACGCAGGGTTGGACACCATCCGCACAAATGCCGCCTGGTTGAACGGGCAGGTGGCCCATCCAGCATCGGCAAGCTGGCGGAACCAGTTTCGTACCTTCCGGTGCTCTTCGGAAGCAGGCCACATCAGCGCGATCAAGACATTGGCGTGCAGCAGATGGCAAGACATGCCTGGTCCGCGGCCAGTTCATGAACCTTCTTCGTCGTAATCCCCGGAGAATCGGGGGGCAGGTCAAATACCCGGAGTCCGGAGACGGGATCAACATGACTCGCGCGGGGAGTAGTGAGGGCACGGCGCACGAGCTCAGAGACAGCCTTTCCAATAGCGAGTGAACGGCTCTCGGCGTAGCGCTTCACCTCTTGCAGAACGTCATCATCCAAGGAGAGTGTGGTTCTCATACCAAAAGGATGTCATGTGTTATAAATAATGTCACTCGTATATATGAACATCAAATGGACGCACTGATGCGCCATCTTGTGAAGGCGCGGGATGGCCGAACCCGCAAATTGCTCTTGGAGCGATTAGAATAGTGCGTGGTGCCGTGCGCGGCAGGGAAACTTCGGGAGTCCGCCAATGCTGCCCTTCAAATTGGTCTATCACGACGGTTACGACCTGAATCTGGGTGTGCATGTGTTCCCGTCGCAAAAATACAAGCTTATCGCGCAAAGACTGCAGGCGGATGGGATTGCCTCGGAGGGGGATTTTCTGCGTCCGGAGCCAGCCAGCAACGCGGATATCCTGCGGGTGCACACGGAGGAGTGGGTCGGGAAGCTGAAAACCGGCACGCTGACCCACAGCGACATCATGAAGCTGGAGGTCCCGTACTCCCAGGAATTGGTGGAGGCATTCTGGCTGGCTGCGGGCGGCACGATTGCGGCTGCGCAAGCGGCATTGCGCGATGGTTTCGGGTGCAACCTGGGCGGGGGATTCCATCACGCTTACCAGGGCCACGGAGAAGGATTCTGCGCGATTCATGACGTGGCGGTGGCCATCCGCCGAATGCAAAATGATGGCGCGATCCGCAAGGCCATGGTGGTGGACACGGATGTGCATCACGGCAACGGAACCGCGGCAATTTTCGGAAAAGATGATTCGGTCTTCACTTTTTCCATCCATCAGGCGAATAACTATCCGGCGCACAAACCCGCGTCTACCCTCGACCTCAATCTCGAAGATGGGGTCAGCGATGAAGAGTACCTTGGCACGCTGTTACCGGCGGTCCGCCGTTGTATCGAGAGATTCCGGCCGGATATGATTTTCTATGTTGGCGGCGCCGATCCCTATCGCGAAGACCAGCTGGGCGGCCTGGACATCTCGATGAACGGCTTAAAGGTTCGCGACACCGGCGTATTCGAGGAGGCGCGGCAGCGGGGAATTCCGGTGGCAACGACGCTGGCAGGAGGTTATGCGCGGCGCGTGGCCGACACCGTACAGATTCACATCAACACTATCCTTGCTGCAAAAGAAGTCTCCGGGAAATTTCCACGCGCTCGGCCTGCCGGATCTACGGATTGAGCGCCGCGGAAGGGGAAGAGCCGCCCAGGCCCTGCGCGGTGCGCTCGATGGCGCCGGTCAAGGACTTCTCAAAACCATCCGGGTCGAAGCCATCCATGCGGAACGCAATTTTGCCCGTACGGTCAAGGATCACGGTGGTCGGAAAGGAATTCACGCCCAGCAGGCGGTCCAAGCCATCGGCAAAGAGCGTGGGCGTTTTAGGCTTCTCCTCCTGGAGAAAAGGGAGAACCAGCGATTCATCGTCATCACAATTCAAGGCATAGAAAAGCAAATCATTCCTACCCGCGAAGTGCGCCGCTACCCTCTCGAAATAGGGCTCCAGTTCCCGGCAAGGGCCGCACCAGGTTGCCCAGAAGCTGAGCACGACGATCTTTCCCCTGGCGTCGGCGAGGCGAATCTGGCCAGTGTCGGCTACTTTGCGCAGAACAAAGTCGTAGGGTTCCTTCCCATTGGGATTTCGGGAAATTTTCGCGGGAGAGATGGCCGCGTTGGTGGCATCGAAGGCGCTCAACAGGTAGTCCCCCAGCCCATCCTCCGAACCGTGAGCCAACTTCCAGACGTTGCCAATCTTTTTGCGCAGCTCGGCGCGGGAAGTTGTGCCATTCGTGCCATCGCTCAAGGCAAAGGCGCGGGCATACTGCTGAATGGCGGCGTTCGAATCCTTGTTCCGTTCGGCCAGCGCACCCAGGCGCTCGGCGGCGGCGGGGTTGGGGATAAGCGCGTAACTGGCTTCGAAATCTTTTTGGGAATCGGGAAAATCGTTCAGTTTCTGATACAAGCCGCCACGAACCAGCAGCAGGGAGGAGCGGTCGCGTTTTTTCGAGACTTCCCAGTCCTCGGGTGAGACACGGGGTGACTTTTCGGTCTGCGGAGTGTGCTGGACATATTCGAGGACGCGGCTGCAATAGAAGACGGCGCGGCGATAGCCGGGTACGTCCCCGTAGCGGTCCAGGAGCTGGATCGTGAGGACGGTATTCGAGATGTCTTCGGGATTCAGGGATAACAGGCGTTCCGAATAATCCACGGCGCGAGAAAAGTCGCGAAGCTGCAAGCTCGATTCCACCAGCGCGCGATAGATCTGCGGGCGCTTTGACGATTGGGGATATTTCTTAAGAAAAGCCTCAAGATTCTTCACCAGGGCCGCGCGGTCATTCGCCGCCCCGTCAATCGCCCCTTGGAGGTCCTGTTGTTCGGCGAGGTCTTGTTGCTGAGAACTTATTCCCGATGTTCCCGGCGCAGCCGATGGAGGCACAGAAGATGGCTTGGAGGGGACCTGGCTGAATTCTGCAGTGGGAAGAAGGAGACCCAGAGAGACTGAAAGGACAATTCCGAGGAGGGTTAGGCGATAGGTCGGCACAACTGTATTGTACCGGGACAGGTGGGGTTTTGCAGGGTATCGTGCAGGGCCCGTGTCTTTGCGGGGACCACCCGCGCTTTCCAGGGCTGGGGTCCTGCGGTGCTGGACCCCTATGGGGAAGGGAGGTTTCAGGAACCCTGGACTTCGATTCCCCCGGAAACAGTGTGAACTTCAATCCGTCCCGCAGAGGAGCCCACGTGAGCGCGCAGCGAGTGTTTGCCCTGTTCTTCCAGGATCACCGGGATATTGGTGCTGATATTCCCTGATGTGGATTCGGCTGTGAACAGAAAACTGGCGCTGGTTGGCACACGAAGGTCCACAGAACCGGAAACGCTTTTCAACTCCCAATAACGGTTTGCGCTGGGGTCACCGGCGACGGTAATGCTGCCGGAAATGGCGTGAACCTTCAGGTCGTTCTTGACTCCGCTGATCTCGATGGAGCCACTGGCGGTCGAAGCCTCCACGCGATCGTCGGCCCGGGTGACACGAATGGAGCCGGAGGCCGCGTTCACCTTCAGGTCGCCCTTGACGTCTGCGAGCACGATATCGCCCGAGGCGCTGGAGACACGCAGAATTCCGCCAATGCCCGAGGCATCAATGGAACCGCTTGCTGCCGAGATCTGCGTGTCGCGATCCACGCGGTAAACGTGCAGGTACCCGGAAGCCGAAGAGACTTTGGCCGGCCCGCGCACGTTATCCAGGGTAATGCCGCCGGAAGCCACACTGGCATCGATTTCGGTATCGTGAGGAACTTCGATGTTGTAGTCGATGGAAACGTTTTTGAACCAGGAGGTGTTCTTTCCGACCCGAACGACATTATCGTGCTGCTCGATGGGGGGATTGGCGATCACTTCCTGAATGTTCTTTTCCGTGCCCCCGAACAGGGACCACCCTGCAGAGACCTTGCCGGTGATGTGGACCTTGCCATCGGCGCTGCCGCGGATTTCGACATTGCCAGAGCCGTTGCTCAATTCCAGCCGCGCCGGCCCAGAGACGGTGAGGGTGCGGTCAAAGGTGTTGTCCGCAGCGGTTGCGTATAAAGGCGCAAGTGCCAGCGCCACCAAAATGAGGAGAATGCCCGGTATCCAAGCGTGATGAGTTTTTATGGTTAGGGAGCTCATATGGGCTGCTCTGCCCTCCTGCAGGAAGATACGCAAAGCACAGAGGTTATGTTCCCTCGGACTTACCCAAGGCTTCGTTCAAGGACCCCTGACGGTAGCCCTCCAGGTCCAAGGTTACGTAGGTGAAGCCGGCAGCCTTCAGGGCCGTGGATATCGTCGCCAACATCTCTGGCGTTAGTGCCCGGGGAAGCTCCTCGGGGGCTACTTCCACCCTTCCCAGGTTGTCATGCAGCCGCACTCGAAACTGACGGAATCCCAGCTTTCGGAGGGCTGCTTCGCCTCTTTCGACCAATGCGAGCCGCTCCTCGGTCACTTCGGTGCCATAAGGCAGGCGGGAAGCCAGGCAAGCCGACGCCGGGCGGTCCCACAGGGGCAGACCGGCGCGCTCGGCCAGCAAACGAATTTCCGGCTTATGCAGTTGCGCATCCAAAAGCGGAGTGAGCACGCGATGTTCGAGGGCGGCCCTTTGCCCAGGCCGGAAGTCGAAGGCGTCGCCGGCGTTGACTCCATACGCAACCGCGGCGATGTGGCGTTCGGCGGCAAGAGCGTCCAGCAAGGTAAAAAGCTCGTCCTTGCAGTAGTAGCAGCGGTTCGTGTCATTCACACGGTACGCCGGATTGTCCAGCTCGTGGCTCTCGATAAATTCGTGCCGGGCTCCTGTGGTTTGCAAAAAAGTCTCGACCTGTTCGCGGTCAAACGCGGAGTAGCTTGCCGAGATGGCGGTGACGGAGAGCGCGCGTTCGCCGAGTGCTTGGTGCGCGGCCCAGGCCAGGTACACGGAATCGATTCCGCCGGAGAGCGCCACGATCAGGGACGGCAGGCGAGCCAGTTCAGAAAAGAGCTGTTGCTCTTTCTGTCCAGCAATTTCGGCGGAGGCTTCGCCGGTCAGGATTTGCACCAGAGATTTCATCTGCTCTTCGAGTATAGCTCAGGCAGTGGCACTTCTGCGTAGGGGTCCCGCAGCGCTGGACCCCTGCTTGGCAAGATCACAAGTGCTTGAACGTTTCTTGAGGCAGGCAAGCAAACATTGGCAATCGTGCGGGTAGGGGCCGCAGCCGTGCTGCTCTCCTACGCACAATAGAAATCCGCGGTGAAAGGTTCGGTCGCGGTGGAGTTATGTTGGCGGACCGCTTCAGAAAGCGGTTCCTACAGGCGCCGGGCAGGCGGTTGTAGAGACGGCCTTCTGAGGCCGTCCGCTCACGCAGGCGTACAAACTTTTGTCGGCCATGGGAACCATCACTTGAAGTCGATCAGGGCCTCCACCGTGCCGTTCGAGGAATCGGTCTGGAGCCAATGCCCAACTGTCTCATAATGGAGCGGCAGGTCTTTGAAAATGACCTCGCGGTGGGACTCCAACTGCAGAAGGAATCTTTCAAAAGCCGATTTATCCATGATGTCGCCCGGCTTCAAGGGCCAAGCATCGCGAATCATGCGCTCCCCGGCCAGTGACATGCCCGTGATGGTCATATCGCGGTAGCGGTACTGCCGGCCTTCGGAAATCGTCACAGTATAGGAAACGGTGTGCGCCTGATCGTCGTAGATTGCCACAGGCTCGACTTTGGCCTCCAGATACCCCTGCGCACCATAGGCCTCCCGCACGCGATCCCAGCCTCCTTCAATATTCATTCCGTCGGCCACATCGCCTGGACTCATGCGCAGCGCGCGCTTCAGTGTTTCGGAAGAAAGCGCGCTATTGCCTTGCCATCGCGCCTCCTTCCAGTGGTAGAGCGCGCCGGAGTCGCAGGGCACATAAATGGGAATGTCCTCCGGGAACTTCTGATTGGGATTGCCGACCAGGCGCACTTCGGCCGGACCAATCTTTGCGCGGATGTAGCCCTGCTGCAGGTAAATGGGGCGAATCGCTTCCGAGAGAAAAACATCGATGGTGAGCCGCGAGTACGCCTTGCCGTGAATCTCCGGAAGATGCTGTTGCACCGCAAGATTCTCTTTCAGCTTGGGATCGCTGAAGTCGATGCTGGCGATTCGCTCGGTCACGCCTGCTACCTGAAACTGCTGTTCGGAGCCATCGAGCAGTGGGTTGGGCAGAACAAAGTGATGGACCTCCGCCTTCAACCCGTGCGCGGCCAGAAAAGCAGCCAAGGAATTGCCCGCCAGATCGACCACCGTGCCGCCTTCCGGCAGCTTTCCATCGTAGAAGGGCAGGTCATTGCGAATCGCGTCGTTAAGCTCGCCGTCGCTGAACCACGGGAAATTGTCATAGGCAACAGGCAGGCGCGGATTTTCTTCTACGTGGTAGGTGAGCGAAACATCGTCGTTGTGCGTCTCAAATTTGTAGGTAACTTTGGAGAAAAGGCCGCTGCGGACGAGGATGTCGGCAGCCGCCTGAAGCTCCGAGCGTCCCACTTGGGAACCGATGGCCAGGCCGGAAAAAGATGCGATCTGCGCTTCCGTGAAGGTCTTCATGCCATCCGCGTGGATGGCCTTCAGAGTGGCAGTCTGCGCGTGAGCGCCCGGTGCGTAAGCGAGGGATAAGAGTAAAGCGAGCGGAAACAACCAGAGGCGGTGCCGCATGTTTGTATTCTAGCCGAATCGCACGGTTTTCACGCAACTGCCGGAACGTCCCGGGAAGCTTCAGTAGGGAGCGGACCCTGCTTCCCGGCGGTGGATTTCGTTGGCCTTCTCGATCACCCACTGCGGAAAGACCGGTGCGTGTTGCACCGGCCTGCCGCGAGAGACGGCCCAATGGTCGAGCCAACCCTCTCCTTCGCCTACATACGCATCCGGCATGCTGTAAGCGTCATCGCTCAAGGCACTGTCCAGCGTGACAAATTTATAGCCGCGCTTGCGCAGCAGATCGAGCAGTTCGCCAATGTGATCCGCTTCGAGCCAACTGGCGTGGAGGAGAAGAACCTGGCTGGGCTCGTAGCCCATCAGATCCACGGAAAGCTTCTCGTTAAACTCGAACACCGTGGTGGTGTAGGAAAGATAGGAGCTCACAAGTTTCTCCTGCAGCGCCTTGTCCGATTTCTTGCGTGCGTCCGCGTACACCGTGGCGTACATCCAGTCCCACGCATCCATGGTGACCGGAGCGACGCGGTATCCACGAGCGGAGAGGAACGCTTCGGCTTCGCGGCGTGTCTGGATGTCCAGGCCGGCGTCGAGATAGGGGTGCCGAAGGAAGCGCAACTTCATTTTGTGCTGCGCCATGAGCATGCAGGTGACGGTCTCGCCGCGGATGACGTCCTCTTCCCAGGCCTGCAGCGGAACGCGGTTGAGCGAAGTGTGGGCAAAAGTGTGGTTCCCCAGCTCAAACCCGTCGTCCACCCAGAGCCTCAGCGCCTTGATGCGGCCGTCCACCTCCCCGGTTCTATAGAGTTTTACTTCATTCACGAAACCGATGGCGGGAACTTTCTGCTCGCGCAACGTTCCCAACAGCTTTGTGGTCATGTCCAGGATTTCCGAGGCGGTCATGTCGCTTGCGTCTATAGCGGGCAGGTCGTCGATGGTAATGACCACGGTTCTCTGCGGTGTGGTCTGGGCGCAGAGAGGCAATCCGATGGCCAGGCCACAAAGCAAAACCCTGCTGGTGAACCACGTATGCATCGCTTTCATGAAAACCTCCTGTGCAGCGAAGCCTGTCCGCTAAAACTTCCGGGCTTGGCCGTTTGATTCTAGTGCGCGGGGAAACGCTGCGCAAATGCGGGCTAGGCTGAAGTGTTGCGAGAACTATTCCACGGTCACGGACTTGGCCAGATTGCGCGGCTGATCCACGTCACAACCGCGGCGCACCGCGATGTGATAGGCCAACAGCTGTAGTGGAACAATTTCCAGCAGCACGGAGAGCAGCTCCGGCGCAGGCGGAAGCTCGATGATGAAGTCCGTGGCTTCGCGGGCTAAATGGTCTCCCTTGGTCACCACGGCAATCACAATTCCGTCTCGGGCTTTCACCTCTTTGATGTTCGAAACGCTTTTTTCGTACAGCGTCATCGAAGCGGGATCGCTTTCATCGCGCGTCGCCAAGACCACCACCGGCAGGTTCTCGTCGATCAGCGCGTTGGGGCCGTGCTTCATTTCGCCGGAGGGATAGCCTTCGGCGTGAATATAGGAAATTTCTTTCAGCTTCAAAGCGCCTTCGAGCGCGATCGGGTAATGCAGGCCGCGGCCAAGATATAGAAAATCGGACTGGCGGAAAAATTGCCGCGCTAGATTCTCAAAGAGGCCGGCCTCCTCCGCCTGCAGAATCATCTCCATCTTGGCGGGGATTTGCGTGAACTCCAGCATCAGCCTGCGGGCCTCGTCCGGCAAAACCTCCCCGCGGACCTGCCCAAGATAGGAAGCCAGCAGGACCATGGCGGTGATCTGCGCGGTGAAGGCCTTCGTGGAAGCGACTCCGATTTCCGGCCCGGCGTGCGTGAGGATGGTTCCCGCGGCTTCGCGTGTAATCATGGAACCCATCACGTTGCAGATCGCCAGGGTCGGTGAACCCTTGTGCTTGGCTTCGCGCTGGGCCGCCAGCGTATCGGCGGTTTCGCCAGACTGGCTGATGCACACGGTCAGCGTGTTGCAATCCAGAATGGGGTCGCGGTAGCGGAATTCGCTGCCGTAGTCTACCTCGACGGGCACGCGCGCAAGCCGCTCGATCATGAACTTACCGGCCAGGGCGGCATGCCAACTCGTGCCGCAGGCGACGATGCGGATATTCTGAAATTCGCTGAATTGCCGCTCGGAAATTTGCATCTCATCCAGGAAAACTCTCCCGGTATCCTGCGAAATGCGCCCCAGCATGGTGTCGCGCACGGCGCGCGGCTGCTCAAAAATTTCCTTCTGCATGAAATGCTTGTAGCCGCCCTTTTCCGCCATGATGGGGTCCCAGGTGACCTGCTGCGCGGGGCGCTCCACCGGCTTGCCGTCCAGGTCCATCACACGCACGCCATCCCGCGTGAGCACCGCCATATCGCCATCGGCGAGGAAGAAAATCTTGCGCGTATGCTCCAGCAGCGCGGGAATGTCGCTGGCTACGAAATATTCCCCGTCACCGAGCCCGATTACGGAGGGGGGGCCGATGCGCGCGGCGACCAGCTTCTGCGGATCCTTGGCGGAAAGAAAAACCAGCGAATAGATGCCGCGCAGATCCTTTAACGTCTTGCGAACGGCCTCTTCAAACGGAAAGTCTTTCGCGTATTTCTCCACCAGGTGGGCCACCACTTCGGTGTCCGTTTCGGTGACGAACTTGTGGCCTTCCTCCTGCAGCTTCTCTTTCAGTTCCAGGTAGTTTTCGATGATGCCGTTGTGAACCACCACGTAATGCCCGCTGCAGTCCCGGTGCGGATGGGCATTCTCCTCGGTCGGGCGGCCATGCGTGGCCCAGCGCGTGTGGCCGATGCCATAGGTTCCATCAATCGGGGAATTGTGGATGACTTCTTCGAGATTGCGGAGCTTTCCCGGGGCGCGGCGAACATGAAGTTTTCCAGCCGCATCCACCACCGCAATTCCGGCGGAGTCGTAGCCGCGATACTCGAGCTTGCGCAGTCCTTCAATTATGACCGGAACGACTTTCTTCGACCCGATATAACCGACAATGCCGCACATGCAGATGATCTCCTGATTTCCTGGGGTTCAGGTTAGCACGGGCAGGCAGGGCAGCAGGCAAAAAGGGCCGGCAAAAGGCGGGAAAGTTACTGAGGAACCGCGCGGTTCATCGTGCGCGCGAGCTCATAAGTGTTCAGCTTTCCGTTAGCGTCAAAGAAGAAAGTGACGCGCGCCGTGACCGGTTGCAGCTTTTCCGTGTCGATGTGGCGGATAATCGCGACGATCGTCCCGGGCTTATCAGAAGGCTCGGTCTCATACCCGCGCATCGCCAGGAAATGGCTTACCGTGGCTTCCGGCGTCCCAACCGGAGTGTTGGCCTCCAGCAGGTCCTGAATGGGCTTGAGCTGCGGATCGTCCACCTTGCGCTCCTGACCGCAGCCGGCGAGGAGCAGCAGCAGTGCGGCTGCCAGGAGGGAACTCCCTCGAAGGAGAAGACGGAATGCACGGTTTGTGCGGCGGAGCGATGCCATGAAGGGCGTCCTAATCCACAATCTCGAAACGATACTCTTCAATGACAGGGTTGGCGAGAACTTCTTTGGAGATGCGCTCCAATTCGTTTTGCGCTTGGTCGCGGCTCCAGCCGTCGAGGTTGAGCACGAAGAATTTGCCCTGGCGCACTTCGGCGACCTGCGAATAACCTAGGCCGGAAAGGGCGTGTTGAATGGTCTGTCCCTGTGGGTCGAGCACGGTACGCTTTGGCATTACCCAAACGTGAGCTGTCATGCCGCCAAGTATAACACTGCCCTGCGTGGCTTCAGGGTTATTGGCCGTGTCGGGGAGCAGCCGTGCCGGAAAAGGAAAAGCTGAAGCCGTTTGAGACCAGTCGCCCCAATTCCACTTCGCTCAATCCCATTTCGTGCGCGTGCCGGTACTCTTCCCGCAGAGAGGTATGAAACATCGATGGGTCGTCGGTCGATAGCACCACCGGCACTCCGCGACGCAAGAGTTGGGGAAGCGGGTGCTGGCGGATTGCGGGTGCTGCGATGCGCATTTGGCGAGCCAGGGCGCCAGTGCGCAGATTGCTCAGCGGGCAGATTTCCAACGGGATTCGGCGAGCTGCAAGCAAATCCATCAACTCCGGGTCGTGGATCGCGGCAATCCCGTGGCCGATGCGTTCCACTCCCAGTAGTTCCAAGGCCTCGCGAATTTTGTCCGCGCCGCCAATTTCTCCGGCATGAATCAGGCGGTGGAGGCCGGACCGTGCAGCCCGCTCGTAAACGTCGCGGAATTCTTTGGTCGGCACGCTGAGCTCATCCCCGCCGATGCCGAAAGCGACGATGCGCGGCGAATTGCATTGCGCTGCCCAGTCGAGGACCTGCAGCGCCAGCTCGGCGCCAAACTGCCGCACCGAATCGAAAATCCAGTTGAGGCGCAGGCCCTTCTGTTCATACGGCCCGGCAGCCTCAAGAATTGCCTCGAAATTAGCCCGCGGATTCTGCTTGCGAAGAAGCATCACTCCTACAGAGAGCGTGACCTCGGCATAGACCACGTTCTGCTCGATCAGTCGTTCAGCCAAATTCGCGGCGACAAGCGCGAAGTCGGCCGGATCGCGCATGAACGAAGTCACCCATTTGAACGCCTCGATGAACGCCGCGAAATCCGAATACGCGTAGCGCTGGAGGACTTCCTCCTCGGTAAGCGTGACGCCGTGGCGCGCTGCCAGAGTAACGGCAATCGCCGGGCGAATCGCTCCCTCCAGGTGGAGGTGCAGCTCTGCCTTCGGCATCGCGGCGATGTTTGTGGGGAATTCGCGAAGGGTCACGGAAACCAATTCAGTGCGGCAATTGCGGCTTGCCGGCGTTGGTCCACGCGGTCAGCCAGTAGGAGCCGATGTCCGCGGCGGCGTCGGACAGCTGCTTGATGAGCGATCCGGCCGTGAGGTTATAGAAACGATCGTAGTATTCGTCGGTGTAGGAAGTCAGTCCCCGTTTGGCGTGGCGGTCTGCCAGGAGGATCGATTCGAGCTGGCTATGCGCGTTCAGGCAGGCATCGAAGGCGAAGTCGGTCGGGTCGCTGATGAAGGAGGCGTCGTGTGGGTTCAAGGGGAAGAAAGAGCCGTAGCGGTCCACCAACATGGCGTTGAAACGATCGTTTACGCCGGTCTGCGCGGTCATCTTGCCATCGAAATTTTCCGTCGTGTTGAATGGATCGTGTGCTTCAGCCACGTAGTTCGCCAGGAACGCCGCGTCGAGCTTGGCATCTTCCCAGCGGCCATTCCTCAGGTCTTCCGTGAGCTTCGCGCTATACACGCCAATTTGCCAGGGAAGCACGCCCGTGGATTGAATCTTGGACTTGCCGTACTTGGAAAGCGCCGCCTTGTAATTGCGCGGCAGGGCGTCAAAAGGGAATTTTCCGTATTTGTCGAGCTCGATGAAATGGCTCTCGCGTTCGTTGGGTCGTTTTTCTAGTTGATTCAAGGGATCGTTGACGTGCTGGATCAAAAAGTTGCGATTTGCCTCAAAATAGGGGCGCATCTCATAAGGAAGCGTATCGACGGCATGATTCACGATCAGCCGCTGGGCATTGTTGCCCCAGGCCAGGGCCGGTAGTGGCAACACTCCAAGACACAGCGCCAGCGTAAGCAGCTCCCCGCATGTGCTCAGGAGTTTCGGATGGCGTCCACCGCTCATGGAATTCGCTCAAGCCTTCGAAGCCGTATTCAAGGTGCTCCGGTGACGGCTATATGCAAAGTAAATCACAAGTCCGATGATCAGCCACACAAAAAAGCGTATCCAATTCTCGAGTGTCAAGCTGGCCATCAACAGAACACAGGACACAATCGAAAGGATCGGTAAAAATGGCACCAGGGGAACACGAAATCCGCGCGGCCGGTCCGGCTGCGTCTTGCGAAGCACGAGCACCGCCGCGGCCACCAATACGAACGCGAACAGCGTGCCGATGTTGGAAAGGTCCGCCAGAGTGCCGATGTCGAAAATCCCGGCGGGAATACCGACCACGATGCCGGCAATCCACGTAGCAAAGTGCGGCGTGCGGAAGCGCTTGTGCACCTTGGAAAAAGCGCTTGGGAGCAAGCCGTCGCGCGACATCGCGAACCACACGCGCGCCTGGCCGTACTGGTAAACCAGCAACGAGGAGATCATGCCCATCAGCGCGCCGATGGTTACCCAGCGCTGCAGCTTGTCCAGTCCGATGTTGTGAAGAGCAGTGGCCACCGGCGCCGCATCGCCCTTGAATATGTGGTACGGCTGAATTCCCGTAAGCACCACGGCCACGCCTACGTACAACGTTGCGCAAATCAGCAGCGACGCCATAATCCCGAGAGGCAGATCGCGCTTCGGATTCTTGCACTCCTCCGCCGCCGTCGAGACGGAATCGAATCCGATGTAGCTGAAGAAGACGATTGCGCCGCCGGTCAGGATGCCCTGAAATCCGTTCGGTGCGAATGGCTTCCAGTTGACGGGATGGATGTATTTGGATGCGAACAGGATGAAAACGAAGATGGCCACCAGCTTGATTCCCACCATGACGCTATTTGATGCTGCGGATTCCTTGATGCCCGTGACCAGCAAGACCGTCAGCAGCATCACGATCAGGAATCCCACCACGTTGAAGTGCGGCAGCCAGCCGATTCCCGGTTGGTACGCGGGCGTGCTCAGCGTATCCGGCAAGTGAATTCCGAACGAGTTCACCAGGCTGTTCACATAAGCGGAGAAGCCCACGGCTACGGCCATGTTGGATACCGCGTATTCCAGGATCAGGTCCCAGCCAATGATCCAAGCCACCAATTCGCCCATGGTGGCGTAAGTATAGGTGTAGGCGCTACCCGCGATCGGAATCATCGAGGCCAGTTCGGCGTAGCACAGGCCGGCAAACCCGCACACCACGGCCACCATGAAAAAGGAAATCGCGATGGCTGGCCCCGCGCCGGGTCGGCCGGAAACGCCTAGGGCATGAGAACCGTGCAAGAGAACGTCAAGCACCGGCGCTTTCAGAAGCGAAGGGTAAAGCACTTCTTCCCCTGCCGCCGCAGTGCCCGTCAGCACAAAAATTCCAGTGCCGATAATGGCGCCGATGCCCAGCGCTGTCAGGCTGATCCACCCCAACGTCTTCTTTAGTCGTCTTTCGGGTTGTTCGGAGTCCGAAATGAGCTGATCGATGTTCTTACATCGGAATAATTGTGGATCCACCCATACTCTCCGATCGCGTCCGTATGCGGGATGACCCTGGCCAGAACCCGGCGCGCGTTGTAGGAATGATAGCGCCTCACTTTATCGTGATACGCCGTGCCGCGCAACTTCGCGCCTGCCAGGAGGCCTGCAATGCGGAACCATTTCCCGTTGTGCCGCGCAATCCGGCCTGAGGCTGCTGCCGCCTGTTGCACCATTGGACAAACAGGCTGAGCGCAGCCCTCGCCATCCGTGTAGCCTTGAAAAAGGTGAGTCATGACCGCTCCCAATTCACTTCGCCGCTATCCTCGCGTGAAATCGCCGAAAGGCCTGCGCGTGGGTTGGCAGAGCGCGACTCAGAAATTTGTATCATCGGTGGACACCTTGGGTTTGGGCGGCTTGTTCATCCGCACCAAGGAACCTCCTCCCGCCGGGACGACTCTTCAGTTGCTGATCGACATCGCGGGAGGGGGAGTGCGGGCCCGCGCTGTCGTCAAGAACATTAAACCGGGCGAGGGCATGGGCGTGGACATTATCTCGATGAACCCGGAGGACCGTGCCCGCCTCGGCAACTTTGTGCGCCAATTGCCTTCCTAAGTCCGGTAATCGGCATCCGGCGAACTGCAAACAGCCGACTACGGCCGCAGCGTGGCCACGTACGCCGCGATCGACACCATGTCCTCTACGCTCAACCTTCCCACCACCGGCTTCATGAATCGCGCCATTTGTCCGGCGCGCGCGCCACTTTGAATGTCGTAGAGTTGCCGGACCACATAGCTCGGCGAACGCCCGGCGATGGGCGGGACGTTTCCGTGGCCGTGGAAGTCCGGCCCATGGCACTTGACGCAGCGAATCGTTTCTTCCCCGGCTCCCTTGGCCAGCAGTGAGCCTTTCCTGATGCTCCCCAATGGAACGTAAGCGATGAATCCTGAGGCATCGTCGCGCAATTCCGTTTGTTCCGGATTTTCCGGCGTTTCGATGATGCGCTGGCCGATCGGCTCCATCTCGCGTGGCTCCGTTGCCACCAGCATCCAGCCCGCAACATGCGTTTTGGGAACAGTGGAGGTCTCCACCACGCGGATCCACGGCTTCCGTTTTAGGCTGGAGAAGTACGCAGCGGCTGCCTGGATTTCCTGTTCATCCGTTTTTGTCTCGTTGGCGATCATGGTATTGGTCGGCCCGTGCCGCGGCTCCGCACTTTTGCGCATGCCGCTCTTGAAATCCGCCATTTGCTGGATGATGTAGCCCGCAGGCAGCCCCGCGAGGCTGGCATTTTCGGGGCGCCCCAGTCCATTCGGCAGGTGGCAGTATGCGCAGGCGAAGACGTCCGGTTTGCGCCCGCGCGCTACGATTTCTGGCATCGAGGGATGGCCCTCGGGATGCCAGTCCGGTGGATGAAAGAAATCATGGGTCTGCGCGAGCGTGAATACCGCAGCACTCCCCGGCACCTGTCGCACACTCTCATCAGCGCGTCTACCCTTCGCGTTCTCAGTCCCGACTTGCGGATCGATTGCAAACGCCCAATCCGGGGGCGGCTCACGCACCGACTGCGCTCTTGTCTGCGCACCGCAATTCGGGACACCTGCCGCGGTCAGCAGCATCACGATCAGCCCAACTGGACGTGTCTTCCACACGCGATTCTCTCGAGAAATTCTCATCCCGTAGCGTAACATTTCTTCCTGCTGACTCGCCGGGCACGAAGCATGTTGCCTCCGCCCTCGGGGCAAACCACCCGTCGGCGCACGCATTTTGCCAAACTGTTCAATATTGAACAGTCCGCGCTTTGCTGGGTCTCTACACTTGCGCTCTGGGCGGCGGGAGCGGCCGATACTGTTCGGTCTGAGCGAACCGAACGGCATCTGTCATCTCGCCGTTCTTCTTTTCAGGTGCCCGCTAAACTGCTCATTTGTTCACTGCATCGAGACCGAATTCGCGGCTTCAACTTTCGCCCAAACCGATTATGGCGAACGGGCCGGACTAGCGGACGACTTCCGCGCCCACGATCGCCACGGCGATAACACAATTTTGCGACGAGCGATTATGCCAGGCGTGGCGCGTGCCGTTCTGCACGACGCAGTCTCCCGTCTTCAACGAAACTTCGGCCCCATCGTCCAGTTCCAAATAGACCTCCCCAGAAAGGATTACGTCGAAATCCACGGTGTCCGTGGTGTGCATGCCGGGATTCATCGGTTCCATGACTTCTGCCAGCCCCGGAAGCTTCTCCTGCAATTCGAGAAAGGCCGCGACGAGATCGTTCTGCTCGGGAAGCTTGTGCGTATTTGGAGGCACGGTGAAAAAGAGGAAGCGGAAGCCACTCGACGGAGGGAAGTAGCGGGGATGAAGTGGAGGCGTCCCGTCGCTTGGCAGCTTCGGAACCGCGTCGCCACCCCAAATCCGGTGAAATTCAATGCCCGGCAGGGAATTGAGAGTCACGGGTTCGATGGCCGCGTCCTTCGTTATTACCGACTTCCCGGATGCGTTGCGACCTGTCACCACGCAGCGAATCTTCATTGCCAGCCTCCTTGCGGTCCACCGGAGTTCCATCTCGGCGGGAACTTTGCTGTCTACCGCCGCGATCTCCGTGGCTTGATAAAGCGGAAGCGATTGTATTTCACCAATTGGTGGCCGAGCCAGTCCTTAGTAGGCACGGGATCGGAAACTCGGCGATCGCCTAACCTTGATCCGCCTATAGCCAAGATCTTTTCCGGCTGGGCCATGTCTGTGGGAAGTAGAGGCCAGCGCGACCGAGTAGTGGTCCGTTTACAGTTGTTAGAGCTGCTGCAGGTTTGCGTAACGCTCGATGAATTTCTTGGTGCCGCGGCCGGGGAAGCTGACGCTGAGGCGACGGTCGTCCTCGTCGCCTTCTACGCCGACCACCGTGCCGACGCCGTACTCCGGATGACGCACTTTTCGGCCGAGCAACGGATCGGCGCTCTTGCCGCGCTGCTTCGCGGCGAAACCAAAGCTTGGTGTGGCCGAGGAGCCGCGCCGCGGCGGCGTGCGGGAAATAGGCGCGGACCCGCCCCGCGCGCGGCGCACAAATTCCTCCGCGGAGTAGGAATATTCGGGGTCCGGCTCGTAGCGGCGCGATTCGCCAATCTCCGCCATCGAACCGCGCACCGTGTCCACCAATTCACTGGGGATTTCTCCGAGAAACCGGCTGGGCAGGGAAGCGCGCATTTGCTGTTCGTTGCCGAAGATGCGGCGATAGACCGCCCGCGTCAAGGTGAGCGATTGGCGCGCGCGCGTCATGCCGACGTACACCAGCCGGCGCTCCTCCTCGATGCCTTTTTCTTCGCTGATCGAGCGGCTGTGCGGGCAGATGCCGTCTTCGAGCCCGCTCAGGAAAACGTGGTCGAACTCCAGGCCCTTGGTGCTGTGCAATGTGATGAGCGTGACTCCGGGCTTGTCCTCATACGCATCGGCATCACTGACCAGCGCGGCGGCATCCAGAAAATCGCTGAACGATTCACCCTCTTCCTGGCTCTCCGCCACCGCGCGAGCTAATTCCTCCAGGTTTTCCAGGCGGGCCACGTCGTCCGGCGTGTTGCGGTCCCGCAGCATGGTCATATAGCCGGTTTCTTCCAGCAGGTAGCGCAGGAATTCGGCGGGCTCTTTCGTGTTATAGGCTTCGCGGAGGCGCACCACGAGTTCGCGGAAGGCGCGGAGCGGGGCCACAGCGCGTGTGGAAGCCGGGCTGGTCATCAGGGATTCGATGGCGTCCCACAGCGAAAGCTTTTCGCGGTCGGCGATGTCGCGCAGGGCATCGACGCTGGTCTTGCCAATGCCGCGCGCGGGAACATTCAGTACGCGTAGCAGGGAAATGTCGTCTTCGGGATGCAACGCCAGCCGCACGTAGGCCAGCGCATCCTTCACTTCCGCGCGGTTATAAAAGCTGAATCCGCCCACCAGCTTGTAGCGGATCCCGCGGCGGCGAAACACCTCCTCAAACGAGCGGGACTGAAAATTCGTGCGGTACTCGACGGCGCAGGTCTGCTCGGGATCTTCGCTGAGGATGCGATCCACTTCGCCGGCAATAAATTCCGCCTCCGCCTGCGCGTCGCGGGCTTCGTAATAGCGAAGATTCGCGCCCTGCTCTTTTTCGGCGCGCAGTGTTTTGCCCAACCGGTCGGGATTGTTGGCTACCACGGCCCCGGCGGCATCGAGGATCGCCTGCGTCGAGCGGTAATTGCGCTCCAGGCGCACCACCTGGGCGGCGGGAAAATCCTGCGAAAAACTCAGCAAAATGGAAACGTCGGCGCCACGCCAGCGGTAGATCGACTGGTCTTCGTCACCGACCACGCAAATGTTCCGCTTCTCGCTGGTCAGCAAGCGAAGCAGGTCGTACTGCACGCGATTGGTGTCCTGGTATTCATCGACGTGAATGTGGGAAAAACGCGCGCGCCAGCGCTCCCGCACATCGGGGGAATCACGCAGCAGGCGGGCCGAACGCAGCAGCAGATCGTCGAAATCGAGGGCCTTGCTCTGCTTCAGCAGCTCCTCATAGGCGGCATAAATATCCGCCACCTTGCGCATGTCCGGCGCAAAGGACTCGGCGCGAAGCTGTTCCGGAGACTGCGCATGATTCTTGGCGAAGCTGATGCGGCTCAGCACATTGCGTGGCGTGAGGCCGTCCTCCTCGATCTGGAGCCGAGCCATGGCCAGCTTCACCGCCGCAAGCTGGTCGTCGTCATCGTAGATGGCGAAATCTTTCGGCAGCCCGCCATGCGCGGCCTCGCGGCGAAGCAGGCGCGCGCACAAGGAATGGAACGTTGAGATCCACGGGCGGGCCGGCGGAACCCCAGCGCGAAGCAACAAGTCCGTGACGCGGTTCTGCATCTCTTCGGCAGCCTTATTGGTGAAGGTCACCGCGAGAATGGACTCCGCTGGAGTGCCTTTCGAGATGAGATTAGCCATGCGAAAAGTGATGGCGCGCGTCTTTCCCGTGCCCGCGCCGGCAAGAATCAACACCGGGCCTTCCAGAGTTTCTGCAGCAAGACGCTGTTCCGGATTGAGTTTATCTAGGAAATTTTGCATGGGTTCCGAAGAAAATGATTTTTTATCGACATTCTATGGTAGCCGACGGGGACGGGTCCGGCAAACCGCTAGGGAACAAGCTGTGGATTGTGCTGCACCGTTCGCGAACGAGAATTACTCCGAGGAATCGTGGCCCAGCGCGATATCGAAGTAGGACAACGGCTCGTTGGTGCTCATATTGAACAAATCCGGAACGTACAGGCGCGAGCTCTCGAGCAAATCCACCTCTCCGCGCAGATCGAAGTAGACCAACCCTTCCACGCTGCTGTGGGCGGCCACTACTCCGGAGGGCACGGCGGCATTCTGGCAGTCGTCGCGGAAATTGGTCCAATTGGCGTCGCGCGAAGGTTTGGCTTTGCCAATCGGCAGGGGAATGGGAATTCGTTTGGCGGTGGGGTCCTTTCCATTCGCTTTCAGCATCACCGCATCGGCCACATCATTAGCGGAGAGCGAATCCAGCTCCTGGCGGTTGTCCTCGCCGATTTGCACGACCAGACGGATGCGTTGCAAATTCACTTTCACGCCATGGTCGTTGTCGTTTCGGAAGGTGACGCGAACGGCCACGATGCCTCCCGCGAGCGGCGACTTCTTGGGGAATTTTGCCTTGTACCGGCTCGCCTGCGTCCACGGCTCAACTCCGATACTCATCCCCTCATGCGAATCGACAATAGATGCATGTACGGGAGCGGGGGTCTGAGGGGTGCTCCGCGCCGGAACACAGGCCAGTGCGCCGGCAGCGAGAAGGAAAACAACATGATTTCGCATAAGGCTATAATAGACTGTTTGCATCCTGAGGCCTTCGATTCTGGTGGAAGAAACAGGGTTGCCCTGCTTCCGGGACCTTAGGCGATCACAAATACCAGATCGGACCGGAGTCATACTCGAGTGTACTTCCTTTATAGCCTGTTGATGGGCCTGGCTGCCCTGCTGGCGGCGCCGTATTGGCTGTTTCAGGGACTGCGGCAAGGGAAATATCTATCCAATCTCAGCGAGCGGCTCGGATTTTCTCTCCAAGGCCTGAAAAAACTGCCAGCGGAGCGGCCCGGCGCCATCTTGGTTCACGCGGTTTCGGTGGGCGAGGCGCTCTCGGGAGTCGCATTAGTGAAGCGCTTGAAAGAGGCGTATCCGCAAAGACCCCTGATCGTCTCCACCACCACGCTGACCGGCCACGCGCTGGCGAAAGAGCGCATGCCCTTCGCGGACGCGGTAATCTACTTCCCGCTCGATTGGAGCTTTTGTGTACGCAAAGTTTTGAACGCCGTGAAGCCGGCGCTCGTGGTCGTCCTGGAAACGGAGATTTGGCCCAATTTCCTGCGAGAATCCCGGCGCCGCAACGTGCCCGTCGTTTTCGTCAGCGGACGAATCTCCGACCGTTCTTTCGCGCGCTTCCAGAAATATCTACGCCTCTTCGGCTTCTACCTGCGGCCATTCCTCGCCTCCGCGCTGCAAAATGCGTCCGCCTTCCTTATGCAGACGGAAACGGACGCGGGGCGCCTTCGCACGCTGGGCGCGCCCGCTGACCGCGTGAAGTCCAGCGGCAATTTGAAATTCGACATGGCGTTACCGGAACCTACGCCGCTTTCCGTGTGGCTAGGGGAAGAATGCAAGCGACGTCATCGCTGGCCTGTCGTCGTGGCGGGCAGCGTGGTGGCGACGGAAGAACCGCTGGCGCTGATTGCCTTTGGCGTGCTCCAGGGAGATTTTCGGAACGCCTTGCTAGTGCTGGCGCCCCGGAAGCCGGAGCGCTTTGCGGCTGCCGCCGACTTCATCCAAGAATCCCACCGAAAATTTGTGCGTCGCTCGGAACTTCCAATTCCCGGCCCCGGAATCACTCCCGCGGCGAATGGAAACTCCAGCGACATTCCCGACGATGCCACGGTTCTCCTGCTGGACAGCATCGGGGAACTGTCCTCGCTTTATCCGTTGGCCGACGGAGCATTCGTTGGCGGCTCGCTCGTCCAAGCGGGCGGGCACAATATTTTGGAGCCCGCGGCCTTTGGCAAAGTTCCCGTCTTTGGGCCCTCGATGGAAAACTTTGCAGAGATTGCCAAGCGTTTTGTGCAAGCCGGCGCGGCCATCCAGGTGGAAAGCCCGGAAGATGCGGGCGTCGAATGGATTCATCTGTTGAAAGACCCCGAAAAAATGAAACGAATGGGCGCAGCCGCCCGGCAGCAGGTGGAAAGCAGCCGGGGCGCGCTGGATCGGGCCATGGTTGAAATTGCCAAACACCTGGCCGGCACCCCGCGATGACGCTCCCACCGTCCGTGCGGCCGCTGCTCTGGCCGCTCTCGATGCTCTACGGGCAGGTGGCGCGATTGCGGGCTTGGCTCTACGCGCATGGGTTTCTGAAGCAACAGCAGCTGAACCGGCCGGTCATCAGCGTGGGCAATCTTACCGTCGGCGGCACCGGGAAGACTCCGATGGTCCTCTGGCTGGCGGAGCGGCTTCTGGCCGAGGGAAAACGCGTGGCCATTTTGAGCCGTGGTTACAAGGGTAACGCGGGAACCAGTGATGAAATCGAATTAATGAAATTCCGACTGCAGCAACGGGTGCTTTTCGGCGTGGGCGCGGACCGCATCGAGCAGGGGAGAAAACTCCAGGCCAGCGTGGATGTGTTCCTTCTCGATGATGGATTCCAGCATCTGCGATTGGCGCGCGACGTGAACATCTTGCTCATCGATGTGGCGCAGCCCCTCGCCCGCCAGACGATGTTGCCCACCGGACGCTTGCGCGAACCCCTTTCCGCCATGAACCGCGCGGATATCCTGGTCTTTACGCGGTCAGAGACGGTACCGGGCACGGGCCCCGCCATCGAAAGGTTTCAGGGCTACCCGGTATTTTCCGCGGCCACTCGACTGCTCGGGTTCCGCCGGCTCGGCGCTGGGGGCCAGGTATTGCGACCCGAGGATATCGGCGCGGGTCCGTTCTACGCGTTCTGCGGCATCGGCAATCCGCGCGCGTTTTTCCGCGATCTGCAAAATTGGCAGATCACGCTCAAAGGGCAATGCGAATTTCCCGACCACCATCGTTACGATGCGCGCGACGCTCGCGAACTGGAAGAGGCGGCACGCCGCGCCGGCGCGAAGGCCATGATTACCACCGAGAAGGATGCCCAGAACCTTGCCGGGGTATCGTTCGCAGAATTTCAGCTCTACCTGGCCACCATCGATTTGGAGATTTCCAAGGAAAGCATGCTCCTGAATCTCATTCGGGAAAAACTGGAAACGAGGAAATCCGCGGCATGAAGGTTCTGATTCGTGCCACGAACTGGGTTGGCGATGCAATTCTGGCGCTGCCGGCGCTGCGCGCGGTCCGAAAAACATTTCCAGACGCGCGGATTGCCATCCTCGCGCGCCCTTACGTGGCGGAAATTTATCGCGAACAGGGGATCTGCGACGAATTGATCGCCTACGACCCCAAGGGCCAGCATCGCGGCTGGCGCGGAAGGGAACGGCTCGCCCGGGAACTGCGTGCGAAGAAATTCGACGTGGCCCTTCTTCTGCAGAACGCTTTTGACGCCGCCTGGCTGGCCTGGCGCGCCGGCGTGCCGCAAAGAATCGGCTACGCGCGAGACGGCAGAAGTTTTCTTCTCACCAAAGCCATCAAAGTGCCGAAGCAAGGTAAAATCCCCGCGCACGAGAAATTTTATTATTTAGAATTGTTGCGCCGGGCGGGATGGATCGAGCAATGGCAGGATGACTCCCACATCGCGCTGCACGTTCCCGGTGCGGCCCGCCATCGCGCCCTGCAAACGCTCGTGCAAGCCGGCGCGCGCCCGACCGCCGTGCGCGTAGCCATTGGCGCGGGCGCATCGTATGGCTCGGCCAAGTGCTGGCTACCCGAGAGATTTGCCGCGGCGCTGAACGAATTCCTCTCGCACGCGGATGCCGACACGATCCTGTTCGGCACCGCTGCGGAAGCGGGTGTTTCTTCCGCCATCGCCAGGGAGTTGCGCCGTGCGCCCATCGACCTGACCGGGAAGACGTCAATCGGCGAATTGCCTGGCCTCCTCTCGCAATGCCACCTGTTCCTGGGGAACGATTCTGGCGCGATGCACGTGGCCGCCGCGGTCGGTTTGCCTGTGGTCGCGATCTTCGGGCCCACGGATCCGGAGGGAACAGCCCCGGTGACGCCCCGCGCCAGCATCGTGCAACAGAAGCCGTATTGCAGCCCCTGCTTTCTGCGGCGTTGCCCCACGGACCATCGCTGCATGAAAGCGGTGACACCGGCCATGGTGGAAGCGGCAATGCGCGCCCGGTTTTCCGAGGTGTCTTCTGCCTGACTTGCTGCATCGCAGACCGGCAGTGTTCCTGGATCGCGATGGCACCATCGCCGAAGAAGTGGGCTACTTGAATCATGCCAGCCGATTTCGTATGTTTCCCTTTGCTGGACCGGCCATCCGCCGGTTGAAGGCAGCGGGTTTTGCCGTGATTGTGGTGACCAATCAATCGGGGGTGGCGCGCGGTTATTTTCCGGAGTCGCTAGTGCACGAAGTGAATGAGCTGATGCAGCGCAACTTGGCTGCCGTGGGCGCCGCACTGGACGGCGTTTACTATTGCCCGCACAACTCGGCGGACGGCTGCGATTGCCGCAAACCGAAGACGGGAATGATCGATCTAGCAGTGCGTGAACTGAATCTCGATCTGCCGCGCTCCTATGTGGTGGGAGACCGTTACGGCGACATGGAATTGGCGTTTCGCGCGGGTTGCAAGTCGGTATTTGTCCGCACCGGTTACGGCCTGGGTGAGGAAACCTGGCACGCAAAAGATTGGCCGCGCCAGCCGGACGCGGTTGTGGACGATCTGCCGCGCGCGGTGGATTGGATTATAGGACAACAACGATGAAGCAGAAAGGAAAGCTCGCGCAGCCCAGTCTGCAGCCGCGGATTTGATTGCCCTGGCCGAGATTGTCGAGCGCTTCGCAGGAAAGTGTGTGGTCGTGCTCGGCGATTTTGTAGCCGACTCTTTCCAATACGGAGACATCACCCGCGTGTCGCGAGAAGCTCCCGTGCTGATCCTGCGCCACCGTGAAACACGCATTCTCCCGGGAGGGGGAGCCAATGCCACGAATAATTTCGCCGCTCTTGGCGCGCGCGTGCTTCCGATAACCGTAGTAGGCGACGATGCAGCCGGCGACTGGCTGGTGCACTCTTTCCGCGAGCTGAAGGTCGATGTTTCCGGAATCCTTCGCGTGAAAGGCCGCATCACGCCGACCAAGACGCGTTTTCTGGCCGGTTGGGCTCATACCGTGGGGCAGCAGGTGTTGCGCGTCGATTACGAACCGCAAATCGCCTTTTCCGACTCCCATCGCAAAAAAATTCAAGAACTCCTGCGGACGCGGCTCAAAAAGGCGAATGCCCTCGCGGTGTCGGACTACGGCTTCGGAGTTGCCGGCCCGGAAGCGTTGCGCCTGGCAATCGGCGGGGAAAAGCGCGCCTTCCCCGTGAGCTTGGATTCGCGCTACCGCTTGACAGCGTACAAGCGCGCAGGCGTAACCGCCGCCACGCCCAACGAAGGGGAGATGGAAGCGTTGCACCGCACCGTCATTGGCCAGGACATTTCCGAACTCGAACGCTGCGGGCGCGCGACCCTGCGGGAGATGAAGCTGGACTCACTGGTGGTCACGCGCGGGAAAGACGGCATGGCTGTCTTTCAGCGCGGTGAAAATACCGTGCACATTCCCGTGCACGGCAGCGATCAGGCGGTGGATGTGACAGGCGCCGGAGACACGGTGCTGGCCGCCTATACCCTCGGTCTTGCCAGCGGTGCCTCGCCGGTTGAGGCTGCGCACATCGCCAACATTGCCGGTGGCCTGGTGGTGATGAAGCGTGGCACAGCGACCGTCTCTCTCGCGGAACTGTTGAAAGCCATTCGCGAAGCCGCGTCGGAGACGACCACGTAGTTTATGCGCTCCGCCCAATCCAAAATACTGCCCCGTACCTCCGCGCGCGCCGTCGTCGATAAACTCAAGCGCGAGGGTAAACGCGTGGTGTTGGCGAACGGCTGCTTTGATATGCTGCATGTCGGTCATGTTCGTTATCTCTCCGGAGCGAAGCGCGAGGGCGATGTCCTGGTTGTGGCGGTAAATGCCGATTCGAGCGTCGGAGGATTGAAGGGCCCCGGCCGCCCGATTCTCGATGAGAGTGCCCGCGCACAATTGGTCGCGGCCCTGCGCGATGTCGATTACGTGGTGATTTTTTCCGAGCCGAACGTGGAGGCATTGCTCGAAGAGTTGCGCCCGGATGTCCACGCCAAGGGAACCGATTACACGGCGGAAACAGTGCCGGAACGCGCCGTGTCTGAGCGGCTCGGCATTCGCGTCGCCATTGTGGGCGATCCCAAGGACCACTCGACCCGCGCATTTTTGGATGCGATTCGCAAAGTGCCGCATGTCTGACCCGCGCTTTGTCGTTGTTCGTCTCGGCTCCCTCGGAGACATCGTGCACACTTTTCCCGGCTGTGGCGGGCCTCCGCGAGTCCTTTCCCGCCGGACAAATCGTTTGGCTCACCCATCCGCGCTGGGTCGACTTGGTCGCCAGCAGCGGCTTGGCTTCGGAAATCTGGCCGGTCGATTCTCGAAATCTCGCTTCCGTGCGCCGCACCATCGGGCAGCTGCGCTGCGCAGAAGTGGGACGCGGCCATCGACTACCAGGGTTTGTGGAAGGCCGCGTTTCTTCCTTTTCTTGGCGGTGTCACCAAACGCGTGGGGTTCTCTTCCGCCACCATCCGGGAGTTCGGCGTACCGACTCTTTACACCGATCGGGTAATTTGTAAGGCAGCGCACATTGCCGATCAAAATGGCGAGCTTTCCCTCCGTGCCGGCGCGAAACATTCCGTGGGCCGGGTGGGGCTTCAAATATCGGGTGCGGCCAAGGCCCGAGTTCGCGCCGAATCTGCGCAATGAAGGCATTGATCGCTACGTGGTGCTCAGTCCGGGTGGCGGTTGGCGCTCGAAATGCTGGCCTGCCGAAGGCTATGGCGCTCTCTGCCGGCGCATCCGCGATGAAATCAAGCTGCCGTGTGTCATAAACTATGGCCCGGGCGAAGAAGGTCTTGTCGCACAGGTTCGAGCGGCAAGCGGAGAAGCGAAGCCGGCTGCCTATGACGGCGAACTGGGCCCGTTGATGGCCCTGCTCGGCGGTGCGCAGTGTATCGTGGGCGGGGATACGGGCCCGTTGCATCTTGCGGTTGCGCTTGGCGCGCCGGCCGTGGCGCTTTTTGGCCCAACCGATCCGGCGCGCAATGGGCCGTATCCACCGGGGGAGATTGTCTTGCGCAGCCCCAAGGCAGTCACGACCTACGGCCGCTCGGACGCGACCGATCCCTCGCTGTTGGATCTTTCGGTGGACGCCGTCTTCGAAGCGGTCAAACAACGTTTGGGAGCCCGTGCGTGACTGCCCTGGATTTCTTTGCGCGATGGCGCGTGCGTCTCGGCTATCTGCTGGCCATCGTTCTGTTATGGCTGGCGAGGCCCACGCCTCGGTCCATTCTTCTTGGTGCGGCGCTGGGCATTTTCGGTCTGTGCCTCCGCGCCTACGCTGCCGGCTACCTTCACAAACAAGAAGTTCTCACTGTCACCGGGCCCTACGCCCGCACGCGCAATCCCCTTTATTTGGGCAGCAGTATTCTGGCGGCAGGCGCCGCCTTGGCCTTACATTCGTGGTGGGCTGCGGCGCTGGCGCTCCTCTATTTCGCCGTTGGTTTATTCCTTGGTGATGCGCCGGGAAGAAATGGAATTGCGGCGACAGCACGGAGCGGCCTTTGACGCGTATGCCGCGGCGGTTCCTTTGTTTCTTCCGAGAATCCGGGTTGCAGCCAAAGCGGCCATCGAAGGCGAGTTTCTCTTGGACGCAATACAAGAAGAACCACGAATATCAAGCGGCGATCGGATTCGTTTTATTGCTGATTGGCCTGGCCGTGATCTGGCGGCTGCGCCTTCCCTGACAAGGTGGCGGGTTCGGGGCATCCCGCAAAGGAACTTGCGCGCAACGCGCGGCCGTCCGTCAGCACTTGAACGGGGCCATCCTGATCCGTCCGTAATACCCGCGAACCGCTCACCTCGAGCCGCTGCAGAAGTTCCGGGCTCGGATGGCCGTACGGGCTTTCCTCTCCCGCGGGAAGAATGGAGATTTGCGGGGAGACCGCGCCGAGAAATTCCAGCATGGTCGAATTCTTGCTCGCATGGTGGCCGAGCTTCAGCACGTCGGCATGGAGAAAGGAGGCCGCAGTCTCTCCCAGCAGGACGCACTCCACCTGCTTTTCCATGTCGCCGGGCAGCAGAATGGTTCGCTTGCCGTATTGCAGGCGCACTACGAGCGAATCATTATTCTGCGCCAGCGGCGCGATTTCTTCCGGCGTAATCTCTGGCCACAGGAAATCCGCCTGCATGCCGCCCCACAGAAAACTTTGGCCACGCAGTTCATGCTCGATGGGAACGTGCAAACCGGCGGCGAGTTGCTTTAAACGCCCGAACGCAGACGGCGGGGTTTCGCGGCCCAGCCGCTGCCGGGAAACCTGGAAATTCTGCAACACCGCCGTCAGGCCGCCGACATGGTCCTGATGCGTATGCGTCCGGGCAACCGCGTCCAGTTTCTGAAAGCCCCGCGACCATACGTACGCCGAAACCGCTTCTTCCCCCCGGGTCCGGCCCGAGATGCTCCTCGCGCCCTCGAAATCCTATGAAAACTCCTCCGCCATCGATCAGAAGCGTGCTCGCTTTGGGCGATACCACCAGGATCGAATCGCCTTGCCCCACGTCCAGCACCGTGACTTTCAGATTGTTCGGCCATCACTTTCGGGTGAAACGGGTAGGTGGCGATGATTCCGCCCGCCAGCAGATGAGAATGACGGCGCAAGGACTTCCCATTCCCGGCGCCGAAATACTCGAAACCATCGCAGCCGGATCGCCGTTACCACCGCAATCAGAAAGCACAGGGCCATCACCTACCCCCGGCGGGCCAGGAATCCGGTAACTGCCATGCGGAATCGCGGCGAAGTAGGACACGATGTGTCCCTCGGCAGATACGAGCCAGGCCAGCGGGAGTCCGAGCAGACGGCCCGCCGTGGGAAAAACAATTTCGAGCGCCAGACTGAAGAATCCCAGCGGAACGATGACTCCTGTGAACTGTACCGCAAAAAGACTGACGATCGGTCCGAGCAGGAAAATGCGATGAAAATCCCGCGCCATCAGCGGCAGCATGCCTAGCTGCAGTAAAAGCTGGGCACGAACAACTCGGGCAGTCGAAATGTAGCGCGCACGCCCTTCGCGCTCAAGTCCTGCGCTCACTTCGCAGAACGGCCACGGAGCCGCGAGGTCAGTCCGAAAATTGCATTGCGAACATCCAGGCGGAATTGCCCTGGAACGGCCGGATGGCTGGCATCGCGCGTCACGTCTCTCCAGTCCCTGAGCGCAAACAGAAATGGTTGCGGGAGCCGCTGCATGAGGGGTAACGCCAGCCCGGCGATCGCGCCAATGGCCGGGAAGGACAGCAGAAAACCGATGTCCTTCACGAACTCCGGATTGGCCACCAGAAGCACGAGCGCGGCTATGGCCGCGGAATTGAGCAGGTCCAGACGGCGATAAAAAAGCGATCCCGGGAGGACAACGCCCGCCGTCCGCCCCGCGCGCAATACCGGAGCGCGCTGTTCGACCACGGCGACATAGGCAAACAGCGCCACCAGCACCAGCAAGGTCTGTGCCGAGTGCGGCAGCCGGAGCTCCCGTGCCAGCCAGAACAAGAAAAAAGCCGCGCTCCGACGTGCAATCCCGCCACAACCAGGGCATGAAACACACGCGTCTTCTGAAAATCCACCGATTCCACGCGGTCCACGAAGCTTCGATGTCCCAGCAACATGGCGCGGAGAATTCCCGCGGTTTCGGGGGAAGATGGGAACATCGCGTCCACCCGCTCTCGCAGCTGCCTGCGCAATCGGGCCACACGCGTGGTCAGGGTTGGTCATGCTGTGCCGGTTTTTTCAGAAGTGTGGTCGCGCCCAGAGTTGCCAGGACGTGAATGTTTTGGCGTGCGACAAACTCCCGGCGATCGAAGGCCCCGGCGTCCTTGTAACCCTTCGGAAGGCGCGCTTCCGCCAACACAATGATTTCGTCGCCCGCGTGCCGCTCCGGCAAACGGGGATCATCTTCTCTAGGCGTGAAGCCCAGGCGCAGGCCGCCGCTGACGGGCAAATATCTTTCGGCCATGTCCGCGCCGGTGAGACTGATTTCCATCCCATAACCCCACGGAAGCCGGGCGGGCTCGGTTCGAAGAGTTCAATGCCAGCGCAGAGGCACCTGGCGCGGAATCTGCTGTGTCGAAAAACGCGCGAGAATGTGTTCGGGAGAAAGAGGCTGCTCTGCCATACAAGCGGCAAGAATCCCTAGCGCGATCCATGCCGAAAGGGAGGCAACCGCCGCGAACCAAGGCAAATTGCGCCAGACAAGAAGGAGGCCCAGTGCCAGACATAAGCTCGCCAGCAGTGCGAGGGATACCAGAAAGCGGGAAACTGTTGCGTGTTCCGCAAAGAGTGGCGAGTAGCCGAGCAATATGCCGCCGGCAAATGCCGCGGCAATCGCTACGGCTGACAGCTTCATGACACCCTTCGCAACCTCACCAAGGTTTCGATATGAAAAGTCTGCGGAAATAAATCGAACAGATGCACATCCGCAATTTCGTATTTATGTGCCGGAGGGGTCGCGGTGTCGGGGCGGCGTTCGGAAGCCGTAAGCACGGCAAGGTCGCGCGCCAGCGTGGAAGGATCGCAGGATAAATAGACGATTTCCGGGGCGCCAAGATTGGCCAGCAAGGTCGCGGCCTCTACGCCCAGCCCCGCGCGCGGAGGATCCAGAATCACGACGTCAGGCTTCTCCTGGTTGTTCTTCAGGAATTCCTCGGCGTGCTGGTTTTCCGAGACTACCGCAACCCCCGCGGTTTCGGCATTCTGCCGCAAGTCGCGTGTCGCCGAAAGATTCGCATCCACGCCGACCACTTTTGAGAATGCTTTCGCCAGCGGCAGTGTGAAAAATCCCACGCCCGCGTACAAATCGAGAGCGTATCCCCCATTCGCTCCTCCCACGATCGTCTGCAGCAGGTCTTCGACCAAAAAACGATTCACCTGGAAGAACGAAAGATGATTCACGCGGAAGGCAAAGCCCCCGGCTTTCTGGATCAGGTAGCCGGGACCGTCCAGCTCAAAACGATTCTTGCTCTGATCCAGCATCAAAAGGCTTTCCAGTCCGGGAAGCGCGGCTTTGAATTCTGCGGCCAATGCTTTCACAGGTTTGGGAAATCTTTCAAAGGCGATGTTTAGCGCAATCTTCTCGTCCGCGCCATCTGCAAACGCTTCGATCTCCAAAACTCCTGGAGAAAGGCTATTCGCCCGCGCCAACTCCTGCAGTTGCGCAAAGGTTTCCGCAAGCCGGGGCGAGAGCACGGGGCACTGGTCAATCGGAAGAATGTGGGCGCTCTCCGGCAGAAAATAGCCGAATGCACGCGGCATGGCATCGCGGAAGGCCCATTGCGCGCGGTTGCGGTAGCCATACGGCTGGGCGGTGTGTTCCTGAATCGTGCCGGCGCATTGCACTCCAGCGAGTCGCGCCAATGTTTCCCGAAGAATCTCCTTCTTCAGACGTACCTGTTCCGCAATCTCGATATGCTGGTAATGGCATCCTCCGCAGACGCGAAAATGAGGGCACGCCGGAGCAATCCGCGAAGGGGAGGGCTTTTCCACTTCCACCAGGTTGGCGTGAATCAATTTCTTCTTGCGCGTACGCACGGCAGCGCGCACCTGCTCGCCCGGGAGCACGTACGGCACAAACACGGTATTGCCATCCGCGTGGGCCAGGCCCTCACCGCCGTAAATCAACTTCTCAATTGATAATAGTAACTCATCAGCCATAATCGTCCAATCCTGTCTTTCCCGCGCGTTGGCCGCTCGAACCCGGCGCACTCAAGAAAAGTAATAGAGGCTCAGGCGCGGCAGTTGGTACTCGTCCAGCAATCGCTTCTGCGAATATTGCTTCTCCACCAGCGCCAGTTGTTCTGCTTTCATCTTGCGCCGGTACGTCGCCAGTTGCGAGTCCACCTCGCGCCGGATCTTCAACAGCAAATCCTCGGCCGCATGCGTCAGCAGCGCGGCATGAATTTTTTCGTCCAGAATCGTCAGCCGCCGCTCCAGGTCTTCCAGGTCGAGTATTCCCGGCGCCTCTAACAGTGTCTCAGAACTAGTGACGGAATCCGCGGCCTGGCGCAAGAATACCGCAAGGCCACACTCGGCCGGATTCAGGCGCCCCGCCGCTTTCCGCAACAATTCGGCATTCCGCCGCATGTAGGTTTGCAGGTCCGGGCGCGAGAATGGCTCGCGCGAATCTTTCTTCTGTTTCGGTTGCGCCCCGGCGGCCGCCTCCTGCTGCTCCTCCGCGATCTCCAGCACCGCATCCGTGCAATACGCGAGACTTTTCAATGGCTTTCCCGCACCGCGCCGCGATCTCTGGTAGCTCTCGAATGCCCGGTCGATCCCCTTCAGCGCCGCTTCCAGCGGCACGCCCGCTTTTTGCCAGGTTTCCATAATCGCCCAATCCAGCGGTGAGACCAGCAGGTGCGCCCCGCGCTTCTTCCAGAAGTGCTCTTCGATTTCCGTGAAATAGCTAAAGTAGTTCCAATTGTCCATGGTGTGCGCGCGTCGAAAATTCCACTTAGTTCAGCGGGGCGCCTTCCTTGACTTTGGAACTTCCACTTTCATGGCGGTGGGCTTTGCGGTGTCGTGTTGCGCTTCCCCGGACTGGTTCTTCTCCCAGATGATGCGCAAACCTGTGAGCGTCAGGAATTCGTCGACGTGTTGGATATGCTTTGATCCGCGCGCCACCAGCCGCGCCTGGCCGCCCGTCGCCACCACTGCCGGCTTGGCTTGCATCTCGTCCTTGATCCGCGCGAGCATGCCGTCGACCATGTCCACCGAGCCGTAATAGAGCCCTGCTTGAATATTTGTCACGGTGTTCGTTCCGATCACCTTGCCGGGGTCTTTGATCTCTACGCGCGGCAAGCGAGCCGTCTGCGAAAACAGCGCTTCGGAGGCTATGCCGATCCCCGGCGCGATCACGCCCCCGAGGAATTCGCACTTCGCGGAGATCACATCAAAAGTAATTGCTGTGCCAAAATCCACCACCACGCACGGGCCGCCAAATTGGTGAAACGCTGCTACTCCGTTCACGATGCGGTCCGCGCCTACTTCCATCGGATTATCCACGTGCACGGACATTCCCGTCTTCACCCCCGGTTCCACGAACAATGCTTTCTTGCCAAGATAGAGCCGCGACATTTCGGCCAGCGTCCAATTCAGCGGCGGCACGACGGAACTGATGATGACCCCGGTGATCATTTCCTGGTTCAGTCCAGCCAGGGAAAACAGGTTGCGAGCGAGCACGCCGTATTCGTCCACCGTCTGTGTGCGCGCGGTCGTCAGCCGCCAGTTGGCGATAAGCTCCTCGCCCCGGAAAACGCCCAGCACCGTATTGGTGTTGCCCACGTCGATGGTCAGCAGCATGGTTCAGCGAACCTCGGTTACGTCTCCAGCGATTACCGTCACAACCAGCCCGTTCTCTTTCGTGACCAGCAGCAACCCTTCCGGACTGAGGCCCGCGGTCGTGCCCAGGTAGGAATCCGCGCCCGTTTCCACGCGCACCCGGCGTCCCTCGGCGAAGGAACTGATGCTTCGGAAGCGTTCCACCACGAATCTCGGGCCCTCGTGCAGGAATCGATTGTAGTCGTTCTCGAATTGGCCGAGCAATCGCGCCAGCAGCTCCAGGCGGTAAGTCATCCGCCCGGACTCCCTGCGAATCGAAGTGGCGTTGGCGGAAAGCTCGGCGGGAAATTTCTCCTGATTCACGTTGATCCCCATGCCCACAATCACAAAGCGCACTGCGTTCGGCTCGGCGTGCATCTCGGTCAGAATGCCCCCCATCTTCTTGCCATTCAGGAGCAAGTCATTCGGCCACTTGAGCTCCGGAACCAGACCGGTCTGCGCCTGGATGGCCACGTGCGCCGAAATGCCAGCCAGCATGGTCAACAGCGGCGCTTGCGCCGGTGCCAGCCGCGGCCTCAAGAGCACCGTAAAATACAGCCCCGTGCCTTTCTCGGAATGCCACCTGCGTCCTGCCCGGCCACGGCCCGCGGTTTGCGACTCCGCCATCACCACTGTGCCTTCCGGTTCACCCGCGTAACCCAGTTCCATGGCCACGCGATTCGTCGAATCCGTCTTGAAAAAATGAAACACTCGTTTGCCGAACAGGCTGCCCTTCAGCCACTTCCGCAAAAGGTCCGGCGTCAGAATGTCAGGAACTTTCTCGAGGAAATATCCGGTGCTCCGCTGCCCCTTCACCTGCACGCCGAGTTTGCGCAGCTCTTCCACCCAACGCCAGACCGTCGAGCGTGACATCCCGGTCTCGCGCGCGATTCGCGCTCCGCTGATGACAATCGTAGCGTTCTCCGTTAGCAGCGTGAGCATTGCTGCCAGTCTTTGGTCCGTTGTTCCTGGTAGAGAAGGTGTCTGGGGCATTCGGCCCTATTCCCGTGCTCTGTGGGTCCTAGCTTACTTTTACTGGGGGCGATCGACAAGCAGGCTGAGGCCCGCGTTCGGGGCCGGATGTGTCAGCGCTTCCGGAGACAGGTAGTCGGCGCCAGTCTCCGCGTATGCCCGCACATTGGCAAGCGTGATCTCCCCCGATATTTCGAAGATGCAATCCGGCCGGTAATTGCTTGCCATCTCGACGCACGCGCGAACCTGATCGGGGCTCATGCTTATCATCAGCACAGCTTCGGCTCCCGCCGAGAGGGCCTCGCGCAACTCGCTCTCGTTGCTCACCTCGATTTGGATGGGCGGGGAACTGGTCTCCCGTTCCGATGGCGTAGCACCTACCGCCTCGTAGGCAGTCATGGCTCGCGGCTTCATCCGGGCAGAGACATGACTGTGCGCCTGGTCGAGAGCCGCCTTCACCCCCCCCGCAATGGCAATATGATTTGCGTTGAGCAGAATGGCGTCGAACAAGCCGATGCGGTGATTCGCCCCGCCGCCAATGTCGACCGCGTATTTTTCCAGCAGGCGCAGTTCCGGCGTCGTTTTTCGCGTATTGCGGATTCTTGCGCGCGTGCCTGCGAGCCGTTCCACAAACTGGTGAGTCAAGGTGGCAATACCACACAGCCGTCGCAGAAAATTCAGCGCCGTGCCCTCGCCCGTCAGAATGGCAGATGCCTTTCCGTCCAAGCGCACCACGTCAGCGCCCTCAGAAATCTTCTGGCCCTCCGCAGCGCGAATTTCGGTGTGCATTTGCGGGTCCAAGGTTCGAAAGACTCTTTCCGCCAATGGCAATCCCGCGCAGATTAGTTCCTTCCTGGCCACGATGCGTGCCTGCGCGTGCGTCATCTCGGGTATCGTTGCGGCCACGGTAGCATCCCCCGCCCCGACATCCTCCCGCAGCGCACCGGCAACCAACTGTTCAATGTATTCAGAATTCCAATTCACGGGATATCCTTGTAGGGGTCCCGCCTGCCTACCGCAGGCAGTCCCCGATGGAACCCATCTCGGCAAGATCTCGAACCCGGGTCCTAGCCCTCTCCCAACTGCCTCAGCCGATCCTGAAGTTTCTTCAGCTCAATCCGCTGGCCGTCCAACGCCTCTTCCATCTGCTTGATAATTTTTTCAGGCGCGCGGCTTCGGAAGGTAGCGTTCCCTAATTGATTCTCCTTCGAGCCGATGGCCTTCTGCAGTCCCTCGATTTCCTTCTTCACGCGTGCTCGTTCCGCCCCCGCGTCAACCGTCTCCGCGGCGTACGGAATGCGCAGGTCAAACTGCGCTGTGGACCTCATCCCACCGCCGCCTTCGGTGAGCCTTTGGGAGAGCACGTTGAACTCCGACAGCGCCGCCAGTCGCCGGATTCCATCTTTGTTTGCTTCGATTACCTCGCGCGCCCAAAGGTCCCCGCTGAAGAACTCTGCTGCGACCTTTTTCTTGGGATCCAGCTTCATCTCCGCACGGATCGTCCGCAGCGTCTGGATGATCTCCTGCACCAACCCATATTCCTTGACGGCCCGTTGATTCTTCCAAGCCTCCTTCGGCGCGGGATACGAATCCAGGGCAATCGATTTTGCCCCAACCATCTGCGGCATCTGGTGCCACAATTCTTCCGTCAGGAATGGCATAAAGGGGTGCAGCAGCCGCAGCGCGGCATCAAATCCCGCAAAAAGATTCTTCCACGCCACGGTAGCCCGCAGTCGGTCCGCATTCTGCAACTCCGGCTTTACCCACTCGATGTACCAGTCGCAGAAATCCCCCCAGAAAAACTGATAGACGTTCTGGGCCGCCTCGTGGAAGCGGTAGGTCGCCAGCGCATCGTTCACGTTGTCGACCGTGTCCGCCAGGCGCGCGAACAGCCAACTGTCCGCCAAGGGTACCTCGCGGACATAGGCGTGGGGGGCCTGCGCGCGTACCGCCGGAGATGCCAGTTCTTCCAGCGTCGCTCCACCTTGTTCGAACTTTTCCAGGTTTACAAACAGGAACCGCGCGGCATTCCAAATCTTGTTAGCAAAGGCCTTCGCACCTCCCAGGCGATCGTCGGTCAGCACAATATCTGTGCCAGGGGCGGCCATGGAAGCCAGGCAGAACCGCATCGCGTCGGTTCCGTACTCCTCATTCAAAGCCACGGGATCGAGCCCTGTGCCCTTGGACTTGGACATCTTCTCGCCGCTCGCCGTGCGCACCAGCGAGTGCAGGTACACCACGCGGAAGGGAACTTTCCCGGTGAAATGCAGCCCCAGCATGATCATTCGAGCGACCCAGAAAAACAGGATGTCGTACGCCGTGATCAGCAGATTCGTTGGATAGTACTTGAGGTAGTCCGCCGTATCCGCCGGCCAGCCCAGCGTCGAAAATGGCCACAGGCCGGAGCTGAACCACGTATCCAGCACGTCCGGGTCCTGCTGCAAGTCCGCTGAGCCGCACTTCGGGCACTTTGCCGGATCCTCGCGCCACACCAAGACCTCGCCGCAACCCTGGCAGTACCACGCAGGAATTCGATGTCCCCACCACAGTTGCCGCGAAAGCGTCCAATCGCGGATATTGCGCATCCAGTTGAAATATTCTTCCCTCCGGTTATCCGGAATGATCTGGATGTCTCCGCGCTCCACCGCCGCAATGGCCGGTTCCGCCAGCGGCTTCATCGAGCAGAACCATTGCGTGGATGCGCGCGGCTCCACGATGGTTCGGCTGCGTTCGCAATGACCGATGGCGTTGATGTGCTCGGCGATCTTCTCGAGCAATCCCTGCGCCTGCAGGTCCTCCACAATTTGTTTTCGCGCGGCGAATCGCTCCAGGCCCGCATAGGCGCCGGCGTTCTCGTTCATGTGCGCGTCGTCCGTCATCACATCCATTTGCGGCAGATTGTGGCGCTTGCCCGCTTCAAAATCGTTCGGGTCGTGCGCGGGCGTAATTTTCACGGCGCCGGTGCCGAACTCGCGATCTACCATTTCATCCCCGATGATGGGGATTTGCCGATTCATCAACGGCAATACGGCGTATTTGCCGATCAGGTGTTGGTAGCGCTCGTCCTCCGGATGAACCGCAACCGCGGTGTCACCCAGCATCGTTTCCGGCCGCGTTGTCGCCACAACCAGGTGCTCCTGCGAACCCGCAATCGGATACCGGATGTACCACAGGTGTCCCTGCTTTTCCTCGTGCACCACTTCGAGGTCGCTCAAGACGGTGCGGCAGCCGGGGCACCAATTCACCATGCGTTTTTCCCGGTAGATCAGCCCCTCTTCGTACAACCGCACAAAAACTTCCCGCACCACGCGGGACAATTCCGGCGAAAGCGTGAACTTCTCCCGAGACCAGTCGCACGACTCCCCAATCTGTTTCATCTGCCGCTGGATGGTTCCGCCGCTCTCTTCCTTCCATTGCCACACACGGTTCACAAATTCTTCGCGGCCCAAATCGCGGTAATGGATCCCTTTGTGCGTCAACTGCCGCACCACGACTCGCTGTGTGGAAATGCCGGCATGGTCGGTGCCCGGCAGATAAAGCGTGTTATACCCGCGCATACGGTGCCAGCGCGTCAGAATATCGATTTCCGTGTGATTCAGCATGTGCCCGATGTGCAGCATGCCAGTTACGTTCGGCGGCGGGATTACGATGGAAAATACGGGCCCCGCCGCGTGGGCGTCGGCTTTGAATAGCTCCTCCCTGACCCAAAACTCTGCCCAACGCGACTCAATTTGCTTCGGGTCGTACGCTTTCGCTATCTCTCGGGGCATCCCATCCTCGTTTTTTTATCCTGAGGCGACCCAAATAGGATCGCCGAAGGGGTCCGCAGGGCCAACCCTTGCATCCGCGGGAGAATCTTTGAATATACGGGCAGCGAGTCCGGCGCGTCAATTCACGCCAAAGTTTGGCGGCGATTCAGTGCCCGACGCTTGCTGGCAAGAGTAGAATAGAGTTCGCTCCCCATTGTCGCGCAAATGGACATGCGGTAGGGCTTTCGCGCCCTGCCGAAAAAGAAAGGATCCGAATCCGATGAAGTTGCAAAGAAGCACAGCCCTGCTTATCGTCGCCGCGTTGTCTTTGAGTGCGGCGGCATGCTCGCGGAAGGCCGACACCAACAAAACTACTCCCGCGAATCCACCTGTTTCCGCCGCGGCATTCCTTGGCCGCTGGGATTTAACGCTGAAGGCCCCGGACCGCGAATACCCATCCTGGCTCGAAGTCAGCCAGGTGAACGGCCAGTTGAAGGCGCAAATGGTGGGCCGTTGGGGAAATGCCCGCCCCCTGCCGAAGGTGGAACTCGCCAACGGCCAACTCACCTTCGTCTCTCCCAAAGGGGAAGAAGGCGCCAAGGAAGACATGGTGTTTAGAGGCTCTTTGAATGGCGCCACACTCTCCGGAACGGTCAACGGTCCGGAGGGCGCGGTCTGGACCTGGACAGCTGAGCGTTCGCCCTCGCTGCAACGCACCGGCACACCCAATTGGGGTAAGCCTGTACCGCTCTTCAACGGCAAAAATCTCGATGGCTGGACGATGAGTAAGTCCGATTCCAAAGCTGTCTGGAAAGTGGAACACGGCACGTTGGTTTCGCCGGGTAACGGCCCGGAACTCATCAGCAATTCCAAGTTTGAGGATTTCAAACTGCACGTCGAATTTAATTGCGGGCCTGATTCCAACAGCGGCGTCTATCTGCGTGGCCGGTATGAAGTTCAGATTGAGACCGAGTCCGCTGCCGAACCGCCCAGCCATCACACCGGAGGCGTCTACGGCTTCCTGGCGCCTACCCCGGAGCTCCCTCGTGCGCCCGGCAAATGGCAGACCTTTGATATCACGCTGATCGGCCGAACCATCACCGTCGTCCAGAACGGCCAGACCATTATTGACAATCAGGAGATTCCAGGCATCACCGGCGGCGCGCTCGACAGTCACGAGGAGTTGCCTGGTCCCATCTATCTCCAGGGAAGTGAGAAGGGTCACGTAGCGTACAGGAAGATCGTGATCACCCCAGCGGTGGAGTAGCTACAAGTGCCTTTGTAGGGGCCGCCTTTTCACCCTGAGCTTAACGAAGGGCTGAGGCGGTCCGCTGCCTGTGCTGGCTTGGGCAGTTGCAAAGAGCTATCCCGTGCTGGTGAGAAATTCTGACTTGGCGCGTTCGTCGGCATGTGTCGCCGGTAGCGTGCCCCGGCCACTTCGTGAAGAATAATCGCGGTTTGGGAGAAGCTCGCCTAATTTACGTGGGGTTCAAACGCTCAGGATTTCTTGGATTCGATTTCGTCGCGCACGATGGCTTCGATCACCGGCTTCAGAATTTCGCGCGTGACCTTTTGCAGGACTGCCGGGTTCATTTTGCTTAGAACCCGCGCCACCAGTTCATCCATGTCTGGCTGCGCTGCCACAGGTGCCGCAGCCGGCTCGAGGGCCGCCGTCTCTGCCGATTGCGCTTCCACGTGCTCGGCTTCCGTCTGAGTTTCCTCAGATACTATAGCTGCCGAAGCCTCCGGGGTGCTCCCCCAACTCTGCGCCAGCGATCCCTCTGCGGCCGTCTCTCGGACGGTTTCGCCAGTCACGGATTCCCCGTGGCCTAGTGATTCGCTCGCCCCCAGCGGCTCGCCTGAATAATGAGAAGCTTCCGCCGGAGTCTCTTCGCGTGCCTCGACCTGCGGCGACGGCGCGTTGGCCGCGTAAACGGGGACATCCTGGGTTTCGTCGACGGAATATTTTCTCGGCGCATCCCACGTCGAAGCCAGCATGGATGCCTTCTTCGCTTCCGCCTCCCAAGCCGTCTCGGGGACGCTCGCCCAGTTGGCGGGTTCGGCCGTCGCCGGGGCGGCTTCCGCAGTGGCCCTCGAGCTATCCAAATTCTGAGGCTGGAATTCGTCTCTGGCTGGCGTCACGGTTACGGCTTCCGGAATCACCGACGCGATATCTTTCACTTCCGCAATTTTCTCTTCGACTCCCGCGGCCATGGCAGCCGCCCAGGCGTCGCCGGTGAAGGGAACCGGCCCGTCTACGGGCTTAGTGGCAACCGTCGTTGCGGTCACGGAATCAGACGCAGCAGCTTCGGTGAATTCCGGGTGCTCTACGGAAGAGGGCCAGTGGGGAGATGAAATCCCCTTTGCGGGAGAATTTCCGTGGAAGGCCTCGTCGCGCCAATCCGGAACTGCCTTGGAATGTGATGCGGAATGTTCTACGTCTTCTTCGAGCCCCGCCGGGCGCCACCCGCCTCGTGGCGATTCCTCCGCTTCCTCTATTTCTTCCTCGACCTCGTCCGCTTCCTCGTCCCATTTGCGCTCTTCTGCAAGATGGATCATCGGTTTCGAATTGAGGATCTCCTCTTCCGATTCCGTTTCCAGGAGACTGCCGAAGGCAAGCGGTTCGCTGCCTCGAGCGATCTTCAGGTGCGCGGGCGGAGTAGGGAACTCTTCCACGGGCTCCGGCGCCGCTTCCGGGAGTTTTTCCGGCAATCCCCCCGCGAGCTTCGAGCTCATTCCGGCATTCAAAATGTCCGCAGTGGAGCGCTTTTGTGGGGCGACGGCTTTTTCCGCCGTGGATGCTGGCCCGAGCGGCACGCCCGCGCGGATCAACGCCGATTTAACCATCGAGATCAATGGGTCTGGCGGAACAAATGGCTTTTTCAGAACACCGTCCGCGCCACTCCGCTGTGCTTCCTGCTCATCCAGGGGATCAAAGGCACCCACAAGCAGAATCACGGGAATATGCGCCAAAGCTGGATCTTCTTTAACGTACCGGCAAACCTCATATCCATTGCGCACCGGCATGAATACATCCGCGAGCACCAGGTCTGGATGAATATCCGAGATCTTCCGCACGGCCGCTTCGCCATTGCCGACGGCAACCACATCGATGCCCTGATCTTTCAGGGCCAGCCCCACCATCTTCTGTATGTTGCTGTTGTCGTCCGCAACCAGTATCTTGGCCACCGAACGTCCTCCGGGCAGGTCCTCTGCCCCTACCTCGAGTTTCAAACCTAATTGGAGCACTCGGCTCTGGGGGCGTCAATTACAGTGCTTCGGCCATGTGTCGGAAGTAGACATGGTTTGTTCCAGTTCATAACCCTGTACCAAAGGCCAAGGGGTGCGGCCTTCCGCACCCCTTGTTCACATTTCAATTTCCCTTCGGTCCGAACGCTACCAGGGCAATAACTTTCGCAGCCCTTTCTTCTTGCTGCTGGACTCTTTCTGATTCTGCGTCTGGTTGGGAGTCCCCGTTGCCGGCTGGGTGTTGTCTGCCTTGGGGCTGTCCCCTGCCTTGGCACTATCCTGTGGCGTACCGCTCGCTGCCTTGCCATCCGCCGGAGCCGTACCTGCGCTATCCGCCTGAGGATCTGCCCCAGAGTCAGCCCCGGTTCCCGTGGCAGGATCGCCACCGTTGGAATTGACATCCTCGGTTGTTGCACTGCCTCCGGGCGCTCCCGCTGGTGCCGCCTCGCCCGGCTTCACGGTCGCCACGATTCCCGTTGTGCCGCCTCCCGTGGCAATGGTGGTATGATTTCCGCCACCCAAAATATCGCCTGTGCCCTGGTCGTCATCGGGTTGCAAGTTCGGTTGCCCATGCAGAGCCGCCGCGTGGACGTCCGGGCTGGGATGCAGGATGCCGAAGGAGTGATGCATAAGGCTTTCCTTTGCGCGTGGAGCGTTCTGCTCCGCCGTCATCCATGCCAATGCTTTCGGATCGGGCTGCGGAATGGGCATACCAAAATCTTTCAGTTTCCCCTTGGCGTCGGTAGCGTGCTCGGACAGCGGATAATTCTTCACAATCTGACCGTAATAGGCGCCTGCAAGATCCTTGCGCTCGCTCTTCTCGAAAATCTGGCCCAACATCCACAGGGACTCGTCGGATTTGCTATAGAGCGGGTAACGCCGGACCAGTGGAATCAGGCGCCCTGCCGCTGCGCGACGATCGCCCTTCAGATAGTAGTAATAAGCGACGCGGAATTGCCCTTCCGCTAGAATTTCCTGGACCTCACGCAACCGCTGCTCCGCCTGCGGCGCAAGAGGGTCCTTCGGGTACTTCAACAAGAAGGTCTGAAACTCTTCTTCCGCAGCCTTGGTGTGTGTCGTGTCCCGGTCGGGCTTGGGCATCTCATTGTAATTAGCCATGGCCACCTGCATCTGCGCGTAGGCGGCCTCTGGCAGGAAGGGGAAGAAAACAATGAAATCCTTGTAGCCATTGATCGCCTGGGTGATGTTGGCGGTTCCGCCCTCTTTGAAGTACGAATCGGCGATCGCCAATTTTGCCTTGGCCAGGTATTCGCTGTCCGGATACGTGTTGATCAGAGTCTGCAGGCTCAGCCTTCCTACCTCGTGCTTGCCATGCTTGATATCGGCCATGGCCTTGTCATACAACTGCTTATCGGGCTCCGCCGTATTCGTGGCATCCGTGGACTTATCAATTTTTTTCTTTTTATGAAAAATCTGACCTGTGCACTGGCTGGCGCTCGCCAGCATGATCGCGCACAGGAGAAGAAGCGCAAATCGCCGCAATCTTCACCTCTCTTTTTCTGACTGATTCCTGGCCGAAGCCTGTAGCGGAACTCACTCTTACCCCTCCCCGCCTGGAACCCCCCTCAGTATAACCTGAACTTTGGCACAGGTCCCCCAGGAAACTTGCCCTTTGGTACGGGCGACCCATGTCAGTTGAGATGCCCGGGGCCTCCTCGCTGGTTTTCTGAAGCGAATTCTTGCCCTGACGTGCGATGAAACAAGTCAGCAGGATCCCGTCGCACCCTTCCGTCTTCCACCGCCCCCAGGTGCGCTCGATTTTTTTAATGTTTTGTAATACCCAACCCGCCTTTCTGTAACTACAATGCTTCCATGCCTTTCGCTCCGGCTCGGAAAGGCCGCACTCATGGAAAAACGAAAATTCCTATTTGTATCGCTCTCCAGTCTCATTGGCGACATCGCCTGGCAAGTGGTGAAAGAAGGCCACGAAGTCCGCTATTACGTCGAAAATGAAAAAGAGCGCGATATCGCGGATGGTTTTGTCCCCAAATCCAGCGATTATGAAAAGGACGTTAAATGGGCGGACATCGTCGTTTTCGACGACACGCTCGGCCAGGGCACCAAGGCGCAAGCCCTGCGCGCGGCAGGCAAGCCCGTCATCGGCGGCACCACCTACAGCGACAATCTCGAGGACGATCGCTCCTTCGGCCAGGAAGAGCTGAAGAAAGCTGGCGTCACCATCATTCCGTATCAGGATTTTGATTCCTTCGACCCGGCCATCGAATTCGTAAAGAAGAATCCGGACCGCTACGTCATCAAGCCCAGCGGCGAAGCGCAGAACGTCAAGCGCCGGCTTTTTGTCGGCGAAGAGGAAGACGGCAATGATGTCATCGGCATGCTGGAAGCCTATAAACGTGCTTTCTCCGAAGAAATCAAGGTCTTTCAGTTGCAGCGCCGCGTCAACGGCGTCGAAGTGGCTGTCGGCGGCTTCTTCAATGGGAAGAAATTCATCACTCCCATCAACATTAATTTCGAACACAAGAAACTTTTTCCCGGCGAAGTTGGACCTCCCACCGGGGAAATGGGCACGGCGATGTGTTGGAGCGAGCCGAACGCGCTCTTTAATCGCACGCTGCTCAAGATGGAGCCCAAGCTTGCCGAAGAAGGTTATGTCGGCTACATCGATCTAAACTGTATTGTGAATAACAATGGCATTTATCCCCTCGAGTTCACTTCCCGCTTTGGCTACCCCACCATCAGCATCCAGCAGGAAGGAATCCTTACTCCGATCAGCGATCTCTTCTGGGATCTGGCAAACAGCCTCGAGCCCAAGTGGCGCACCCGTAGTGGCTTTCAGGTTGGCGTGCGCATCGTCGTCCCTCCGTTTCCGTTCGACGACGAAGCCACCTTCGAATCCTTCAGCAAAAATGCGGTCATCGTTTTCAAACGGCCGGTATTTGAAGGCATCCACATTGAGGACGTCAAAATCGTGAACCAACAGTGGCTCGTCGCTGGCACTTCCGGAGTCGTCTTGATCGTTGTCGGAATTGGCCAGACCATGAAACAGGCCCAGTCCCAAGCCTATTCCCGCATCAAGAACATTCTCATTCCCAATATGTACTACCGCACCGACATTGGCGACCGCTGGGGGGAAGATTCTGACAAACTGCACAACTGGGGCTATCTCCGTTAGGCCTCTTCGAAGGGGCACAGCCCGACGCGGCGGAGACCCCATGTCCACACCATCCCCTGATCTTCGAAGGGCTGCGACCCAAGTCCGCGACACTAGTATGTTCTTGGCAATCGCCGGATTTTTCTTGTCCTTGTAGGGGCCGCCTTCTGAGGCGGTGCGCTAACCCTACACCACCACAGTTCCTACCGTGGCTCCAATATTCCCCTTGTGCGGGCGCAGGAGTGTTTACCCTGAGCCGCGAAGGCCTGTGCCCCATGTCCACCCTCTGTCGAACGCATCTCCCAAATCTCTCCTGCTCCGTATTTTTCTCTTCGCCAAGCCGCTCTCCGCGGTTATTATCTCAACGTCCGCGCCAAATCATCTCCCCGGGAGGTCACCATGAAACGGCTTCTTGCTTCCGCGCTGCTGCTCGCCTCTGTCCCCGCGCTCACCTCGATTTCCGCTCCGCCTCAGAAGAAGGAAGAGGTCGCCAAACTTTCCCTGAAAGTCGGCGACGCGGCCCCGGATTTCACTTTACTCAGTGACCAGTGGAAGACCGTGAAGCTCAGCGACTTCCATGGCAAAAAGAATGTCTTCCTTGCCGTCTATGTCCTCGCGTTTACCGGTGGTTGAACCAAACAACTCCAGGCGGTCCAGTCTGGAATCGACGCGGGCAAGCTTGACACGAACGACACGGAAGTTTTCGGTGTGAGCATGGACAGTCCCGCGGCCAACGCGGCTTTCGCCAAGCAGATTGGGATCAAGTTTCCGTTGCTGAGCGATATGAACCATAAGATGCTCACCACTTACGGCATACTGAAAACCTACGATGTGCAAGGTGAAGGCTACCAGTGGGCGCTCCGCGCCAACTTGGTCATTGATAAGGACGGTATCATTCGCCACATCGAGGGAGGCGACAGCGCCGTCAATCCCAATACCGCCGTCTCCGTCTGCGTCGACCTGCACAAAAAGGAAGCCGCCCACTAACAACCCCTCTGCGCCATCAGCAACTTTCTAGTAGGGGTGCAGCCCGCCGCGGCGGTGACCTCGTGTCCGCACGGTCCCCTGATCTTGCCGAACTCTCAGGCCGTCCCAACCGAGTAGCGCCGCGCCTTCAGGGCGACATCTTCGGTTACTCCTGTTTTTCTCTTTGGGTGCTCCACGTGCCGTTCTTGCACGTGGGTCTTAGGATTGTCCACCGGCATTATCGCGAGAAGTAGCCGGTCTTCGCCCGGATCCGGATGCCATCCTGTTTCGGTTTGATCACGATTTTCCGGAAGTTTTGATCTTTCGCTCTATTGCTCGGGTAGTACGCCAACTCATACGAAGTTCGCAATTCCTCGGCGATCTGCCGAAAATAAGTGTGCGGGTCGGTCTTCTGTGCGTCGATGTGAGTGCCGCCCGTCTCCTTCGCGATTCGATCCATTACGCTGGTGCCATACTTATTGCGCGCGGTTAATTCTCCGTGTTTGTTCGTTTCCGTGTAGCGAATCGAATAGACCAGCACGTTTGCGGCTTGTGCGGCCTCAATCGTGGCCATCATGTTATTCGAGCTGGAATTGTCCTCCCCGTCGCTGAACATCAGGATGGCTTTGCGGCCACCGGCTTGGGCCAACCTTTCCGTCACGCTGTAGTAGATCGAATCATAAAACGCTGTCCCCAGTTCTCGGTCCTCCTGCGGCCCGATCTCGGGGAAATGTTTCTTGCCCCTGTCGAACTCCCGGAAGTTCGAGAAAATCTCCTCCGTCGAGTTGCTGTAGTCGCTCACCAGCCGCAAGTGGTTCCCGAAACAAACCATGAAAGCGCGGTCCCGTGGCCCTAGCACTTCCTTCAGGAAGACTTCCAGATCCTTTTCATGCTTCTTCTCAAAATGCTCCTGGCTTCCGCTCATGTCCATGATTAATCCTAGGGTCAGCGGCAGATCCGTGCTTTTTGCGAAAAATTCAATTTTTTGCGGCACGGCATCCTCGTACAACTCCACATCGTCCTTTGAGAGATTCCCGATTAACGCGCCGTCCGCGTCCCGCGCTGTGAAGGCCACATTTACCAGGTCCACATCGACGCGGATCGGTTTCTGCGCAGAAACTCCCACCCCGGCCAGGGCAGCCACGATTAACAGCGGCAGGCACTTTCGCATGCGACACACCTCCACCCGCATTCGTCTTCCGTTGGAACGAAAATACCCGCTTTCTTGTTCCATCGATTCAGGGAAAATGGCTACAACCGCGAGGTCAGCATCCCTGTCCGGAGAATGGCAATGGACTTTTCTTAATTCGCGATTGTCAATTGCACTTCCGTCGTGGCATCAATGCGCGTTCCGGCCAGGGGGGACTGGTCGATCACGGAGTCATGCGGCCATTGGGGCGCCGCGATGTAATTGATCCTGCGGTGCAAATTGGCTTGGTCCAGCCGATGTTGCACTTCGATCTCGTTCAGCCCGATAAAGTAGGGCATGACGTAGGCCGGCACCTTCGGCCCACCGGACACAAGCAGATCGACTCGCGGCGTGGCCGCCCCGCGCCCCGGTTTCGGATTCTGCAGCAGCACCGTGTCCATCGGTCGGTCCGGCAGGGCGATCGTGGAAACTTCGCCGACCTGCAGGCCGGCCCTCAGCAATTCAATGCGTGAAACCCTTAGAGTGCCTCCCTCCAACTGAGGAATTTCCAGTTCGCGTTGCCCCAGGCTCAGGACCACATGTGCCTGCTGCGACACCTTCATCAACATCCCCGGGGGAGGAGTCTGTCGTACCACTTGATTGATCGGGACGTCGCTGTAAACACGGTCGGCTACACGCAGAAGCAGCCCCTTCGACCGCAACGCTTTGCTGGCCTCGGCTACGTCTTTCCCTACCAGGTTCGGCATGGTCACTTCCCGCCCGTGGATGGAGATCCGCATGGCGGTAATCGCGCTAAGAAATGCTGTGGACGCCAGAATAAACACCAGGAAAGCAATCCGGCTCGCCCATTCCACTCGCTCACGCAGCGTCATACCCACTACTTTCAAACTTCACCGCTTGCCGGTCAATCCCTTTCTGATGCTTCTGTCACTGGTTTTGCAGGGACCACCTTTTTATTCTGAGCGGAGCGAAGGACTGCCTGCCGGCCGCGGGAGAGCTTGCCCTGACGAAGGATGGGAGGCCGTCCGCTCACGATGAGAGGTCGCCTTCGTTCCGCTGGTTTGACCGCGGACGACCGGAGCTGCTCGATCTACTTCTTCAATTCCGGCGCGGGATATTCCGGCAACTTCTCCTTGGTTGTGTCCGCACGCTTCACTTCCAGTTCGTCGAACAGCAGCGAGGGAGAAATTATGGTCTGTGGCAATCCGCTCATGCGATTGCTGACCAGCGGATCATCCCCCAGGGCGGATAAATCATTGCGCAATGCGCGTACATCCAGTTCGTTAAACACCGCGCCGCGAACCAGCTCTTCGTGCCCGTCATTCGCATAGACGCGATAAAGGAGCCTTGGCGAATTCCCGGGGCCGAGTGTATCCACGCGGTACCCGTAGGTTTTGTCCGCGGCCGCTGCCATCTGCTTCAGTCTGTCCGCCAGGGTTTTCGGGGATTCCGCCTCGGAACTCTTTATCAGCAATACCCCCATGCTTGGCTGCGGCGAACCGCCGGGTGTCGCGCGGCCATGCCCATTCGACGCGGGAAAGTCCCGCAGCGGCTGGCGGCCGAGGAGATAGTTCTCCAGCATGCCGTCGTTGATCAAGGTGACGTCCTGTGCTTTCACGCCTTCGCTGTCCACGTCGTAGCTGCCCAGAAGATTCTTCCCCGAAAACGTCCTCATCGTCGGGTCGTCCACCACGGTCACGAATTTCGGCAGCACGCGCGTCTTATAACTCGTTGCAAACGCGCCCGTCGTCCGGTTTGGCCGTCCGGGCTGTGGCTTGCGTCCCAGGAGGTTGTTGCCGATCAAACTGGCCACGATATCGCCCGCCGCATCGGGCGCGAACAGCACCGGTCCCCGGTAGGATTCTTCCACAATGGGCGCCTTCTCCAACGCTTGAAGCGTGTCCAGTGCCTTCCTGGACTCTTTCAGTAGCTCCTCCCGCGACGGAAGTTCCTCCGGACTCCGTTCCGTCCAGAATGGACTGCGTCCCAATCGCATGCCATCCGCCGCTTGCGTGCTGCTGCCCAGCGTGACCATGGCGCTTGTGCGACCTTGCCTAACGATGGTGCCTTCGGAGTTCACAAAATATTCATTCACGGCCGTGAACCGCGCCGATGCCGTGACCAGCTGCACTGCCGGATACTCCCGGTAGAGATTCGTCACATCCTGCAGCGTTTTCTCCCACCCGCTCTGGTCAACCTTCAATGTCACAGTGTCCCCAACCGCGGAGACTACCGGCGCGTGTACAAAATCGTCAGGTGGATTTGCATCCGCCGTGAACTGTTTCATGGCGGCAAGTTTTTCGGAGTAAGCGTCGGCGGCGCTCTTGTACGCCTCATCCGTCAGCAGCCATATTTGGCGCCGTAGGGCGATCGGATCATCGTCCAGGGGCAGTATCGATGCGTTGCCTGTTCCTTGCCCGTAAAAGCTGTCCTGCTTGTAATTGCCGATCCGCACCACCACGCGCAGCACCCTCAGGTGCGATCGTCCACTCTCGCGCATCGCTCCATAGGCGGCTTCAGCGCCGTAGTCATCCACGTCATTCACGCGATATTCGATGTAATAGGGCGCCTGAACCTGCTCCATCTTCAGGCTCGCCTTGGAACGGTCCAGCTCGGTCAGCAGTGCTTCCAGCAGAGCGTCACCTTTGGCGGCTTCGTGGGCGGCCGCAGTAAGGCTGGCATCCGGCCCGTTGCCTGGTTTCGCGGCCGGCCAGGCCACGCCCATGCTTCCTGCCAACAGCGCCAAACTTAAGGTCAATCGCGCGGAGATCCTGGCGTTTCTCACGGCTTCACCTCCGCCTTCTTCGACGAATCCTTCCCCGGCGTGGTGTTCTCTAATCCGGGTGCGGGCAGAATCGGCGGTCGATCGTGGCCGTGCGCGCGTTTTTGCACTTCCATCTCGCTGAACAACATGGCCGGTGCGACCGCGGAGACCGGCACGCTTCCGCTTTCAGCTCCGCACACGCCGTTGAACACGTGCTGCTTGTCTCCGGTGGCTACAATGCGCGTCAGTGCCGCCAGCGGCGTGCCCACAATATCCACGCCCCGCACCAATTCATCGGGACGCCCATCGGGGTACACTTTGTACACTATCACCGGCAGAACCTGGAACGCTTGCGGCAAGGACCTCGATGTCAGGGTAAATCCGCCCTGAATGTCGTCGAAATACAGGCCGTACGGTTTTCCCTGCTTCTTGACCTCATCAATCAACTTCTGGCGCAGTTCCGCTTCGGGCACCGCCTGGCTGGACGACACAATCAAATTTCCCTGTCGCCCCGTGGGCATCAACCCCGGCTGATTTCGCCCGTGGCCATTTGATTTTTCGAAATTCTTGATCGGCATCCGCGACAACAGGAAGTTCTTCAGCACGCCGTTTTGAATCACCTCGACGCGCTGCGCGGGCACCCCTTCGCTGTCGTAGGAGTACGTCCCCGCCAGCTTTATGCCGTTGATTTCTTTCATCGTGGGATCATCCGCCACACTCAGAAAGCTCGGCAGCACTTCCTGTCCCACCTTCTTCGTGAATGTCTGGCCTTCCTCTTCATCCCGTTGCCGGTGGCCTTCCAGCCGGTGTCCCAGCACTTCATGAAAGAAAACCGCCGCCGCTCGCCCACTCAACAACGCGGGACCATCATAAGGCTCCGCTGTCGGAGCATCGCGCAATGCCTTAAGATCCGTGGCCATTTTTTCAATCTTGCCGTTCAACTCCGCCTCAGGGGGCAATCCGCCCGCAGCGGGCGCTTGGAAGGTTTCCACCCGCAAGAGGTCCATCCCGTCCTCAGCCCGGGTCTGCGCTTCCATGATCAGGCGCGCTGAGGCGCTCGGAGTTGCCAGCGCCGTGCCTTCGCTCGAAACCATCCGCGAGTTTGAGGACGAAACCTGCAGCACCACGGTCGAGTAGTAAACATGCGCGTATTTTCGAAACGCTCCGGATAGCCGCCGCACTTCGTTTTCCCACGCGCTGCGATCAAACGGTGGCTCCTTCAATTTCGCGCTTACGTTGACCTGCGGCGTTTCTTTCGAGAAGTCGGGCGACTTGTCTTCTTCTTCGGCCTGCACCGCATTATTCGTCTTCACGTTGAGGTAGGCCGGCGCCGCTCGCTTGTACTCGCGATCCGTCAGTTCCCACAACACGCGCGCTTCGGCGTCCGGGTCATTGTTGAGCGGCAGCATTCCGGAAGTCATGCCGCTCGAGCGGCTCTGGCCGTGGGTATTATCCAGTTCAGGTGTGCCCACCCGCATGGTTACATCTGCAGAACGCCGCTTCGCTGTGGAATTGGAGAGTATTCCCCCGTAAGATGCGGCAATCAGGATTTGATCCTGGTCGTACACCGTGTAGCTCAAAAAATAAGGGGCCGGGTCGCTTTTTGCCAGATCCGTCTTCGCACGGGTCAATTCCGCCTGCATCGTTGAGAGCACGCTATCAGAAGCGGTCGAGGAGCCATCCCTACTAGGTCTGCCGGGCGCGGCCGCCAGCGGGAAACTCGCCAGCTGCGCTGCCAAAAGAACTGCTGTCAGGGGCCTCAGCAACGACCGGCCACGCAAGGAAACTGCAAGTTTGGATTGCTCTGGCTGCGTGTTCTTCATGTACTTTTGACTCCCTGGACCACAGCGCTTCTACCACCAGCGACACAATCCGCGAGTATGCCTGAGCGGGATAGCTTGCGCAAATCAGCGCTTCCCAAAGTGTTCGCCGGCCTGCAAATGGGCCCCATTCGTGAATTCGGAGGCGGATATCCTCTTGCGTCCTTCCAGTTTGACGTGAGTTACTTCCATTCCGGTTGCTGCTCCGCAAACTACCAGTAAACGCCTGTCTTCATGGACAAGCGTTCCCGGTAGCCCGGTCGATGCTCCTCCGGACAGCGGCCTGCCCTGAGTTTCTGTGGGATGGCCCCAAACTTGGCACGTCTGTCCGCGGAATTCCGTGTACGCTCCCGGCCACGGCGCAAAGCCGCGCATCCGGTTGTAGATTTCCTGCGCCGGACGATTCCATTCGATCCGGCCGTGTTCCTTTTTCAGCATCGGCGCGTAGCTGGCTGCTTCGTGCTCTTGCGGACGTGCCTTCAACTTTCCTGCCTGCAGCCCCCGAAGCGTCTCGACCATCAGCCCCGCCCCGGCCTCCGCCAACCGTTCCGCAAGCTCTGTGGCGGTTTCGTCCGGTAGGATTCTCAATTCCTGCTGCAACAGCATTTCGCCGGTGTCCATTCCGGCATCGATACGCATCGTTGTGTTGCCCGTCGTCTTCTCCCCGTTCGCAATGGCCCAATGAATTGGCGCGGCCCCGCGGTACTTGGGCAGCAGGGAAGCGTGCAGATTGATCCACCCCAGTCGCGGAATTGGCAGCAGTCGCGACGGAATGATCTGTCCGTACGCAATAATGACGATGACTTCCGGGACCAACGCCCGCAGTTGCTCCTGGGCCTCCGGCGCGCGGATCGTCTCCGGCTGGTGAACCGGGAGTGCGGCCGCAAGCGCTACCTCTTTTATGGGGGAAAGGGAGATTTCCTGGCCTCGCCCTCGCGGGCGATCCGGTTGCGTGAACACGCCCGCGATTTCAAATTCCGGCTGCGAGAGAAGTTCTTTTAGGGAGGGAACCGCAAACTGCGGCGTGCCGCAAAACACTATCCGCAGGCGGTTCACGTGCCCACCACCCGCGCGCTCGCCAGTCCTACCACTCGCCTTCTTTCCGCAGCTTTTTGATCTTTCTTTTGATCAGGTCGCGCTTCAGCATGCTCAGATGTTGCAGAAACAGAATCCCATGCAAGTGATCGATCTCATGGCAGAACGCGCGCGCCAGCAGGTTTTCTCCGCGAATCTCAAATGGTTCGCCCTTCACGTTCTGGGCCTTCACGGTCACAAACTGCGGCCGGACCACGTACCCGCGGAACCCCGGGACCGATAGGCAGCCCTCTTCTTCGCGCACTTCGCCTTCTGCGTGGGTGATTTCTGGATTCACCAGAACAATCTTGGCTTCCGGGTTCTTCCCGTTCGACACATCCACGACCGCCAGGCGAATGCTTCTTCCCACTTGTGGTGCCGCGAGCCCCACGCCCTGCGCGGCATACATTGAGGCGAACATGTCCTCGGAAAATTTTTCCAGTTCAGCGTCAAATTCCTTGACGGTCGCTCCGGGCTTCTCCAGCACCGGGTCGCCGTATTTCACAATGGGATAGATTTTGCGCGCGGGTGCTTCCGCAGGCGCCGCCGGCTTCACCGCGCTGGTGACTTCAGAACTCATAGATTTGTCGGCCATAACTTTCGAAATTCCGCCGTGTTTCGGCGAGCGAATCTCCTCCAAATTTTTGCAGAAAAGCATCGGCCAGCACAAGGGCCACCATCGCTTCTCCGGCAACCCCCCCGGCGGGCACCACGCACCAGTCCGAACGCTCGTAGGCTGCCTGCACCGGTTCTTTCGTCACCATGTCCGCCGTGCCCAGCGGCTTCCGCAATGTCGAAATGGGCTTCAGGTACCCGAGAATCACCACATCTTCGCCGTTTGTGATTCCGCCTTCCAGCCCGCCAGCCCGGTTGCTTCCCCGGCGGAACCTCTTCGCGCCTTTATCGTACGAAATCTCGTCCTGCACTTCGCTCCCGTACGATCCCGCCGCCAGCACGCCAGAGCCGATTTCCACCGCCTTTACCGCCTGAACGCTCATCAACGCCTGCGCCAGCTTCCCGTCCAGCTTTTCATCCCACTGTGCGTGCGAGCCAAGTCCAACCGGCACGCCATGCGCCACAATTTCAAATACGCCGCCGACGGTGTCTCCCGCCTTCAAAGCGGCGTCCACTTCGGCTTTCATTTTTTCCTGGATTTGCGTGTCCACGCAGCGCAGCGGCGACTCCAGATCTTCGCAGACGGCGCGAATTTCCTCCCACCCCGCCGCCCGTTCCATCCTCACGTGCCCCACTTGGATGGTATGACTCGCGATCTCTACGCCAAATTGTTGCAGCAACTGTCTTGCGAAGCCGCCTGCAGCCACGCGCGCTGCCGTCTCCCGCGCCGACGCCCGTTCGAGCACATACCGGGCATCATGAAAATTAAATTTCTGTGAGCCCGCCAGATCGGCGTGCCCTGGCCGGGGCGCGAGCAGTTTCTTCGACGTCGCTTCCGGCGCATCCGAAGCCGCCACTGGGAGGATCTTCTCCCAATTCGCCCAGTCGCGGTTCTCAATCCTGAGCGCAATTGGCGCTCCGATCGTCTGTCCGTGACGAACTCCCGCGAAAATCTCCGCCCGATCCTTCTCAATTTTCTGTCTTCCCCCGCGCCCGTACCCCAGCTGTCGCCGGTGCAGCTCGTGGTTGATTGCCTCAACATCAATGGGCAATCCTGCCGGCAATCCAGACACAAACGCCAGCAAAGCCTGTCCGTGTGATTCACCCGCGGTATAGAAGCGCAGCATAAACTATTAAGTGTATCGGCCACCGCCTTTTCCGTCTAGTTTACCCTGCTTGCCCTGAGCCTCGAAGGGAGCCTCGAAGCCTCTTCTAATTTCTTGACGCTTCTGGCCCGCTCCAGTTACGCTTCTGTCGTCGCTTTCCGCGAGAACCCTGTGTCCGAAACGCCTTTACAGGCTACTCAACCGCAAGCTAACAGTCCCGGGACCCCTTCCGTCGCGGAAGTCCTCACTGACGCCGCAAAACAATCGGTCTTGAAAGTTCAAGACTATGCCAAGATGTCCGCCCGATCCCTCACCAATCTCTTCACTCGCCCGCGCTATGGCCAGGACACACTGCAGCAGATGGACGACATCGGTGTCGGATCTCTTCCCATTGTTCTTCTCTCCGGCTTTTTTATCGGCGCGGTGATGGTGTTGCAAACGGGCTCTCAATTCCAGCGATTCGGCCAGGTCTCCCTGACCGGAGACATCGTTTCGCTCGCCCTGGTTCGAGAACTTGGTCCTTCCATCACGGGCCTTCTGGTTGCCGGCCGCTGCGCCTCCGGCATTGCCTCGGAGTTGGGCTCCATGCAGGTCACCGAGCAAGTCGATGCCATGCGCGCCATGGGCACGGACCCCAGCCGCAAGCTGATCTCGCCCCGCGTGCTCGCCGCCCTGATCGTTGTGCCGCTGCTCACCACCATCTCCGTGTTCGTCGGTCTGGTCGGCGGCATGGTCGCCAGCGTGTTCTCTCTCCGTCTGAGCGCTACCACCTTCTGGCAGCGCGCCATTGCGATCCTGGAATTCTCCGACCTCATGCAGGGCTTTTCCAAGTCCGTGGTCTTCGCCTTCATTCTGGCCACCGTGGGTTGTTACCAGGGTTTGAAAGTGCGCGGGGGCACGCAAGGCGTCGGCCGCGCCACCACGCAAGCTGTTGTCGTTTCCTCGGTCATGATCATCGTGGCAGACACTTTCCTCACCAAACTTGCGCTCTTTCTGGCGGACAAACTCGGCTGACGACCATGGATTCATCTTCCAGCCGTTCCATCGCCTCTCTCCAGACCGACGGCGACGCCAGCGTCCATTTTTCCGACGTGTGGATTGGCTTTGACGAGGGCCCCATCCTGCGCGGTCTCACTTTTTCTGCCTTGCCGGGCGAAACGCTAGTCCTTCTTGGCGAGACCGGCACCGGCAAGACCCTCACACTAAAACTCGCTGCTGGCTTGCTTCGTCCCGACCGTGGCACGGTTCGTTCCCTGGGCCAGGATCTGTCTGGAAAGTCAGAGCAGGAGTTATTGCAATTTCGCCGCCAGCTTGGCTTTGTCTTTCAGGAGGGCGCTCTGTTTGACTCCCTGACCGTTGGAGAAAATGTGTCCTATCGACTCGATGAGGACGGCCTTAACGAGGAGGAGGTCGCGCCTGCGTGTTCAGGAAGTTTTGCGCTTCGTCGAACTCGAACATACCAGCACACTCCTGCCATCGGAACTCTCCGGCGGCATGCGGCGTCGCGTCTCGATTGCGCGCGCCCTCATCAGCCGGCCGCCCATTGTTTTGTACGATTCGCCTACCGCCGGTCTCGATCCCATCACATCGCAAACCATCATCACTCTCATCCTTCGTTTACGCGATGTGTACGGGGTGACCTCGATCATGGCCACTCATCGTCTTCAGGATGGCTTCGCCCTCGCCAATTTTCATTTTGACCCGCAGACGCGCACGGTTCTTCGCGGTGCGTCCGCCGGGCGCGCTCAGCCGGCTGTCACCCGCTTTCTGGTTCTGCGGGATGGGCGGATTTATTTCGAGGGAAGTCCGGAAGATATGCTCAAGGCCAAGGATCCGTATTTACAACGGTTTTTGATTTGAACTCTTGTATAGTTGTCTGAGGGAACTGCCTCGGTTGTCCTCGGAGGAATCTCGGAATGGCGCGCAGCAAACAACTGACGTGGTCGGAATTGCGCGTGGGCCTCTTTGTGCTCGTCGGTCTCCTGATACTTGCCGTGGCTATTTTCTATGTCACTGGCGAAGGCGTATTTGGTCCGAAATACCGCATCAAGACTTATTTGCCTGAGGTTTCGGGCTTGTCCACCGGCGCTCCCGTCCGCCTCGACGGCGTCGAAATTGGCAATGTCGAGCGCATCACTTTGGTTCCCCGCGAACGCGGCAAGGTTCCAGACCACATGCACAATATCGAAGTCGACTTGCGTCTCGATCAGCGATATCAGAAGGATATTCTTACCGACTCAGTTGCTTCGCTCGTTACCGAAGGTTTGCTTGGCAACCGCTACGTCAATATCCAGCGCGGCTTCAGCGGCGTTCCCATCGAAAACGGCCAAGCCGTGCCCGGCGGCGAGGAGAAAGCCATCAAGGAAGTGGTCGAACGCAGCGCCGATGTCCTCGCCAATCTGAAGGCCTTAAGTGAAAACATCCAGGACCTGGTTGCCGGCGTGCGCCAGGGTAAAGGTACCCTCGGCAAACTGCTCACCGATGAGCACGCCTACAATCACCTAAACAGCATTCTTGCGAAGACCGACGAGATCGCGAGCAACATTCAGTCCGGGCAGGGAACTGCCGGCAGGCTCATCATGAAGGATGATATGGCGGACAAGGTGGAAAAGACCGTCGATCAGCTGAACATTATTCTTGCCGACCTACGCGCCCAGAAGGGTACTCTCGGCAAATTGCTCTACGATCCCACCCTCTACGAGCAGGCCAAGGAAGCGCTCTCCAATGGGAACGCCGTGATTGGCGATGTTCGCGCCGGAAAAGGCACTCTGGGCAAGCTGGCCACCGACGAGACTCTTTACAATAAGCTCCGCGATACCAGCAGCAATCTCGCGGAGGCCACCGCCAAGCTCAATCAGAACACCAACACCGCCGGCAAACTGTTCTCCGATCCCCAGCTTTACGACAATCTCAGCGGCCTCAGTGGTGACATGCGCTCCCTGATCACCGACTTCCGCAAAAATCCCAAGAAATTCCTCTCCATCAAGCTCACCTTCTTCTGAGGAATACTTCGGGCCTCGCTTTCCTGCATTTTCGAGTGGGAGCGCGGCCCCGCCGGGCCTTTCGTCCACAGGATCATCTTTTCCTGAATTTTCGCGGGGTCCCGGGTTTCCAGCTTTGCTCTTCAAACGCTCCCGGCTTTGCCCCGTCTATCCCACTTGTGTTGTAATCAGTCCGTAACAATGACAGACTACGCTCAAAGTTCTATACAGTTGCGGGTTACAGCGCTCATGGATAATCAGGACACGACGCCCAGGCCGCCAAGGCCCGACGCTTCAAAAACAACGTTGCCCCAGCCTGGTCGCCCGGTGCCGAGCCGTGCCTATCCCGGCGCGCTTATCGTCGTTGAAGGGACCGATGGCTCCGGCAAAAGCACGCAACTCTATCTGCTGAAACGCTGGCTGGAAATCGGCGGCTACCGTCTGCACTTCACGGAATGGAACTCTTCGCCCCTCGTGAAGTCCGCCACGCGCCGGGGCAAGCAGAAACGCCTGCTCACCCCCACCACCTTCTCCCTGCTTCATGCCGCCGATTTTGCCGATCGCTGCGAGCGCCAGATTATGCCCCTCCTCCAAGGTGACTACCTCGTCCTTGCCGACCGCTACATCTACACCGCCTTCGCGCGCGATGCGGCCCGGGGTTGTTCGCAGCGCTGGCTTCGCAATCTCTACCGTTTTGCCCCGGTTCCCGACATCATTTTTTATTTCCGGGCGCCCCTCGATGTCGCTGTCGATCGCATTCTCAGCGGCCGCCCCAAGCTGAAATATTACGAAGCCGGCATGGATCTCGGCCTTTCCTACGAGCGCCCCGAAAGCTTCAAACTCTTCCAGGCGCGCATCCTCGAGGAATACGACAGAATGGTTGACACCGACAACTTCGTCGTTCTGGACGGCACCCTCCCGGTGAACAAACTGCAAAAACAGATGCGCGATATCGCCGCCTCCAAAATCGACCTGAAGCGTTTTGCCCCTCGTACGGATGTGGTGGAGTGAACATGCCTGAGCAAGAGAAGGAGAAGGAGAAGGAAAAGGAGAAGGAGAAGGAGAAGGAGAAGGAGAAGGAGAAGGACAAAGTCACCTCCGTCTCCGCTGCCCCGGAATCTCCGGCCGCGAAAGCCCCTGCCACCGAGTCTGAGGATTCCCAGTCCTTCTTTGGGGAAAACCTCGTTGGCCTGAATCCCGCCGAGCTCAACGGCAATCTCATCGTCGTTGAAGGCCTAGACGGCTCCGGCCGTTCCACACAAATTGCCCTTCTCCAGGAGTGGCTCGAATCGGAAGGATTCGCCGTCCAAACCAGCGGCCTCCGCCGCTCCAACCTTGTTGGCCGTGATATCGACGAACTCCTCGCCAAGAACGCCGTCACCCGCCTCACGCTTGCCCTCATGTACGCGACAGACTTTTTTGATCAGCTCGAGCATCGCATTGTGCCCGCTCTTCGTTCTGGCGCGATCGTACTTGCCGACCGCTTCATCTTCACCCTGATCGCCCGCAGCGTCGTTCGCGGCATCAATCGCGACTACCTGACCGGCCTCTATGCCATGGCCCTTCGCCCGCACCTCACCTTCTGGCTCAACGTTCGCCCGGAAACCGCCTTCGCCCGCGAATTCAAGAAAGCGCAAGCCATCAGCTACTGGGAAGCCGGTCGTGACATGTCCCTTTCTCACGACCTTTATTGGTCTTTCGTGCGCTACCAGACCATGATCAAGCGCGAGTTTGAACTCATGGCCAAGCGCAACAACTTCATCGAACTAGATGGCGAAGCCAGCGTCTCGACCGTAAACAAGCAGCTCCGCCAGCGCATCGGCGAACATCTCGGCATCCGCGCCACCAAGTACTCCCCCTCCTCCGCTCTCGCCCATCTCTGGCGCTAGTTCGGACATGCCTGACCCCGTACACATCGCCGCTATCGACGCCGGCTCCAATGCCGTCCGTTTATCCGTTTCCCGCGCCTATTCCGCCCTCGATATCGAGCCCTTGATTACGGAGCGCTACCCGCTTCGCCTTGGCGAGAGTGTTTTCATCCGTCCGCGCTTCAGCGAGGACATCCTCAAAAAAAGCGTCAAGGCTTTCCGCCGTTTGCGCGAGATCATGGACGAGTTCGGCGTCTCGAAATACCGCGCGGTTGCCACCAGTGCCTCCCGTGAAGCGCAGAACCGCAACGCTCTCGTCCGCCGCGTCAAGCAAGCCGCGGATATCCTCCTGGAAGTGATCAGCGCCAAAGAAGAGTCCCGCTTGGGCCGCGAGGCCGTCCACGCTGCCATGGGACCGGAGGCTCAGCCGGGATTCATCGCGGATCTCGGCGGTGGCAGTCTGGAGCTCAGCATCCTCCGCGATCACGCTGTTCTCCGCGGCGCTCAAATTCCCCTCGGCACTGTCCGCCTGATGAGCACCCTCAACATTCCCGGTGTCATCCGCCCGGTGCAAGCCGAGCAGGTGCGCCGCTACGTTCGCGCGCTCCTCGAATCGCGTCTCCCCAGTCGCCCCAATCTTGCCGATCAAGTTGCCGTCGCTCTCGGCGGCAACGCGGAAACTCTCGCCAATGTCGCTCCAGGCCCGCGGCAGGATGGCCTGCCCACACTGGAACTCTCGCTGCTCCGTGAACGCCTCCCCGATCTTTTGAAGCTTGGCGTCCGCGAGCGCATGAAGGCTTACGGTGTTCGCCGGGATCGTGCCGATGTCATGGCGGTTGCCGCGCTCATCTTCCTTACCCTGGGCCGCTACCTCAATATTCGTTTGTTCGCCATTCCGAGCGTCGGGCTTCGAGAGGGACTGCTGCAGGAAATTGCGCGGGAGGCATTCTCCCGCAAGGAACCGCACCGCTACAGCGCCGATGCGCGTCAAATGCTCGTTGCCACCCGCAGCTTCGGCCGCCGCCTGGAATACGATCAGCGCCACGCGGAGCATGTCCGCGAACTCAGCTTGATGCTCTTCGATCAGTTGCAGCCCGTTCACCATTTGCCGGTCCAGGCTCGCGTTCAACTGGAAGCAGGTGCTCTTCTCCACGACCTTGGGCACCGCGTCAGTCACCGTGGTCACCACAAACATGGCGAATATCTCGCCCTTAATGGGGATATCCCCGGCCTCGAGGGGCGTGACCGCCACGTCGTCGCCGCCGTAGTGCGTTACCATAACCGCAAGTCGGAGCCGGACGGCCATCACCCCGCCTACTCCGGGCTCAACAACAATGACAAGCGCATCGCCCGCCGCCTTGCTTCCCTCGTCCGTATCGCCGAGGGTCTGGACCACTCCCACCGTCAACGCATTTTCGGCCTTCGTGCCTCCTACCAGCGCGGCGCCGTCACCCTCCAAGTGCAGGCCCGCGGCGATATTGCCGAAGACCTCCGCGACGCCGAGCGCAGCTCCGACCTCTTCGAAAAGGAATTTCACCTTCAACTCTATTTCCGCCGGCTACGCCATGACTGAAGCCACCGCTTTGAGGCGCGCACACTACCGCGGTCTGCAAGAGTGGCTGCTTTTGACTCATACACACCAAGTCGCCTCTTGTTACTCTGCATCTACAGTGAATTTTGTAAGATGAATCTCAGGAGGAACATCCCTCATGGAGCTGTATATTGTGCGCCACGGCATTGCGGTCGACCGCGAGGATCCCAAGTGCCCTGCGGACCCAGAACGCTTTCTCACCAATGAGGGTATGGAGAAGACCCGTCAAGTGGCCAAGGGAGTCGCCGCGGTTGCCACCATTCCGGACCTGATGTTAAGTAGCCCGTACCTCCGCGCCATGCAAACCGCGGAACTGTTCGCCGAAGCCCTCGAATATCCTAAGCAGAAAATTGCCAGATCAGAACTGCTCTTGCCGGGTGCCGAATCATTGCAACTCTTCCGTGAACTCGCCAAGAATAAGGACCTCTCCACCATTTTTGTTTTCGGACATGCCCCGCATTTGGATGACGTGATTGCCACTGCCGTCGGCACGAATCACCACGTCTCCTCACTGAAAAAGGCTGGCGTCGCCCTGGTCGAACTGAAGCGCCTGGTACCGCCTAGCGGAGAACTCGTCTGGCTGGCCACCCCGAAACTTCTTCGCAAAGCAGGGAAGTAGCACAGGTTTCTCCCGTTCCCCCTCCACCTAGCGATGTCTTCTTGCCCCGAACGAATCCGAAGGGTCATGCCAGCTTCCCGGGATTCTGGAGCCGCCACGGTTGCAGCTGCCAGGGGGAGAGGATAGACTCCCGTTGTTCATGGAGAATTTCCCAGCACAACCAGGCGACCCATATCCGTCCGGTGATCCCCGGGGCCGTCTTCTGGGCTTCTGGGCGCTGATTGCCACGCAATTCCAGGGTGCTTTCAGCGACAACGCAATGAAATGGCTGGTGAGTTTTCTTGTCCTGGAATCCGGCGTCTCGCGGGAACGCCGCGATTTTCTTTTCGTGCTGATCGTGCCCCTGGTCTTCGCGATTCCCTTCGTGGTCTTTTCCATTCCCGGCGGATATTTCGCGGACCGCTTCAGCAAGCGCAGCGTCACGGTGTGGACTAAGCGACTGGAGTTGCTCACCATGGCATTTGCGACGTATGCCTTCTGGGTGAACCGCCTGGACCTGGCGGCAGTGGCCTTGTTTTTCGTTTGCACTCAAGAAGCCATTTTCGGGCCCTCCAAATACGGCCTGCTGCCAGAGCTTCTGCCCACCAGCAAATTGAGCTGGGGCAATGGTGTGATCGAACTCTGGACCTTGATGGCGGCGATCGCCGGCACTTTGGCCGGAGGATTTCTGGCCCACCATTTTCACGGGCGCCAGCAGTGGTCGGGAATTTTCTTTTTCGGCATGGGCCTGGCCGGGCTGCTAACCAGCCTGGGCATTACTCGCGTGCCTGCCGCTGATCCGCAACGCCATTTTCACTGGAACTGGCCGAAGGAACTCCTGGAAGAGATTCAGCGAATGAGGCAGGACGTCGTGCTCTGGGTCGCCGTGATCGCCAATACTTTCTTTTGGTTTCTCGGAGCCATCCTGCTGTTGAACATTGTCCTGTACGCGACCGATATTTTGCTCGTTGACGAAGCTCATAGCAGCTATCTTCTTGCGGCGCTCAGTCTCGGGATCGCTGCGGGAAGTTTTCTGGCCGGCCACGCCTCGGGGCGAAAAATTGAGACGGGAATGATCTTGCCGGGCATGACCGGCATCGTTCTGGCAACCGCCGCTCTGTTCATCCCGGGCTTGAGCTATGAGTGGGTGATGCTGTTGCTTTTCGTTTTAGGAACCTCGGCAGGCTTCTTTGTGGTGCCGATCAATGCATTAATTCAGAACCGTCCGAGACCCGAGGTAAAAGGGCGGGTGATTGGTGCTTCGAACCTTCTATCATTTGGTGGGATTGCGCTCCAACCTCTGGCTCAATACGCCATGCTTCGGTTAGGACACCCTGAGCCAGGACATGTGTTCCTGATCTGCGCGGTGGCCTGTGTGGTGATGGGACTTGTGCTGGCGCGCATGCTGCCCGAACTCTGGCCCAGCGCGCTCTACTGGACGCGGCTGAGGCATCGGACTAGCCTATAGCCAGGCCGAAGGGGCCGCCGAAACCGGCGGTAGCGGCCAACAAGCAATGGCAACGGGAAGCACATTGACTGGCGGGCGTGGCGAGCACCGGGGCTTGCAGTTCTGGATGGGACGCGTCCTGAAAGAACTGGAGAAGGTGCGTGCCGCGCCCCAGCCCGATGCCGTCCATGACCTGCGCGTGGCAATACGACGTTGCCGCTCGGTAGGCGCTGTGATGCAGGAAGTGGACCCGGACCCGTCCTGGTCGGACATGCGCAAGCTGGGGAGAAAACTGTTCCGCCAATTGGGCGTACTTCGCGACACGCAGGTTCTGGAAGAATGGGCGAAGAAACTGGGCGCGGAAAGGGACCCGCTTCGGGAATGCCTTCTGCTCCTCTTCGAGGCGAGTGAAAAAGAGCGGCAAGCAGCAGTCCTGCGCGCCGCGGAGAAGTTTGACCTGAAGTCCTGGAAGAAACTGGAGCGCAAATTGCACCAGCGAAGCCGCATGGTGCCTCCCGACGGAGCGGCTGCCGAGTGTTTGGCACTGGAGCGTATGGAGGCGGCAAGAGAACTTCATGTTCGCGCCTTGCGCTCGGAGAAACCGGAAGCCTGGCACGCGTTGCGTATCGGGGTGAAACGATTTCGCTATGCGGTGGAAAGCCTGCTCCCCGCGCGGTACCAGGAGTGGGGCGAAGATCTGAAGCGGCTTCAGGATCTGCTCGGCGAAGTCCACGACCTCGATGTGCTTGTAGCGACCATTGCGAAATCCGCGCCGGACCTGGAGCAAGCTCGAGCCGCCTGGACCGAACGCATTGCCATCGAGCGGCATGAACGTATTGAGAGTTATCGACGCCTGGCTGTGGGCGAAGGCGGTGTGTGGCAGGAATGGAAGCGCAGTTTTCCCGAGGGCAGCCGGCTCGAGGCTGCATCGTTGGCGAGGTTGCGTGTCACATCGCGGGCGCTGGAAGGAAATTCCCGGCGGATAGCGGCGGTTTCACGACTGGCTGTCCGGTTGTTCGACGCTTTGGGCCGGGTGCACGCGGGGCCGGTCTTCGCGAGCAAAGATTTGCGCAAAATCATGCAGGGCGCGGCAAGATTGCATGGCATCGGAGCAGGCCTCGACGCTCCTTCACCCCAGAAAGCAGCCAGGAAATACTTGCGCGCCATGACGCTTCCGCCGGGCTGGACGGAAATGGAGTGGGAGATCCTGGCAAATGTCGTGCGATATCATCGCGGTGGTTTGCCGCAACCCAAGCACAAGGGTTTTGCACGATTTCCGTTGGACGAACAAAAGATCATATGCATACTGGCCGGCGTGCTGCGAATGGCGCGCATATTACGCAAGTGTGGCGTGGCATCTGCTGTGGGAATGCGGGTAGAAAAGTCCGTGGACGCGCTGATCGTGCGCGTACCGGGGCTGGCGGAATCCGAGGAAAATGCGGCGCAGCTCGCAGCCGGCAAATTCCTGCTGGAGAACAGTCTTGAGAGACCGGTAATTGTGAAGGCGGCTCCTGCGCTGCAGAAGGTATTGCAACTGCCCCGCAACGAGGAAGTCCCGCAAGAGCGGGCGGCCGCATCGGATTAGGCTTTCATTTGCACGTGGCGCCCTCAAGCACACAGCCGTGTCCACCTCTGTCGGCCCATTACTCGAAACATCCTCACCCCAAATATTCTAACGATGCCACAATCAATTTCTTAGTTCCGTAATTGGAATCCTCGGCCCCCTCCCATTCCATTGAGCAATAGCCCTTGAACTGGCTGGTCCTCAGGATCTCGAAGGCCTTTTTCAAATCCACGCGCACGGCCCTCCCTCCCTCATCCGCCTCGGAATCCTTCACATGACAGATGTTGTAGGCTTTGCCGAACATCGCGGTCAGCGCTGCATAGCCGAATTTCTCATCTCCACTGTTCATCGAATTACAAAAATCGGGAAGCGCGTGCAGGTAGGGAAGATTCACTTTCTCAACCACCTTCACGATGAAAAACGCGTCCTCACTCACCAGATTGTCATTCTCCAGATTCACCAGAATGCTCCGCTCGGCAGCGTACTCCACCAACTCTCGCAGGGAATCCGCCGTGCGTTCCACGTCGGGTTTGGAATTGCTCGCCGGCGCGATGGAAGTCCGCACGCTCGGCGACCCCAGCGTTGCCGCCACATTGACCCACTTCTTCCCGTTCTCGACCGCCAGCTTTCTGGCTGCCGCAGCGGCGTCGTAATAGCTATGCTCGTTGTCGACCGGAATGTTCACCACATGCACGCCCGCCTTCTCGATCGCCTCGCGAAAACCATTGAGGTAGCGATCGCCCGTCGAAGGGAAGTGCGAACTCAGCGGCTCCACGCCCGGCACGCCAAAGCGCTCGCGTACCTTCGCCGCGAAATCCCGCAAATCCATCCCCGGCACTTTTTTATCCCGGTATTCGTTGGTTGCGCTCTCAATCTCCGCGCGGAATGGCCAGGTCGCTACCGCGAGTCGGTCACGAGCCGCGGTCGGGAATTTCAAATCAGGCCGTTTCTGTTCCGGGGTCTCTGTAGCAGCAAAGATGTCCAGAGGATTTTCACGCCAGACACAGGCAGTTCCGGCCATCAAGGCGGAGGTTTGCAACAGATTTCGACGCGTAATCTTTTTCATGCCTGCCTCGCTTGGAGCGATGATTTCTTGCGGTCTGGCTGGTATTGAACACCCTGCTGCCCGCGAAAGCAATCCAGGGCTTTCTCCGGCGGTGGCTTAGCGGCAAGACCGTTCATCTCCACAACAGCGAATAGATGTTCGGCTTCCCAACTCGCCTCGCTGCTTACCGGACGGGCGAGGCCTCACACGTCCTGCGGAATCGCCACTTCCTTCGAGCTGTGGCCTTGGATTTCGCGCGCCGGCGTTCCGCCCTTAATGTCGCGGCCCGTGGGCAGCCACGCGCATATTCTACTTTCATTCACCCAGATCGTCGTGCATTCCCCGGGCGCGAAGAATTCCGCAAACACCATCTCTTCGCCCTGGCTGGCCGAAAGATAATGCCGCTCGCGATCCGGGTAATACACCACGTCGCCCTCGCGCACGGCGAAGGGCTTTTCGTTCGCATAGGTCGTGCCGCGCCCGCGCAAGAAGTACATGAAGTGTTCCGCGCCCTCGTGATGATGATTCGCTCCCGTTGTTCCCGCGGGATAGATGATCATCTCGCCTTTGATGGCCTTTGTGCCGAAAAGCTTCGGTGTCACCAGGTAGATCCGCTTGCGCGCGTCATGCTCGGATTGCAGCACCGGTTCGCGCATCCAATCGACGACGCGGAGCTTCGGCGGATGTGCCGCCAGTCCTGGATCGAAGCGCGCGGCATTCGGCACCTCTCCGTAAAGCAAACTTGTGCCCGGGTTGCTCGTCAGCGTTCCACGAAATCCCGGAGGCAACAGGACGATGTGCGAGTCGCAAAGGTTCTCGCTTCCCTGCGCGTAAACAATTTTCGCTGTGCCGCTCAGCATTTGAAACCACGCAACACTCTGCGAGGCAATCGCAAACTCGAACGACGCGCCGGCGGCAAGCTTCAGGCGGTCCAGTAGCAGGTTGGTCCCGGCGACACGCTCGCGCGTCAACAATGTCTGGCGTTCCACTCCATTTCCCGCCACCTCTCGGATCACTTCACTCTGGTTAAAAACGATGGCCACGGCCGTGCCTCCGGTGAAAATGGCTTACCTGCGCTACCCGCCAGCAGGGCGCCTTGCTGCAATGCCTCGCACTCAAGGTACCGCATGCTCTCCCGATAGGCCACACGATTCCTGGCCAATAGTTTTGACGGAATCGCGACTTCCACCCCAAGCTTTACCCGCTTCTCCGCTCATGCTATTTTCAATACAGTTCTCCCGGAGTGGCGGAACTGGCAGACGCAGCAGACTCAAAATCTGCCGGGGATCACTCCCCGTGTGGGTTCGACTCCCTCCTCCGGGACCATGTCTTACTCGCATAAACATTGGCGATTGCAGATAGGGGCTTCAAGGGGTCACGATTTTGGAGCGGTCTGCGCCAACGGCGGAAACGTTCCCGTAGGCGGGACAACCGCCCCGTAGTAGACTGTTCTTCCACACTTCTGCCGCAAATCCTTCCGGAGATCCCATCACCGAAGAACCTAAACACGCCATCCTGTTTGCTGCGACGTTGCTGTGCGCCGGGAAGTTGATTGAGACGATTGAATCCAACAAGCCGATGCAATCCGGGATCGCCCACAAGAACACGAATAAAAATGATTGGTTGAAATCTACCGTGTGCCCTGCCCCGCCCAACTATCAGCGACCATAACATCCATGCTATTTGTCATCGAAGCCCTCTGGTAGTAGTAACTCAGAATTGAACTGACCGGGGTTTTTTGTACCAGCGGGAGTGAGAGAGAATTCACTCTGATGGGACCTCGATTTTTTGATCCAAAAGCAGGGTTAGTTTCCGGCAGAATCTGAACCTGAAAGAGGGGGGATTTGCCGTGAAAAAGAAGCGCTTTTCCGTTGAGCAGATCGTTGCCATTTTGAAGCAGGCTGAGCTGGGGATTCCGGTAGCCGAGTTGATTCGGCAGGTCGGGGTTTCCGAACAGACATTTTACCGGTGGAAGAAGAAGTACACCGGGCTGGAGATCGATCAAGTCCGGCAGTTGAAGCAGATGGCCGAGGAAAATACGCGACTGAAACGTATTGTAGCTGATCTGACGCTGGACAAGGCCATGTTGCAGGATGTGCTAAGAAAAAAATTCTGAAGCCCTCACGGTATCGTCCTGCGGTGGAGTATCTGAGCGTGGGTTACCGGGTGAGCGAGCGGCGAGCCTGCCGGGTGACTAAAACGAATCGGGGGATGTATCGCTATCGCGGCCACAAGGATCCGCGTACGGCTCTGCGAATCCGGATTCGCGAGATTGCTCAGACGCGGGTGCGCTACGGATACCGAAAGATCGTGGTGCTGCTGAACCGGGAGGGCTGGGGAGTGGGAAAGACGGTGGTCCAACGCTTGTATCAGGAAGAAGGATTAGCGCTAAAACACAGGCCGAAACGGCATCGGCGTGCCTCGGAACAGCGGGGTGAACGGATACGGCCAACGGCAGCGAACCAAGCGTGGAGCTTAGATTTCGTGGCGGACCAGTTGACGGATGGCCGGCGCTTCCGAGCACTGACCATCGTGGATGTGTTCACGAGAGAAAGCCCGGCGATTGAAGTGGGGCAATCGTTGAAGGGAACGGATGTGGTAGAGGTCTTGAACCGGCTTCGCTTCGAACGGAGTGTACCAAAAGTGCTTTTTTGCGACAACGGATCAGAGTTCACCAGTCAGATCATGGACCTGTGGGCTTATCAGAACGGAGTGAAGATCGACTTTTCCAGGCCGGGGAAGCCGACCGACAACGCGTACGTGGAATCGTTCAACGGAACGTTTCGGGCGGAGTGCCTGGACACGCATTGGTTTGCAACGCTGGCCGAGGCGAAAGAGAGCATTGAAGCTTGGAGGCAGGAGTACAATGAGAGCCGTCCTCACAGGGCTCTCGGAGAGAGGACGCCGAACGAATTCGCCAAGGGAATCGCGGCTAGCCGCGATTCCCTTAGGTCTGAAACAGCCGAAAACTCGCCTTAGCTTTGGTACAAAAAACCAGGTCCGATCAAGGATGTAAACTCTCTCATTCGCCGTGGTACAAAAACTCGGGCTGGTCACACCTTCTCGCGAAGATGCACCGCGCAGCAAGAGATCTAGGTTAGAACGTAGTTCAAGAGGAGGACTTACAATGCGACTTTCACTCAAAGGGATGATGGTTGCCAGTGGGCTACTCTGGGGCGGCGGTATCCTTTTCGTCGGACTCATCAACCTTGTCAGGCCAACCTTCGGTGTTAGCTTTCTCGAAATGATCGGCTCCGTTTATCCGTGGTTTCATGCCTCACGGTCGTTTGTGGATATCGTGATTGGCACAATTGACGGATTAATTGACGGAGCTATCGCAGGACTTCTTTTCGCATGGCTCTACAATCTTTCTGCCGGTGACCGCAAGGAATCCTGAAGCTGGGACCACGCCCGCCATCGGTAAGAAAGCACCATGCCAACTCTCGACAGCTCGCTGGAATACTTAGGGCAGTTATGATGGCCTCACAATCCGATGACAAAAGGAGACTTCGAGCCCGCCAGCGAAATGTCGGTTCGGAAGGAAACCAGGAACCAGTTCTTGGGGCACAAAGCCGATAATATTGGCAGGACGGAAGGTAGCAAGAATTTTCATATGCGTTCTTCTTTACCAAAAGCCGCCGCCACGGACCCGGGGCCCCTGCACATCATAAGTCTGAAACTGCACGAAATGACCCAGCTCTTCAATTCGATGGACCCTTCTCCGTTCATTGAGAAGGATCTCGACGACGACGCAGAAGAATTCATCGTAAGCTGGGCTCAAGAATTCTCCCCTCACGCTCCGATCAAATTGCGTATCTACTTGGACCAGTGGCCGGCTGAAGACCCCAAAGAGCTCATCAGGACGGCCGTCCACAACCACTTTGCCCACCGTGCCCAAATTACTAACTTGGAGTTCAGGCGTCTTTTAAAGCAAGGTCGTACCAGTCTTTTCATCGGACTGCTGTTCTTGTCTGCCTGTCTACTTCTCAGCAAGATATTGTTAGGCGGCGACGCGGACACCTGGGCTGCCGTTGTGAGAGAGAGCCTCACGATCGCCGGATGGGTCGCTATGTGGCGACCGATGCAGATCTACCTTTACGATTGGTGGCCCTTGCGACGTCGGAGCCGAGTTTTCGTAAAGCTGAGTCACATGCCCGTGGAAGTTGTCCAGCACGGGAAGGGTTGAGCGCTACCCGGGCACTCCATTGAACGGGGGGTGGGCATGGAGTCGACTGAGCGTGGGTGGCCGGACGCGGCGGAGCAGCAACAAGGGCAGTTAGCACTTGATTTCTTCGATCCCTCCCTTGAGTGGCGACGCGTCTTCTCGGAGACCTGGGACACTTTCCTGTTGGTGCTGGTCGCTGCCGGTGGCGGTGTCGTAGCGGCGATGAGCGGTGTCAGAGTCACGCTGGGCATGATGGTGGTGGCCCCGGGAATCTTGGTGATGGCGATCATCTACTTTATGGGCGCAGTGAGCGGAGCGCATTTGAGTCCGGTGCGTTCGCCTGCGCCGGATGTGGTGCGCGGCGACTTCCACACGACTTGGATAAACCTTGTCGGGCCCGCGGTAGGCGCCATGATCGGAGTGGCTTCGAGTGGATTCTGAAAGGGAAGCCCACAGCGGCGGGCAGGATCGCGGCGCAGGGCGCGATGGACGCCCATGATCGGTCCGGGCCAGATAGGTGAGGGAAACAAATCCGACGAACAGCCCGAGTTTTTGTACCCGTCTTAATAGAGAGAAATCATATCCAATGGGTGCCGACGAGTCGAATCTGCCGCAATTGTCAAATAAGAGACCACAATTCGAACTTCACTTCGACAGCTGCTTGAGGATGTATTGCAGTTCGCGCGGACTCTTCGCGGTGGTCTCGGGATATGCCCTCTTAGGTGCATCGAACGCATCGAGGACAATTTGGAACACAATCAACCAGGCATTCTCCTTATCATCGGCGGGTTCATCATCCGGATGTGTCCCTGAGGCTGGGGTTGTGCCAACCGCCGTCTGAAGCGATGATCGTGTCGGCCTGTTTCGGGCCCCAGCTGTGGCGCTTGTAGGGGCGAACCCGGGGGTGGTTCTTAAGGACAGGATCGACCACCGCCCAGGCGGCCTCAACCGCGTCTTCGCGCGTGAAAAGCGCACCGTTTCCTACCAGGGCGTCTCCCAAAAGCCGCTCATAGGGCGTTTCCTCTCCTGGCTGTTCTTCGAACAGGTAGAGCTCTCGCTGGTCCCCGACGAACTCCTTTCCTGGGAGCTTGACACGAGCGGCGAGGGCGACGGCCGAGCTGGGGGAGAGCCGGAAACGCAAATAGTTAGCCAGCCCCGTCGTTGGTGCTGAGTCGGCGAAAAGCCTCTGCGGAGGCGGTTTCAGCGCTACCACTACTTCGGTGACATTCTCGGCCAGGTATTTGCCGGAGCGCAGATACCAGGGAACTCCCTGCCAGCGCCACGAGTCGATGAAAAGCCGCAGGGCGCAGAAAGTTTCGACGTCGGAGTGCTTCGCCACGTCTGGCTCCTTCCGGTAGCCAGCGTACTGGCCGCGCACCATGTCGTTCGATTTCAGAGGGCGCATGGCTTGAAAGACTTTGGCTTTCTCATTCTGCACGGCTCCAAAATCCCTATCGGCTGGCGGTTCCATAGCAAGTAGCGTGACGATCTGGAACATGTGGTTCTCGATCACGTCCCGCAGACAGCCGGCGGTTTCGTAAAACGCGCCGCGGCCACCCACGCCGAAGTCCTCCGACAGAGTAATCTGGACGCTGGCCACGTAGTTGCGGTTCCAGATCGGCTCGAGGAACGAATTAGCAAATCGGAAATAGAGGATATTCATGATCGCCTCTTTTCCGAGGAAGTGGTCGATGCGGAAGATCGAATCCTCAGGGAACACTGAGCGCGCGACGCGGTTAAGCTCCCGCGCAGAGGCGAGGTCGCGTCCAAAGGGCTTTTCGACAATGACGCGCGCATTCTCGGTCAATTTCGCGGCGCCAAGGCCTTTGATCACGGTCTCGAAAAGTGAAGGCGGGATGGCGAGATAGTGGGCTGGGTGCCAAGCGTTACCCAACTCCTTTTTTATCGCCGTGAACGTTGCTGGGTCCTTATAATCTCCACTCACATACTTAAATAAGGATAGAAGGTGCTGGTGAGCACGCCGGTTATCGATTCCGCCTGATCGCTTTATACTGTCCGTCACTCGCTTGTGCAGACGGGTCAGGCTCCACTTCGGGAAGGCGACGCCGATTACCGGGACCTTGAGAGTGCCGCGCTTCACCATCGCGTAGAGTGCCGGGAAGATCATCTTGTGGGCGAGATCACCCGTTACACCGAAGAGCACCAGCGCGTCCGAGCGGGAGACGCTCATCAGGAGGCCACCTTTTTGGCGGCGGCTTTTTCCTCATGACCGCCGAACTGGTAACGAAGGGCCGACAACAGCTTGTCGGCGAAGTCGTCCTCGCCGTGCGAGTTGAAACGTTCATACAGTGCAGCACTGAGGACGGGAGCCGGAACTGACTCGTCGATGGAAGCCTTGATCGTCCAGCGTCCCTCTCCCGAATCCGAAACGCGGCCGGCGAGCTTTGCCAAATCCGGGCTACCGACGAGCGCGCTAGCGGCCAGGTCCAGGAGCCAGGAAGAGATGACGCCGCCGCGACGCCAGACCTCGACAATTTCGACGAGATTCAGGTCGCATGCGTAGTGCTCAAGATCGCGCAACGGCGTGGTTTCGGCATCAACGGTCGGCACCATCATCCAGACCGTGCGCGGCGATTTCAGCTTATGCGCGAATTCTTCAGGCGATGCGGTTCCGACCGCGCCCTCCTTCGCAAGTGCCTTTACGACCTCCGGTTGTCGGTCGTATGCGACGCACTGGTGTCCGGCGGGCAGAAGGCGCCGCACCATGTTGGTTCCCATCCGGCTCAATCCGATCATGCCCAATTCCATTTGATTCTCCTTATCTTAAAAACCGTGACGACCGTTGCCCGACGTCAGATGAAGATCCTGGTTTCCACGCGGCCTTGAGCGGGTGGTGCGATGGTTGCTGTCACGTCGACCACTTGCTGTTTCTGATCTCCCATGCTTACTATCTCCGGCAAGCGCTCCCCTAGGAGAGTCCAAGACGGGCAAAACAGGAATCTTCACTGTGTCCAGGATCAAATAGAAAAGGATAGCCGCTGCAAACTCACACCCCACAACCGACATCGACAGTGGCGCCATTGCGATTCCCCGCGTAGCCAACGCTGAGATAATCAGAAGGTCGGCGATAGAGGACATCACAAGCCATTTAGTCGGACGGAATCCCCAAAGGTGGCTACGTCCTCGGATGGCGTAAATTGTGGCTTGGCTGCCATAGACGATCGCAACGACAGAGAGAGTTCTCAGGTCTTCGATTCCGAGCCCCATTTCGAACCTGCCTACCGCTAGTATCGCTATACAGAAGGCCAGGAAAAAACCTGCCAGAATCGCACTCGCGCCGGCAATCCTGCCAATTCGCCACGAATTTGGCAAGCGCATTTCGAAGCGGATGAGCAGACGTGTCGGGCATTGCATTTGGCCCGTCGTTCTGAAGGCGGTCGGATGCCTCGGCGCTCGTGAGTCCGCTCGACGCGGCAGTCTGAGCCGGCGTTGCAGACGGAATGGGTGGTGCAACTGCGGCACCGTTACCGGAGGTCATGAGTTGTTCCCTGACTTTCTGCGCAGCATGGGTCCCTACTGGGCTGAGAAGGACCGTAACGCCCGCTCCTCGCAGAAGCAAGATGTGGGCAGTTCGCCGCAACACTCGGGTGCGTCGGCTTAGCCGCAACGACACCCTGACCAGCCTGAGTTCTTGTGCCGGTTTCCTTGAGAGAGTTCATATTCATATGGTGCGAGCGTTCCTTGTCTGCCTTGGCAGCACTTGTCAAATAAGAGGTCATACTTCGACCACTACTTCGCCAGCTGCCCGCGGATAGATTCCAATTCCCTCCGCCGTTTCGCGGTAGTCTTGGGATATGCCATCTTAAGTTCATCGAACGCATCAATCGCAATTTGGGAGACAATCAACCGGGCATTCTCCTTGTCATCTGCGGGAACGACGTACCAGGGCGCGTGATGGGTGCTTGTCGCGTGCAGGCAATCCTGAAAAGCCTCCAGGTAATCCTTCCAGAATTTTCTTTCATGAATGTCCGCGAGGCTGAATTTCCAGTTTTTCTCCTTATCGTCAATGCGCTCGAGGAAGCGCTTTCGTTGTTCGTTCTTCGATAGGTGAAGGAAGAACTTGATGATCCGTGTCCCGTTACGGTGGAGATGCTCCTCGAAGTCCGCAATGGAACGGTATCGCTCCTTCCAAATATCCTTTTTGTCGCGCAACTCCTCCGAAAGCCCCTCGTTGCCAAGTGTCTCTGGATGCACCCGGACCACCAGCACTTCCTCGTAGTAAGAGCGATTGAAGATGCCGATTCGCCCGCGTTCGGGAAGCCGGCAGGTCGTGCGCCAGAGAAAATCATGTTCCAGCTCCTCGGCGCTCGGCTGTTTGAAACTGAACACCTCGCAGCCTTGCGGATTGACCCCGGACATGACGTGCCGGATAGCGCCGTCCTTTCCGGCAGCGTCCATCCCCTGAAAAATCATCAGCAACGCATAGCGGTTGGACGCATAGTGGAGTTGTTGCAGCGAGCTCAACTTCTCAACGTGCTTTTCCAGAAGTTTTCGATATTGCTTCTTGGACTTGTAAACAGACTGGACAGTTGTCGGCCACTTTCCAAGGTCGACCTTTTCGCCGGGCCGCACACGGAAATCCTTTGAATTGATTTTCATTTTCACCCTTCCGGTGCCACGAGCGGCGTCGGTCGCGCTCACCACACATACGGCTTAGGAGGACGTTGAAGCAGCCTTCGTTTTTCCTGCCTCATCTTTCCGAATCTCGCGTTCCGCCTCCAGCCAGTCTTGATCCGCCTGGCTCTCGCCACGGACTCGCTGCTGGTAGAGTTCATAGGCCCGTGTAGCAATCCGCGGCGTAAGGTCGAGCGGCTTCTTGGCCAACAATGGGGCTTTCGTAGGGTCAAAAATACGATACGCGAGCAGTTTCACGCGGTCGTTCAGGAGGAACCAAGCCAGAGCGTAGCCCCAAACGAACAGTGCCCAGCCCCAGCCAAGAGGGGTCATAAACAGCCCATAAACCGCTATCAACGTCGCCACGGTTTGCGTGCCGAGCACAGCTGCCCATAAAATCCGCGCGGGGCGTATGGACCAGAACGGGCCGCGCGTGCGCGTGAGGAAGATCGTCAGATGTCCGGCCACGGACAGCTTCAGGTACATCAGCGTCTGGATGTGCGCGCGATCGAGGTGAAACACGCGCTCGCCAAGATAAAACAGGCCAAACGCGGACACGACCCCAATGACGCCCAGGACCGTAGAGATCCCCAACACCAGGCGCATGTTCCAGGCCTCGGGCTTATCCTTGTAATGAACGTTGTCGTAGGCGATGGACAGGATGGCTCCGTCGTTGAGCAATGCCAGCATCACAATCATCACCGCGGTCAGCGGATAGAAGTTAAACACCAAGATCGCCAGCGTCATGAAGAAGAGCACGCGCAGTGTTTCGGCGATGCGGTAGATCGCGTAGCTGTTCATCCGCTGGAAGATGCGGCGGCTCTCCTTGATCGCGTCGATGATCACCGATAAACCGGAGGTCAGCAGCACGATGGACGCTGCCGCGCGCGCCGCGTCTGTCGCGCCGGAAACTGCAATTCCGCAGTCTGCTTTCTTCAGCGCGGGAGCATCGTTTACCCCGTCGCCGGTCATGCCGACGATGTGGCCGCGTTTTTGGAGGACGTCCACAATGTGGAATTTGTGTTCGGGGAAGACCTGGGCGAAACCGTCCGCTTTTTCGATGGCCTCGGCCGACTGCGCTGTCTCTTGACGTTTCGTGTCGCCCAATCCGCTGGCATCAAGGATGTTGGTGCCCATCCCCAACTGCCGAGCAGTTTCTTGGGCGATGGCCATTTGATCGCCTGTAACCATCTTGACGGTGACACCCATCTGCCGGGCGCTCGCGATGGTGGCTTTGGCCTGCTCGCGGGGCGGATCGAACAGCGGCAGCACCCCAACAAACTGCCACTTATTTTCCTGATCGGCCCGGGCCACGCCCAAGGAACGGAAGCCACGAGTCGCAAATTCATTGACGGCCTTCTCGACGGCCGGTTTCACCTCGCCGGCGTTAGTGGACATCTCCAAAATCACTTGCGGCGCTCCCTTGGCCACAAAGAACTGTTTTCCGTCCCCGCCTTTGACAGTGGCTTCGGTGCGCTTATGCACCGGGTCGAACGGCTGAAAATGGACCACCTGATAGTTCTTCAACGCCTTATCATCCTTCACGGCACCGATCACGGCCAAGTCGATGGTGTCCTTGTCTTCCGCACGTGAAGCTAGTGCAGCGTCGAGGATGAGTTGGTCGGCAGGGATACCGCTAACGCTGAATGGATCGCCCAACGTCAGCTTGTTCTCCGTCAGGGTACCGGTCTTGTCTGAACACAGCACGTCCACGCCGGCTAGTTCCTCGATGGCCGACAACCGGGTCACGATGGCTTCTTTTTTTGCCAGCAGTCGCGCGCCGACTGCCATGGTCACGGACAGCACCGTGGGCATTGCCACGGGGATCGCGGCCACCAGAAGCACCAAGGCGAACTCCAACGTATTGAGGATGGGATCGCCACGGAAGAGCGCCACGGCCAATATCAACACGACCAGGGACACTGCAAGAATGATCAGGTAATCGCCAATCTTCAGCACAGCACGCTGGAAATGGCTGACGGTGTGTGCCTCCTGCACCAGTTGCGCGGTTTTGCCGAAATAGGTGTTCGCCCCGGTGGCGTACACCATCGCGTCGATTTCACCCTGGCGGATAATCGACCCCGAAAACACCGCCTCTCCCGGATTGCGAGTGGCGGGCAAAGATTCGCCTGTCAACGCGGATTGGTCCACCTCGACAGGGTCACCCTCCAACAAGCGCGCATCCGCCGGCACTATGTCGCCGAGGCGCACACGGATGACGTCGCCCGGCACCAACTCACGCGCCGCCGGGGTGATCCACTTCCCATCACGTTTCACCTTGGCATTGATCGCCAGCTTGGCCTTCAGAGCCGCGATGGCGTTGCCTGCCTGGTGTTCTTCCCAGAATCCGACCACGGCGTTGGAAACAAGCAGAAGGAGGATAATGAAAAAATCCATCCAGTGCCGGACTATCCCCGACAGAATTACGGCCGCCTCGATCATCCATGGGATGGGGCCCCAGAAATAGGTGAGGAATTTCAGGAACGGATTGGTTTTCTTTTCTTCAAACTCGTTGGGGCCGTATTGCGTCAGCCGTTTCTGAGCCTCGGCTTGACTGAGGCCGTCCGGTGACGACTCTAATTTCTTCTCCACTTCCGGCAGGGGCAGGGATTTCAGGTCGTCCTTTGCATCGGGCACCGACCCCGGCTTCGATTTGGAAACTTTGGCTTGGTCGGGATTGGGTTTCATAATGGGTATTCCTTTCTATTCCTGTTGCCTTCACCGAATCTAGTTCAGAGGAGTCTTGGAAAATCCGTGGACAGTCGTTGTCGAAGAAGTATCATCCACTGTTTAAACCCCCAAAACCGGCGCTCTACACCTTTGCACCTGGCGGGTCGGCGACTTTTCCCGGGGGCAAGAACTCCGGTAGGTCAAGGCGCGCCACGCCAATCCGGTTGTCGGCCATCCCGTAATACACGTCGAAGCGGTCCGGCGTGCCAAGATCGTCGCGCCGATCGATGCCCGTGGGGAACACGACGTTGGCGATAGTCCCGCTGCATTCATTCGGTAACACCGGCGTCAATACGGGCTCCCCCGAACGATAGCGGATCACCTGCGGATGCTCCCTGGAGAGCATCATCACTCCGGCCGAGTAGCACAACGGATGGCGGTTATCGTTCGGCTTTGGCATTTCGCTCACGCCGTGGTAAATGATTAGCCAGCCGTGCCGAGTTAGGATGGGCGGAGTGCCACCACCAATTTTGAGCCGCTACCGGGGCGGCTAGCCGGTGATGCGAGGTAAACTGACCGAAGCTATCTGGTTCACTGTTCTCCAAGAGCATCGGGCAGTAGGAAATCCAGATGCTTTCCCGATCAAGATCCAGCTCACGAGAAGCGGCGTGGCAGGCGGTTTCCTCCGGGCGAGTGCCGGGGAAAAGCGGCCGGTGGAGGATGGCCAGTTCCGGATGTCCGGATGGATTAGGGATAGCGACAGGAAAGAGGCTGGCATCTTTGTCATCTTCGTCGCCGAACTCGATGCCTTGATACGGACCAAAGTTCGCGAGCCCCAAACGCTGCCAGTGGAAGAGGTCCGCCGACAAGGCCAAAGCGATCCTTGGCCCTTGAGGCGAAAACGCGGTGTACGTCATGATGTAGCGCCGAAGCGGTTCCACGAGCGTGACGCGAGGATCTTCGCAGCCACCGCCACCGTTGGGCCGCCGCTCATAATCGGCTTCCGGTTCCAATGCGATGCCAAGTCGCTCGACGCCCACGGGATCGCCAGCTTCATTGAACTGCACTCGCGCAATGCCAATTCGCGAGTAATTTCCAGGCGCGACCAGCCGCGGAAAGAGGTAGAGCGCACCATCAGGGCCACGAACGGCAGCCGGATTCAGGACTCCTTCGATCTCCTGGGGATTATCTGGCTCCGGCTCCATCACCATTCCGAGGCGCTGCAACTTAAATCCGCTCATCAAATCTCCTCAGCAGGTCACGTTGGGTGATCACCATCTAAGCAAGCAATAATTGCTTCGGTAACGCATTTCGTTTCACTGGGACCTCGAACTGAGATGGAAACAACGCCTGCTTCCTCAGCCGGATAATCGTTCCCTCCGACGAACAAGGCATCGCCAACGTAAATCATTTCTTTCAATGAAATGTTTAGCAGGTCTCGTAGCTTTCTGATGCCGTAGGCTTTGTCAATGCCAGGTTTGGTGACATCAATCGATGTCGCACCTCCCAGTCGCACCGAAAACCCGGGAATAAGAGGGTCGAGAATCGCTTTGATCTTTTTGCGTTTGGCGAAATCGGGATCCCATTTGTCCTTTTCTTCCAAGGGGGCTTGCTGCCCTAAAGCGGAATATGTTATCTGGCTTCCCCGGTCCTCAATTGCTTCTCCCCAGAACTTTTCGACCTTGAAGCCCGCTACTTCGACGGCTTTCTTTAGAGAGCTGATGATTTTCTGTTTTTCACCCGCGGTGAAATCTTCTGAATAAAGCTTCTTCCATTCCCCTGTGTATTGGAAGAACTTGGTTCCACACGTAGGAAGGAGAGATAAATTCACCAGGCTTCCGTCGTGGGGAAGATGAGAGAGCAGTTGTTTCTCAAACTGAGGCCAATCGCCTCCGGAGATGACGGCGACTTTGACGACGCCGAGAAGGTCATGCAGTCGTGCCCCCATTTCGGCGTCGAGGGCTGATTTACTTTCGGCTAATGTCCCGTCCAGATCAAAAACAATTAACTTTTTCACGGTCCTTCCACCTCTGAATCCTTGCGATCTCAAGTTGAGTTTCCGCCCTCGCCAACCATCCTTCTTTTGCTCGGTTGTAAACTATTCCGGCAGCGCAATTTCCAATACCCTCACTGCACTGCCTGGCCGAAAAACACACTCGCCAACAACCGCAGGTAAGAGCAGTACATCGCCTTTTCTGACGGCATAAGTGGCACCGCCGTGCTCGACTTGCCCCGCGCCCTCGATGCATACCAGCACGCGCGCCACACCCGCGGCGCCGACGGTAAACGGTGATTGCCCGTGCAGACGCCACAAGCGGAATTGCTTGCAACGAAATAGTCTCTCGCGCCGCACCGGCGTCGCCAACTCCACCACGGGCACCACCAAGCCGGCTGCCCCGTCTACAAAATCAATGCAAGCAAGCGCCTGATCGACTTGGAGTGCACGCAGGTGACCGGTCTTGGCGTCAACATGGTCCCAGTCGTACAGACGAAACGTTACGTCGCTGTCCTCCTGGATCTCAAATACCACGACGTCGCCGCCCAGAGCGTGAACCGTACCGGCGGGTAGAAAAACGCCATCGCCGGGCTTCGGAGTGAAGTATGCGAGATCGCCCGCTACCGTCCCATTCGCTAGCGCCCGTCGAAGATCGTCTGCAGTGGTACCTGGCTTCAGGCCCGCGTAGATGCGGCTTTTCTTCCCCGCCTCCAGCACAACCCATGCTTCGGTCTTCCCGGTCTCGCCTGCTGGCAGCAGGCTGGTTTGCGAGTCCGCGGGATGGACCTGGACTGAGAGCATTTCATGTGCATCGAGGAACTTCAGCAGTAGCGGGAATCGACGGAAACGCTGGCCCAACTTTCCCAGCAATTGTTCCCGAGACTGCTCCATCAATTGAGTGATGGTCCGCCCTTTAAGGGGTCCATCGGCAACGCGACTGGCATGGTCATCGCGGTCACTGAGTATCCACGCTTCGCCGATAGGGTCGTCGCCTGGAAGGGGTGCGGTCAGCAACTCGGCCAAACGCCTGCCGCCCCAGAGCCGATACTGATAGATCGGTTCGAAGCGCAGCGGATAGAGAACGATTTGGCTCATGGGAACTTTCTTTGCCCTCATCTGTCGCCAGCAGGACCTTGTCGCCGGCCATTGGCCCGTGCAGTATTCTTATGTTCTAAGAAGCTCCGTTATCTTCTGGTATCACTCGATGTCGCATGGCGCGGTTTGCCTCTCGGCACCAACGACAGATCATCGCTCATAAAATAGGTAGTAATGGCCACACACATGAGAAGCAAGCCGAGCCAGAACCGCCAATCACGGTGAGCGCGCCTCCAGTACGGAGGAATTTCCTGATGAACATGTTCGCCATCCGGCGCTTCATCTTGGTGGTGACCGTGGTTACTTTCGTGCATTGGTTGCCTGCTTTCTCGCTCTCCGACCGAATGATCTTGGGCCGGGTTTGTTGCTGCTCGGCTCCGTCTCTTTCCAATTAGGAACGCCCGGCAAGTCCTGGCCGCGTTTATCAATGCGACGCTTGCGCGGCATGGTGCTGTTGCGGACCAACTTCCACTTCCATTGCGGGAGTGTATTCGCCACGCCGCGCAGCCCGGTTGCATCTGGCCCGATGACACAAAGCCTTCTGGGCCAACGGCACGTTGGCCTGCTGGCCCTGCCATATCTCCAAAGCTGGTTGCTGGATGGCGCGTGCAAACGAAAACGCTAACGCCCAAGGCAGTCGCGACGCGAATCGGACGTTCATGGCATTCAAACGAGCAGAGGCCAGTTCACTGGGTTGGCCTCCCGACAAGAATGCAACCCCCGGAACCGCAGCGGGGACGGCTTGCAAGAGACACCTCACTGTGGCGTCGGCCACTTCGTTCACATCTTCTTGCTGGGCACAGGTCAATCCCGGAAGCACCATGTTGGGCTTTAGGATCATCCCCTCCAGCATCACTCGTTGCGTATGAAGCTGGTTGAAAACCATTCGTAAGACTTGCTCCGTAACCTCGCGGCACCGCTCCAGGGTATGCTCGCCGTCCATGAGCACTTCCGGTTCGACGACCGGGACCACCCCCGCTTCCTGACACAACGCGGCATAGCGAGCCAACGCGTGTGCGTTGGCTTCGATGCAGCCCCCGCTGGGAATGCCATCGCCCACGGCAATCACTGCGCGCCACTTGGCGAAGCGCGCGCCCATTTGCGAGTATTCCGCCAGGCGGCCCCGCAATCCGTCCAGACCTTCGGTCACTTTCTCTCCGTGATGACCTGCCAAGGTCTTTGCGCCGGTGTCCACCTTGATGCCGGGAATGATTCCCGCATCGGTGATGACCTTGAGAAAGGGAGTGCCGTCTTTTTTCTTCTGGCGGATCGTCTCGTCGTACAGGATCACACCGCCAATGGACCCACCGAGATCCGGCGTAGTCACAATCAACTCCCGATAGGCGCGCCGGGCCTCCTCGGTCTGCGGAATCCCCAACCTGGCAAATCGTTTGTTGCAGGTTGGCAAGCTTTCATCCATTGCCAGCAGCCCCTTGCCGTCGGCGACCAGAGCTTTCGCGGTGTCCATAAGCTGTTGCGTATTCATTTTGAGCTGCTCCACTTCCAGTTCCGGATTTCTGGCATGTCTTGGCCGTGCTTGTCGATGTAGTGCTTGTGCTCGATGAGCTTGTCCTGCATCATCTGCTTCAGGTAGGCCCCTTTGGACCCCAAGTGCGGTAGTCGATCAACCACGTCTTGCACCAAGTGGAACCGGTCCAGGTCGTTCTGCACCCTGATGTCAAAGGCCGTCGTAATAGTGCCCTCTTCCTTGTAGCCCCGTACGTGAAGGTTGCTGTTGGTGCGCCGGTAGGTGAGCCGGTGAACTAGCGAAGGGTATCCATGGAAACCAAAGATGATGTGTTTATCTTTGGTGAAAAGCGAATCGTAATCGGTCTCGGTCAGTCCGTGCGGGTGCTCGCTCGCAGATTGTAGCTTCATCAGATCGACGACGTTAATCACCCGGATTTTCAGATTGGGCAAATGCTGGCGAAGAATGGAAACGGCTGCCAAAATCTCAAGCGTGGGCGTATCTCCGCAGCAAGCCATCACCACGTCCGGCTCGGCGCCTTGGTCGTTGCTCGCCCATTGCCAGATGCCAATTCCTTCCGTGCAATGCACGACCGCGGCGTCCATGGTCAGCCACTGCGGGAGGGCGTGCTTCCCCGCTACAACGACGTTGACGTAATGCCGGCTGCGCAGACAGTGATCAAAAACAGACAACAGGCAGTTGGCATCGGGCGGAAGGTAAACGCGCACGATATCGGACTTCTTATTGATCACGTGGTCGAGGAAGCCGGGATCCTGGTGCGTGAAGCCGTTGTGATCCTGCTGCCAGACGTGCGAAGCGAGCAGATAGTTCAGCGAGGCGATCTTCCGGCGCCAGGGCAGTTCCAATGTTACTTTCAGCCACTTGGCGTGCTGGCTGAACATCGAGTCGACAATGCGAATGAAGGCCTCATAGCTGTTGAACAGCCCGTGCCGCCCGGTCAGAAGATATCCCTCCAACCAACCCTCGCACTGGTGCTCGCTGAGCATGGAATCCAAAACACGGCCTGCGGGCGCAAGGAATTCGTCATTTTCTACTTTCCGGGCATCCCACTGACGGTTGGTGACTTCAAAAACTGCGCCCAAGAGATTCGAGACAGTCTCATCGGGACCGAAGACACGGAAATTACGCTGATCCTGATTCAGCTTGGTCACATCGCGGAGGAACTTACCCAGGACAAGCGTATCTTGGCCATCCACGGCGCCCGGCGATGGCACATTCACAGCGTGGACATGGAAATCAGGCATGCGCAGGTCGCGCAATAGCAGTCCACCGTTGGTGTGAGGATTGGCACCCATCCGCCGGTCGCCCTTCGGGGCGAGCTCGGCCAATTCCGGGATGAGCCGGCCATTTTTATCGAACAACTCTTCGGCCTTGTAGCTCTTCATCCAGCTTTCAAGCTGCTTGACGTGATCGGGATGCTCGGAATCCACCAGGAGCGGCACCTGGTGAGCTCGGAAGGTGCCCTCGACTTGCAGCCCATCGACCACTTTCGGTCCCGTCCAGCCCTTGGGTGACCTCAAGACGATCATGGGCCAGCGCGGCCGAGTGTTGTCGCTCTTTTTCCGTGCTTTGCTCTGGATTTGCCGGATGTCCTCAATGGTCTGATCCAAGGTGGCGGCCATGAGTTGATGCATTGCTTTCGGTTCATCGCCTTCCACAAAATAAGGCGTCCAGCCGCAGCCTCGCAGAAATTGCTCCAATTCCTCATGCTCCATGCGGGCCAGCACGGTTGGATTGCTGATCTTGTAGCCATTGAGGTGCAGGATCGGCAGCACGGCTCCATCGGAAATTGGGTTGAGAAACTTGTTGGATTGCCAAGCGGTCGCCAGGGGGCCCGTTTCCGCTTCACCATCGCCAATCACGCAGGCGACGATCAGATCGGGGTTATCGAAAGCCGCCCCGAAGGCATGGCTGAGCGAATACCCCAACTCACCTCCTTCGTGAATCGACCCTGGCGTCGTCGGCGCCACATGGCTGGAAATCCCGCCGGGAAATGAGAATTGCTTGAAGAGCTTTTTCATTCCGGCTTCGTCTTGGCTGATGTCCGGATAAATCTCACTGTAGGTGCCTTCGAGGTATACGTTGCCCACCAGCGCCGGACCACCATGCCCGGGACCGGCGATGTAAAACATATCCAGGTCATACTTCTTGATGACCCGGTTCAGGTGCACGTAGATGAAGTTCTGGCCAGGCGTTGTTCCCCAGTGTCCGACCACCAGCGGCTTCACGTGTGATAGTTTCAGGGGTTCCTTCAGCAGCGGATTGTCGTAGAGATAAATCTGGCCGACCGAGAGATAGTTGGCGGCGCGCCAGTAGGCATCCATCTTGTGGAGCAGTTCCGGAGTGGGTGCGTCGAGGTTCAAAGTCAACTCCTCTTTTTTCACCGCACCGGCTTTCTTGTGCGGTTGTTCCGGAGTGAGTGCGCTCGTTTTCATGGTTCGATTCTCCTTTTTCAGCAAAAGCCAAGAACGCAGCAAACCGTCTTGGCGATCATGCGTTCTTCATCTGTGCGAATGACGCGAACCGCAACTCGGCTTGCCGCCAGTGAAATCACGCCCTCATTCGCTGCATTTCGCTTTTCGTCGATTCCGATTCCGAGGAATCCCAGCCCATCGCAAATCCGGGCGCGGACTGTAGGCACGTTTTCTCCGATGCCGCCCGCGAACACCAGCGTGTCCAGTCCACCCAACGCCGCCGCGAATGCGCCAATCCACTTCTTGGCCTGGTAACAAAACAGCGCGATCGCCTCAGCCGCCCGCACGTCTTGCGTTTCACGGTCGAGCAAGTCACGCATGTCGGAGCTGGTCTCGGATACCCCCAGCAGCCCGGACTGCAAATTGACCATCTCGTTGAATTGTTTCGCGCTCATTTTTTCCGCGCGCGCCAGATACCAAACCAGTCCAGGGTCGAGATCGCCTGAGCGTGTGCTCATCGGCATTCCCGCGGTCGGGGTGAAACTCATGCTTGTGTCCACGGATTTACCGTCACGGACCGCCGCCAGGCTCGCGCCACTACCGAGGTGCCCGAGGATGACCCGGCCCGTCGTTGCCGCCGGGTCGCCTAGACGCGCGAGTTCTTCCATCAGATACGCATACGACAACCCGTGAAACCCGTACCGTCGCACGCCCTGCGCTTCATACCGGCGCGGGATCGCCAGCTGTTGCGCCACGCGCGGTAGATCGTGGTGAAAAGCCGTGTCGAAACACGCTACTTGGGGCAGCTCAGGAAATCGGCGATGAAAAGCCTCGGTCAACAGGATCTCCTCCGGCATATGGTCAGGATCGAACGGACTGAGGTGCCGTAGTTCCTCAACCATTTCCGCAGTGATTCGCTGCGGCTTGTAGTATTTCGGCCCGCCATGCACGACCCGATGTCCTACTGCGGTTAACGCATCTCGCCCCTTGCGTTCCGCGATCCAATCCATCAGAGCGCCCACCGCCACGGTGTGATCCGGCGCCGTCACTAACCGCGAAAGGTTGTCCGCCGGGGTCTCGCCCTTCACCCGCAAGGTGGCCTCCGGCTGTCCAATCCGTTCAATTCCGCCTTCCAGAATCCGCCGGAGCGAGTCGCCAGCCTCGAATAGCGCGAACTTGATGCTCGACGAGCCGCCATTGATCGTCAGAATGCGTGGGTCAGCTGGTTTCATGGATCACTTCTTCATCGATCTGCAATCCGACCGTAGCCAGTTTCGCGCGCGTGGACCTATAATCCGTGTGAAGAATGCTCCGAATCCCCAAACCTTCTGCGATCTGGACGAACATGGGAGTGTTTTCGATATAGATTACCTGCTGGGCTAGGGCCTGGGTGACGTCCAGCGCAAGCCGAAAGATGTCCGCGTCGGGCTTGCGGACGTGGACGAAGCAAGAGGAAATAAAGGAATCCACAAACCCGTCCAGTTTGAACTTGCGAATCCGATGAACATTCAATTCCCGCGCTTCGTTGCTGACGACAGCGATTTTCAACCCGTGCCGGACCTTGAGCTGAGCGACCAACTCGATCATCTTGGGATAAGGTTTCGATTGCGCGAACATGAAGCGCTGGAACTGAGCCCTGGTAAACGGTCGCTTTCGGTAGAAAACCACCCGGCCTAAATATTCTTCCAGCGTGAGCTTTCCCTCCTCGTAGGTGTCGAAGGTCAGGTGATGCCGATCCTCCATCTCGGCCAACTCCAGCTTGAAAGTTCTTCGCCGCCCGCTTGCGGGCATGATGATCCCAACCGTTGGTGAGCAGGACGCCGCCGATATCCAGAAACAACGTCGTGATCGGAATCGCTCTTTTCATTTGTTCGCCGCTCGTCGAGCAAGAAGTATTGCGCTGGACCGGTGGGACAGGCGATAAGTGAGTGGATCTTCCCAAAGCGGTTCCTCGCCCGCGGAAAGCAGATCTTCTGGCGTTTCGCGGGAAGTGTCGACGGCCAGATGCCACGGAGTGCCGGCGGAGGAAGGTGGGCAAGCTGAAATCGACCGCATCGGCGTCAGCATTGAACATCACGTAGAGCGCGCCCTGCTCCTCTTCATGGATCAGACAGGCGAAATGCTTTGCTTTCGGGTCCGCCCAGTTGGGTAATCCCCCGTGTGAACCAAACCACTGGATCTCGGCGTCCGTGTAGAATTGCTCCTTACTCAGAACAGGATGAGCACGCCGAAAGGCGATCATGCCGTGGGCAAACCGGTAGATCTCCTGATGCTGTTCAAGGTGAGTCCAGTCAACCCAACTGGTTTCATTGTCCTGGCAGTAGGCGTTGTTGTTCCCGCCTTGCGTGCGACGAAATTCGTCCCCGCCGAGCAGCATCGGCACGCCCCGTGAGATCATCAGGGTCAGAAGAAAGTTCTTGATCTGGCGATTCCGCAAGGTCTCGATCCCGGCATCGGTCGTCTCGCCTTCACAGCCATAGTTCTCGCTGAAGTTGGCGTCGGTCCCGTCACGGTTGTTTTCTCCGTTTGCTTCATTGTGCTTGTAGCGATAGCTCACCAGGTCGTTCAAAGTGAAGCCGTCGTGGCAGGTGACATAGTTGATGCTGCTCTCGGGACCTTTGCCGGACTTGGCATAAATGTCGGCGCTCCCGCAAATGCGGCTGGCAAACAAACCGAGCATCCCATCGTCGCCGCGCCAGAACCGTCGGACATCATCTCGGTATCGTCCGTTCCACGACGCCCAGCGGCGCTCTGAAAAACTACCCACCTCGTACGCACCAGCGGCGTCCCATGCTTCGGCGATGATCTTCACATCCCTCAAGATCGGGTCCTCGGCGATCCGCTCGAGAAGCGGGGCATCGGCTAGCAGCTTGCCGGTGCCGTCGCGACCGAGAACCGACGCCAAGTCAAACCGGAATCCATCGACATGCATCTCGACCATCCAATAACGGAGCGCGGCCAGGATGTGGTCCCGTACCACGGGATGGTTGGCGTTGATGGTGTTGCCTGTGCCCGTGTAGTCCTTGTAGTAGCGTTTGTCGCCCGCCAGCGTGTAGAAGATCGCGTTATCCATTCCGCGAAAACAGAGCGTCGGACCCAGTTCGTCTCCCTCCGCCGTGTGATTGAACACCACGTCCAGGATCACTTCGATGCCGGCGTTGTGAAAGGCCCGGACCATTTCCTTGAACTCCAGCTTCTGCTGGCCTAAACCTCCCGAACTGCTGTAGGAAGCTTTGGGCGCACAGAAGACCACGGGATCGTATCCCCAGTAATTCCTGAGCGGTTGATTTGTTTGCGGATTCCTGCGCGTGACAGAAGTTTCATTGAACTCCTGCACGGGCATCAGTTCCACGGCGGTCACTCCCAGGGTTTTGAGATAGGGAATCTTTTCCATCAGGCCTCGGTAGGTTCCCGGATGATCCACGCCCGACTTGGGATGAATGGTAAAGCCGCGAACATGCGTTTCGTAAATGACGGTCTTCGACCACGGATGCCGGGGTGGCTGGTCTTCCTCCCAGTCGAAGGGTTCGTTGACAAAGACGCATTTCGGCATCGACCTGGAATTGTCCAGCTTCGAGATAGCCAAGTCTCGCTCCGGTGCCGACGGGTCGTATCCACGTGCCGCTGCAAAATCCCACGGGGGCAGTCGCGAAATCGCGGTCGCGAAGGGATCGAGGAGGAGTCTGTTGAAATTGAAACGATGTCCTTCGCTGGGTTCGTAAGGCCCATCCACGCGATATGCATAGAGTTGACCGGGACCGATCCCCTCCACCCAAACGTGCCATACGTCGCCGGTGCGGTTGCGCGCTGAATCCAGATCGATTGCCCGGGCGGGCACTGCGTCTTCGGGATGGTCGAACAACTCGAGTCGAACGCGGCTGGCGTGACGGCTGAAAATGGCGAAATTAACCCCACCTTCCCTTTCCTGGGTTCCCAAGGGCAGAGGAGAGCCGGCCCGAACGTCAGCGCGCTCGGAGATCTCCGAGATGTAATCGTGCAACTCGCGTTGAGGCGTTTTCATCATCGTTGCCATAGGATTTGCGCGCATTCCAACGGAACCGTCACCCCGGAGCGCTGAGGTATCACTCGCGCCGTGTAGTCTCCTGCTGGACGTGTCGTGGGTACCGTTGCACGATAGACGTGGCGGCGGGATGCGTCAGGAAGCGGTTGCGCGCACTTCATTTCCTGTCGCACGAGGATCGCTGCCGTTGATTCCGTCCGCATAAAGCTCAACTCGCACCGCATTCGGGTCGAGATCGTTCAGAAAGATTTCGACTTCAAACACGTGGTGATCCGCATTGGTTTCGACCCGCACGTCTCCGAAGCGCAATGAGCCCCAATTCCGATCGACTGCATGCTGCCAATCGACCATTTGTTTGCCGACGGCGCCTTTGTTGGCAGTGCGCTAATGGTAGTCGGTTGCCGCCGGGAGGTAGTGTTGCTCGGTGTATTCGCGCACCGTGCGGTTGGCGGAAAAGCGCGGCGTCAACCGGGCCATGCTTTCCCGCATGCGCGCGACCCATGCGGTGGGAATGCCGCTCGTCGTCTCGGGTATAAAACTCCGGGATCACCTCCCGCTCAAGCAGGTCGTAAAGCGCTTCGGCTTCGGCCGCGTCCCAGGCCGGATCGTCGCCATGTTCCTGGCCGTCCCCCAACGCCCAGCCAACTTCCGGCGTATAGGCTTCCGCCCACCAGCCGTCCAATTCCGAGAGGTTGATGCCGCCATTGACCAGCACTTTCATGCCGCTCGTCCCGCTGGCTTCCCAGGGTCGCCGTGGTGTGTTGATCCAGACGTCCACCCCCTGCACCAGGTGCTCGGTCAACAGCATGTCGTAGTCGCTCAGGAAGATGACATGGGGACGCGTCTCAGGCCGCCGAATGAAATGGATCCATTCCTGGATCAGGGCCTGGCCCGCCTGGTCCGCCGGATGCGCCTTGCCGGCGATGATGAGTTGCACCGGACGCTGCCGAATTGTCAACAGGCGCAGCAGTCGCTCTGGGTCGTGCAGCAGCAGGTTCGGTCTCTTGTAGGTCGCGAAACGGCGCGCAAATCCCAGGGTCAACGCGTCGGGATCAAACAGATGCTTCGCCTCGTCGACCGCTTCGGGCGACGCGCCGGAGGCGGCCAGCTGCCGGGACAATCGCTCGCGGGCGTATTCGACCAGAGACTTGCTGGCGGCGATGCGAAATTGCCAGAGGCTGGCGTCGGAGACGCGGCGAATGTCCTGCTCCAGGGTTGTCGTCGTCCCCAGCCAGCGGCCCTTGCCACAGGCTTCCGTCCAAAGATCATCGGCCGGGGCCGAGTCCCAGGTCGGCATGTGGACTCCGTTGGTTACGTGTCCGACCGGCACTTCGTCCTCCGGCCAGTGCGGGAAAGAGCGGCTCAAAGAGTGCCGGCTCACCTTACCGTGCAAGCGACTGACGCCATTGACCGCCCCGCTTCCCCGGATCGCCAGGTAGGCCATGTTGAAATTCTCCGACGAGTCGTTCGGGTTCTGGCGGCCCAGAGCCAGCAAGTCGTGGAGTGGTAATGCCGAGCTTCTGCTGGGCATACCGACCGAGGTATTGCTCGATGAGGGCCGGAGAGAAACGGTCAAAGCCCGCGGCTACCGCCGTGTGGGTGGTGAAGAGATTCCCGGCTCGCGTGGCGGCCAGCGCGACTTCGAAGGGCTGGCCCGTCTCTTCCATGAAGGTCCGGGCGCGCTCCAGCACGGCGAAGGCCGCATGCCCTTCATTCAGATGGCAGACCTCCGGCTGGATCCCGAGCGCGCGCGAGCAAGCGCCAGCCGCCGATCCCGAGCAGCAGTTCTTGCTTGAGGCGCAGCTCCGGGCCGCCGCCATACAGTTCGCTGGTGATGCCTCGATGAGCGGGAAGTTCGCCGCGTCATTGCTGTCGAGCAGGTACAGCTTCACTCGGCCGACCTGGACCTGCCAGGCGCGCAGCCAGACCGAGTAGCCGGGCAACGCGATCTCCAGCCGCAACCATTCGCCGTTCGGCTGACGCAACGGCGTGATCGGCAACTGTCCGGGATCGTTGTACGGGTAAAGAGCCTGTTGCGCTCCGTCCTTGTCGATCACCTGGCGAAAATAGCCCTGCTGGTAGAGCAGTCCCACGCCGACCACCGGCACGCCCAGATCGCTGGCGGCTTTGAGCTGATCGCCGGCCACATTGCCAAGTCCGCCCGAATAGATGGGCAGAGCCTCGCTCAACATGAATTCCATGCTGAAATAGGCGACGCAGGTCAGGGAGCTCTGCGGATGCTTTTGCTGAAACCACGCGGGCGCCTCCGCCGCGTGCCGCCTGGCTCTGCAGCAGAGCCATCAACGTTCTCGCGGAAAGCGGGATCGGCCAAGTACGCGCTCGAGTCTGGTCGCGCGAGACGGTTTGCAGGACAACCCAAGGATTATGGGTGAGTTCCCACAGTATCGGGATCAAGCTGCCGCCACACTTCGTCGGTGGCATGATTCCACGACCAGCGCATGTCCAGGGCAAGCTCTGCCAGGGAATCGAACCCTTCGACTTCCGTGGGTAGGAAGTTGTAGATCGGATGGCTGACGCGAGTTTGTTTGCTCATGGTTTCTGCCAGTCGCGTTCTCGAAGATGGAGGGATTCGAAGTCATCCTCTGCAATCCCTCCTCCCGATCGGGCGCCAGGGCCGTCGCCAGCAATCAGATCGCGACGGATGCAATCCAGCAGGATGGACTGTCGACCAAGAAAGACGCCAGTGAGCAAAGCCGAGGAGACAGCCTTGCCCATACAACTCGCAGGAAAGCTAAGCTTTTGCCGATGCTGCCGCTTGACCGGAGTGCAGCGAGAATTGGGCGGGATGCGTAGTTTCGATGATGTCCTTCGCCTTCGCTACCTCTGAGGCCGTCCCATGGACGATCAGTAGGAACTGATCCGTTTTGAGTGCTGCTTCGTACTTCACAATGCTGTCCTTGGGAATTCCCATGCTGTACAGCCCTGCGCCCAGTGCGCTCACTCCTCCTACCACTGCTGCACCTTCCAACGCTGCCACGATCCATGCAACCACCGGTCCCGCCGCCAAGATTGGTCCGAGACCCGGGATCATGAAAAAAGCAGAGCCGAACAAAAGCCCCCAGAAGCCTCCCCAGAACGCGCCAATCTTGCCCCAATACATCATGCGGTCGCCGGTGTTGTAATAGCCTACCGCGTGCTCATCCGTGTGGTACCCCTTCCCAACGATGGACAACTTGTGAAGGTCGACCCCTCCGCGTTGAAGCTCCTTCACTGCTTGATCCGCTTCCGTATGCGTGGGATAGATTGCGACAACTGAATTGGTGGTAGGCATTTCAAAATCTCCTCAGGTACTTGCCATCGCTCTCAGGTCATCGAGCCAAGTCCTAAGCTCCAAGTATCGCATTACGATACAATCGAAACTGTCCCAGATTGAACAGTTGGTGTTGAGAGTCCATGCCGCTCCTATTAGCGTGTAGTTGAAAAGCTGCCCTTCGGCATAAGGCAGGGTAGGAGTTGATTAGACGCGGTCTCTTCGCGACCTTCCCGCCGTAATGGTCCGTTTTGGGCCCGTCGTACATATATCCACCATCCCGTCAGCAACTTAGCAAGATGTCGGCGTGGGTTCGATTCCCATCGCCCGCACCATAGATTCTGATGGCTCAGTTGACCTTACATGGCTATCGTCGGACGCAGGCACGTACGTCGCGCAAGTTTGCGGACTTGGGGGACCATTACCGCCTGAAGGAGTTGGGACCGCAGAACAATGATCGTAAGTCGTATTCGACCAAGATGGCCTACAAATCCTACCTGACGAACTGGATCATCCCCCGGTGGGGCGGATACATGTTGGCCAGGATGGAAGGCGGCATTGCGGTTCATGTCGAGGAGTGGCTTGGCACCATTTCGAGAAGCCGCGGAACCAAGGCAAAGATCCGCAACATCATGAGTGCCGTTTGCAGTCACGCTGTCCGTTATGGCTGGATGATGACCAATCCGATCCGTGCGGTTCGGCAGAGTGCAAGGCGAGAGCGCGTGGTGGTGCCACTGACGGCAGAAGAGCTACAAAGGCTCTTTGCCCAGTTAGGCTCACGGGAACGTACTCTTGTTCTTCTCGATGTCCCGACTGGCATGCGAAGAGGAGAAGTGCTGGCTACCCAGTGGTGCGACGTTGACTTTGGCAAGCGAACGCTGAACATCCAAACGTCGATATGGCAGCAGCATCTGGGGCCAGTGAAGACGGAAGAGAGTGAGAAAGTCAAGCCGCTGGATGACGAGATGATCGCCGATCTTTTGCCATGGCGTAGTGAAACGCCATACGCCGAGGACGGAGATTGGATCCTCGCCAGCAACCGTATGAAAGGCCGACAACCGCTTTGGCCAGAGGCGATCATGCGGAACCACATTCGTCCGGCAGCACAACTGGCGGGAATTGCGAAACCGATCACCTGGGACGTATTTCGTCACTCGTTTTCGACACTGCTCGCAGAAAACGATGAGGACATAAAGACGGTGCAATCACTAATGCGTCAGGCCAACAGCAACATCACCATGAACGTCTACACGCACGCCGTCAATAGCAAGAAACGCCGGGCACAAACGAAAGTGGTGGAGATGATTCTGCCCGAAGGGAACAAGGCTGTGGCCACAACGGGCGTCGCTTAATGTGTACCTTTTTGTGTACCCCACCATTCTTTCAAAAGTGGAGCTAAGTCTATTAGTGAGCGACCTCTGCCGTGACAGTCTAGGCATAAACGTATGATCAGTGACTTACGTTCTCAGCGGGGGCTGCCAAGTCGCTGAAAAGGACTGTAGGAGCCGTTCCCTGTGGGTAAATCTGTGGGTAAGAATTCTTGCGTTGCGACGATTTTGAGCGTGGGAATTGAGCACCGAGCTAGCGCACAAAACCTCCTGCTTAGGGTCAATGAGCGTTATGGCGATGTTATGCCAATCGACTGTGTTTTGAAGATTAGAGAGCTTCCGCGTGCTCTTAGGACATCCACTCAGCAAAATGATGCCACGCTGCGCTTGGAGCGATGACCAATATTACGAACTGCTGATAAGCGTACAACCCAACTGTCATTGCAGCCGTGAGGAATCGAATCCGTTTCTCAATCAGGTAGTCACCGGCGATCGGCGCGAGGAGGAAAAAGTTGCTGAGAATTAGAAACGCAGCGCCACTCGCTGCGGGCGACCAAGTACTCGGAATGTGGCCGAACAGGTGGGCGATCGGCGCAGGCATGAGCATGATATTCGCAAACAGCATGAGCCGTTTGTGGACCTGTGGCCTGCGACGAAAGCCAATTGCCGCTACGGCGAGAGTGCTGAACGCAAGCAGTGCGGAAAGGTTGTTTACTGATGCAGTGGGAGCGTCCACAGACGTTTCCCCGTTAGGGTGAGGGTCGATGTGTTGATCGCCACTCAAATCGAACCCGCGCCGGACCATGGCAGTCGTCGTGGTGAAGCCTAAAGGGATCATCAATGCCAGAAGCACGACGGAGGTCAGGCCGAGCTTTCGGTGCCAAACCACGCGTCGGTTTGCGATCAGCAGACTTTGAGCCAGATAGAGAAACAGCCACATGAAGTACACGATCCCATGTACTCCGGCGAGCAGAGTGAGCGGCGCGCGTCTCGTAGCAGGTTGAATGATCGCGGGGAGGAATCCGGCAATTGATGTGGCAATCATCACCAACGCCATTCCGACGAAGAACCACCGACCGGACCGTCGTGCAACAGGTTCGGCGTCGGTCTTCGATGAATAGATTTCTGCTGGCGACTTGTTTTGCATGGGGAGACATTAGGCCACAGGGTTTACGCGGTCAAGGATGGCTCAAGTGTTGCTATCAGGCCATTACACTTAAACCCTGTGTTGACAGAAAAAGGCGGCGAGCGGAACCCATTCAGAGGTCTGCTAACTCCCCCCAAGACCGCCCCTTGCGCTTTGGAATGGGGCACCGAACCGCCGTTCAAATGTACCCAACGCACCCTATCCTGCAATTAGCCTGACAAGACTTCGACGGGCTACTGAGCCAATGGACTTCGAGACGAAGTCTGGACTAGCCTAAGCGGGTGCCATCCGAATCGGGGATGGTTCAAACCGGGAGGGGTTTAATGAACCTTTCTGCATATTGGAAACCAAGTCTCCTTCTGCTTGCCTTCGCTGCTGCTGGTGCTGCGTCATCGACAGCACCAGAGTCGGTTGATACAGCGGCAATCGCCGAAGCAATCAAGACGGACGTCGCTCAACTCGTCGCTGGACTCAATGCCCACGATGCAGTCAAGACAACCGCCTATGACACCCCAAATATTATCTCCATGGAATGTGGCAGCCCCTCAACTGTTGGGGTAGAAGCCGACAGAGAGGGCTTCAAGATGGGCTTTGCCCGCGACCCCTTATGGAGAGTCAGTCTGATCGACGAGACTGTGGATGTTGCGAGCAGCGGAGATTTGGCAGTCTACCGTGGCACCTATCATGAGGACAACGGTCGTGCAGGCGTGCTGATGACCCATAAGACGAACTTCATTGCGGAATTCAAGCGTCAAAGCGATGGATCGTGGAGGATCGTCTGGTACAGCGTTTCCAACATGGAACAATCGCGTCCGAAGTAATTGTCGGATGCCCGACCATTGTGACACCCGGCGACCTGCACCAGCGCCGAGCCGCCATTCGAGAATTCTCGCGGGGGCTGCTAAGTCGCTGAAAAGGACTGTAGGAACCGTTCCCTGTGGGTAAAATTGTGGGTAAGAATTCTTCAAACAGAAGGCCTCTTGAGCTTGCCAACTTGGCTGGTTCCATAATCTGACGCCTGTTCGCCGCGACGGCACAATGCGCTGTACTGGAGCCGCGGCGAACGGACAAGTGATAGTATCTTGCCGCACCGGGTGATCATTCGTGCGGAATCGCAATGCCTGAGAAGCTCTCGCCAATGAGTAAGCCTGTTGACAGTGCCGTGCGGCTTAATCAGCGTATCGTCACAAAGACCGTTCGTCATGACTTGTTTTCCATTTTCGCGCTTGTGGCGTTCACTTTGGTTTTCGCAGGTTTTGCGCGAACGTTTTTCTTGAGGTTTCTGTTCACTTCCCCGAAAATGCCTGGCTATCTCTACGTGCACGGTTTGCTTTTTTCGGGCTGGTTCGCACTCTTCTTCATTCAGAGTCGGTTGATCGCGTCTCACCGAGTCGATTTACATCGGCGTCTTGGCATGGCGGGAGCGGGACTTGCAGGTCTAGCAGTATGCATGGCAATAGTTGTGGCCATCCGTGCGGGAAAGCGAGTCTACGAAGCACAATCAAAGCCATTTTCGGTTGAAGCTCCGCCTTTGGCGCTGGATTTTGGGGCTTGCCTAGCGTTCGTCGTTTTCATTGGCCTAGCGCTTTACTTTCGTCGGCGCGGCGACGTACACAAACGCTTGATGCTATTAGGCTCGTCCAGCATTCTTCTTCCTGCGCTCGGTCGAATCCCCGGTTTTTTCGGAAGAGGTGGACTGTGGGGACTAGTTGGTTTCACGGAAATGGTTCCGCTGACCTTCATCGTATTCGACACCGTGCGGTGTAGACGTCTTCATCCCGCGTTTGCGTGGGGTGGTTTGGGCATTGTCCTGTCGTGGCCTGCCTTTCTGCTGGTCGGAAGCACAGGATACTGGCTCAGATTCACCGAATGGTTAGTACGAAGGTAAGAAAATGGCGGGGACGAAGTTCTCAACGGGGGCTGCCAAGTCGCTGAAAAGGACTGTAGGAACCGTTCTCTGTGGGTAGATTTGTAAATAAGAATGCAACGATTTTGAGATTGGGAATTGAGCACTGAACCGCTGCGTAGCTGGCGGTTTTGTTCGAGAAACTGAGTGCGCTGCGCATTCCTTGAAGTCAGCCCAGAAGGTCAAACTACTGCAAACTACTGCTTCACGCGGAATCTAAGGCTTGTTCTTGCGCCGACTTCCTGCACGTTGATTTTCTCGAAGCTGGCGTGTCTCAATTGGCGAAATCAGGCGATAGTGCTCAAAACCCCCTGCTCAGGGTCAATGCGCGTTATGGCGATATTACGCCAATCGAACCCTGCGACGCCGTCCTCTGCGGCTAGCTTGTTTTCTTCGGTTTCCAGCCCCTCGTTGGGTCTTCAGTTTCAGCCGCCTTGAGCACACCGGTGTTGTGGCCCAAGGTGATCTTCCATTCACCGTTTCTCTTAACCACGACGAACGAAAGCCTGCCTTGTCCCGGTGGGAGTTTGGTTACTCCATCGGGAGCCACTTGTTCCCCGGAATGCTCAGTCACAACGACGACGGCCACATTGGGCGCAACTTCGCGGATCGACATGCCAGAGTACGCAAATCCGCCATTGCGAAACACGGTGCTCGCATACGCTGCATGAGCCTTCACGACGTTCTTTTTTCCGTGCCAGAACATCCCGACGACGTTGATCCAATCAGCGTCCTCCGCGAACAGATCTCCGTACGCCTTCCAATCCTTGTGATTCATTGCCTCGGGAACCGCCAGAATCAATGACTTGATCGCGGCTTCATCGGACGTGCTCGGACTCTGCGTGTGCATCCCCCAGCAACTGACAGCAAAAATCACAGCCATAGCCATCCAACGCAGGGTGAACCGCATAGGTTGGCCTGGCCAGATTGACGAGCCCGACGAACAGAAGCGCTCCGCCCCACAAAAGCCCGCAAGCAACCGCCATTGATTTGACGGAGAATTGCATTGTGTTTCCTCCTCAGGTGTAGCGTGGTTCATTCGAATGTTTTCCAAATGTATGTCATTCACCCTGCGAAACGGTCCCGGCATGATTTCCTCCCGACGTGCGAATTCTACTGAGCAAGCCTTTTTCCTTAGGATCAAACACCCGGTAGGCCACCAATTTGATGCGGTCGTTTACGAAGAACCAGGCCAAAGCGTATCCCCAAATGAAAAGTGCCCATCGCCATCCGATCGGTGCCATGAAGATTCCGTAGGCGGCGATGAATGTTGCGAGGAGTTGGGTGCCAATCACGGCAACTAGCAAGATCGGCGCAGGTGGAATGGACCAGAAGGCCCGCCGCGTGCGTGTGACGAAGATCGTGAGATGACCCGCAACGGACAACTTCAGATACATGAACGACTGGATGACCTCGCGATTGAGATGGAATACTCGTTCGCCTAAATAGAAAAGTCCAAACGAGGCAACGACACCGGCGATGCCCAAGACTGTGGCAATACCGAGCACCAACGGCATATTCCAGGACTCGGGACGATTTGCATACCGCACCCGGTCATAGGCGATGGAAAGAATCGCTCCGTCATTAAGGATCGCCAGGAGCACGATCATCACGGCAGTAACTGGATAAAAATTGAACACGAGAATCGACAATGTCATGAACAGCAGCACGCGGATCGTTTCAGTAATGCGATAAATGGCGTAGCTGTTCATGCGCTGAAACATCTTCCGGCTTTCCTTAATGGCATCGATGATCACCGAGAGGCCGGGGTTCAGGAGGACAATGTCGGCCGCGGCCCGTGCCGCATCGGTAGCTCCGGAAACCGCGATCCCCGCGTCGGCCAGTTTGAGTGCCGGAGCGTCGTTAACACCATCGCCGGTCATGCCCACGATGTGTTTTTCCTTCTGGAGAACACCAACAATGTGAAATTTGTGTTCGGGGAAAACCTGCGCAAAGCCGTCGGCCTGCTCGATCGCTTGAGCGAGCTGACCAGCCTCGTGATGTTTCCCCTCCGCCAGAAGGGAAGCGTCCAAAATGTTCTGGCCCAATCCCAGTTGCCGAGCCATCTCCTTGGCGATGGCAATCTGGTCGCCGGTCACCATTTTCACCTTGAGACCCATCTGAGAAGCGGTCGCGATTGTGCTCTTCGAATCTTCGCGTGGAGGATCAAAGAGAGGCAGGACACCGAGGAACCGCCACTGACCATTCTTTTCGCTGCGGGCCACGCCTAAGGAGCGAAAGCCCCGGGCCGCAAACTCGTTCACTGCTTTGTCGACCTCGCCACGCACTGCCGTGGCATCGGTCGCCAGTTCGAGAATCACCTGAGGCGCACCCTTAGTGACTCGAAATTGAATGTTGTCCACTCCTTTAACGGTTGCCTCGGTGCGCTTGTGAACCGGATCGAAGGGCTGGAAATGCAACACTTGGTAGTTGCGCAGCTCTTGTTTGTCTTTCACGACGCTCAGGACGGCCAGGTCAATGGGGTCCTGATTTTCTGCCCGAGAAGCGAGCGATGCGGCGAGAACCACCTCTTCGACGCGAACGCCGCCCACGCAGAACGGATCGCCCATGGTCAGCTTGTTCTGGGTCAAGGTGCCGGTTTTGTCCGAGCACAACACGTCGATCCCCGCCAACTCCTCCATTGCTGCCAAGCGCGTGACGATGGCTTTCTTATGGGCCAGGGTTCGAGCGCCAACGGCCATGGTCACCGAGAGCACGGCAGGCATGGCCACGGGAACTGCCGCGATCGTCAAGACGAGCTCAAATTGCAAGGTGGTAATCATCCTGTCGCCACGGAACAAGGCCACTACGAGAATCAGGGTGACCAACGCAATAGCAATGACGATGAGGTAGTCGCCTATCTTTAGCACTGCTTTCTGAAAATGGCTTACCGTGTGGGCCGTCTCTACCAAATGCGCGGTCTTGCCAAAGTATGTGTTTTGGCCTGTCGCATAGGCGATGGCATCGATTTCTCCCTGTTTAACAATCGAGCCGGAGTAAACCGCGTCGCCCGACTTCCGAGTGACCGGTAACGATTCCCCCGTAAGGGCGGATTGGTCCGCCAGGATCGGGTCGCCTTCCAACAGACGAGCATCCGCGGGAATAATGTCTCCGATCCGAATGCGCATCAGGTCACCCGGCACAAGTTCCCGCGCGGGGATTGTGCTCCACTGTCCGTCCCGTTTAACCTTTGCCTGTAATGCAAGGGTCGCCTTGAGCGCGGCGATGGCGTTGCCGGCTTGGAACTCTTCCCAGAAACCGACGCCCGCATTCATCAAGAGCAGTGCCAGGATGATCCCGAAATCTTCCCAGTGACGGACAACGGCAGACAGGATTGCTGCCACTTCGATCATCCAAGGGATCGGGCCCCAGAAATAGGACAGGAATTTCAAGACAGGATTCGTCTTTTCTTCAAGAAGCTCGTTGTAGCCGCATTTCTTGAGTCGAGCTTGTGCCTCCGCCCCGGTCAGGCCATCTATTGAGGCGCCTAACTCGGTCTGCAGAGTTTGCATAGGCATGGTTGCAAAATCTACGATGTCTCGGGATTGAGTGGAAGTTCGTTCAGTTGAGTCCATCGCAGTTTCCTCGAGCGAAATCAGTGTCGGCTCCCCTTGGACCATGCGGGAAATCCTTTTTCATCGCGGAGTGTCAAGGTCTTGCCTTCCTTCTTGATCTCACGAGCGATCAGGGCATCGCTGTCGTTGTATTTCACCTTTGAGCCAGTCACTTCGATCGGATCTCCCTTCGCAAAGGTGAAATTCTTTTCCTTCACAAAGCTGGAGGGCCCCACGAGCACCGTTACAGTCTCCTTGTCGGTTTTTAGAACGAGGTGCAATCCCATGTGGCCCATGCCCTGCATCTGACCCTTTTGCCCGGACTGCATCATTTCTTCCTGAACTTCCTGTACAGTTCCTTGTACAGTAACCGCGGTAGCCGGGTCGTACTTTGGCATGTGCATCCCCTGGCCCATGCCTCCTCCCATCCCCATCTGAGCGAATGTAGAAGTTCCGAAAAGTAAAACTACTGGTACAACAAATGCCATGACGGTTCTATTTCTCAAATTTTCCATAACTAACCTCCTAACTATTTTTTCGACCAGGATGATTCGGTGCCGCGGTCAAGCTGGATTTTCCCCTACACTAACTACGCCCCCCTCCGCAGTATCAAATCTCCTCAATGCACTACTGCTCAAAGCTACTCTCCTCAGGTTTAAGAATGGATCTTCACGATCTGCACGGAGCAGCGGGCGTGATGTGCCACGGCGTCGGCCACGCTTCCCAACAAAAAGCGGTTGATGCCTTTGCGTCCGTGGGAGCCGACGACGATCAGGTCGGCCGGCCACCGTTCGGCGTAATCGAGGATGACCTCGCGCGGGTCGCCTTCTTCCAACAAATAGGAGGCCTCGAAACCAGCAGAACGGAGCCTATCTGCGATTTGTTCAAGAAAAACTTTGGCTTGATCCCGGAGTTTTAACCGCGCCGTGGGGAAGGCAGGAAATTCCTTGCTCCCCATCTGCTCTGCGAGTGCAAGTGGAAATTCCTCAAGAACGTGTAGTAGTTTTATCTCCGCAGCGTTCGGTCTTACTAGGGTGATCACCGCGTTTGCAGTTACCTCCGAGAATTTGGAATCATCGAGGGGAACGAGTATCTTCATGATTTCTCCGGAATTTGCGTTGTGAGGTTCGTCGGTGCTGCTATGGTCCCTGCAGACGGAGACCGCAGAGGAACGAGATGCTCAGAAAGTTTGGCGCGTGCTTCGTTTGAACCCACGATCAAGAGGCGATCATTTTCTTGCAGGATTGCATCTGCCGTCGGAAGAATGATCTCCCCGGTCCGCAAGATCGCGACAATTTCGAGGGCCGTGCTCCCGACGGCCTTGTAGCATGCTTGAATCGAATTCCCGACCAGGATGCTTTGGGGACGGAGCACGCCCACGTTCAGGCCTCTTCGCCCAGGAAGCTGCACCGGGATTCCCGAGTCGAGCAGCGTTACTAGATCGATGTGGCCTACTTTGGCGGCTCGCGGAACACCCTTCTTGGTGAGCAGCTGCAGAGCCAAATTCACATTTTCAACTTCACGTATGGGAGATTGAGCGCGCCCGAGTAATTGCGCTTCATAGAGGCTGCCATATTTCAGATGTGCGGACAGCCGTGTTTGCACCAGGTAACTGAGTAGAACCGCAAAAGCAGCTGCGGGAAGTAATCGGTAGCCTCCCGTCATTTCCGTAACCATGACCAACGCTGCGATGGGAACTCGCGCGGCCGCTCCAAATACCGCCACCATGCCCACGATCACGAAAGTTGCTGCGGGCAGATGAAGCAACGAGGACAAGAAACCTCCAAGCATTGCTCCGACAAAAAGTGTGGGTGCAAAGACCCCGCCGGAACCTCCCGATGAAACAGTGAGCGCAAACGCGACAATCTTGAGGAATATGAGAGCAAACAGCAGCTTGAGCACGATACGGCCGTCAATCGCATCCTGAATCCACCCGTACCCGCCTCCAAGCACCTGTGGAAACTTCAGTGCGATGAGGCCAACCCCGGCCCCACCGATTGCAGGATTCAGAAAAGCCGGGAAACGGGAGCGCCCGGAATGCGTCGCGAAGCCTATAGAAAACGACTGGGAGCAACGTGGCCACTAGTCCGCTGACGCACCCCAGCACACCAAACCAGGCGTACCGCATCGCTGGGAGCGCAATCGTGTCCTGGGGGAAATAGAATAGAGGCTGCCAACCCACAAATAGCCCGTTGAGTCCGTACGCAACAACTGACGCAAGCATGGTGTAAAGCAGTGCCCCAGTTTCGAATTCCATGTTTCCGTACAGGACTTCCACTGCGAAGAAAGCCGCGCCAATGGGAGACCGGAAGATCGCCGAGAGACCGGCCGCCATACCCATCAGGACAAGGGCGCTCCGTTCTTCATCCCTTCGATGCCCAAGGACGGTGGCATAGATTGAGCCAACACCCGCCCCGATTAATGCCGTCGGACCTTCTCGACCGGCTGAGCCGCCCGAACCAATGGTAATCGCGGAAGCGATCAGCTTTAGGGGCGCAACGCGAGCCCGGATGAATCCTCCCGTGCGATGGAAGGATTTTACTACGGTGTCAGTGCCGTGGCCTTCCGCTTCGGGTGCGTAGGTATAAACTAAAAAGCCGGAAGCCAAACCCCCCAATGTTGTTGCAACAGGAATGAGCCACAGACCATGGGGGCCGATGACCTGCTTCAGAACCCCGCCCTCCTCCGGCAAGCCCGGAGGCTGATATCGGGCCATCCAGATCAGGAAGACTTGTTCACAGAATCGCAGGACGTGGGTGAAACACTGAGCCGCGAGCCCTCCCACGATTCCCAGGATGGCCGCCTCCGCAAGTAATCTAGGTTCACTTTCTTTCATCAGAGACCCGCCGGGCTGGATTCTGTCTGAGTTACTACTTAGGCAGAAGAACGCACGATCTCTACGGAACAGTGCGCGTGGCGTGCAACAGCCTCTGACACGCTGCCCATCAAGAAGCGTGCAAGGCCTGTTCTTCCGAGCGAGCCGAGAACAATTAATTCAGCCTTCCACTGTTCTGCCGCTTCAACGATCTTTGCCTTCGGGTCACCTTGCACAACGGCAGTGGAAGCCCGTAGGCCTTTAAAGTGGAGAATTTGAGCGAATTTGGCTACCAACTCCTCTGCCTGCTGAGTTCGCGCCTCCCGGAGCCCTTCCATGTCGGGATCATACCCAGCCATCTCCCGGACGACTAAGAGGGGCAGTGGTTCTATCACTTGCAGCACACGAATTTCCTTCTCCTGGGGCCGGACTTGTTCAATCAACATCTGCAAGGCCGCTTCTGAGAATTTGGAATCGTCGATCGCGAGGAGGATTCTTCCGACTTTGCCTTTTGTTGCTCCGCGCGAGTCCTTTGGGCTCTTGGCGCGGCTAGGAATCCTGACCAACTCAACGGAACAGTGCGCGTGACGCAGGATTGAATCAGGCAAACTCCCCATCAAGAATCGGTCCAGGGTCGTCCGTCCGTGCGAACCTAGGACGATCAAGTCCGCATGCCATTCCGCCGCGGTGTCGAGGATTTTGGATTTTGGGCTGCCAATCTCGACGGTGGCAGTCACCTGCAGACCTTTGCTACGCAACAATCCAGCAGTTTTGGCAATTAGGGCTTCTGCGGGCTTACGTTGCGCGTCTCGAGCGTGTTCGATTCCGGGATAATAGGCGTTCATCTCTGGGAGTTGATTGGTTAGAACGTCGATGAAGTGCACAACATGCACTTCGGCATCTTGTGGATTAGCTTGTGCGATCACGGCCTGCGTTGCCGCCTCGGAATGCTTAGAACCATCGATTGCCAAAAGAATTCTCACAGTTCATCTCCTGCTCTGCTTCGGACAGTATACCTTCGCCACGCTGATGGTAATTAGCCTATGACCCTTCGCTCCGCGTCACAAATAAGTCAGGCTCGGTTCTTCGGTCAACTAATGCATCTTCCGTGGCAATGAGTTCAGGTAGGCAATGATCGCTTTCGCGTCTTCATGCTTCATGTGGTAGACATGCATCGGCGGCCTAAGAATCTCACCCTCCGGCCCCGTTCCCTTCTCGAGGACCCGTTCGCCCTCCTCCTCCGTGTACGGAAATCCAACCAACGATGGGGCGCGCTCGGCCCAATTGGGTATTGGCTTGACGGGCATAATCCAGATTGGAGCGCCTTGGAGCCATGCTTCTCGGTCTAATTCACCCCGTTCGTTGCGCGGAGTGTGGCACTCCGCACACTTGGCTACTTCCTCCACGAGGTAGCGGCCCCGCTCGATCTCAACATTCCTCCGCTCCACATCCTGGGAGATGCCTCGAGACACAGCAAACGAAGCCGGGATGATAACTAATGCAGTTATAACTGCTCGTCGTACCGCTCCCATGTCCTTTTCTCCTTCGGCAGCAGATTTGTGTTTGAAGTGCCGTGGCCGTCTGAGTCATTCGTGGAGTCTGGCTTTTGATGGCTTCCACAAAGGTCCACTCGGATTTGGTGTAGTCGCCTAGCTGTACTTTTCTGGCAACCTGCTTCGGTTCTCGCCTCAGCAATCACTGCGGCTGAACGACAACGAAATGCGTGCTGCCTCCCCGGTTCAACAGCAAGAGCACAGGCTGATTCGCGGTTCCTGTCAGCGCTTGTTGGTACTGATCGATATTGTGCACTGGCTTCCGATTGACTTCTTGAATGACATCCCCGCGTTGGATTCCAGCCGCCGCCGCTGCGCTGGACGGGTCAACCTCCGTGACTACCACTCCTGTTTCTGACGGTGGCAAGTTCAGTTGCCGCGCAAGATCACCCGTCAGGTTCTGAACTTGCAGGCCCCTTAGCCTCGTGGGCGCCCCCTCGTTGCCTTGGGCTGCCGCGGGGCCCTTCTCTAGATATTCACCGAGCATCACGTCCATATCTTTCGCCTGGCCACTACGGAAGACCTTCAGATGCGCCACCGTCCCTGGAGCCAATTCGGAGATGCGAACACTCAACTCTTCCGGACCATTTACGGCCTGTCCATTCAATTCGAGCACGATGTCTCCTCTCTCTACTCCGGCCTTTGCGGCCGGTCCGTTCGGGCTGACATCCGCGATCAAAGCGCCGCCGCCGTGGCTCAGCCCGAACACTTTGGCCATGTCGGGATCCACGGGTTGTATGCCTACACCGAGATAACCTCGGATCACTTTGCCGTGATCAACAATTTGCTCCATGACGTTGTGTGCCATATTAATGGGGATCGCAAATCCGACGCCCTGATTCCCACCGCCCCCTGAAATAATGGCGGTATTGATACCTACCAGGTTTCCCCGAAGATCGACCAACGCTCCACCAGAGTTGCCAGGATTTATGGCGGCATCGGTCTGGATGAAATCCTCATAGTGTTCAATGGCGCTGCCAAGACTGCGGCCAGTGGCGCTAACGATTCCCATCGTTGCTGTTTCGCCGATACCGAACGGCTGGCCGATGGCAAACACCACGTCACCCACCTTCAATGTGGAAGAATCCGCCAGCGTAAGTGTCGGGAGCCCGGACGCCTCAATCCTGAGGACAGCGATATCCGTGCGGGGATCAGTGCCGAGTATCTTTGCCTTAAATTTCTTCTTGTCCTGCGTGAAGACCTCAACATCCGAGGCGCCCGACACGACATGGTTGTTCGTCAGAATATATCCATCAGGATTCACAATTACACCCGAACCCAAGCTGTATTCGCGTTCTGACTGCGGGCCCGCCGAAGGAGGGGGTAACTGATCGCCGAAGAATTGCCGGAACATTGGATCATTGAAAAAATCCGGCATCACCTTCTGAGGTTTAACTATCTTCGTCGAAGAAATATTGACCACCGCCGGCAACACCGGGCCGAGTACGGACGCGAAACCGTTCTTGAAGTCCGCGAGACTCACGGGAGGCGTGTTCTTCGCGACTTGAACAGAAACCTTCTCTGCGCCTAAGACCGGATGTCCCGGCAAGCGTATGATTCCTGCACGAAGGAATCCTCCCACTACGAGCGCGGCCACCACGATTAGTGGCAGCCAATAAGGAGCCTTTCTAGTTGCAGAGCTCATGTAAAACCTCCCATTCTCGAATTCCGAAAACGGTCCACTCATTCCTGTCTTACGCGGTTAAGGCTTGCAGCACGCGCAAATATTGAAAAATATCCTCCCGGGAGAGAACTCCGACGATTCCGCCTCCCTCGACAACAGGTAACTGGTTCACTCCATCTCGCCCCATCTTCTCGAGGGCGGACCACAACACGGCGTCGGGGCGAGTCGAATCGAGTTTCTGGAAAGGGACCATCGCCGCAGAAGCCGGCGTCTTCCCCCAATCCGACCGCAACACCTTGCGGATGCCACCGAGCGTGACGAGGCCTGCTTCCCCGCTGGCACCATTCACCACGAAATAGCGGATTCCCGTGGGCAAAATATACTTGTCCACGAGTTCCTGTAGGGTGACGTCACCGGACACCCGAGGGAAGTCTCGCTTCATGGCATCGAGCACCTTATGCTCCCCCAACAAACTTTTCAGCACCTCCTGTTGAAGCTGGCTTCCTGCGGCACTTTCTAGGAACCAACCGATGAAGGCCGTCCACAGTCCGCCGACTAGATTCCCGGCCAACACTTGCCAGACACCGAGAAAGATCAACAGAAATCCCATGAATCGTCCCGTGATTGCGGCAATCGCTGTCGCCCTTCTATATTTGCCCGTGGCCCGCCACAGGATGGCTCGAAGCACCCGGCCTCCATCTAGAGGGAAGCCGGGAATCAGATTGAACACGGCAAGAATCAGATTCAACAGCGCCAGGTATTTTGCCAGCGCGAAGAGAGGCTGCGACCAGGCAAACAGTGGTCCTATTTCCCAGAAAAACGCCGCGAGGGCCAGACTCACGACCGGACCGATCACGGCGATCCAGAATTCTGCCGCTGCATTGGGCGGTTCCGCCGCAATTTCCGATACTCCCCCAAAAATAAAAAGGGTAATGCGCGGCACCGAAAGCCCATAACGTTTGGCCACCACCGAGTGCCCCAACTCATGAATCAACACACTGACGAACAACATAACGGCCGTAACGATGCCCATGAACCAATATTCAGCGGTACTCCAATTACGGAATTCCGCCGGATAGTAGCTGACCGCCAAGACCCAAGTCAGCAGGATAACAACCAGAAACCAGCTATAGTCCAGGTCGATCTCAATGCCGAATATTCGCCCAATCGGGACGCTATGCCGCAACATGGTTTGCAACTCCATTGAAGGAAGTACGTTCGGAGCCGTTGACTTTTGCTTCGGCCGCACAGGTTAACTGCTCGAAGGTGAAATGCCTGGGGGTGTGGAGTCTCGCCCTAGACTCGCACAAAGCATCTTTACCCCAAATTGGCAGCCTGGTCAACGATTGTCCAGTCGAGTCTCTGTTCAATAAGATGTATCGTGTAACGATATAGATGCCAAGTCTTGCGAAGCTGGGGCGAACTTCGTCGGAACAGCAGCCATCTGTTCCTTTGCACCTAACACTCAAGATGCGGGAAAGCTGCTCTGCTGGCCGGAAGTCGCGACATGGAGATGCGCTCCCTACAAGGGAAGGGTGCGCCAGTCGATCCGCAAGAACTGGTATTACATCAGGAAAATGTTTACCCGTGCCGGCAAAACCCGCATTTGCGGGTGTCATCCTGCCAGCAGTGACCGCAAGATCATCCAAATAAGCCTGCCCAATTTCGCAGAGTAATCGGTTAACTTGAATGCGGAGCCATGCTTATCCACCAGAAATAGGTGTGTCATTCGGGGCCTCAAATAAGGAACCCCTCGATATCGGTGAGCGTACGCAAGGTGCTTGCGGCGACTGTTGCCCAGATGGAACCGGACCCAGGAAGCCCAGACTACACTTACGAAACAAAACTGATGGCTCTTGGCCCCGAACCCCAATACCGCGGAAGGTGCTCCCTTCAGCGTCCTGCGGGTTCGCATTTCACTGCGCCCCGGTTGTCACTCCCAACGACTGGCATACAATCTGGTTATCTGGGAGTGATCAAGTCCCGCAGCGGAGTTGAAACATGCCACTGACAATCCGGCACACAGTGCAAATTCTTGCGCCAGGCAGCTCTCTACGACGGAGGGTCGCCTATAGCTTGGCCCTGGTAAGATTAGTTCTCGCCCCAGTTATTTTTCTGGCGGTCTATTACCTATTCCAGATGGGTTGGATTGTGGATCGTATTGTTAACATCGACGCGCCCGCTGCGCGATTGGCTGAACAGGCATCGATTGAGATGCTGGAGGCTCGCCGCACGGAACGAAATTACCTGTTACTTCGCGAGGCGCCCTATCTTGAGGGGAACCACGAGTCGGTCAAAAAGTTGCGTGAAAAGATCGATCAAATTCAAACGCTAGAACCTCAGGAACAAACTGCCACCCGAAGTGCTCTCGGCGCACTGGCGCTTTACGAACAGCAATTTGGCGCTGCCGCGGCAACGTTGGAAGCGTCCGGCCAGTCCCCTACGAATCGGATTCAAGCGGTTGTGCGCGCTTATGAAAAGGACCTCAACGAACTGTTTAAAGGGGCAAGGTATAAGAAGCGGACCCAGTTAATTGACGACCTGCGAAGTCGAGTTGATTCGTTCGATGCTCAAATCTCCAAGACTGTGCAAGAGGGAGACCCCGCCTTACGACAAATCAGTCAGGATCTTCAAAGTTCAAGCCACGAAATCTTGCAGCTGGCAGCGACCTTAGAGGCAAACAATCTGAAAAGGATTCAAGACGACCATCGGCAAGCCCGCCATTTGATCAGGGAGGCGGAATGGGCGTTAGGCACGGTCTCTGCTCTAACCTTCATGTTGAGTATCTGGATTAGTTTTATTTTGCCTCGGCAGGTAGTAAAGCCCCTCGTAAACCTGAAAGAGGCTGTCGACCACGCGGCTGCAGGTGACTATACGATTGACCTAGACATCCACGGGGAAGGTGAGATAGTCGATCTGGCGAAGAGCTTTCGCAAGTTGGTGAAGCGCATGACCCAACAAACTGACTTGTAAAGCTTGCTGTGATCTATCGATTGGCACTTCGTGGCGTTCCGTCCCAGGCGAAACCGATATTTTTTCAACGCCTCATATCCAGCGGTGAGACCTTGTCCGCTCGCCCGTAACATCTTAGAGCGCTTGCGTGCGGCGCATTCGACGGCCCGGTTTTCCCGAGGGAGCAGTCTGACCCAGACTTCCCGTTGGTCGTAACGATCAGGTGGACGACAGACGAACCCTCGGTCCTTGAGGTGATCGATTAATGATTTCGATACTCTGAATTGGCCCCATTCGATACTTTGATTTGGCCCCACCCTACTGAAAACCATATACGCTGGACTCTGCTTCGGGCCTAACCGCCCCAAGGGAGGACCGGGTGGATAGGAGAACCAAGGTGGAGCTATTCGAGCAGATTCGACGCGAGTACGAGCATGGTGGTGGCACGATTCGAGGGATCGCCAAGAAGTTGGGGGTTCATCGGCGAATGGTGCGTGAGGCGGTGCTCAGCGCTGTTCCGGTGGGGCGCAAGACACCGGTACGAGAGAGACCGAAGCTGGAACCGGCGATGGCCTTCGTCGATGCGGTTCTGGAAGCGGACAAGCAGGCTCCCCGAAAGCAGCGGCACACCGCACATCGGATCTGGTGCCGGATCCGAGCGGAGATGCCGGAAGTGCAAGTGGCCGAGTCCACGATACGACGCCACGTTCGTGAGCGGAAGATCGCGTTAGCGATGATTCACCGCGAGACATTCATTCCGCAGTCCTACGTTTGGGGTGGAGAAGCGCAGGTGGACTGGTATGAAGCTTACGCAGATATCTGCGGAGAGCGGGAGGTGGCCTACGTATTTTGCATGCGTAGCATGGCCAGTGGAGGAGCGTTCCATTGCGCTTTCCCGCACGCCAGTCAACAAGCGTTTCTGGAAGCGCATGAACAAGCGTTTCTCTATTTTGGTGGAGTATTTTCTGTCTTAAGGTACGACAACCTTAAGAGTGCGGTGAAGAAGATTTTGCGCGGGCACCAGCGAGAGGAGACCACACGATTCATAGCCTTCCGATCGCATTGGGGTTTCCAGTCGGAGTTCTGCACCCCGGCGGAAGGCCACGAGAAGGGTGGCGTGGAAGGAGAAGGTGGATACTTTCGCCGGAACCATATGGTGCCGGTTCCTCAGGTTGCTAGCTGGGAAGCGCTGAACCTCTTCTTACTGGAAGCATCCAGGCAGGATGAGCAGCGTTTGATCGGCGAGCGGGCCCAGACGGTTGGTGCAGGGATGCATCTGGAGCGAGAACACCTGCATGCATTGGCGGAAGAAGGTTTTGATCTGGCCGCGATTCACTTTCCACATGTGAACGCCAGCGGCTGCGTGAAGGTGCTGACCAACTTCTACTCCGTCCCTCTACCCGTCGGTGTCGAAGTGCAGGCCAAGGTGCATTCGTCCTACGTGGAGCTTTGGCATCAGGGAGAGTGTGTGGCGCGGCACGAACGGTGCTTTAACCGGCAGCAGAAAGTACTCAACCTGGAGCACTACCTGGAGGCCCTGACGAAGAAGCCCGGAGCGTTCGCTGGTTCGACACCGCTCGAGCAGTGGCGGGCACAAGGACGTTGGCCAGCCAGTTTCGATCGTTTCTGGGAGACGCTGAAGCAACGAAGAGGCCAGCAGCCGGGAACACGCGCCATGATCGACGTGCTCTTGCTGGGCCGGCAGCATGGCTACCCGCGGCTGCAGGCGGTAGTCGAACAGGCTCTGGATATGAATTGTTTCGATGTTGAAGCCGTGCGCCTGCTCCTGGATGCGGAAGGTAACGAGAAACGAGAACCGCATGAGGCGGTCGAGGTGGGTGCTTTACGAGTGTATGACCGGCCACAACCGACCACCCGGAACTACGACCAGTTGCTCGAGAACTATTCCGGCAGCGGGGTGCTGCAATGAGTGCCGCAACGTTGGCTGTGCAACAGGCGACTATTCGGCAGTATGCCAAAGACCTGAAACTCGCGACGGTGGATGGACAGTTTCTATTGATGGCCGAAGAAGCCGTCAAGCAGAAGCACGGGCATCTGAGTTATCTGGAAGCGCTGCTCGGCGCGGAAGTGGAAGATCGCTATCAGCACGGAGTAGCACGGCGGATAACGGAGGCCCATTTCCCGAAGGTGAAAACATTGGAGGACTTTGCTTTCTCCGATGCGCCGCATCTTCCGGCCGCACAGATCCGGAATCTGGCAGAGGGTGGTTACTTGAGCCGCAGCGAGCCGGTTATTTTTCTTGGAGAAACCGGAACGGGTAAGACCCACATGGCGACGGGGCTGGCGATAGCGGCCTGTCGACAGAGAAAGCGGGTGCGGTTCACGACGGCGGCGCAGTTGGTGAACGAACTGACAGAGGCCAAGAACAAAAGCGAACTCAATCGCGTGACCAACCGGTGGATGCGCTATGAGTTGATCGTGATCGACGAGATGGCGTATGTGGCGATGCCGGAAGCAGCTGCCGAGCTGTTGTTCCAGATTATCTCGGGGCGAGCGGAGAGAGCGTCGGTGATCATCACAACGAATCTGCCGTTCTCCGAGTGGACCACGATGTTTCCGAACGCCAGGTTGTGCAAGGCCATGTTGGACCGATTGACCGATCAGGCGCACATCATCGAGACCGGAAACGAGTCGTACCGGTTTCGAAGAACGTTGAAGAAGAAGGGCGGCAGTAAATAAAAGTTCCTCTCTGCCCCCGGCCTACGCTGCGCCCTAAACGCGTCGCCCTTCGGGCTCCGCAGGGCTTCGCTCCGGCCAGCGGCAGAGAGAGGATTCACCGGAAGGTGGGGCCAAATGAAGCGATCAAAAGGGGCCAAATCAAGTTGACGGAATCAATTAACCCACATTTCTCAGTGCGCCGTGAAAAGGCGCTGATCCACAGCGGGTGAGTGACCCGCCCGGGCACTTGTTCGTTCCACCCGGTAGCAATCGAAGCAGCAGCGGAGGCAACGAAGCTGCTGAAGCCTTCGGTGCAGAAGGTCGCGAAGGCGACTTGGCAAATCTGTAGGCCGTAACAAGGTGAACGCTGAGCAGGCCTCGAAAAGGGTGACGCAGGAGCCGACCCGCCTGAGATTCGGGGAAGGCCGATGACGATGGGAAGATACGAGCGAACAGTTTCCATCGAACCTGCCGCGGTATTGGCGACGGCATATAGGTAAAGCCTACCGAGCCGTGGAACGCCATGCTCGCAAGAGGCTGCGCCAGTGGCTGTGTACCAAGCACAGTGTCTCGTGGCAGGCGACCAAGAAGTTCTCGGACGCCGTTCTCCACGATGGACCGTGCTTAGTCCGTCTCACCAAACGGACCAGCAGCCTTCCGTGGGCGCCATCGTGAGACCTTCTCCGAGAGCCGGATGCGGTCGTTCCGCACGTCCGGTTCGATGAGCGGGGTGTGGAAACGGAAGCATGGCGAGGATAGTGAGGCACCGACAAACGCTAGGGTCGGCAACCGACAGACCCCGCCTAAACCACCGCGTCACACCTCGACTCCACCGAGAACTCAGCTCACCGCTGCTTCCTTTGTAAGGACCGCCTTCTGAGGTGGTCCGCCACCTTTGTGTCACTCACAATCTGTCCTTAATCTTCAAGCCTGAGAGACTCATCTGCATCTTTGGTCTACCTGCGCATCCGCAATCTCCGCGGGCCGCTTGTGAGAAATGCAGGTTAACCTCAGGGAGCGGCGATGCTTTACCAGCAAGTGGTTGACAAGATGCCCGATGCGGGCTCTCTGGTTCCAGGGAATTGGGCGGAGACCAAGAAACATCCTGTACTGTTGTGGTTCGTGCCCGGCAGCCTTCGTGCTTCACCGCCGTCGCGGAGGAGCTGACGGACACGATGATGTAATTGAGCCTGTACTGCGTATCTGGAATTTATAAGACTCCTTTTTGCATCTTAAGTATATCGCAGTACGATATAACAGTAAGAGTAACTAACGATAGCGTACAAGCTGGAAGACCACAAAGCGCATCCTACTACATGAAAGGATCTTGAATGTATGAGACGAATGCTGCTGTTGTACTGGAGGGCTTCACTCGAAAGAAACTAACAGCCGCGACCGGTCAATTGTCGCTTGTCTCCGAGAATCGAAAAAGTCATCAGATGTCCGTGGCTGATCTCTCAGCCGAGATGCTCGAAAACAATCGAATGACGCGCCCGAAACGGGCCTTTGATCTGTTTATATCGATTATGGCCCACACCGCATTGGTGGGAGTGGCCATCCTTGTGCCGCTGTACTTCAGCGATGCGATCGACTTCACCCGGCTGGAGAGAACCTTTTTGGTGGTACCGACACCGCCACCCGCGCCGCCTCCACCGCCTAAGGCTGCAAAAGTTGTCCGCGCGGTGCCGCGGCCGATGACGTTACTCACGAATGGAGCACTTTACGCGCCCCGCGTGATTCCCAAGGTGGTCGTGCAGATCAAAGACCTGGCGGCCGCTCCACAAATAAAAGAGGGAGTGCCTGGCGGAGTTCCCGGAGGCATTCCGGGTGGACAGATGGGTGGTGTGATCGGTGGAATTCTGGGCGGAACAACCCACTTTGTTCCGCCGACACCACTTCCGCCCAAGCCGAACGCGGTAGTGAATCGAGGCCCCTACCGGGTCGGCGGTAAAGTCCAGGCGCCCCTGCTGATCCATCAAATTCAACCGCAATACCCAGTTCTGGCCATGCAGACACGAATTCAGGGTGCTGTGAAGTTGGACTGCGTGATCGACAAGCAAGGTGAGGTAACTGAAATGAAAATCGTGTCAGGTCCCCATTGCTGATCCAGGCTGCGCTCAATGCGGTCCGTCAATGGAAGTACAATCCCACGTTGCTTAACGGACAGCCCGTGGCAGTCGAACTGATAGTCACCGTTCTTTTTAGAGTCAATAGTTGAAATTACGGAAGGGCTGGCAAAAGGGCGTGTCCTGCTTGTTGGCCTTTTTACTCTAATTTTTCCTCATAGGGTGCCGGGTAATTGTGGTGGAACTCCGGATTGCTCTTTCGCTCGTTGCTCGGCATCATTGACAGTGTTCGGGTCAACTTTGTCGAGCAGTTTCGCAGCGGCCTGCGTGGAGATAAAACCTGCGCGAACCGCTTCCTCAATGGAATTGTTTTCTGCCGCAGCAAGGCGCATTCGGGCTGTCTGCAGTTCCGATTCAGCTTTACGAGGGTTGCTGGTGTACATTTCAGCGACTCGGGCCTGGAGCGTAGTTGCCTTCTCGTCCAACTCCGACCGGAGTTGGTCATAGACAGGCTGGGAGATGACTCCGGTCCGTGAGAGATCGTCCAGTTCGGTTTGGCAGGCAGACACGGCTACCTGACGAACGCGCGCCAGCGCGAAGTTGTCTTCAGTATCTATCGCGGAGAGTCCAAGGAGCCGGATCAACGGGCTGATCGTCAACCCTTGCACGATGATTGAAAACGCAACCACGCCAAAGGTCAGAGCGAGGATCTTGTCGCGGTACGGAAAATTACGCCCCAGGCTCAACGCAAGCGCCAACGAAAGAGAACCATGCAATCCGCCCCATAGCATCACGTGTTGCCAACGCAGTGAAATGCGTTCACTGAAGAGGTTGCCAATCGGTACGAGCCCGTAGACGGAAACTGCGCGGCCAAGCAACACTGCGACGACCGCCAGAAGCACAATCGACCACATGCTTAAGAGTTCCCGGATGTGAACTTCCATGCCGATCAGGAGGAAGACAAGTGAATTGATGACGAAGGACGCATACTCCCAAAAGGACCAGAGGGCAAAGCGGGTTCGCGTACTCATTCCTTCTTTGGTTCCGAGATTCCCCAGTGTAAGTCCGCTGAGAACAGTGGCAATTACCCCAGACAAGTGGAGTTGATGCGCGACGAGGTAGGAGCTGTAGGCGAGGATCGTCGTAAGTGTGATCTCAATTTGCGGTTCATCAATTTTCTTTGTGATCTTAGAAGTGGCATAACCCAGAGCGAATCCGACGATGGCTCCGCCGGCGACGGATTGGACAAAGTTGCCAATTCCGTTTACAACGCTCAAGTTGCCGGTCACGATTCCCGCAAGAAGAAGCTGGAATAGGACTACAGCCGTTCCATCGTTGAATAGGCTCTCGCCTTCAACCACCACGGACAGGCGATTAGCGATTGCCAACTCCTTGAAGATAGCGAGGACGGAAATTGGATCGGTCGCGGAGATAATTGCTCCGAAAAGCAGCGCCGTGGCGAGGGGGAGACCGATCTCCCAATGTAATGCGTAGCCGGTGATTACGGTGGCGGCTAGAACGCCTAGGTTTGCCAAAAGCAGGATAGGAACGATGTCGCCCAACAGCTGTCGAACGTTGATTTTCAGGCTTCCTTCAAACAGCAAGGGAGGTAGAAAGAGAATAAGGACTACTTCCGGGCTGAGCCAATCTGGCCGATTGCCCTGGTAGATTCTCTCGACGATGGGAAGCTGCAATGAGCCCAGGGCCAGGCCACCAAGGACAAGGGCTACTGTGTAAGGAATGCGCAATCGCGTGGCCAGTACGGCGATCAGCGAGGCTGCAATCAGGAGCCAAATCAGAAATTCCATCGCCGATGTTGGCGTCATCCCTCACCTTTTCGGGCCAGACTGGCTTGCGAAGCGAATATAACACCCGAGGCGGGGTCGCAGGGAGAGGAAAGGCATGGGAGAAGAAAGTGCAGGCGCTCAGGAACTCATGAGGTACAAGGTCGGCCGCAATTGCTCCGGGGAACGAGCCCATTCCCAATAGTGCACCAGGATGGAATAAACGAGCAGTCCCACTTCGCCCTCTCCCCAAAAGAGATACCGGAGCGATTGCAACATGAGGTTCTGCCGGGTCAACTCGAGAAAAATTGTCTTAGGCTGAAGCAATTCGCTGATGTACGCAATGCTGTTTGCGATTGCAACAGCTCCTCGAACGTTGATTACGAAATTCTCCTCCTCCTGCCGGATGGAGATCCTCAATGGGGCGATGAATTCACTGCGGTTGTCCAACAAGTGGACATGTAAGAAAGCCATGGGGCCACTCACGTGGTAGTGTTTGCAGATCTTATTGATTCTGGCCGAACGTGCGGACGAGCTATTCGATTCCAGAGGAACCAGATTTACTTTTTTGCCCGTCAGGGACGGCCAGAGGGTGACGGAAGCTTGATCGGAAAACATTGCTTCCGAAACGCGCAGTTCCTTGGATCGCTGATAGCGGCTAACTGCGCTAAGTGCCAGCACCGCCAGAATGAACGCGCTGGAGATGTACACTCCTTCCGGCCGCTCGAAAACGTTGGCGATCACTGTGTACGCAAATAGTAGGCTAACTACCAGAAAATAGACCGCTCCCAACCTTGCCCGGATTCTGCCTTCAGGCCGACCGTGCGACTCGCGCCACAAACTGACCGTCACAGCGATTGCCGCTGAAAGAATCAAAACGAGAACTCCTGTGGCGTACGCGCCCCCCTGCGCCTCCACGCTGGCCCGGAAAACAAGGGTAACCACAACATTTGCTGAAAAGAGTACGAGAACCATCGGCCGCCGATAGGACACCCAGTGCGGTGCCATGCCAAATCGAGGCAGGTAGCGTGGTATGAGATTGATCAGTCCCGCTAAGGCCGAGGCTCCCGCAAACCATAGGATGGCAATGGTCGAGAGATCGTAAGCTGTCCCCAACGCATTTCCCAACAACTCGTGCGCCAGATATGCCATCGCGCGGCCGCTCGCCGGGCCTCCCCTGGCGTAAGCCTCGGCCGGGACGAGCAAGGTAGTAACCATGCTGGACAGGAGCAGCAGGATCCCCATGAGCACGGCCGCAAACACAAGCAGTTTCCGCGTGCCCCGAATTCGTCCCATCGGAGTTCCTGGCGGAAAAGAAAGCGAAGGCGTCTCCTCACTGTTCTCGTTAGTGACCAGGGGCATCACCGACACCCCCGTTTCAAAGCCGCTAAGTCCCAGGGCCAGTTTGGGGAAAACGAGAGCAGATGCAACAAAAAGGCCCGTCCAGTCGTAGTGCGTTTGCAGAAAAGCGCGCCAACTGAAGAGCAATGCGGGTTGATGGAGAATTCGACCGAACCCAGCACCAAGTACGACGACATTAAGAAGGATGTAAGGTATTGCGACAAAGATAGCCAGCCGAATCGCTTCTCGGAAGCCGATCACGAACACGATTGCAAGGAGCGTGAGCAGACCAATGGTGAGGAGTTCATGGTGGTTTGCGAGGTGCGGTCGGAGAAACGGATTTTCGATGGCGTGACGCGCGGCATCGGCTGCCGAGAGTGTCATCGTGATGACAAAGTCCGTCGCAGCAAATCCGATCAGCACTAGGACAAAGATCTTCGCCCGCCATCCGGACAAGAGATTCTCAAGGATGGCGATCGAACCCTGTCCGGCAAAGGATCGTGACGCCACCTGTGAATACACCGGAAGAGCGCCCGCGAGCGTGACAACAATCAGAATCAGCGTCGCCGGAGGGGCCAGGGCACCCACGGCCAGGAGTGCGATCCCGGGCTGGTAAGCAAGAGAAGAAAAATAATCGACGCCGGTGAGCCAAACAACCGAGTACCAGGGGTGGGTATCCTCAAAGTGCTCCGTTTCTTCGAGGCGTCCACCACGAAACAACCACCTGCCGAGCCGCGTGCGTGGCGTTGCGGTGTGACGGGTAGGCAGCCTGGGGAGCGCGGGATATCTCTCTTCTCGCGTTGTTCGAATTTTTAGCATGGGCTTAGGTGAAATGCTCCGACAAATTTCTCACCCCCAAACGCACTCTCGCCGGGGTCTTCTTTGCTTGCGGATTCCTCGCTGGGGGCGCAGTCCTTCCGAGGCTCCGTATCAGAACACGAGGCGAGGCATCCTCGCACGCTTTAGGTTTTCTCATACTCGCCGAATCCACCCTGATTCTCCCAAATGTTGGAACAGCCTGATGACAAGGCCTCAATATCTTACTCTCTGCGTATCCTATGAAAATCGGCCGCATCGATTGCCTAGTTGGATAAAAAAGTGTCGCTACATAGGTACCACTTGAGAAAGAAACTGACCCAGGGTGCCAACATCGTCCAACAGTTTGTGACCTGGGGCAACCTGGGAAATGCTCGACGTCGCCGCTCAGTTCCTGCAGCCCCTACGGGGGCGAGAGGAAAAAACGTGATTCGAAAAGCTACGAACTGTCCAAACTGTGGGGCAAGCCTTCCCGCAAACGGGGGGCCTGTGGCTCTGTTAGCACCAGCACGGATCTGGAACAGAGCCACTCCATGCGTTGTCCTGCTTGGGATAGGAGTTCTTCTCCAAAAAGCAGGATCTTCGCGCGGGCGACTGCTAAAACGGAAGGAAACAGGCGAAATTCCTGGAGGTGAAGAGTGGGGAGAGGGACGAAAAACAATCTACTCGAGAATTCACGTCAATTAGGGCTGCAAAAAATCGTCTGTCTTCTCCAGAGGCTGATTTTCAGCTCCAGGACGTTGCGTGTCCAGGAATTTGATCAACAGCACTTCATTCCCTTGTTCGTTGTAGAGAAGTCGATCCACGAGTCCCTGAGTCAAGAGAATGCCGAACCCGCCGGGACGCATGCCTTGTTCCTCGCGGTAGACCACATGATCGAAGGGGGATGCAGCTGCATTCGAAACAGCGGCCTGAGGCAGGGAATCGAAAGAAAAGCCCTCGCCGGGATCTTGAATCAAATAAAGGATTAACTCCGGCGTACGGATGCGAGTTACGTCGACCGTCTTCTCCGGGTCAAAATGACCGCCGTGTTCCATTGCATTAAGTAACATTTCGCGAAAAGCGGTTCCAATTTCCGTACGGTCCTCCTCTGACAGATCCACCCGGAGTTCCTGCATGAACTGGAGCAATCGTTCGCCGGTGACCCTGTTGCACTTCAGACGCAAGGAAAGCCATTCGGGCCGGGCGGAGAGAACATCGATACCATCGTCCCAAAAAGGCTGCTTGAGTGCCTCCCTGATGAGTTGAGTGAGGTTTTCGCGATCGATGGGTTCACTCAGATGACTGAAAGCGTGCGCACGGATGGATGCAAGGACCTCCGCCGGAGTGCTCTGCTTTGTCAAAACGATCATCTTCACACTGGGCCGCAGCCGTCGCATTCTGCGCAAAAGCTCCACATCCTGAAAACCGGTTGTGCGCGGACCAGTCAGCACAAGGTCATACGACCTCCGTGAGAGACGGGAGAGGGCACGAGAAGAGTCACGCGCGAATTCGATTCTCCACTGCGGTGTGGGAAGGGAAGTCCGAATTAACTGCTGTATCGCGGGATCATCGTCGATTACGAGGATAGATTTCCGCGCGCGCAATGTGGTGGCTCCGGTTGCGATGGGAAGAACTACTTGAGCGCATCATAAATCCTGCGTGTTGAGACCGCAAGGCCGACCTAGAACCTCAATCTGAGACTCTGCTACGTCCCCCTAGATGCTTCTCCAAAAGCAACTTTCCCTTTTCAGCTGTGATATATAGTAACCCATTGTCCCGTTGACAGAGTTTCCCCGCCATGGCCCTGCATCCAGACTTAAGAATTCCAGCCGGCATACTCCTCAAGCGATACTCCGGTTGGATCATAGCCTCAGTCAGTCTCCTTGCCATCGGGGTTCTGATCTCGTGCGTTATTCGCTTTTGGCCTCGTAAACTCACAGCTGTCGTCAATCCGAGACTGCCATTGGTAGTTCTCCGCGGCGGGCAAATTGGCATTCTGTTGCCTACAGACGTGCTTATCGCCGAGGTCGAAGCTTATCCTTCTACTGCAGCTTCATTTCTTCATTTTGATTGGATTCGCGGCCAAGAGAGTGTACATCCCGATCGGCTCCTGTTGTGCGCCGGTACGGTTAAGTCCGACGGAGTCCCCCAGAATCTATCTCCAACTGGAGAACAATATCCTCAACGACCTTCCTTATCTCAGCACTTTGATCGGGGATGAAGTGATACCTGGGTTTGTTCTCCGGAGTTGGCGTTTGGCAGATGACACGGGAAACACTCCGCTACGCACAATTGCTCTATCTGCAAGATCGCGTGAGACGAGATTACAGTGTTCTCCCGGAAAGACTTCGCCCGGAATTCTCTGAGAATCCGGATGAGATCCATCCTCAGGCTCAGACTACCTTGGCCGGCCTTCTATTCCGCACCTTGCTCGACCGTTTTGGTGGCAACGTCATGACGGCGGTCGGCGCGTACAATGGCGGTTCGGGAAATCCCAACGCTTCCTACGCGGGACTGGTCCGAGCCGTGGCCGCATACTCCCGCAAAGTGATAACGCAGTCGGTAATCATCGATTCGATGCAATCACACCCTGTCAATCATTGCGGTCGACGATAGACGAATCTATTGGATTCATTCGCTCAAGCTGAGTCCGACCTTGAGCAGCCATCCGGTGAGTTCTCCCCTCACGCCATTTTTCCCCCCGACCATTCAGCATAGTGCTCGAAAGTTTATTGGGACTGAAGTAAGTTAATCTGACTCCCTGTGCTGTCGGCCCCTCCCAAGAACGCACTGGAATTGCCGTGTTCAACAAGGACCGGTTGGCAAGGAAATGCCCGGAGCACTGTGTCGGGACCTGCTCTTTCTCCGCAATTATTTAATATATCGTGATACGATATATGTGTGGAATATATACTGCAACTCGCCGATCGGGGCGCGTGGTATCTCATACTTCAGCACGCTACTCGAATCCTGCTGATCCTACTTGGTGCCTTTCTAATTGCCAAATCCGTCGAGAAGTGGATTCCAAGGCTGAGAATTCGCCTTGTTCGGCATATGACGCGCGATGCGGGCCAGGACGTCGAATTGGAAAAACGAGCGGCGACCATCGGAAGCATCTTCCGGAAGACAGTGAGCGCGGTGGCCTGGATCATTGCGTTTGTGATGATCCTGCGGGAGGCTGGCTTCGACATCGGGCCTATCCTTGCTGGAGCAGGCGTCCTTGGCTTGGCGGTCGGTTTCGGCGCTCAGAATCTGGTCAAGGACGTGATTTCAGGAATTCTCCTTCTCCTCGAGAACCAAGTGCGTGTAAATGATGTTGCCATTATCAATGGCGTCGGTGGGTTGGTGGAGCAGATTAATCTGCGCACAATCGCTCTTCGGGGATTGGACGGGACTGTCCACATTTTCCCAAACGGGGCGATCAACAGTCTGTCCAACATGACCCACGGCTATTCTTTTTATGTGTTCGACATTAGTGTGGCTTACAAGGAAGACACGGATCGTGTTGTCGAAGTACTTAAGGCGATTGCGCATGAATTGATGCAAGAGCCCGAATATCGAGCCTGCATTATGGAGCCGCTGGAAGTACTAGGCGTTGACAAATTCGCGGACTCGGCCGTGGTTATCAAAGTCAGAATTAAAACCCAGCCGCTCAAACAATGGTTTGTCGGTCGCGAGATGAATCGGCGCATCAAGAAGAAATTCGACGAACTTGGCATCGAAATCCCATTTCCACAGATGGGGCTTCATCTTGGAGAGAACAAACAAGCATTCACCGCACTGACTGGAATGAATCGAGAAGATCTTAAATCCATAATTCGTGAAGTGCTAGGAGAGGTTAAGAGGCGTCCGGATGCCTGACTCCGTCCCAGGATCCTACCCCATCGTCTCAGCTATTCGGATGAGCAACTTGTGCGCTAAGCAAACAAGTCAATGGTCGCAAAGTCCTCCCTGTAAAGTTCTCCAAATTACCGTCAGAGCCGTCCGGAAAAATGCCGTTTAACAGGAGGCGGGGTAGAATCGAATTGAGATTCTGGCATTTGTCAACTGGCAATTTCGCCTAAGCGCTGAAGGAATCTTGCGACCTCTCTCGGAGAACGAAGGGAATAGCGCGCACCGGTTTTTCGGGGTCCTCCCACGAGAACGCCGAGGTCCCGCTTGCGCAAAGTTGCAAAGACAGATTCATCTGTCAAATCGTCGCCGAAGTACATCAGAATCGAACGGCGCCCCGCACGAAGTTGCTTTATCAACTCTCGAACCGAAGATCCCTTTGTGATGTCTCCGGCGGGAACGAACTCGAAGACCATCTTGCCTTCTTGAATTCTGAAATATCTGTTATGGTGACGAGCGATGCCCGCGAGTCGCTCGAGAACTTGGCATGCGGTCGACGCACTTGCCTGACGATAATGAACTGCCACGCCGGCGATCTTTCGCCTGATCCAGGGCCCACGAAGATCTTTTAGAGACTGGCGCAAATCTCGGGTAAGGCTCCGTAGATGTCGTGAGAAACCGGGTGACAGGCGAAGGTGTGGCTTCCGGCCCGGCAAACACATCTCGAATCCGTGACTTCCGATATAGGCAATATTCCTGAGCCCAACGAGTCGTCTGACCTCACTGAGGGGCCTACCACTTACAACCCCGATCGTAACTCGACTCTTGCGTGAAAGAGCTTTCAAGGCGGCACGTGCGTAGTCCGGCAGTTTTCCAAGGGCTGGATGAGGGGCGATCGGCGCAAGCGTCCCATCGTAGTCGCACAGCGCTATGAGATCCACATTCTCCAGCATTTCTTTCAGTCTCGGCCAGTGGTCCCATAGCGAGCGCAAGGCTTGCCTCCCTATTCGTTCGGTGCTTCGCTTACTTCTTGCGGAATTTGGCAAAGTTCAGTTATCAGGTTTGCCGCCCACGCGTAGACATTCGCCTCTCTGACGGTGGTCCGCATCTTGTGCATGCGTATCCGCTTTTCGTCGACAGACATCTCCAGTGAATAGCGAATTGCCTCCGCCATCTGCTCCGTATCATACGGATTGATGATCAGTGCCGATTGGAGCTCGCGGGATGCCCCGGTGAAGCAGCTGAGAATCAGTGCGCCCTCCTCGTCCTCGCAGGCTCCCACATACTCCTTGGCAACAAGATTCATCCCATCATGTAGGGAGGTGACCAGACAAAAATCTGCGGCTCGATAATACGGCCGGATGTCTTCGTGGGTGTGGTGGGCCTTTCGCAGGACGATCGGCTTCCATCCCTTTGTCTGAAACTTCCAATTGATCCGGTCCGCCTCCGATTCCACCTCGGCCACGAGATCATGGTATTTCTTAATATGAGTGCGGCTGGGGGCGCCCAGCTCAACAAACGTCAGTTTTTCCCGATACGCCGGGAAACGTTCCATAAAACGCTCAACGCCATGGAATCGTTCGACGATGCCTTTGGTGTAATCGATTCGATCGACTCCGACACCCAGGTACCATGCCTCCACTCCAAGTTCTCGGAACAAACGAAATTTGAGATCGCTTTTCGAACTTTCGCCCTCCCACCCATCGCCATGTTGCGGAAAGGCGATACTGATCGGAAATGGCTTCACCAGAGTCGTGTGACCATGCCGGTTGACAGCGAACCTTTCCCAATCAATTCTTGACTCCATCAGGCGATCGACAGTTTCCAGAAAATTGTTGCAATGAAATTGAGTGTGAAAACCGATCAGGTCCGCCCCAAGCAATCCGTCCAGCAGCTCCTTTTGCCAAGGGCAGATGGCAAACGCTTCCGGATTCGGCCAGGGGATATGCCAGAAGATGGCCACGCGGGCATCAGGACGCTTCTGCTTGATAAGTTGAGGCAATAGGGCGAAGTGGTAGTCCTGGATCAAGACGAAGGGTTCTTCGCATCCTTGCAATTCTTCGAGGACAGACTCCGCAAATTTGGTATTCACGGCTTGATAGTCCGACCAATCGTCCGTCCGAAACGTTGGCCGCGTGTGGGCAATATGGCAGAGAGGCCACAGGCCCTCGTTCGAGAAGCCAAAGTAGTATCCGTCCTCCTCTTCTTTCGTTATCCACACACGCTTAAGCGTAAAAAGCGGATCGTGGGGAGGTACCATGAGTTTGTTCTGCTCGTCAACAGTCTCGAGATCCGCATCTCCAGCACCATGCGCTACCCACGTGCCGCCACATGCCCGCAGGATTGGGTCAAGCGCTGTCACTAGCCCGCTGGCTGGCTCGGTCACGGCGATCTCCTTGCCTTTACGAATGTGCATGTAAGGTTCTCGGTTCGAAACCACAATGAGCGGTCTGCCGTGAAGCTTATTCCGAACGTGTTCTTTCAATCTTTCGGGCGTCCAGACGGATTCGGCTGCTTCCCGCAAGCGTGCTTCTTCCTCCGCTGCCGCCCGCGCAGCCGACAGGCTTGCTGTAAGGTGGACTACTTCTTGGGCGATGGGTTTGAACAGATCGGTTTGTGGCAAAACCGCGGGTGTCGAAGATTCGCCAGATCTGAACCGCTTCATCCACTCCACGGTTTTGGCGATAGGACTGGCGATGCTCCAACGGACAATCAAAATCGTGACGACCGTAATGAACACGGTTTGGATCAATACACGAATAAAGTTCAGTCTCCAAGTGCTTGCGGCCTCAGCGGAGATGTGGCTCACGTCGTAAAGGATTACGAGCACTCCGGCCATAGCATTATCTCGATGCAGCGGAATAGCGTAAATGTGCATCGGCTTGCTGTCGATCTCTTGGAACAGCCCGAAGCCCTTATTTGTCCTCACGGCTTCAAAAGCTGCCGGGGGAGAGTTAAGAAACTCCTTCGACAATCCAGGCGTGATCGCGATACAGCGCCCGCTCGCGTCGTAGACTGCCACACCGCTCAGCCTCTCGCGATTGCCGAACCGTTCTACAATCTTCTGGAGTTTTTTTGTCGACCTCTCCTCAAGGAGTGGTTCGACACTTTCTTGAAGGCTTTCCGCCAGAATGGCAGCCTTGCGTTCCGTTTCTTCTCGAAGGCGACGCTCCTCCTGACGTACCTGGAAATAGGAGAAGGCAGAGGCAACCAGGGTGACGCCGACAATCAGGGCCAGAATCAGCCGCAGAGTTATCCTCATGACACCCTCGATTGAATGGAGTCTATATGCAGAGTATAGAACGGCTCGGCAGAAATATGAGTGACCTGTACTGGTGCCGCCACTGGGATTTGGACTTGCATTGTTCTATATATCGTAGCACGATATATCTACAAGTGGCTGATTTATCTTAGTGAAATCACTCAAGGAATGTGGAAAGTACCTTCTTCGAAAGGGGACATGTCCGTGCTGTTCAAATCAATTCTGTTCATTCTTCCGTTGTTGATATCAGCGAACTGGCGAATCTACGCGGAACAACAGAAGACGCCGGCGCAACAAGGGGCAAAAGCCCCCTACACAGCAGCCGAGTACAACTCGTATATGGCTGTCGCCGGCGGTTTTGGGGGAGCTTCTGGTTGGTGCACTAGTTGCAAACATCGCCTATTATTTCGACTGGACTGTCTTTAGCGTCTTGCGCGAAGGAAACACAGTAAGGCAAATTATGACCCAGGCATTGACTCGGGACGAGTCGTTGGCTGTGGCCGCCCGCTCGCTGCTGCCTGCGGGTGAGCACACGGAACCCTTGATTGCGATGCTGAGTGGACCAGGCGGTCCGATCTCCATTGAAGTCTTTCACTTTGTAGACATCCTGTCGCGCATTGCCGTGATCGTCCTGTTGTTCCTGGTTGGCTTGGAAACCAGCGTAAGTGAGATGGGGAAAGTCGGAAAGGCCTCGCTCCGTGTGGCCGTCATCGGCATTGCTGCTCCGTTTCTGTTGGGGGTAGGCGTGATGTCGGTGCTCGATTCGGACTCTGCTCTGCAAAAGGCTCTGTTTGTGGGAGTCGTGCTGGTTGCTACCAGCGTGGGAATCACGGCAAGAATATTTCGTGATATGCAGAAGGCGAACCGTCCTGAGGCGCGCACTATCCTTGGTGCCGCGGTATTCGATGATGTTCCTGGCATGTTGTTTCTCGCCGTCCTTACGGGATTTATAGCCACCGGAGCCGTCGATTTAAGAACCGTTGCCATTATTTCCCTAAAGGCGATTGTCTTTCTCAGCGGCTCAATCTTAGCGGGCATGTGGTTCACGCCGGCTCTCATCCGGAAGCTGGCGCACTTGAATATTGCAAATCTAAAGCTACTGCTCGGCGTTGGAGTGGCGTTCGTCTTCTCTTGGCTCGCAGATCGCGTGGGCTTGGCTCCGATTGTGGGGGGGTTGCTGCCGGGCTGGTATTGGAAGTTTTTTTAATGAGTTGCGAGAGGAGCATTCCCTGCGACATCTTCTTTCTCCTCTGGAGTCTTTGATTGTGCCGGTCTTCTTCGTTCTTATAGGCATGCAGGTTAAGTTCGAGACGTTTAGGGACCCAAAAGTCGTTTTCATGGCCGTCGTTCTGGCAACCGTGGCAATCTTGGGAAAACTTCTCCCGGGGTTGGGTGCCGGTCACCAACTCAACCGGCTCGCCATCGGAATCGGGATGATGCCACGGGGGGAAGTTGCGCTCATATTCGCAGGAGTTGGAAAGGGGCTCGGGGTAATCAGTGACGGCATTTTCTCCGCGATTGTAATCATGGTCATGACAACAACCTTCTTGACTCCCCCGCCGCTGAAAATGGCGCTGCGCGAGCATGAAGCCTCTGTTCCAAATGGCGCATGATGATGATGTCCACGTGAAGGGAACTGAACTGTATGCCCGAACTCAACAGTGCGACGCAACAGGGACAAACGCGACGACTGATCCGTCAGACATTAGATGCCGTGCGCGCCTCGTTCGCAAGGTTGCTCCACGTCAATGACCAAGACAAACCTGCACTCTACTTCCAAATGTTCCGCAATGCGGAAATGTCCGACCTGAACTACTGGCTAGAGGTTACATTCTCCATTGGCATTGCCACGCTCGGTCTCATCATCAACAGTCCGGCGGTAGTCATCGGTGCAATGCTGATTTCTCCACTAATGGGCCCCATATTTGCCACAGGAATGGCCATCGCTCTGGGCGATTTCTACCTCGGTTTTAAGTCGTTTCTGTGTGTCGCCTTGAGCATCCTTGGTTCGATCGCTTTGGCTGCAGTTGTCACCTGGTTGCTTCCATTTCACAATCCGACTCCCGAAATATTGGCGCGCGTGCAGCCCACGCTCCTTGACCTTGCCATAGCCATTCTCTCTGGACTGGCCGGTGCGATCGTCGTTTGCAGGGGTGGAACCGGTGGAGGAGTGACGGCTTTGCCGGGCGTTGCTGTCGCCGTCGCTCTTATGCCGCCTCTAGCTGTTGTTGGATTCGGCGTCGGAATTGGCTGGGACTGGAACATTATGCGCGGCGGCGGCCTTTTGTTCCTGACAAACCTGGTGGCAATCATCCTTAGCTCGGTCTTTGTCTTCTTCAGCATCAGAATGGACGCACTGCCCGTGAGTCAGACCATCTCGGCCTGGCTCCGGAAACGGGAAGAGAACGACCGCTTTTACCAAACTCTCCAACGAACCCCGCTACGGCATATGTTGGGCACCGTTGGTACGTTGCCTCGCCGATTACTCATTCTCATGATCTTTCTGGTTCCGGTCTGCGTTCCCTTGTTCCGAACACTCAATCGAATTGTCAAAGAAACCAATGCTCGGCGAATCGCGCAATCGGAACTCGAAAGTGCGATTCCCAAAGACTCCCTCTTTCGTCAGGAAGTTTCCTTTGCACAAGACCGCGTGCACATCACGGCGCTGGCGGTTCTCCCGCAAGGCTTTACGGAAGCCAAGAGGAGACAGGTGGAGCAGGCCATTGAAAGACGAACTGGCCTGCACGCCGACCTCTCTGTTTTCGAAGTGCCCACGCACAGCGAACTTTCTAGCTTAATCGGCCGTTCGGCCTCCACTGGACCTGCGTCTATCCAAGGATTGGATGAGCTCAATGACAAGATCTGGATTCGATTGAAACCGGCTCTTCTAGCCATTTGGCCGGTGGACAAAGCCCCCCTGGTCGATTACAGCTTGCGGTTGAGCCCTGATTCTACCAACTTTGAGCTGCACCTGGTCTATCTAGCGGATCAGGGCTTGGGCGATCTGGGGCGACAATCACTCGAGCGAATCCTCCAGGAACGCAGCGGCGCCAGAAATCTTAAATTGACGCCGGAGCGCATTTCCCTGAACTGGGCCTTGTCGTTCCGTCCCGAGTCGTCCCGTTTAACTCCGGAGGATGAACACGCACTCATGACTCTTGCCAGCATTCTCAAACAGTTTCCAAGCCTACGTTGCTCCATAGTGGCGTCTCCTGAAGGCAAGGGCAAATCAAATGTTCTGGCGAATCGGCAGGTTGAGACTATTCATAAATTCTTGGCCCGGGAGGAGTTAGGTAATTCATGCTCGCTGGTCCCTGCGGCAAAACCAGAAGCTACTGCTGTCAGGTTGGGGCTCGGCAACCCCGGCAAGTGAATGGAGGGCCAGAAATTACCACTAGTCAAGAAAAAGTGCAGCTAAGTTCAAATGTGCTAGACCTTTCGTACAATCACAGTGCCGTCATGACTGAGCAATAGGTGACACCAGAAACAGAGGGCCGCCGAATCGGTAAGTGGGATCGAGCTCAACAGCCCCATCATTCCCAATTTCAGTCCGTAGACAAGCCATTCCTAGACTTCGGATATGTGACGGGCGTGTTCTCCCGACAATCATCGCAAGAGCGTCGGTGGAGCCCCATCTTTTCAAGCTCTCCTTACATCGTTAGTGGATTGTGGACGGCTTTGGACGGGACGTCCAAATCTGTCTCATAGTCTCTATAGAAAAGCGGGACTCAGGCTTGGCTTCGATTCCCGTCGCCCGATCCATAAATTCTGATGAGTCAGTTGACCTTACACGGCTATCGTTAAACTCGGACCTCAGCATCTTGGAGATGAACTGACCTGCCGGAAACTTCTCCTACTGCAAAGATTTCTTCTTACTTTTTCTCTTCTGGATGTCCCTTATATATATGAGGGGGTTCTCGCCGGATCTTCCCCTGGTAGCTTGGTGGACCTGATTCAGCCGGATAACCCGCCAGGCACCGTGGACGGCCGAGGGGCGACGCGCCGGACGACGCGCCGAACGCAGAGGTAGAAACCCACTGCATGTAGCTAATGCTCGTAGTGTGTCTTGGCACCCTCGCGCGCAACCCCAAAGAAACGGAGCTAACAAAAGAATCTCAATTTGAGAGCGTATTGGACGCGGCGGTCTTAAAGACCGACAGGGAGGTTCTCATAGAAGTGTTGGAGTCGAACGGATACGGGCCTTGGGAGATTCGCCTCGCGGTCGAACGTCTCGATAAAGATCCCATCTTGAAAAAGTCGCAACTTACTCTGTCCAATGAAAATGAACATTCGACGGGCATCGACCAGCATCCCGTGACAAGCGCAATCCAGTAGCAGATTCAAAATCAAAAAGGCTTGCCGGGAATCGCCGAGCGAGCTGCGTTAGGACCAAATTTGAGGAATCAAGCTACTTTATGGGGAAATTTATGGGGACCAGCATTCACCAGCCGGTATCCATTCTTTAACTGATTGAGTAAGCGGCCTCTGCCGTGACAGTCCGCAGTATATAAGTATTTTCAACGACTTGGAAGAGCACGGATGGCACCTTAAGTCATGGGAAGTACGTCTCAGACAAAGTTATTGTGTACTGCGCTGTGTACCATGCTGACCTTTTTGCACTACCGGATTTCGTCTTGGTCGCTTATCTTTCGGACAACCTCAACGTAAGTTGCCGAGTAAAAGCGCAGCAGGGTGTACTCGATCTTGTTTTTCTCCAACTTGCTGACGAATTGTTCGTAGATCACACTGTCCGCCCTCCGCGAACGTTTGAAAAACTAATGAGTCTGTTGAAAAGTTCGACTCCGAGAAGATTTTATTTGCCGCCACTATCCCCTGTCGTGCTACGGAGTACTGCCGGGAGGAACACCGCCGATGATGGGTCACCAGAGCCGGACAGAGTCGTTGCTCTATTATTTTTGCTTGGAAGAACAGATTCCCGTCGATCACTTGCTGCGAATGATTGACGCCCACGTCGATCTCAGCATCGTCCGAGAACAGCTGAAAGACTTTATAGCCCCACGGGCCGACTGACCAGCCCGAGTTTTTGTACCACGGCGAATGAGAGAGTTTACATCACTGATCGGACCTGGTTTTTTGTACCAAAGCTAAGGCGAGTTTTCGGCTGTTTCAGACCCAAGGGAATCGCGGCTAGCCGCGATTCCCTTGGCGAATCGTTCGGCGTCCTCTCTCCGAGAGCCCTGTGAGGACGGCTCTCATTGTACTCCTGCCTCCAAGCTTCAATGCTCTCTTTCGCCTCGGCCAGCGTTGCAAACCAATGCGTGTCCAGGCACTCCGCCCGAAACGTTCCGTTGAACGATTCCACGTACGCGTTGTCGGTCGGCTTCCCCGGCCTGGAAAAGTCGATCTTCACTCCGTTCTGATAAGCCCACAGGTCCATGATCTGACTGGTGAACTCTGATCCGTTGTCGCAAAAAAGCACTTTTGGTACACTCCGTTCGAAGCGAAGCCGGTTCAAGACCTCTACCACATCCGTTCCCTTCAACGATTGCCCCACTTCAATCGCCGGGCTTTCTCTCGTGAACACATCCACGATGGTCAGTGCTCGGAAGCGCCGGCCATCCGTCAACTGGTCCGCCACGAAATCTAAGCTCCACGCTTGGTTCGCTGCCGTTGGCCGTATCCGTTCACCCCGCTGTTCCGAGGCACGCCGATGCCGTTTCGGCCTGTGTTTTAGCGCTAATCCTTCTTCCTGATACAAGCGTTGGACCACCGTCTTTCCCACTCCCCAGCCCTCCCGGTTCAGCAGCACCACGATCTTTCGGTATCCGTAGCGCACCCGCGTCTGAGCAATCTCGCGAATCCGGATTCGCAGAGCCGTACGCGGATCCTTGTGGCCGCGGTAGCGATACATCCCCCGATTCGTTTTAGTCACCCGGCAGGCTCGCCGCTCGCTCACCCGGTAACCCACGCTCAGATACTCCACCACAGGACGATACCGTGAGGGCTTTAGAATTTTTTTCTTAGCACATCCTGCAACATGGCCTTGTCCAGCGTCAGATCAGCCACAATACGTTTCAGTCGCGTATTTTCCTCGGCCATCTGCTTCAACTGCCGGACTTGATCGATCTCCAGCCCGGTGTACTTCTTCTTCCACCGGTAAAATGTCTGTTCGGAAACCCCGACCTGCCGAATCAACTCGGCTACCGGAATCCCCAGCTCAGCCTGCTTCAAAATGGCAACGATCTGCTCAACGGAAAAGCGCTTCTTTTTCACGGCAAATCCCCCCTCTTTCAGGTTCAGATTCTGCCGGAAACTAACCCTGCTTTTGGATCAAAAAATCGAGGTCCCATCAAGGCGCAGTGGAACATGCGCGCAGAAAGTACGGGGTGAGCGAGCGGCAAGCGGCGTGAACGCTCGCGCAAAAACTTTCGGCTCCCCCTCGGGGGAGCCGAGTACCACCAGATCTATGCTTCAACAAATGTGCGAAAAACTCTGGACACTACCACGTCGGCGATCCTGGCCCCACTTCCCTCGTAAAGAGAGAAGTGGAGGACGCTTATCAGGTAGCAGCGCCTAATGAATCGAGAATAACTGTGCGACTAGAGCCAGCGGTCAATCGAATGAAGTTCGACCGCGAAAGAGGCCGACTTGTGGAACAACAGTCCATCCTCGAGTCGCGGCGGATTTTCATGCTTGCGTCCACTGCATACCCGCACGTAGACCTTCTCTTTGTGCCGCGGTATCCCGTGCAGATTCCTGGCCTTACTACGCAGGTGGGTAGCATCATACTGGCCCAGCCGACGGTCACATTTACAGATCTTCCCATGCTTGCGGCCCGGGCTTTCAAGGCGCGCTTTGATCTTACGGATTACGACTTGCGAGCACCTTCATTGGAGTTTCGAGATCCCTGGACCGATGCCGAACTCCACTACTCGACGATGTTTCGCGCGCTTGAGTTCGATGCGCAGCGGGGAGCTCATGAAGTTCTCTTGGGCGATCACCCGACAACACACAAACCATTTCTTTGCCTCCGCGGGGTCCGGGAATATCACGAGCACCCGCAGCACTCGGGCGATGATTGGTTGCTGTACCGAGACAAGATGACTCTGTTCTCGATCGTAATGTCATTATGGCGGGTGAGCGTTGATTTGGCCCATCCTAGGTTGAATGTCCAAGGGAACGGTTTTCAACTTCAGGTTCAAATCCACTGGGGTGCCGAGGAGAAGCTCTGAGTGGCCCTCGCACCCTTCTTCGAACGAATCTATGCCGCGATAGGCGGCCACTTGCCTGTCTCCCGGGAATCACTCACCGCGACGCTAAGCGGCGTTACAGTCGGGATTCGGTGCGGAACCGATCCGAACGCCAATGATGTATGGATAGCGGAACTCTCTGCGAATCTGCTGGCTAGACTTTATCCCAGGCTTGCCATCTCAGGGCCTGAGCGCCTCTGCTCATCGCTTCGACATCTTGCCGTGAGAATCAATCCGAGCATCGAGTTCGCTCGCGAGGCTCCAGGCGCCACTACCATCTGCGTGGGCTTCGTGGATGGCGACAGCGCGCTCTTCCCCGGCGCCACGGGTTGGGTGGCTCACCTCCATCACACGCGCCGGCCACGAGCAGGCCCATCAAACCCTTACGCAGCAGCCACTGCAGCGGCACTCGCGTGTGCCGAGCTCTTCAGGCGCATTTTTCAGAGAAGTGGATTTGAGCGTGACAACTCTGTGTCACTCCTCGATTTCAGTGGTGAGACCGGCGCCAATCTCGAACTTCCCGCCAGAAACGTGGGTGAAATACTATTCGTCGGCCTTGGCGGTGTTGGGAATGCGGCCATATGGACATTGGCGCGTCACGCAGGCCTTCAGGGAAAATTCTGGCTAGTCGACCATGAGGACTTGACGCTCCTTAATCTACAGAGATATTTGCTGGGTACTTATTCCGACGTTGCGGTCTCAAAGGTGGAATTAGCGCAACGAGCGTTACCGGCCACCAAGTTAACTACTGAAGCTTGCCGCGTTACATTGGAGCAATTCGCGGAAACGCGCGCGGGCGTTGATATCCCGACGATCTGCATTTCTGTTGATAACAAAGACTCCCGCCGTTCGGCTCGGCTTGCTCCCGAAGTGGTCTTCAATGGATGGACGGGCGACAATTCGCTGGGAGCCTCTTGGCATGTTTTCTCCCAAAACGTCGCTTGTCTGGCGTGCCTTTATCATCCGCATGGACAAGGGCTCTCCGCCACGGAGCAGGCAGCCATCACCCTTGGGTTAACACCTGGGAGGGTCGCTGATCTGTGGGTCACTGGCCAAGGCCTCGCGGCAGAAGACATACGCTTGGCTGCGGGCGCACTCGGTGTCGAGGAGGCAGCCCTCACTCCCTGGCGCGGTAAGCCGTTGACGCGTTCTATACGGTGTTGTCTGCGGAGCAGTTCCGCTTGAGATCGCGGCGTTGGTCGTTCGCAGGCGGTCCCACTTGCTCATCAGTCAGCATTGGCCGGCATTCTTATGGCTTCAGAATTCTTTGAAGCGAACGCTCCCAGAGCTCGCGAAGTCATCGCAGTCAGAGCCCCTGGTGTCCTGGGACGACGTGCTCCGACCTCCCCCAAACTTGTGGCGCAAGCCCCGGCCACGTGAAGCCGGCTGCATCTGCGGGGACTCTGATTACCAGACTGCGTATCAAAAAAAATGGGGTGCGGGTCTAAAGCGGGTCGCCATAGTGGCCTAAAGGCGTTCGGTCCCTATTATTCTGCGCAGCCCCATACTCTGCATTAGCCACGGCCCACAGCCAACAGGGTGCGCGCTTCTTTGATGCTCAACTCTCGCCAGTTTCCCTGATCAAGCCGGTACACAGCCCAAGTTGCGGGATCAGCAGATGCGCGCCCGAAGTTTGGTACAACCAGCGACAATCCACCATCGGCAGTGACAATCGCGTAACGATCATCGGTATCGGAATGGTATGCCTCCGCAGGGTGGCTATGAACCTGCGCAATAAGTCTCAACCCACTCTCTGCAAGTGCCCGGTTCGGACTTCAAATAGGGTCTCGCCGCTCACAAAATAACCGACGCCTTCCTCGCTGGACACAGGTTGCTGGTCTGGCGTGAATACTTGGAGCACGCGCGCTTGTCCCGGTTCTACTTCGCCTAGCCAAAGAACAAGGCCCTCCAATCTATGCGCCCCGAATTGTTGCAGCGTCCGAAGTGTCGCCTGGATGATCGCACCGTCAAGGAAAACGCATCGAACTTCACGCAGGTGAGCCCCAGTCATGAAGCTAAACCTATCATATCTTCATGTCTCGGCGCGTTGAGTGGCCAGAGTCTGCGATCACGGTCCTCATCCTTTTTCCCTGACTTTTGGTTCGTCGAAAAATGGCCATCAATAGGTCTGAAGGCTCACGCCTTGGGCTTTGTCACTGCCCACATAGCCCTTCCTGCTGAAAACCTGCGCCTGGACCGCCCGCTTCTTCTGTCAAGGGTCTCTCGCTTCGCTCCGATAAACGCAAACCCCGCGCCCTTGACAGCGCGGACGGCCAGGCGCCTCGCCCCGCCAGGAAGGGCATTTGCTTTTAATGCACCGCTCTCTGCGGTGCCTCTAAGAAGCAAAAAACGAAACCAACGAAAGGAGTTTTTCCAATGCAACAACTCAGCAAACAACCTGCTTTCGAACTCGGCCAGATCGTCGCAACACCGGGCGCTTTGGCCGCGCTCAAGAAGGCAGGACAACAGCCGGGCGAGTTCCTCACACGCCATGTCAACCGCGAGTGGGGCGATTTGTCCGACGAGGACCGCAAGGAAAACGACTACAGCCTAGAGCACGGGTTCCGGCTCTTGAGCGCCTACCGCACACACGCTGGCGACAAGTTGTGGATTATCACGGAATCGGACCGTTCTGTGACCACGCTTTTGCTACCCGAAGAGTATTAGGCCCAACAAATTTCTTAGAAAAAGGAGACTAGAAGAAATGAACGCAACGATGGTAGCAAGTGGAACGAAAGCAGTGCCCCCTGTGGTTTCATCCATTCAGGACATTCCGTTAGCGAAAATCCGCGAATCCAAAACCAACCCGCGACGCTTCTTTGATGAAGCGAAGCTGGCGGAACTTGCCGGTTTTGTTCCCGGCAACAAAACCCGCCTTATGTGGCTCAACACGTTATGTGGCGTTGTCTTGCTAGGACAACAGTGTTTAACGACATAGGTCCCGAATGCCTTCCACTGCCCCCAACAGAGCATCCGCACGGACGTATGGGGAACCCTCGGCATTCACCCAAGCGAGAGTGCCCGCCAGGTCGCGTTTCTTATTTGGGCACGTGCTACTTTCCGAAGAGCGTCAGCTAGATAACCTTCTTCGTAGTCCGTATTCCTTATGCGGATTTTGGCGCCAATTTAAGGGCTGCCGCCGTGTCTCCCTCTCGGCCTGTTGAACGACGATCTCGGAGAAATCCAATAACTTATGTTTGCTGAGTTGGGTTCTGATTTCATCATCGCCAACGCTCCATCTACATCACCTACTTGCGCTTTTGCTAATGCAGTCAGCTGCATTTGATTCGTGGATCCAAGAATTTCAGCGCATCCTTTGCGTTTCCTGCGTGGAGCAAAAGTTCGCCCAACCCGGTCAGCGCTTCTTTCCTATCGTTTATAAGCACCCTGACTCGGTCCCGGCTCCCGAGCTTGTTCAAGAAACGCGCTGCTCCCTCGAAATCCCCTGCCGCTACACGACTGCTCGCAATCATCTCGGGAATTGAGGCCTTGATTTCCTCGTCCTTGACGCGCGCACCTGTCTCAAGGGCACCGTGCACGTCTCCCCGTTTGGCCTGTTCAGTGGCAACTGCCCAAAGCCGTCGGGGTTTCTCATCGCCTCGGCTGTCTTCATGGCCGACGCAATGTCGCCTGACTCTGCCTGAGATTCGCCCACAACTTCTAGGACCGACTCCTTCCCATCAAGCTTTTCCAGTCCCCCGATCGCGGATTCGACGACCTTGCATTTCGTAATCTATGGTGGACTGATTACGACGGCAGCAACACTCCGGAAGGCCGCAGGAAACCACCTGTCTTAACCTGAGTCGGCGGGTTCGCCTCGTACGTAGTTTTGCTGACTTTCATCGGAAATCTGGCGCTGTACTGTCCTGATTCAAAAGCGAAGTTCCTGGCATGGCTTTTGACCGTTCCTGAGGAAGGCGCGGGGAATACAAAACGACGAAAGCGGAGCAAGACACTGCCGCGACGCATGTCACAACGAGGTGGATCTCCTCTTCACAAGTTCCATTAATACTGAATTCTCTGTCGGTTAATTCGAAATCGCACCAGCAAATGTCGGGCATGAGCCATGCTCGTTCATATCTTCGTTTCTGGCCACATAACGAGCCACGACCAGGTCATGATGGACTCCATCGAAACTCTGAATGGAGTCATGCTGAACAATACTTTCTCAGACCGACGACCGTCGATCGAATCCGTCGAATTGGTTAGCTCCTCAGATGAACATACGTCGAGTGGATGCACGCCGAAAAATACGCGGCACAACGTACTCGCGAGTTCTTGCTTTGCAGACTTTGCCAGAACAAATGGTGCCACCGATCTGCTTCAGCGAGTTCTCTGGTGGAAAAGTTTGGCGACCACTGGATAGCCAGCAGGTGTAGGAATCTCGAAACTCGCCCACTCGGGGAATCTGAGCGTATTCGACAATGTACGGTATCCTGAAGGCCGGTACCGGGAGCGGGGCCATGGCCGTTTCAGTTTCAGTCGGAACGCCTGGATTCTTCAGATAATCGAAGAGCGGGGAATGAACAACTATCATCGCCGCTACGGCATCTGAATGCCTCGGCGACTATCTCAAGACGAGTTGAAGTCATACTCGCTTGAGCGATCTGTCGCCTCAGCTGCTCTCGGCCTTCGTCGATCGAAACCGCCCCCAAGTATGGCACGAACGACACGCCGCGACTCTATGCGGGGTTATTGGTCACCTTTCTACGCTTTCTGCACCGGGAGCGAATTCTGGCCGAGGATCTCAGTGTCACGTTCGAAGTTCCCAGAGTTGTTCCGCCTCAGCAGCGTACCACGTTCAATCACTTGGGGGGAGGTGCGCCGAGTACTGGAGGCGGTCGATCGACGAACGGTGCGTGGGCGTCGAGACTACGCGATCCTGCTCATGTTGGTGACCTACGGGTTACGGGCCTGCGAAGTCGCCAGGCTGACGCTGGACGATATTGACCGGAAGCACGAGCGGCTTCAGATCCCGGATCGAAAGGCAGGCAACAGTAGCTGCCTATCCGCTCGCGGGGTCGTGGCGGAAGCATTAATCGACTATCTCAAGAAACGGGCGGCCAGAAACTGCCGAAAGAACGGCTCTTTCTCCGAGTCGTCGCCCCCCAGGGCCCTATCGGGACCGGGGGCGTCGGCGCATCTATAGCCCTCTATCTTCAGAAAGGCCGGAATCAAAGGTGCACCGAGCGGGGTCGCACACGCTTCGACACACGTGCGTTCAAAGATTGATCGATGCCGAGTTCCCGCTCAAAGTAATTGGGGATTACGTCAGGCACCGCCGCTCCCAGTCAACTGAGGTGTATTCAAAAGTCGAAATAGAAACCCTTCGGGAAGTAGCCATGGGTGACGGGGAGGCGCTATGACCATTCCGACTTTCAACAGCCCTTTGGCCGAATGCCTCACCAGCTTTATCGGATACAAACAGGCCCTAAACTACAAGTACCTCACCGAGGCCAATGTCCTGCAAATGTTTGATCGATATCTTTGCGACCGGGGTATTTCGGACCCGGAATCAATCGATGCCGCTGTAATCGAACGGTTCCTGAAGTCGCGGCCACGACGGACAGCCGGCAGCTACAACCATCTGTTGGGCACGATGCTTGTGTTTTTCGAATGGGCTCGCATGCAGAAGTTCGTTAAACACAACCCGGTCAAGGTAGAGCCGCGACGCGAAACAGCCAAGCGGATACCCTACGTGGTCAATCTCGCGGACGCAAAGCGCTTACTTGAATTGGCACGCGGCCTTCCCGATAACTCGCGGGCGACCAACCGCGCACTGATTTACGAAACTGTATTCGCGATGCTTTATGGGCTTGGGTTGCGCGTAGGGGAGGTCGTGAGATTGAACTTGGGCGATATCGATTTTGGCAGCAGCACCTTATTCATCCGCGAAACCAAATTCGGGAAAAGTCGGATCGTTCCTTTGGCCCGAAACTCGGACTACGCCTCCGTAGCTACGTCCAGCAGATTCATGGTGGAGCGGGGGACCCGAGCACATCTCTGTTCTCATTCCTGAAAGCGGGCCGCATCCGGAAGGAACGATCAGCATCAACTTTCACAGATCTCGTCCCCAAGCTGGGGCTCAACATCCCTCCAGGTGTCGCCAGTCCTCGTCTCCATGATCTCCGACGCGCGTTTGCCGTTCGAACGCTGCTTCGATGGTATCGCGAGGGAATCGATCCGAATCGTCGGCTGATTCACCTTTCCACTTTCCTCGGGCACGTCGATCCCGATTCGACTGCGGTTTATTTGACAATCACTGAAGACTTGCTCCAAGAAGCCGATAAGCGGTCCCGCGCTTTGGTCCGCGCGAGGTGCCCCATGGCTAGCGTTGGGCAAGTGCTCCTTTCCTTTTTCGAAGATCATCTAGGGTCCAAAAGGGGCTTCGCCCTGGATCGGTAAAAAGCTACAGGGACACGTTGAAGCTCTTCCTTATTTATGTCGCAGGCGCCTGTCGTCGACCGGTGACCCGCCTAAAACTAGCCGATCTTGCGTCGGAACGAGTCCTGGAGTTTTTGCACATGATCGAAATCGAGCGGCGAAACCATGTTGCTACGCGAAACCAGCGGCTTGCCGCCCTCGACACGTTCTACAGGTACCTCGCAGTTCACCATCCTGAAATACTGGCCGAAGCTGAGCGAGTGGAGGCCATTCCTTCCAAGCGGTGTCCAGCGCCCAAAACGATTTTTTTGGAGCGCGAGGAGATTCGATGCACTCTTCAAAGCACTGCCCAAGGACGGCGCACACGCTCTCCGTGATCGGGCACTCCTCATGACCCTTTACAACACAGGAGCTCGCGTCGAGGAGGTGCAGATTTGCGCGTCGGTGATGTTGATCTTGACGGGCCTTTTCGCGTGAGACTGCACGGCAAGGGCGACAAGTGGCGAAGCTGCCCGCTATGGCCTGAGACTGTCGATTTCTTGAAGCAGTTGGACACGGTTCAATCGGGCGATAAAAACCTTCGTCTGTTTACGTCGCGTCACTTCCGGCCGCTGACCCGGTTCGGAATCTACAAACTCGTTAGACGTCATACAAGATCGCTGGATACCGGCGCATTAGGCAGAAAGTCCAATGGCGTTTCACCGCATGTATTTCGACATTCCCTTGCCGTGGGTCTGCTGGAGCAGGGTGTCGATGTGAACGTAATCAGAGCGTGGCTGGGACACGTGAGCCTTGACACGACTCATCGCTATGCAGAGATCACCCTGCGAACGAAGCAGGCCGCAGTAGCGGCCTGCTTGCCGCCCGTCGATAGTTCAGATACGCATCTTCGAACAAGCGGATGGCGTAAAGACCAGGATTTGATGAAATGGCTCTGTTCACTCTGAAAATTATGTTCCCGGCAGCGCGCGATCCTCCGCTGACGGCACAGTAGTTCCAAACGCCGGGAACAAAACGCCGGGCGCAACATAACGCGGACAACATCAGACAACACGGCGTCCTCCAACCGATTCTCTTGCGTCCGCTTCCCGAAGGGGAAGCGGGCACGTATGAGCTTGTGGCCGGAACACGCCGATACCGTGCCTCAAAGCTCGCAAAACGCGAGAGCATCCCGGCAACCGTGCGCGAACTGACCGACGCGCAAGCACTAGAGCTACAGGTCATCGAGAACGTGCAGCGCGTGGACGTGCATCCGCTCGACGAGGCGCAGGGATACGCCGCCCTCATCGAACTTCAACCCGACACCTACACCGTCGAAAGCATTGCTTCCCGAGTTGGCAGATCGCCCGCGTACGTCAGCGGACGACTGCGCTTGATTCAACTCATTCCCGAAGCGAAGCAAGCGTTCTATGAGGACAAGCTGACGGTTGCTCATGCATTTGAAATCGCACGGTTGCAACCGAACGACCAACGCCGCGCTCTACAGGAATGCTTCCCGCAATACCGGAACGCCGCCGCCATCCTGAAAGACAAGAAGGCCGAGGCGACCACGGTGCGGGAGCTTCGCGCATGGATTGAGCGGGAAATCCATCTGGACCTCACGAACGCGCCGTTTGACCCGCAGGACGAAACGCTTCTGCCAAAGGCGGGAGCGTGCGCTCGTTGCCCGAAACGAACGGGCAGCAACCCACTTCTCTTTCCCGAAGTCCGGCAGAAGTCCATTTGCACGGACCGCGAGTGCTATCGAGCCAAGGTCGAAGCACTCGTGCAAATTCAGGTGAAGCCGCTTGAGGAGAAAGGCGAGAAGCCTCTGCGCGTTTCGCAGGCTCCCGCATGGCAGGCAAACGGCCATGCCAAAGACGTGCTCTTTGAAGGGCAGTACCGGAAGGCCAAAGCAAAAGGGGAGTGCCCCAACACGAAAGCCGCCGTTCTCATTGACGGCAAGGGTGCTGGCAGCATCTTCTATCTCTGCCAGACCGAGAAATGCGACGTTCACAATCGCGTGACCCGCTACCAGCCGACGCCGCAGGAGCAAGCCCAACGCAAGAAGGAAGCGCTTGCCGAGCGCGTCGAGAAGCTGTCGCGAGTGCGCGTCCTCGAAGCCATCCGCAAGAAGCTGCCGGACGTTCTCTCTCGGCCAGACTTGGAGATGGTAGCCCTCGACTACTTCCGGCGCTTGGGCCACGACAATCACCGCCGTCTCTCCAAGCTCTACGCATGGGAAGAGAAGAAGAGCAAAACCTCATGGGGCGCTCAGACCGTGGACTACGAGAAGATTGCGGCGGCTGCCGTGCAAGCCATGAAAACCGCAGACCTCAATCGTTTTCTCGTTGTCTGCGCTCTTGTCTCCGACCTGTATTGCCCCGGCTAAATCCGAGAAGACTCGTAGCTCTCCCGCTCTGCGCCTCGGTCAGGTCGCTCACAGTTGCCGGCACCTAGGGCATCAAACCGCAAACGCTCGAAATAAAACTCCGACCATCCCAGACAAAGAGAGGCCGCGCTTTATGGGTGGCCTCTCTTCTCTTTAGCTCTCGGACTCTCTGCTTGTCCACGCTTTAAAGGGCGCCGGTACGGCTCTTGATCAGATCGACGAACCGCGCTCCTTTCGGTAGCAGGACGTAGCGGTTCTGATAGTCCGCCATAATGTTCTGGTTATTGGGCGGGGCGATGCGAGACGCAAGTCCATAGCTTTCAAGCTTGCTGAAGACACTGTCCAACTCGGGAAGAACACGGGTTCCCACCATCCCTGTTCCCACCGATTGTGCGCGTCATATCGCGGAATTCGGCCTTGGGAACGAACTGCATCTCCCTCGATTCGTACCAACTCCCTCAAAAGTTCAACATCTCTATCGCTCAATTCGGTCGCTACACGCATCAATTTCTTCAACTTCATCGGCGTCCGCCGGACCCGTTTCGATCATAGCGTTAGCCAATATGGAGCCCAATTCGCCTGACGCGCTCTTTTTCCAAGCGTGTTTTCTGCCTTTCTGGCAGCGTCCACCAACAATGGCCCCAAGACTTCTTCGCTCATCCGCGATGTTGCTTGATCGGTCAGAACTTCTCATGGCTCGTTCGAAGCCCTTCACCGTGTTTAACAACCTCCGCGGCAATGGTTTCCATAAGTAGATGATCGCGTTCGGCGGCATTTGCTTACGCCATCGATTTTCCAGAGCCATGCGATGACTTTGGCGAGTGGAGACGGGATAATCGGCAACTCAGACGCAATTTTTATAACCTTTCCAGTCACCGGAGACGAGGATAAGTCCTCCATTTGCAAACTGACGCTTCAAGGCATTGATGGGGTTATCGTCTATCGGCATGTCGCTTCTGCAATTTCAGATTTTCGAATCTCTACAAACTGATCTTCCAGACACACATACCAAAAAATCCGGTCGAATTCTGACTTGAAGACCCAATCTTCAATGCCGTGCGGAATTGGCATGCTCCTCGAAACAGAAGTAACTGTGTAAAGCAAAAGCCAAAGTCCAGCTTTGGGAGCGAGATTGCCGCGGTATTTGGCAACATTTCGATTTTTCGATTCAATGCGTGACGACAATGCAGTTGGGATATCAGAGATTGTTACGCTGGCCGCTTCGGCGCACCACCATTCCTCTGGCTCAAGGCTGATCACAATTGAACCAAAATGTTCTGGCGATCTTCTTGGCGAGAAGGTGACGAATCGTTTGTCTGTCGGGACGTTCATGCTCACGAACTCAGCCAGAGTTTTGGCCATAGCAAACTTGTCGCGTTTTTCACCTCTTGAACTCGGAAAATATAGGCTGACTTTGACTGGAGTGGCATCAGGAGAACGGTAGTATTGCTCCTGTGCCATTTGGGCAACTTGGAGATTGAAGGCAGCTTCGGCGACGGGCGCGATCCCATAATTGCTGCTCGCTGGCAGCATTAACTCACTTACTTCTATTCCCAATTTTCCTTCATCAAAAAGAAAGTCAGGCTCTTCACTCGGAGTCTCCCCGAGACGGGATCGGCACACCCGCGTTCCGCGCAGCAATCAAAGCTCGCGTTTCGATGGTCTTCTTTTCTTCGCTTGTCTGTGGCATGTTGCAGCCTTAACCCACATAGTAGCATTATCGTTACCGTGGCTGCCCCAGCACATTCGCGTTCGGCGATCCTCGACAGGAGCGTATTTATCGTCTCTTGGGCCTCATCGGACCTGGCCCTGCTGCTTTTTATCGCGACGCCTGCTGGATGATGAGCGAAACAAATCCTTTAGCCTCGACAACACACCTGGTTGGACATCTTCTCAGGGAGATTGAAAGCGGCATCCGAGATGTGTTGGAGACTATTGCAGAAAAACCAAAGAGGTTCATAAAAACAAAATCAAGGCCATTCTTGCAGCACTCGAAATCCCGGATACCGATCCGGTCGCAACGGCATGGCTGAATCTTGCCGGACAAGACAATGAGGACGCTCTTCATTCCAGAGCCCATCGACATGCACCTTTCAAGCCCCAGAACATTAGACGCCGAGTTCAAGCAATTCTGGAATGACATCCAATCTGTTCTCGACAGTGTTGCGGAAAAATTTGAAGACCGCTATATCGCTTGGCATCGGCAGTTGGATGAGATTGCAAAGAAAGACGCGCCGACTTCGGCGGACACGGAATTCATTCGAAAGCACTCTCCAAACAATCTCGTCGCCATGGGAGATTTCTTTGGTCAACTAAAAACTCCTGTTTGGATTGATCCACTTTCAAAAGCGGGTTTGTTCGATCATCCGCCGGAGCCGGAAGTTAACTTCGCAACAGGTGGGACGCGAATTTGGGCATGGCCTCAATCAAGATATCTAGCGAGAGTGGCAGAGCAAGCGCCGGAACAAGTCCTGAAGATCATCCTCGAAATACCTGAGACTACAAATTCGTGGGTTCATATGGACTATGTCGAGGCTGCGCTGCACATGCCTCCTGACCTCGCAGCGCAACTCGTTCCGAAGATGCAAAAGTGGATTCTCAATGATTTTGCATCAGTGATGCCGATAAAGATGGGAAGCCTTCTAAGCAATCTTGCAAAAGGTAATCAGATTGATCCAGCACTAGAGCTAGCCCATTCAATGCTGGCACTTGTGGCTCAGCCGCAGAACGTAATTGCGACAGACAAAGAAGAGGACGAATTCAGCAGAATATTCCGGCACCAAGACCCCAAACCCAAATTTAATTCCTGGGAATATGGAGAAATCATCAAAAACAATCTCCCGCCTTTGGTCGAAGAGGCGGGAGAACAGGCTCTTCGATGTTGTGCGATCTCCTTGAGGAGGCTGTTCGTCTTTCCAGATTGCCTGGTGAAAAGCCTACCGCGAATGACATCTCTCATTCATGGCGACCAGCCATAGAGGATCACGGTCAAAACTCTGACCACGATACAAAAAGCAAACTAGTTGAGGCTGTTCGAGATGCTGCCGAAGCAATTGTTCGCACGGATCAAACCAAAGTTCCAACACTAGTCAAAATGTTTAGAAAGAGGCGACTGCAAATCTTTCTCCGCCTTGCGCATCACCTGTTGCGATCTTTTCCCGACGCAGCACCGGAACTGCTTACAAAAACATTGATGTGTAGAGGTCTCCTTAACAAGACCTCCCTTTGGCATGAATACGCGCTGATGTTGCAAGAGTCTTTCCATCGACTCTCAAACGAGAATCAAACGAAAATCCTGGGATGGATTGCCGCTGGTCCGAACGAGGAAAAGATGAAGAAAAGATTCAAGACATTTTATGGCAAAGACCCCACAGAGGATCAGATTGAGTCCTATACAAAAGAATGGAAACGAGATCATCTGACTCTAATATCCAAAGATTTGCCTGACGCGCAAAAAGAGGAACTAGAGAAACTAACAGCCGAATTTGGAAAGTCCGAACATCCCGAGTTCGGAGCCTACAGGACGGGCGGTGCATGGGGCCACAAAAGCCCGAAAGCGGCCACCGATTTGGCTTCGCTTGACATTGACGACATCATCGAATTTCTGAAAACTTGGGAACCACCGAACGACTGGATGGGAGCATCGCCCGAAGGATTGGGCAGAGAGCTAGCTTCCCTTGTCGCCAGCGATCCTGAAAAATTTGATTCGGTCGCCGATCTATTCATTGGCCTTGATCCGACTTATGTACGCGGAGTGATTCAGGGGTTTGAGGAAGCTCTCAGAAACGGTACTAAGTTCACCTGGCAGAATATTTTCTACCTTTCTCAGTGGGTGTCAGAAGAACCACGCGAAATTGAAGGCCGAGCCAAAGACCGAAGAGAAACTGATCCCGATTGGGGTTGGACGCTAAGAGCAATCAGCAGCCTTCTCATAATGGGCATCGAGTCCAAAACCAATCCGATTCCATTCGAACTCCGTGGCGAACTCTGGGCCGTCTTGGAAGAACTTGGTTGAAGACCCAGAACCTTCGGAAAAGTTCGAAGCCGAATACCTCGCAAGAGACACAGACGCAATTGAGCTTTCTTTGAACACAGAACGGCCAAAAGCGATGCAAGCTGTGCTTGCCTATGCTTTCTGGGTAAGAAGAAACCTGCTTGCTGATCCGAAAAGATGACAAACCAGGTCCGGCATGGCTAGAGAAGATTCCAGAAGTTCAGGAAGTTCTTGAAGGACCACCTCGATCTGCGAAAAGATAAATCGGTTGGTGTTCGCTCGGTTTATGGACAGCGATTGCCAAACTTGGTCGTGCTCGACAAAACCTGGGTGACGAACAATCTTTCCAAGATATTCCCTGCCGAGCCTGAAATACATCGAATTGCTCAAAGCGGCTTGGAATTCATACGTGATCTCTTGGAATCCCGACCCAGACAATGTTTGATTTGCTTCGCGATCAATACCTCGGCGCAATTGACGAATTCCCAAAGAAAAACGGGAAACGAAATACTCACTACGACCCTTCAGAAAATCTCGCTGTTCATTTGTTGTTGCTGTACGGATGGGGAATCATCGGAATCAAAGACCCTCTATTGACCGAATTCTTTGCTACAGCGCGGGAAGACATTAGGGGACACAGCTTTCATGAAATTGGCTTTGGGCTGTCTAAGGAAAACATTTTGACCCCGACCTGGTTTCGCGATTCAAAGTGATTTGGGAGGAACGAATTGCGAGTGCTTTAGCTGCGCATGACAAGCGCGTCCATGAGCTTTGGACCTTTGGCTGGTGGTTTGCGGGCGATATTTTTGATGATGAGTGGGCGCTCGAACGTCTCGCGGCGGTTTTGAAGCTAACTGGAAAAGTTGAGGTTGATCATCTGGTCGCAAAGCGTTTGGTGAAGACCGTCGAGAGCAAGCCCAAATTAACCGTCGAATGTCTCAGTGGGATGGTTGAAGGTGTGAAAGAAATATACGAGATTCTTGGATGGGACAAGGAAGCTAAGACCATTCTGGAAGCGGCCCTCAAGAGCGGTGACGCTGAAGCTAAGGCCATGGCGGCTGCGTTGATAAATCGACTGGACGCACGTGGATTGTCGGGATTCAGAGAATTGTTGGACAATGGCACAGTTTCGCTAAACCGTGCGTGACACCAGTTCGATGGCAAGTCGTTCTACGAATCCTAACCGAAGCCAGCTTGCACATGGCGGGCAAGTTCGGCCTATTCTGAGTTGCCATGGCCAACTTACCGACTTGGTGTTGACGATCCGCTCTACTTGTTGACCTGACTCTGCCTTTCGTCCCGATTCTCACTTGATTCCTGATTCCGCTAGGCTCCCTTTTTCTGCCACGCATTTTCCTGGGCACTGCTCGGGCCAATTCCTGCGCCCTGCGGCTTCGCGGCTTCTGCTTTCCCGGTTCCTCCCCAACCCTCGAAAGATGGCTGGCGAACCAACTGGAGACCTATGTCCTCGGGCGGAAGAACATCCTCATAGCTGGTGGCACAGGAACTGGAAAAACGACGCTCTTGAATATTCTTGGAAAATTCATTCCGCCGGACGAGCGAATTCTCCTGATTGAGGACACGTCCGAAATTCAGATGGACCAGGACAACCTTGTCCGCTTTGAAGCCCGGCAACCCCAAAACAGTCTGCCGGCTGTGAGCATTCGTGATCTCTTGAAAGCGGCACTCCGCCATCGGCCAGACCGGATCATACTCGGTGAGATTCGCGGCGGTGAAGCATTCGATCTTTTGCAGCTCCTGAACACGGGTCATTCAGGAAGCCTCTCGACTGTCCACGCGACATCAGCCAGGCAGGGCCTCGCGCGATTCACCAGTTGCCTCCTCCAAAGCGGAGTTGACCTGCCCTATAGAGCGATCAAGACCAACATCGGCGATTCGGTGAATGTTGTCGTGCAACTCGAACGGCGACCAGGCAGACGCTTTGTTTCTGAGGTGGTCGAAATCAATCGCTATGACCCCGACCTGGACGAATACGACTTCGGCGTAATCTATCAGAGCCGCCAGGAGCAGCCATGAACGCCCCTGAGATAACCACGCACCGTGTTCCATCGGCATCGGAATACATCCTCGACAACTTCAAACCGACAGACCGCATTGCTGTCCTGGTACTCAACCGGCAGCTAGGTGAGACCACGCAGAGGATTACGACAGCGCAAAAAGCCTCAAGCCCTGAATTTCAAGCCTGGCTCCGGTACAAAAACGCAAATGGAGCCGACATTTATGTGGGAATGAACGCCCTGCAACGCCACGCTTCGACCCGGACCAAAGATGACATCGAGAAAATCAGCCATGTTTACCTTGACCTCGATCACGGCGGGCCCACCTCTCTTGAAGCGCTTGAGAACAGCGACCTCGTCCCACGCCCGAACTACGTCTTGAACACGTCACCGGAAAAATTCCAGGTAGTTTGGAAAGTGGAAGGAATGACCATCGAGGAGGCGGAGGCCCTAAACCACGCGATGGTCAGGGAATTCGACGGCGATCCTGCTGCAACGGATTCAACACGCGTATTGCGCCTTCCCGGATTTTCAAACAAAAAGTACGAACCAGATTTCTATGTGCAGGCCCGCACCGAATCAACGCAGACTTATCACCTCCGCGATTTCAAGCTCCAGATCGACTCGCAGGACGCTCCCAGGCACCACCACGAGGAGCTTGCCCGCAAACCAGTGACTCAGAGCAGCACCTTGAGCCAATCCGAGCACGATTGGGCCTATGCAAAACGCGCCTTGGCGCGGGGTGACGACCCCGAACTCGTCATCCAACGCATCGCCGATTACCGCTCGCATGATAAAGATGACCCGAATTACTATGCGCGGCACACCGTCATGAAGGCCCAAGCTGATCTCTCGCGGCACAGGGCCGTCGAGAGTTCCACCGAGGATGGTCGAACACAAACAAGGGAAATGGGAGTTGACCATTGACCTATGTCTTCCTCGCGTGCTGCCATCGCTTCCGTACCGCTAACACCGGAGCCGTTCGTCTCTGCTGACCAGGCGGCGCAGTTTCTCGGCGTCAAGCGTCGGTATGTGCTGGAGCTTGCCCGCAGAGGCATCGACGGAGCTTATGCGCTGGGCAGTGGAAGGAAACGCAAAATCTGGGTGTTCCGACTTTCCGAACTCGCCGCCTCCGTCGTGCGGAATGAGACCCCCATCCCAAAGTTGCCAAAACCGTGTACGATCGGATCTGGCAGTCCCCGCTGAAAAGAGGACTATGGCTTATCAGCGAGGATCACTCAAGAAAGTACGGCGCAAGGAAGGAGAAACCTGGGTGCTGCAGATACCGGGTTCAGAGCACGAGACGGCAGACGAGTCGAACACACCGTGCCCATCGGACTTGTCCGGGAATTTCCGAAGGATAAGGACGCATGGCGCGAGGTGGACCGGCTCGGACTTGGGCGTCCGGATCAATGACAGCCCCCGCCCCGGCCGTGTTTCATTCCACTTCCTAGCGGAGCATTATCTAAAGGCCGATTTCGGTACAGATTCTGTGCGCCCGAAATCGGCCAACACCATCCCCATTGTTGAGCATTTCGTCCGCGACTATCTCATCAAACGGTTCGGTGAGAACATCGCGGATGACATCAAGCCGCTCGAAATTCAGAAGTGGATGAAGTCCCTCAACGAATCGGGCGGACTTGCCTGGACCACGATTGCGAAGATGCGGGGCCTTATGCACCGCATCTACAAGGTCGGCATCCTCCACGAACACGTCGCAAAGAATCCGGTGCAGCACGTCGAGACGCGTTCAAAGTCCACCTACCGGGCAATCATCATCACCCCGGCCCAAACGCTAACCATTCTCAAATCCCTCCCTTCCCCGCTTCACTCTTCGCTGGTGCTCACCTGCGCCGCAACCGCGCTGCGCTCGTCGGAGATTCTGGCGCTGCGCTGGGCGGACGTGCTGTGGAATGAGGGAAGGATTCGGGTGTCAAAGCGCTGGGCCAAGGGCGAAGACGGAGAAACGAAAACCGATGCATCGGACGGTTATGTCCCGCTGCATCCGGGCCTGGCCGGGCATCTTCGCGCGTGGCAAAAGCAAACGCCCCATGCGAAGCCAACGGACTTTGTGTTTCCGTCGATGAAAGCCGAGGGAAGGAAACCGCTCTACTCTTCCACGTTTCGTCGCCGACCATCTGCGACCGGCAGCAAAGAAAGCCGGAGTGCATATCGAGGACGGCCAACGGTTCGGGCTTCACAACTTGCGTCATCAGCTTAAGCAACTGGCTGGTGAACAAAGCGAAAGTCGAACCTAAGACCGTGCAGGGAATCCTGCGTCACGCGAAGATTCAGACGACGCTCGATCTGTACACGCAGGAAGACAGCGATGAAACACGGGCCGCGCAGGGCGAATTCCTGACCGCTGTGGGGATGAATCTGACGGTGAACTGAGAGTTGTGGGCTGAGTTGTGGGTTGGAGTTTTCGGTGTCACGTCCGGTAACTCCTTGAAAAGAAATGGCGGGGACGACGAGACTCGAACTCGCGACCTCTGCCGTGACAGGGCAGCGTTCTAACCAACTGAACTACGTCCCCGCAGCCATGCGATGCGGTTTGGTGGGCAGTGCAGGGCTCGAACCTGCGACCTCCTGCTTGTAAGGCAGGCGCTCTAACCAACTGAGCTAACCGCCCTTTCTGCTCACATAAATCCATCCTACAGGAAGCGCTTCACCTCGTCAACGCAACCTCTGCACATGCTTGAAAAATTTCCACTTTTCTTGCGAATTTTCCGCCCAGCCAGTACACTCATTACTTCGCATTTCATCGAGGACGCCACCGATATGCTGCTGAACCGCGACTACGTCAGCCACGCCGCCTCCGAAGTTGTCAAAAAACTTCTGGAAGGCAATTTGATCGAAATTAAGGAAAAAGATCTGGACACCTTGATCGCCCGCGTGCGCCTGCGCATGATGGAAGAGATCACCATTGAAGACAAAGTCAACGAAGAAGTTCGCAACATCCTCACGCAATACCAGGACGAAATGCGCCGCACCGGCGTCTCCTATCAGGAGATGTTCAAAAAGGTGAAAGGCCAACTGGCCCGCGACCGCAAACTCATCTTGCGCTAGGGAAGGGAACAGGGACCACTCAGAACCATGCGATTGAGCCGCGAAAAAATTGTGCGCATCTCCCACCAGGTTGTCGATTTGCTCGTCCAGAGCAATGAAGTCGAATTCGTCGAGGACCGCGACACCATCCGCCAGCACATCGTGCAGACCCTTACCAACATCCTCAAGGATGAGGAGAAAATTGAGGTCGAGGTCCGCAAGCGCATTACTTCCCAGAAAAAGGAAATCCTCGAAGGCAGCGAGGAGTGGGACGTCCTCTTCCGCAAATACTATGCCGAGGAACTCCGCCGCCAGGGCATTTCCGCCGCTCCCGAAGAACATCAAAAGGCCGGGCACCGCTAGTCGCAAAGCCCGACGTTCCCCTCGTTTCATCCCGGGCGTACACTCAAGCTGTACGGGAGGTCGCCATGGATAGGCCCCGACACCCTCAAGTGATTCAGCCCTGGAAAACCCGGCAATCCCAGAAGGCGAAATCGCATACGCTTCACGCGGTTGACCTTCGCTGCGCGCCTGGCCGCAAGCCCGCACCGCAGAAGCACGGCTGAGCTTTCCGTTTTTCAACGGAGATGGATCGAAACGGTTAGCGCAGGAATGGCCCTGAGACGCTGCTCACTGCTTCTCGAGTTTCGCGTCGAAATGCGTTTCGCTTCCTGCCATCACTCTTACATCACGCACCCACTCGCCATATCCTGCCAGGCGAATGCTTATCTTGTGATTGCCTTCGGGCACTTGCAGTGTGGAGGGCGTTGCGCCTGTGAGTTGGCCATCAATAGAGATGTCGGCCCCGCTCGGTTCGGAGCTGAACGCGACACTCGCCGTGGATGCTGGCCCTTCTTGCTCCACCGATGCCAGTTTTCCATCGCGCAGCAACACCACCATCCCCGGGTAGTGCATCCAGCTCTTCGATTGGAAAGTCACCTCGCGCTGTGGCTTGCCCAGTGCTGCCACGACTTGTTCCCGCGTCATTCCGGCTATGAGAGTCTCTGTGGTGCCGGTCGTGGCGGTCGCTGGCATCGCGGACACCGGCGCAGGGGCTACGGGAGTCGTGGCAGGAGCCGCTACCGGCTGCGGCGCTGGCTGAATTGCCGTGGTGGAAGGTGCGCTGCTGTCTCGCCCGCGTCCTTCTGGCACAATCCACTTGTCGATCTCACGAACCACCGCGTCCTTGTCCGCGTTCGCCAATACATCTTCCGGAAGATAAAAGGTCGTGATCGTCCAGACCCGCCCGGTTCCATGACTGGTGCTGACGGCTCGCGCCGACAAGAGCCCGATGTCGATGGTGGATGACCCCACGTGAACCGCGGTCACGTAATATCTCTCCCCCACCGGCACCGGATAATCCTGATGTCCGCGGTACAACTTCGCCTCCAGCCCGTGAATCGCGGACGAAGCAGTCTCGTTCCTCGTTAGGGATCCGTACAATCCCTCTCGCTGCACTACCACGATGATTCCCGGCCTGCGCACGTCCGCATCCGCTCCGATACCCATCAGACGTTTTCCGACTTCGGACGGCTGGTAAATCTGCGTGAGGATTTGTTCGAGGATCAGATGTTGGTCCGGCGTTTTTGCGTTCTCCTGGGCGAAACCGAACGTCGCACAACAGCAGAGCAGGGCCACGGCGGCGGCATAGCGCAAACGCATACCAAAAGTCCTTTCGTGAATCACGCAGCAGTATAGGGGGCTTTGAGAGGTGGTTACAAGCCGCTGGGGATTCTTGCCAGCGAGGCCCGCTTAAGGATCGCGCTCCCGAAGAAGGGGACGGCGTCGCATAACAAAAAGGGGCGGCGCGAAGCCGCCCCTGTGCTCGCTCTCAACTCATCTCTCTCATTTCGGAAGGAGAGGCGAACTTGATCCGTCATCCGGCCGCCGCTTGAGTGTTGGTCGGTCGTCATCGCTGGTGTTGGGATCGGCCTGACCCTGCTTGTTCTTGTCGGTCTGCTCTGTTTTGGTGCGCAACGTCGGCTTGCCCGGCCCGGTTTGCACCTTGCGCGCAAACATCACGTTCCTGAGGCGCGCCTTCACCGCATCAAATTCCGATGTGGTGACGATGTACTCGTCCTTCTCCGGCAATATCCGCGCAATTTCTTTTTGCGCGGCTGAAATTCGTTCTGGGGTCGGTGGATGAGTCGAGAACATCTTGGGGATGGTTCCCGGCCGGCGCTTTTCGTCCGCCTGGATGCGCTCAAAGAAGGTCACATAGGAGTTCGGGTCGTAACCGGCCTTGTACATGTACTGGATGCCCAGAAAATCGGCTTCCCGCTCCGCATCGCGCGAAAACTTCAGGAAGGTCAACGGAATGGCCAGGTTCATGCCCTCGTAGATGCCGTATCCCGCCCAGCCATAGGGAACAAAAATCATCGCGGCCATCGCGCCGATCTGCATCAAGTCCGCTTTGGTGGCCTGCTTGGTGCCGTGCCGAGCGGTCACGTGGGAAATCTCGTGCGCCATCACGCCGGCCAGTTCCGATTCTTCCTGCGCCCGCAGGATCAACCCGCTGTTCACATAGAAGAATCCGCCCGGCAGCGCGAAGGCGTTCACTTCATCAGAGTCGATCACCTTGATCGTAAACGGCACTTGGGCATCCGAATTGCGCACCAGGTTCTGTCCCACGCGGTTCACGTATTCCGTGATCACGGGGTCATCGATCAGTTTCGAGCTGCGCTCCACTTCCTGCGCCAGCGATTTGCCCAGGGCGATTTCGCGCTCCAGCGAATAAAAGTTCACGCCCTTTCCGACGCTGCGGTTCCCGATGGCCTCAACGTCCTCTTTCGAGTTCTTCGGGTGTACCGTCTCCTTCTGGGGAATGGGCTCATCCGCTCCCGGCTGCCCGGGTTTGGCCGGTTGTGCGGCCGGTTGCTGCGTGGTTTGGTCAGGGCAACCGTCTTTCTTCGCATCCGTTTGTTGCGTTTGTGTCGCGGGCGTTGTCTGGGTCGTTTGCGCCTGTGGCTGCGCGCACGGGTTCTGCGGTTGCGCCTGCGTCGGGGTGGGAGGGGCCGGTGTCTGGCTCTGCGCCGGGACGAGGCTTGGCCACATCAATAGGCTTGCCGCAACAAGCAGGCCACTGGCAAAGTACGATGACTTTCTCATGCTTCTACCTCCCCCATGTCACCCTGAGTATACACCGGCGGCTTGCCCAACACTTCGTCCCTGACTCTAGGATGTGGCTGCCTCCCGGAAGGTTTCCTATGCCCTGGGGGGTGGCCCAGCCGCTGGGCAACCAGCCCCCAAGAGGCAGTTGACACTTCTTTCTGGGCTATTTACAGTCAATGGCGACGATGGCAGCGCGAAAGATTCAGATCGGCCAACTTTGGAAGAAATTGGAGACGGGGGAGACCTTCCTGGTTACCCGCGTCTACAACGAAGCCCTGAGCACCATGGTTGTCCTTCGCAAGTCCGGCGCGGAGGACCAGAATCAACTGCGCCTTAAGGTGGAGCGCACCCCCCAGGGACAGAACATCCCCGGCTTCGCTCCCGCCATGGAGGACGACTCCGTCTAGATGGCGCAGGCAACGCGCTTTTTGTCCCCGTCGGTTCGGTTCGGTGCGGGCATCGGGCAGGATTTGCTCGAGTTGGGCAGTCACTTTGAATTGCTTATCACTTCGGTTCATTGACTTGCCTCTCGCCCACAAACTAAGATGGCCGCAGCATGGCTGACCCTCAGTCTCTTCTTGGCCAAACCATTTCGCATTACCACATCCTGGAGAAGCTTGGTGGTGGGGGAATGGGTGTGGTGTACAAGGCGGAGGACACCGACCTGCACCGTTTTGTGGCTCTCAAGTTCTTGCCGGACGACGTGGCCGGAGACCCGGAAGCCCTTACACGGTTCCAGCGCGAAGCTCAAGCGGCCTCCGCCCTGAACCATCCCAATATCTGCACCATCTATGAAGTCGGGCTGGAAGGCAATTGCCCCTTCATCGCCATGGAGTTCATGGATGGCATGACGCTGAAGCACCGGATCGCCGGTCAACCCCTGGAAACCGAACTCCTCATCTCTGTCGCCGCGGAGATTGCCTATGCCTTGGACGCGGCCCATTCCGAAGGAATTATTCATCGGGACATCAAGGCCGCGAATATCTTCCTCACCAAACGTGGCCACGCAAAAATTCTCGATTTCGGATTGGCCAAAGTCACCTCTACGCGCGTTTCTCAATTCCAGCGGGAATCCGCGGAAACCCTGACCAGCGCCTTGGATGGCCAGTACCATCTCACAAGTCCGGGCTCAACCTTGGGTACCGTCTTCTATATGTCTCCCGAGCAGGTGCGCGCCAGAGAACTCGATGCCCGCAGCGATCTCTTCTCTTTCGGCGTTGTCTTGTACGAGATGGCCACGGGCCGCTTGCCGTTTCGCGGAGAGAGCCTCGGAGTTATTCTCTCTTCTATCCTCAACGAGGCACCCGTCCCTCCTCTGGACTTGAATCGCGAATTGCCTCCGGAACTTCAACGCATCGTCTTCAAAGCCCTCGAGAAAGACCGGAACTTGCGCTACCAGAGCGCCGCAGAGATGAGAGCTGATCTGCAACGCCTGAAACGGGACTTCGACTCCGGATTGTCCGGGGCAAGCACTTCCGCGCTGGGGATCGATATTCCAGGGCGCGACCGGTCGCTCGGTTCCTCGCTGCCTCCGGGAGTCCGCCCAGCGGTTACGAAACCCTCCAAGTCCCTGCGCTGGCCTTGGGTGGCGGGAGCAGTCGGCATTACCATTCTTCTACTCGTGGGAATCGCTTATTGGCTGGCTTCGCCACCTCCTCCCCTGAAGGTTTCCGGCGCGGCTCAAATCACCAAGGATGGCCGGGGCAAACTTCTGGCGGGGACGGATGGTTCGCGGTTGTACCTGCAATATATATCCTCAGTGATCACTGGTTCCTCATCAATTGGAGAAGTTTCCAGCACCGGCGGAGAAGTGGTGGCTCTCTCCGCGCCTTCATCGAGCATGCAGATTCTGAATGTGTCACCAGATGGGTCAACCCTTCTGGTTTCCGATGAGCCCGGCACCGCCTTCGATGGGCCGCTCTGGGCCTTGCCCGTGCTCGGGGGCTTGCCGCGCCGGTTAAGTGACACCCTTGGCCACGCAGGCGCATGGTCTCCCGATGGCCAGCGGTTGGTTTACGCGAAAGGGAACGATCTCTACCTGGCCAGGAGTGACGGTACAAGCTCGCGTCTTCTCGCCAGCATGACTGGCTGGGTCACGACCCCACAATGGTCGCCGAATTCCAGTCTGTTGCGCTTCACACTCCAGGACCGCAAGACCAATGCGACCTCCCTTTGGGAACTTTCCCCCGAAGGCAAAAATCCTCACGCCTTGCTCGAAGGCTGGCACAGCCCCCCATCGGAATGTTGCGGCGTGTGGACTGCCGACGGGAAACACTTCCTTTTCTCCTCCCAAGGAAGCATTTGGGAGCTTCGCGAAATACCCGGGCTGCTGCGCAAAAGCACCTTTGAGACAGTCCAATTGACTTCTGGACCACTCGCTCTTTCCTCGCCGCTACCCAGTAAAGATGGCAAGAAGCTCTTTGTCATGGGAAGAAGTCCGCGTGGCGAGTTAGTCCGCTACGATGCCGGTTCAAGCCACTTTGTGCCTTTCCTTTCCGGTATTTCCGCGGAACACCTGTGCTTCTCAAGAGATGGCGAGTGGGTCGCCTACGTCTCTTTCCCGGAGGGCGCGTTGTGGCGAAGCAGGGTCGATGGCAGCCAGCGGCTCCAACTCAGCTACCCTCCTTTGTATGCTTCCATGCCCCGCTGGTCTCCGGATGGCAAGCAGATTGCCTTCTTCTCCACCACTTCCGGCAAGCCCTCCAAAATCTTTCTGGTTTCGGTGGATGGCGGCGGCCCCCAGGAGTTGCTGCCGGACGACGATCATCCTGAAGCGGACCCTTACTGGTCGCCCGATGGCACGTCCCTCGCCTTTGGAGGAATTTATGCCGCGGCGACGATCGGGATCCGCATCCTGGATCTGAAAACCCACCAGGTCACAGTCCTGCCTGGCTCAGAGCAGCTGTTCTCCCCCCGTTGGTCGCCCGACGGAAAATACGTTGCGGCCATCCGATCGGATTCGCAGAGCATGATGCTCTTCGATCGGGCGAAACAGAAGTGGTCCGAGATATTCCAGGAGAGAAATGTCAGCTTTCCCAATTGGTCGAAGGATGGCCAGTACATCTACTTCCTGAGTTGGCCTGAGAATCCTTCTGTGATTCGAATGCGGCTCAGTGACTCCAAGCTCGAGCACGTCGCCGACTTGAAGGATTTCCGCCCCACCGGTTATTGGGATGATTGGATGGGGCTGGACCCCAACGATTCTCCGCTGCTCCTTCGCGATACCGGCCTGCAGGACGTCTACGCACTCGACTCCGAAACGCCGTGAGACTGAGCCTGGGCTCGTGCCCGGCAGTCTTGCAACGAATTCCTCGCCCGGCCGCGGCTCAAATGGATCTCACCGGCAGGTCCACGATATCCTCCACCGCCATCAGCTCCTTCTGCAGGAATGGCTCGCCATACTTCGCTCCGATCTTCTGCCCGTAGTGCCGCGCCAACAGGTCCATTTTCGGATCCAGTTCATCAATCGCCAGATAGACTCGCTGCTTCTTTTCGCTCCTCGCCGGACGGAATTGTGTGCCATAGGCAAGAATCGCTTTGCGGCGCGATTCGTATTGTTTCGTCACATCCACAATAAAGGTTGGCGGCATCCCTTCGAATGAAGTGGCATACAAAATCTTGAACGGTCGGTGCGGCTCCCCCTCGATCGGCAGCTGCCGCAATCCCGCCAGGAAGCATCCTTCATAGCCCAGCGCCGAAGCGTGGTAATGGTCCGGATGGCGCGCTTCCCAATAGGGCAGAATCACCGTGCGCGGCCGCAGTTCGCGGATCAGCTTGGCCAGCCGTAATTTGTACTGTCGCGACGCCTGCACATCGGAATCCGGCACGCCGAGCGTTCCCCGCCAACTCACCTTCAAAATCTTCGCGGCAACAGCTGCCTCCTTTGCGCGTGTTTCCCGTGTACCGCGCGTGCCCATTTCGCCTTCGGTCAGGTCCAGGATGCCTGTGGTGTAGCCCTTCTGCGCCATCTTCAACAGCGTGCCGCCGCAGGTCAGTTCCACGTCATCCGGATGCGCGGCAATCGCCAGCAAGTCCAATTTCATCGAGGCACCTCGTCACGGTCTCGTCGCGATTCTGTCAGGGATTATGCTACCTTTGCGGCATGGCTGAGGAAAAGAAATTGTCCGGCCGCGTGGCTCTGGTCACAGGCGGAGCGAAGCGCCTGGGCCGCACCGTTGCCCTCCGCCTCGCGCACGAAGGTGCCGATGTCGCCGTGCACTACGGAAAATCCGCCGCCGAGGCCCGCGAACTTGTTGCCGAAATCGAAGAGAGCGGCCGTCGCGCCGCTGCCTTCTCTGCGGAGCTCACCAGCGTCCCGGCCATCGAAAAACTGGTCGCCGACGCGGTCGCGCACTTCGGCCAACTCGACATCCTCGTGAACGGCGCCGCCAACTTCCTGGAAACGAAATTCGGAACGACCACGGAAGCCACCTGGGACGCCTCGCTCGACACCAATCTCAAAGCGCCGTTCTTTTGCTCGCAAGCGGCCGCACCGCATCTCGCCAAATACGGACGCGGAGTCATCATCAACTTTGCTGACATAGGCGGTCTGCTCGGCTGGCGCGAATTCCTCCCTCACTCCCTGTCCAAATCCGGCATCATCCTCATGACTCGCGTCCTGGCCAAGGAACTCGCTCCCGCCGTGCGCGTCAACGCCCTGGCTCCCGGCACCATCACCATGCCCGGCGACCCTCCCGAGTGGCAGGAGGACTTTATCCGTCGTGCTCCCCTCGGCCGTTCCGGCCGTCCGGAAGAAATAGCTGACGCCGTTTTGTATCTCCTTACCGCCGAGTTCATCACCGGCCACGTTCTGGTCATCGACGGCGGCCGCACCCTGTAGCTTCTCGTCCCAGAACTTCCCGGCATTTTTCTTTGGGAGGGGGCGGCTTCAGCCGCGACACGTAGGCCGTCGCGAATGGGTCGGGTTTTAGCCCCTGAAGCGTCAGGAGTTTGCTCAGCAATTTCCGGGACAGCACACTAGCTTCCCGCTGTTCGTTGCCACCAGCCTCAAGGTTGACGGAGCAAGAAGCAGCCATTCTGAGGACATCCGTTGAGGATGTCCGAAGAATCTCAACTTCCGGTGTTTCAAACACTTCCTAAGAGGTCGCGCATGACTTATTCGGCAAGCACCTGAAATTCGATTGCACCGCATCGGGAATATTTCTGCCTGACCTTGTGCGTGGCCCCCGCGCAGGGTGTATTCTTGTCAATTGTGCGTGCCGGACGCAGCAGCGGCGGGACTTGCCTGCGCGCCCGGCGGAAGGAAGGAAAGGCCATCGCTCCCATGGATCAGGAAACATTCGTACCGCGACATATTGAGGACGTGGAAATCCAGGAGTGGCTGGAATCCCTCGATTCGGTCCTGCTCTCAAGCGGCACGGATGTTGCCCGCGAAATTCTCGAGCGTCTCCGCGCTCATGCCACAGTCAGCGGCATCGATCTACCTTTCACCGCCAATACCCCTTACGCCAACACTATTCCAGCGCGCCTCGAACCTCTCTTCCCCGGCGATCAGCAGCTGGAACGCCGCATCAAGTCCCTGATCCGCTGGAACGCGCTGGCCATGGTTGTCCGCGCCAATCGCGTCGAGCACAATATCGGCGGGCACATCTCCACCTACGCTTCCGCCGCCACGCTTTACGAAGTCGGCTTCAACCATTTTTTCCGTGCGCGCTCCGAGAATTTCGAAGGCGACACCATCTATTTCCAGGGACACGCCGCCCCAGGCATTTATGCCCGCGCCTTCATCGAAGGCCGTCTGAGCGTTGGGCAGCTCGAGAATTTTCGCCGCGAACTGAAGCCCGGCGGCGGTCTCTCTTCTTACCCCCACCCCTGGCTCATGCCCGACTTCTGGGAATTCCCCACGGTATCGATGGGCCTCGGCCCTCTGATGGCCATCTATCAGGCGCGTTTCAATCGCTATCTGGAAAATCGCGGGCTCAAACCCCGCACCGATGCCAAAGTTTGGGCCTTCCTCGGCGACGGTGAAACCGACGAGCCCGAGTCGCTCGGCGCCATCACGCTGGCCTCCCGCGAAAAACTGGACAACCTCATCTTCGTCATCAATTGCAACCTCCAGCGTCTCGATGGCCCCGTTCGCGGCAATGGCCAGATCATTCAGGAACTCGAATCCGCCTTTCGCGGCGCCCGCTGGAATGTCATCAAGGTGCTTTGGGGTTCGGAATGGGATCCCATCCTCGAGCGCGATGCCGAAGGCTTGCTCGTCAAGCGCATGGGCGAAACCGTCGACGGCGAATACCAGAAGCTGGTCGTCTCCTCCGGCGACTACATCCGCCAGTCTTTTTTCGGCAGCGATCCGCGTCTGCTCAAGCTGGTCGAGCCTCTTCCCGACGAAGCGTTGCGCCGGTTGCGTCTCGGCGGTCACGATCCTCGCAAAGTCTATGCGGCTTACAAGGCCGCCTTCGATCATCAGGGCAGCCCCACGGTCATCCTGGCCCGCACCATCAAGGGTTACGGTCTGGGTGAAGCCGGTGAAGGCAAAAACGTCACTCACCAGCAGAAGAAGCTCAACGAGGATGAGCTTCGCGAGTTCCGCTCGCGCTTCGGCATCCCCATGAGTGATGACGACGTCAGCAAGGTGCCCTTCTACCGCCCGCCAGAAGAGAGCGAGGAAATGCGGTATCTTCGCGCGCGCCGCGAAGCTCTCGGAGGCTACGCTCCCCAGCGCAAGGTCCGTTCCAAACCGCTTGTTGCCGACCACGACGAGTTGTTTCGCGAATTCCACGATGGCAGCGACGGCCGCGAAGTGTCCACCACCATGGCTTTCGTCGCCATGCTGCGCAAAATGCTCAAGGACCACGAAATCGGCAAGCTCATCGTCCCCATCGTTCCTGACGAAGCCCGTACCTTCGGCATGGAATCACTTTTCCGCACAGTCGGCATTTATTCCAGTGTCGGTCAGAAGTACGAACCCGTGGACCTGAACACTCTCCTCTATTACAAGGAAGCCCAGGACGGCCAGATCCTGGAAGAGGGAATTACCGAGGCTGGTTCCATGGCCTCCTTCATCGCCGCCGGTTCCGCCTATTCCTCCCACGGCATCAACACCATTCCGTTTTTCATCTACTACTCGATGTTCGGTTTCCAGCGCATCGCGGACTTCATCTGGGCCGCGGCGGATATGCGCTCGCGCGGCTTCCTTCTCGGCGGCACTTCCGGCCGTACCACGCTCTCCGGCGAAGGTTTGCAGCACCAGGACGGCAACAGCCACGTCCTCGCGCTGCCTGTACCCAATCTCGTTGCGTACGATCCCGCTTACGCCTACGAAATCTCCGTCATCATCCAGGACGGCATCCGCCGCATGTACAAGGAAGGCGAGAGCATCTTCTACTACATCACCGTAATGAACGAGCCCTACGCCATGCCGGCCATGCCCAAGGGCGTCGAGAACGGCATTCTGAAAGGCATGTACAAATTCCGCGCCGCCACCAACAAGAAGTCCAAACTTCGCGCGCAGCTTTTCGGCAGCGGCGCCATCCTGAATGAGGTGATCCGGGCGCAGGAAATCCTGGAGAAGAATTACGGTGTTGCCGCTGATGTGTGGAGCGTCACCAGTTATAAGTGCCTCTATACCGACGCCGTTGAAACCGAGCGCTGGAACCGCCTCCATCCCGATGAAACGCCCCGCGTCTCCTACGTGACCCAGTGCCTGGATGGCGAGCAGGGTGTCTTCGTCGCCGCCACGGACTACCTGAAAGTGCTTCCTGCCATGATTTCCAAATGGGTTCCCCGCCGGCTTGCCACCCTCGGCACGGACGGCTTCGGCCGCAGTGAAGGCCGCGAATCCCTGCGCGATTTCTTCGAGGTGGATTCGCGCTTCATCACCGTCGCCACGCTCCACGAACTCGCCCAGGACGGCCTGGTCGGCGAAGCCGCGGTCCAGAACGCCATCAAGGATCTCGGCATCAACCCCGACAAAGCGAACCCCGTCACCTCCTGAGGTCGGTTTCCAAATGACTCGCTCGCAAAGGCTCACCGTAACTGGATTGCTCGCCACAGCGACTCTCTTGTTCGGAGCGCCGTTGTTGACGCAGGTCTATCCCGTCAACGATGCACAGCGCAAGGCATTCCTGTACAGATTGTCGGATGCGGCCATCGAAAGGACGCGCCACGTCGTTCGCTACAACCCTGCCTACGTGCGCATCCCTTACCCGGGAGGCGACGTTCCCTCCGACACGGGTGTCTGCACGGACGAGGTGATCCGTGCTTATCGTGCACTCGGAATCGACCTGCAGAAGGAAGTTCACCTGGACATGCAAGCGAACTTTTCGGCCTATCCCAATCACCTCCGATGGATGCTCTTCCACACGGATACCAATATCGATCACCGCCGCGTCCCCAATTTGATGGTCTTCTTTGCTCGTAAGGGCGAGAAATTAACGATTACCGGCAATGGAAGCGACTACAATCCCGGCGATTTGGTGACCTGGGACCTGGGCGGCGGTGTCCCGCACATTGGCATCGTTGTGGACAGGAAGTCGGTCTCAGGCCGCTATATGATCGTGCATAACATCGGCCAGGGACCAAGGGCAGAAGATGTCTTGTTCGGCTGGAAAATAAATGGACACTACCGTTACTTCGGCCCGCAAACTTCTCATTAGCGCCTGCCATGCTGCGCATGCCGTCCCGGGCCATCAATTTAACTGTTTCATTGGCCCCCCGAGGCACCTCCTGCCTCATCATGCCTCGTTAGTAATGATTCCCTGTAGATGGACTACCTCGGGTTTTCGACCTGGCCCGGTTGCGGGAAATACCTGATTTTTTCGATTCCCTCCCTGCGGCAAGCTTTCCCTGCCTCCAGCCCGGCTGCGCGTTTCCATAGGGATCGCCCCCTGCCTCTCAAGGAGCCTGACTCTTCATGAGCCTGCCTGCTGCCACAGTTCTCTGCAGGAGACGAACGATGCGCCTCCCCGCCACCTAGGACGTCTGGGTCTATTGGGAAGGGGACAGCCTCGGTGACGTGCCCCACGTTCGTGACCTCAGCCTGGGCGGTCTCTTTATCGAGACACATCGGCGCAGACCCGAGGGTGAACTGATTCACGTGCACTTCCTTGTCCAGGAGGGGCAAATCCGCCTTGATGGCATCGTCATGCGAGCCCAGCCTCGCAAAGGCATCGACTTGAAGTTTCAATCGGCCTCCAATGAAGATGTCCCGCAACTCTCGGCGCTGATAAACAGAATTCGTTCCGCGCCTCCTGCCGCGCCGGCATCTTGCCGGCTGATTAGCTTTTGCTCTTAAAACCCGGTCACGCCTGCTCCAACACTTCCGAAGGCTTGATTTTTCCCGTCGCCAGATGCGCGATCAACTCCCTGTTCGCCGCCAGGAAATCGTATTGCCCCAACTCTTTTGGCAACACCCAAGCTACCTGCTCGAACATTCGCGGTGTCAGTTCGCTCTCTGCAATCTGCGCCGCAAAAAAACAAATCTCCAATTCCTCGGGGTAATTCGCGTACTGGTGCCGCACGCGCGCGATCTCCCGGCTCCTCGTCAGCGTTACTCCCAATTCTTCCCGCAATTCCCGCGCCAGCGCCTCCTTCAACTCCTCGCCATCCCGCACCTTTCCACCCGGAAACTCCCACTTCAGCGCAGACGAATCTCCCCGCCGCCGCTGCCCGATCAACAGCCGGCGGTCTCCGCGCTCAATTACTGCTGCGACCACCAGTCTCATCCCGCCTCTGTGCTTCCGGCCGCTTCGCGAACAAGAATTATTGGTTGCATCGCAATTCTACCTTTAACCAATTTGCGATCGGCTGAGTATAATGCAATCCGCGCTTTCCTGAAGCTGGAGGGTCCCATGCGCCTGGCCGTTCTCGCTGCAATGCTTCTAATCACCGTTCCTATGCATGCACAAAGTCCGCCTGCCACTTCAGGCGGCGACGTTGTGCGCTTCAAGGCCACCATGGACAACGTCAAAGCCACTTTCGGTCCCGCCGAGCCGGTCGCTCACATCAAGCCCGGTGGCATCCTGGAAGCCAACTCCCTCGACTGCTTTGGCAATGCGCTCCAGAAGCCCGGTGACCCATTCTCAAACATCAAAATTGATAATCCACTCACCGGGCCGTTCTTCATTGAGGGCGCAGAGCCCGGCGACACGCTCGTCATCCATATCCTTGATCTTCAAGTCGATGGCAAACAGGGCGTCGGTACGTTCGGCCCTGGATTCGGAGCGGCAAACTCCACGCACTACACCCCGATGCTGGAGAAAGAGGCGCTGCCGGATCGCGCCTGGTATTACCCCATCGATGCGGAGAAGAAACTCATCACCTTCCAGGCGCTGGACTCGAACTTCAAAACGCAATTCCCCTTAAAGCCTTTTCTCGGTTGCATCGGGGTCGCGCCCGCGCACGGCGAAGCCCGCAGCTCCATTGTTCCCGCGGAATTTGGCGGAAATATGGACGCGCCCGAAGTCTCCCCCGGCAACATCCTTTATCTTCCCGTGAACGTGCCGGGCGCGCTTTTCTATTTCGGTGATGGTCACGCCGCTATGGGCGATGGCGAAGTCGCCGGCAGCGCCGTTGAAGTCCCCATGAAGGCGCGCCTGAAATTCGAGCTCGTAAAAGGGAAGAGCACGGACTGGCCACGCCTCGAAAACGATCACGAACTCATGACCACCGGTATCTATCGCCCCGTCGACGATGCTGTGCGCATCGCCGTCACCGAACTCGTCCATTGGATCCACCGGGACTACGGCCTCTCCGATCTCGACGCCTACGAACTCTTATCCAAGGTCGGCAAACTCCACCTCACCGAGATGGTCGACCCCAACTATGTCGTCATCGCTTCCATCGACAAAAAATTTCTCCCGGAAAAAAGGTAAACTCCGTCTAAAGTGAGGTTGCCATGGCAAACTTGAACCGCTGGGTGAGCTTAATCCTTCTGCTCATCTTTGCTATTGGCGTTCGCGCTCAGTCAGCCGCCGCCTCATCGCCGCAATCGAAAACTTCACAACCCGGACCTGATGCGACTTACGAACAACAAAAGCAGTTCGCGGGGTCGCTTTTCAACAAACAATTCTTTCTGGAAGCTCTGCCAATTTATGAGACTCTGGCCGGCCAGAACCCCGGTGACACCGAGGTGCTTCTCGGTCTCGGCGGTTGCCTGGTCATGCATTCCGCCACCTTGAAAGACGATTCCGCTTCCCGCGCAGAGCGCCTTCGCGCCAGGGAAATCCTTCTTCGCGCAAAAGAGCTTGGTAATAACAATGGACTCTTGTTGAATCTGCTCGATAATCTACCGGCAGACGGGTCGGTTCGCTATCCGGGCAGCCCAGAAGTCGCGCAGTCCATCACAGATGGAGAGGCTGCTTTTGCTAGGAACGACTATGAAGCGGCCATCAAGAGCTATTCCAAAGCCTTTGGGCTGGATCCGAAGAGCTATTCCGCCGCATTGTTCATTGGAGATTGTTACTTTGCCTTGAAGAACAACTCGAAGGCGGCGGAATGGTACGAGCGGGCCATTCAAATTAATCCCGACACGGAAACGGCTTATCGTTACGAAGCCGACATGTTCACGAAAGCGGGAGACCAAAAAAAGGCACGGCAGTTGGCGATCCAGGCTGTGGTTGCGGATCCCTATGCGCAGACCTCGTGGCGCGGGTTAGCTCAGTGGGCTACCGCCAACAACTTGAAGCTGACTCTCGTGCGAATCAATACCCATAGCGACATGTCCGGAAGCGATGGCCAGAACACAACGATCACTCTGGACCCCAACGGAAACAAGAACTCCCTGAGTGTCTGGCTGATTTATTATGGGGTGCGGATGAACTGGCGCAAAGAAGAGTTCAAGAAACACTATCCGCAGGAGTCCGCGTACAGGCACTCCTTAGCGGAAGAGGTCGAAGCACTGACCACCGCGGCGAGCGTGTTAAAAGATGCAAAGGCGGAAGCACTTGCTTCTGATCTGGACCTGGCAATGCTGAAGAAGCTCGCCGATGCGAAAATGTTGGAACCCTATGCGCTTCTTGCAACTCCCGATGCTGGAATCGCGGTGGACTATGTTGCCTATCGGAGTCAGAACCGGCCCAAGCTCGAGGAGTATTTGAGCACCTACGTAGTGCCGCCTGCCCCACCCGCTGCGCCGTGAGGTTCCGGGTCAATGTTTAGTGCCATTCTACTCGACCACTTCCAAAATCCCCGCAACGCCGGGGATTTGCCCGCTGCCAGCACCAGGGTCGAGGTCAGCAATCCCGTATGCGGCGACGTCCTGCATCTTGCCGCCATTATCGAAAACCGAGCCATTCGCGAAGTGCGCTTCCTTTGCCGCGGTTGCACTGCTGCCATCGCCTGCGCTTCGCTCCTCACGGAATCCATCCAGGGCAGGGAAGTGAGCGCACTCTCAGCTTTCACTCCGGAATTCCTGGCCGCTTCCCTGGGCGGACTCCCTCCGGCATCCTTTCATGCCGCGCAACTAGCTCATGATGCTCTGCAGGCGTTGCAGCGTGCGGCACAGAAATAGCCCACCCCCAATTTCTTGCTCCTGTAGGGGCGTAGCACTGTTTACCCTGAGTCGCGAAGGGCTGCGCCCCAATTCCGCACGATTTCCAAATCGACTGTTTTCTTGACGATTATGTTCTTCTTACATCGAACGGCTGATCCGCTGAAATGTTTCCGGATCGTTCAAATTCACTATGCATCCTTCTTCCGCTGTCAGGTACTCGCTTACTTCCGACCGGTGCGCCCACACCACGCTCCGCGCACCGACCTCAAGCGGCGCCTTCTCCAACTCCTCATACAGCGCTGCAGAAAAGATTACCGGATGCCCGCGGCGCCCCTCGAACACCGGCACCACCACCGGCGCTCGCGTGGCATAAAACTGTTTGATCAAACCATCAACCAGCGCTGCGCTGATCAGCGGGTGGTCGACCAGGCAGACCATCATTCCGTCCGTTCCGGCGGGCAAACTGCGCAGCGCCGCCCGGATCGAGCTTAGCTGCCCTTTCTCCCAATCCTCATTCACAACCACTTCGCCTGGATTCAGCGCGATGGCATCCCCGATGGCTTCCGCGTGCGCTCCTAGAACCACACGTCGCACACCAATCTCCGGGTGCTTGGCTACTTCCAGCAAATGTTCAAGGAACGGCCGGCCCTGGTAGGGAAGTAGCGCTTTTGGCGAGCCCATCCTGCGGGAAGCTCCGCCGGACAGGATTACGGCGGCCAGCATGGTGCTATCCTTCACGATTTATTTTTCGACGACGCCTCTTGTTTCCAGCTTCAATTTTTTGTGCGCTACTGACTCTGCATTCCGCCGCACCGCCACCAGTTCCGCCACAATGCTGACGGCAATTTCCTCCGGCGACAGCGCCCCGATCTCCAGCCCCATTGGCGCGTACACGCGCTCAAACTCCTCCACCCGGTATCCCTCTTTTTCCAGTGCCTTGTAAACGCTCAGCACTTTGCGTCGGCTTCCGATCATGCCCACGTACCGCGCCTGCGTCCGCACCGCCCACGCCAGCACCCGCATATCCTCTCTATGTCCCCGCGTCACGATCACCAGGTAGCTCGAGGCATTTGGCTGCAGCTTCTCAAACGCTCCCTCAAAGCTCGTGTAAATCTCCTGCGCCATCGGAAAGCGCTGCGCATTCGCGAACGTGTCCCGGTCGTCCACCACGCCGACGCCGAATCCCGCGGCCTGCGCCGCCTTCGCTACCGCTGTCGAAATGTGTCCCCCGCCGAACAGGTACACCACGGGCTGCGGCAATATTGGTTCCACGAACACTTCCACCGTACCGCCGCAGATCAGCCCATTGTCGTAGCTGGCCTCATTGTTCAGGCTGAAGACCATTTTCCGCGGCGTTTCTTTTTGCATCACCTCTTTTGCCGCCGCCCACACGTCGGCCTCCACGCAACCGCCGCCGATCGTCCCCACAGCGGAGCCGTCTTCCCGCACCAGCATCCGCGAGCTCTCGAAGCTCGGAATCGAGCCGTTGGTATGCACAATCGTGGCCAGCGCCCCGCGCTGCCCCGCGCGCCTCATCCGCACAATCTCTTCAAACAGGTCCATGCTCCTCAGCCTAAGGCGCGCCTCCCGCTCTGTCAATTCTCCCCGTCTGGACACCCGGCCCCCGCGGGCGTAACGTTTGGGTAGAGGACAGACCGGTCAGGCACCTCCAACATATCGTGATACGATATGTCTGCCGGTTTTCCCGCTCCACGTTGCCCCTGTCCTGGGAGGTCTCTCATGAAAGCCATCGTCTTTCATCAGCACGGTGATCCCAGCGTTCTGCGTTACACCGATGTCAATGAGCCGAATCTCCGCTCTCACGAAGTGCTTGTCCGCGTCCATGCCTGCGCCCTCAATCATCTGGACCTTTGGGTCCGCCGCGGCCTGCCCGGCGTCCCCATCCCTCTTCCGCATATTCCCGGTAGCGATGTCGCTGGCGAAATTGCCAAAATTGGCCCCGAAGTTCACACCGTTCATATAGGGCAGAAGGTCGTCCTTGCTCCCGGCGTAACCTGTGGCAAGTGTCCCGCCTGCCTCTCCGGCCACGACAACCTCTGCCGAGACTTCACCAATCTCGGCTTTATGATCGATGGCGGCTGCGCCGAATACGTCCGCTGTCCCGAAGTCAATTGCATGCCATATCCCGAAAACCTCGATTGGATTCACGCCGCCGCCGTGCCGCTCGTCTTTCTGACCGCCTGGCACATGCTTGTCCATCGCGCTCAGCTTCAGCCGGGCGAAACTGTGCTGGTAATTGCTGCCGGCAGCGGTGTGGGCAGCGCCGCCATACAGATCGCGAAATTCTTCGGAGCCCGTGTCATCGCCACCGCGGGCAGCGACGAAAAACTCGAAAAAGCCAAGCAGATCGGCGCGGACGAGGTCATTCACCACGGCATCATGCCCATCGCCAAAGAGGTTCGCCGGTTCACCAACAATCATGGCGTCGATGTCGTCTTCGAACACGTCGGCACGGCCACCTGGGACGAGAGCATCAAGAGTCTCGCTCCTGGCGGTCGCCTGGTGACCTGCGGCTGCACGACCGGCTTTGATGCAAAAATCGACCTGCGCTTCCTCTTCACGCGCCAACTCTCTATCCTTGGTTCGTATATGGGCAGCAAAAGCGAACTGCGCACGGTCCTCAAACTCGTTGCTCAGGGACGCCTGAAGCCCGTCGTGGATAAGGTCTGGTCGCTCCACGACTGCATGGTGGCGCACAACTACCTCGAAAAGGGCAAGCACTTCGGCAAAGTGGTGTTGAGGATTCCGTAGGGCAGATTGCGCGGAGAAATCCTAAAGCCCGTCGCAACGCGTTATGTCAGGCCCACATCCAGGCGGTTAGCGGCGGCGATTCGCCCGTACCATAAGCCGGAATCTTTCACCTTGCGCTTCTGGTCCCGGAAGTCGACATAAGTAATGCCGTAGCGTTGGCTGTACCCGTCTGTCCACTCAAAATTATCCAGCAAGCTCCAGGCATGGTAGGCGCGCACATTCGCTCCGTCCGCGATGGCGCGCGCCAATTCTGCCAGATGCTGGCGGTAGAATTCGGTGCGTCGCATGTCGGGCACTCGACCCTCTTCCTTTTCGTAGGGTGCATCGAGGTAGCCGCAGCCATTCTCGGTTATTTCGATGACGGGCCGGCCGTAGTCGTGCGTGACCTGCATGACGAGGTCGTACATCCCGCGAGGCCACACTTCCAACCCAGAGTCGGTCAACGGACCTTCCGTCGGCATCACCGCGTGGAATTTTGTGTAGGGATCGTGTGCGCCGGCTTCATCCAGTTCGCTTTCCGTGCTGAAGTGTCCCGGCCCCGCGGATTTGGCGCCCCCTGCATCGGAGATGATCCGGCGGGTGTAGTAGTGGAACCCAATCCAGTCCAACGGCGCTCGCATGATCTTGTCGTCGCCCGCCTTGAAGCCCATGACGTCGTACGGCGGCTCGCCCACGAAGGCTTTCGGGTACTCGCCGTGAATCGCGGCGTGAAGGAAATAATAGTTATTCATGGCGTTGTAGCGCTCAGTGGCCGCCCGGTCCGCCCCGCTGTTGGTCTTTGGATAGCCCGGAGCCATGCTGTAGGCACTGCCGACGGTCGCCTTCGAGGAAGCCGCCTTCATCGCCCGGAAGCACTCGCCTTGGGCCAGATTGACCGTGTGCGCGGCCTTCAAAAACAGTTGAAAGTTGGCCTTCCCGGGCGCGTGAATCCCGATGCCGTAACCAAGATACGTGAACGCCCACGGCATGTTGAACGGCGCCCAAACCGTGATTCGATCACCCAGGTTCTTTGCCAGCATTCCCGCGTAATCGGCGAAAAATCCCGCCAGGTCGCGATTGGGCCAGCCACCGCGGTCCTCCAACGCCTGCGGAAGATCCCAGTGGTGCAGGGTGCAGAAGGGGCGAATGCCAGCCTCCAGCAGCGCGTCGGTGAGACGCCGGTAATAATCGAGCCCTCTTTCATTGACGGCCCCCGTCCCTGCGGGCTGCACCCGGGACCACGAAATCGAGAATCGATAACTCTCCTGGTTCAGGAGCTTCAAGAGCGCGATGTCCTGCGGATAAAGATGGTATTCGTCGCAAGCTACGTCGCCCGTTGCTCCTCCTTTAATTTTGCCGCTCGTGTGTGAAAATCGGTCCCAGATGGACTCGCCCTTCCCGTCCTGATTCCACGCTCCTTCCACTTGATACGAGGCGGTGGCAGTACCCCAGATGAATTCCTTTGGAAAATGCGCCCTGGCAATTTCACCTTGCGAAATGGCTCCCGGAGTTTGTTTTCCAGAGGGCGGCGCCGCGCTTGCCAATCCTCGACTGGCAAGAAATGAACCTCCCGCAGTAACAAGCGAATCTCTAAGGAACTGGCGGCGATCCATGGTTGCGCTCCTTTCGAGCAGTAAAGCTAGCACTGTAGCCACTCAGCGACAAAGGCTTTCCATGCTCGTGTCGCGTCCCAGAACTTCCTGACATTTCTCTTTAGGAGGAGGCGGCTTCAGTTTATCCTGAGCCCCGAAGGCCGCCACGTCAGCCGTCGCGAATGAGTCGGGCATTAACCCCTGAAGCGCCAGGAGTTTGTTCAACAACTTCCGCGATAGCACACTGGGAGATCGGTGCCACTGGCCCATTTCTGGCAGTGTTTGTCACGCCAAGAGTCCTGTGCGAAAATGGAAATAGAGTAGCGAGGGCCCTATGAGTTCAACCACCTTGGGTAAAAGCGTCACACTCACCAAACCGGACGATTTCGGCAAGCTGCTGCAAGACGAAGGCATCATCTTTACGCAGCTGGATAAGGCCGTGAACTGGGCCCGCAAAAGCTCCATCTGGCCGCTCGGGTTTGGGCTGGCCTGCTGCGCCATCGAGATGATGTCCATGGCGGCCTCGCGTTTTGACCTCGCGCGCTTTGGCGCCGAAGTTTTTCGTCCCTCTCCTCGCCAGGCAGACCTCATGATCGTTGCCGGGCGCCTTTCCCAGAAAATGGCTCCTGTGATCCGCCAGCTGTACGATCAAATGCCCGAGCCCAAGTGGGTCATTTCCATGGGTGCCTGCGCCACCTCCGGCGGCGTGTTCAACAATTACGCCATCGTGCAGGGCTGCAATCAGGTCATTCCCGTCGATGTTTACGTGCCCGGCTGCCCGCCGCGGCCCGAAGCCGTGCTCTATGCCATCCTCCAGTTGCAGAAAAAGATCGAGTCTGAAAAGGGCTCCTTCAAGCGCGCTCTTAACTTCGCCTGATCTCTTTCTTACAAATTCCTTTTCACCTCGCTTTCAAGCTGCTAGCTTTATTCCTGTATGTTTCCAGAGACCACCAGTGCCCGAGATTTACTCCGCCATTCTTTAGCCACCATTGCCTATCGCACCGGGAAAATCATTCGCGACGCCCCCCAAGGCTATGTCAATTTCCAGGCCGGCCAAAATTGCCGTACTCCTGTCCAGATCCTCACGCACATCGGCGACCTTTTTGACTGGGCTCTCGCGATGGCCAAGGGCCAGCCCGTTTGGCACGATTCCGAACCCCAGCCCTGGCCGGACGAAGTGCAGCGTTTTTTCGAATCCCTCAAGCGCTTCGATGACTTTCTCGCGGGCCCCCAGTCCCTCAAGGCATCGCCTGAAAAACTCCTGCAAGGTCCTCTCGCCGATGCCTTGAATCACGTCGGCCAGCTGGCCATGTTACGCCGCCTTTCCGGTGTCCCCATTCGCGGCGAAAATTATTACAAAGCAGATATCGCTGCCGGCCGCGTCGGCAAAGAGCAGCCGCCCCCAAGTTTTGAATTTGACTGAATTTTCACTGGACCTGGGAACCTCACCTCGTTAGAATGGGCCCCCTATAAGACTTTGCTATGTTCGCTCCCGAGCAAAGACGCTATCCCCGTGTGAAGCCGCCAAAGACCGTGGTTGCGGCCTGGCAGGCGGGCGCCCAGCGCGGCGTTTCCTTTGTGGAAAGTCTCGGCATTGGCGGGCTTTTTGTTCGCACCAGGGAGCGCGTTCCCCTTCGTTGCCTCGTTCAAGTCTTGCTGGATCTTCCCGTCGGTCAAGTACGTGGCCGCGCCGTCGTCCGCCGCGTCCGCGAAGGTCACGGCATGGCCGTTCAGTTCATTGCCATGGACCCGAGCGACCGCGCTCGCCTCTTCCAACAGATGAACACGCTACTCCCTGCCTAAGCAGGCTTCAGTCGCCGCCGGTGATTGGCGCTGTGATGACTGTTGCCTTTCCTTTGGCCATCTCCAGTGTGTTGCCTGCGGCCTTTTTTTCGCGCCGCACATACCCCATCCCGATCCACGCTTTTGCTTCAGGCGAAAATCCCGTCCGGGTCACGAATCCCACTTCTTTTCCATCTGCCAGCAGTGGAGTTCCCCTTGCCGGCCCCGCTTTCGTGTCAAACTTCAAGCTCACCCGCGCTCGATTCACCTGGCCACGAGAGCGCACGCGCTCCACGATCTCCTGCCCCGTATAACAACCCTTGCTGTACGAAATATGCGAGTCCTGCAATCCCGCTTCGTGCGGAATCTGCTTTTCCCCGAAGTCGTATCCAAACCAGGGAATTCCCGCTTCCAGCCGTACGGTGTTCAGCGCCCTGTAGCCCGTGGCCCCGCCACCCTGGCGCTTTGTCGCCTCCAGTAAAATCGCCCAGAGCTTCCCAAGTTCCTCTCGGCGCACAAGAAATTCAGCGCTCGGCTCTTTTCCTGGAGTCCTCCTGACGATCCGGCATTGAATTCCACTCACCGAGCCTTCCCGTGATTCCAGTTCGCCGAGCTCTCTCAAATCAACTCCCGTCAATTCCTTAACCGCCGTGCCGGCCTTCGGCCCTTCCAGCGCCAAAGTTCCAATTTCGTCGGTCCGGTCCGACAACGTCACGTCATCCATGATGATGTATTTTTCCAATCCCTCAATCAGTGGCTGCCGGATCATCGCGTAGGACACGCAGAAGAGCTTGTCCGCTAGCGCATGCGTTTCGATTTCCGCCTGGATGTGTCCCTGGGGATTCAGAAACAGCGAAACAGTGCCGTGATTTTCTTTCAATCCCTTGATGTCGTTCGTCAGGATCGCATTCAAGTACCGCACGCGATCCGGCCCGCTGAATTTCAGATAGGCGCGGTAGTTCTTGTCCAGCACCCCGGCGCTCTCGCGCAAACACCTGTACTCTGCCTGCCAATCTCCAAAATGATCCGGCAGCGCACACCCGAACCACGCACCAATTTCCGCGCCATCCCGCCGGTGCATCTCGCTCAGCGCTGTCTCCAGTGTCCTGCTCTCCAATTCCACGTCCCCCCTCGCCTTCACTCCTGTTTGCGCCCGTTCCACGAATAGCATTCGTCCAAATCGCTATTAAGAGGATGCGCCGAAACCCCGATGATATACTTTACCTCCGTGAGCCAGATGGACCCTGCGCACAACCTCCCTGATGCTGCCAACGGAGAGATGATCTATCTCAAGATTCCCGTGGGCTTGCTCCAATGCAATTGTTCCATCATCGGCGATCCTCGCACTCTCGAGGCCATCGTCGTCGATCCCGGCGATGAAGTCGAGCGCATCCTCAGCCTCATCGGCCGCTATAAACTCAAAGTCACCGCGATCGTCAGCACCCACGCTCACATCGATCATGTCGGCGGCCTCGCCAAGCTCTATCAGTACACCGGCGCTCCCGTCATGATGCACAGCGATGATCTCCCGCTCTACCGCGGCATGGAAGTCCAGGCTGCCTTTCTCGGCATGCGGCCTCCCGAACTGGTGGAGATCCACCAGCTCCTCAAGGAAGGCGACGTCCTGCAATGGGGTAGTTTCCTCGCTAACGTTCTCCACACGCCCGGCCACTCTCCCGGCAGTGTTTCACTCTATCTTCCCAAAGACACTAGCAACGCCATTCTCACGAGCCCGCACCTTTTTGCTGGTGACACCCTCTTCGCCGGAAGCATCGGCCGCACTGACCTGTGGGGCGGCTCTCTCGAAATGATGATGGCATCCGTTCATGACAAACTCCTGCAACTTCCCGATGCCACCATCGTCCATCCCGGCCACGGTGCCAGCACCACCATTGGGCATGAGCGAGACAGCAATCCTTATTTGAAGTAACACGCGATTGTTCCCCGCAAGCCACCCTTTGAAGTGAGAGCCTTTCTGAATGGGATCGAGAGGTGAGGTGCTTGTCATCCTGAGCGAGTGTTTTGTCCCGCGAAGGATCTCAGCCTCGGTCTCAAGCAACGTTTCTAATTCGCGCTTCACGCCGTCCCCTGCCGCGCCTTCCGCAACTCTTCCATCACGGACTGAATCAACTCCTTCGCGTGCGTCAATTCTTGTGCAATCATTCGCAGGTCCATCGCCGGCACCGCCGGATTGCGCTGGCTGGTGCAATACACGCCGTGTTGTCCCGTCAGCACCAGCGCGTTCGTGATGCGGTCGAGCGACACCGCCAGGCGGCCCCGTTCCTTGCCGAACATCTGCTCGTAGCGCTCCAACTCTTCCTGGTGCTCTTCAAATGCGGACATGGTTCCCTTCCTTTTGGCATTCCCCTCGTTCGGCTCTTTTTTGCCGGTTGCACTTCGGGCACAGGCTTTCGGCGTCAAACTTTACGCTATCCCATCCCCGCTCCATAATCCAATTTAGCCACAGCAGAAAGCGGTTTTCGATCATGAGCCTTCCCGTGCAGTCGGCAAGCCAGTACATCCCTTTTGGTGTCAGCCCCAAAGGGAATTGGGAGCACAGAACCATGCGACGTTCCGATCTAGTGCAATACAAGGAGAAGGAAGACGGAAGAATTGGCCGTACTTCCCAGATTGTCTTCGGCGAACGTCAACACCTGCTCCGCGTTCTCGACTCGCTCGAAGGCACCAGTCTTCCCATTGCCCGCATGCAGCAGGAACGCCGCATCCTCGAGGAACTCATTCACGCGCGCACCCGCGAACTCAACCACATCAACACTGCCTGGGACGAAAAGATTGGCCTCGTCCTCAGTGCCGAAGCCAAACCGGAAATGCTCGAGAAACTCGCCAAGCAGGCGCCCAAGGAGGATTTCTACCTCCTCCGCCTCATCAGCGAGCATCCCCGTGCCAACGCCAAGACCCTTCATCGTCTGGCTCACCATCCTTACGGTGCCATTCGCGAAAATGTGGCTCGCCACCCCAACGCGGATTCCAACACTCTGACCTTTCTCAGCAAGGACAAGACTCAGCCGCTCTGGTATCTGGTCGCCTTCAATCCCAACACTCCCACCCCGCTCCAGCGCAAGCTGCGCGACCGCCTGAAGCGTCTCGGCGACGTCCAGGCCGGCCGCTGACCCAACTCCACTTTCAGATGCCTCTATGGCGATAATCTTCCGCTGTTTCTGCGCGCCCTCGTCCGTTAGCTCTCCCTCCCTGCTGATAATTCCATCTCCGTTCTCCGCCTCTCCCGCGTTATACTGTCCTCGCTGAAATGACGCCCGCCTCTCGCCGTGCCATTCTCCTGTTCGCTCTCATGGCCCTTCTTCTTATCCCGTGCTTCTGGCACGCGCACATCGAAGCCGGAGACCTGGGCAGTCACGTCTACAATGCCTGGCTCGCCCAACTGGTCCAGCAGGGAAGAGCGCCCGGCGTCTATGTCATCTGGCAATGGGACAATATTCTCTTTGACCTGCTCCTCTTCTATTTCGCTAAAGCCTTTGGCTTTGTTCTCGCCGAACGATTTGCCACCTCCTTCTGCGTCCTGGTCTTTTTCTGGGGGCTCTTTTCCCTCATGCGGGCTGTCAGCGGCCGCTCCCCGTGGTTTCTCTCCCCCGCAATTGCCATGCTCACCTATGGCTACATCTTTCACATGGGCTTCATGAACTACTATTTGTCCCTCGGACTGGCCTGTCTTGGCCTGTCCTTGGTCTGGCCGCGCCGGAAGAATGGCCTGTTCGTCGCCGCCCTGCTCACCCCGCTAATGCTTCTCGCTCACCCGCTTGGATTTTTGTGGTTCCTCGGCGTCGCCGCCTACCGCCTTCTCTGGCCTCGGTTCTCCGGCATCTGGAAACTCCTGTTACCCGCCGGAGCGTTTGCCGTTCTCCTCGGCGCGCGCTGGATTGTTGCGCATCACCGCGGTTACGAAGTCGAGTGGCGCGATACTCCCCTATGGCGACTCAATGGCGCGGATCAGTTCCACGTGTTCGGCGAGCGTTACGCCTGGTTCACCATCGCCATTGGTCTGTTCTTCTTGCTTTCCACCGCCCTCGCCTGGTTCGGCGAATCCTTTCGCTTCAGCTTCTGGAAAAATCGCCGCTTGCTCATTGAGCTCTACCTCATCTCTTTCGGTGCTACCGCGTTGCTCCCCGAAAATCTCCACACCGATCCCACGAAAGGTTGGATTGGCGCCCTGGTTACCCGCCTGACGCTGGTCACCGCCTTCATCGGCCTCTGCTGGTTTGCCTCGCTTCCTCCGCGTCTCTGGCACCTCGCCTTTTCTCTGGCTTGCGCGGCCGTTTTCTTTACTTTTATTTATCAGGACACCGCCTTTCTAAATCGCATGGAAGCCAGCGCGGAAACTGTAACCCGGCAGCTCCCCTTCGGCACCCGCACACTCTCCACCATTTTCGCGCCCAACTCTTACCGCACCATCTACCTGCACATTCCCGATCGCGCCTGCATTGGTCATTGCTTCCTTGTCTCCAATTACGAGCCTTCCACAGGACAGTTCCGCGTTCGTGTACGCCAGGGGAGTCCCGTCGTCACCGCCTCAGTCGACGACAGCGAAGACATGCAATCCGGCACCTACGACGTTCAGGACGAAGATCTCCCTCTCAAGCAGATGTACCAATGCGATGCCCGCGACCTCACCCGCATCTGCATTCGCGATCTCTCCTCCGACGAAAAAAACGGCCGCCTCGGCTACCACCCGGTCACCAACCCCTTCTTCTCCGAAAATCCCTAATCACCTTTGGTAGCCCCTGCATCCTGCCAGCTCTTGGCTTTCTCTTGCTGTTGTAGGGGCCGCCTTCTGAGGCGGTCCACTTGCTTCCCATTCCATCCCTTTGTAGCGCCGGCATCCTGCCGGCCCCTGCTTCTCTCTTCTCTCCGATTCCCGTCTCCGCGGCTTTCTCCGGAAAAGACAAATTGGCTCTTTCATCAGGCCAATCTCTGCTAAAATACCCTCAGGGTGAGAGACAATGCTGCCATTACACCTTCAGCCGGAAAGCCATATCCCCCTCTATATCCAGCTCCGCGACCAGCTCCGCTCCCTCGTTCACGCCGGTGACCTTCGCCCGGGTGACCGCATTCCCGCCAGCCGCGAACTTGCGCAGATTCTCGGAGTTCACCGCACCACCGTCGCCAACGCTTACGCCGAGCTGGAATCCGAAGGTCTCATTCAGGGTCACGTCGGCCGCGGCACCTTTATTCGTAGCAACGGCAACGGCCTGAAAATCACGCCGCCCGCGCCGCCTGCGCTCAATGGCCACGCCGATGGCCTGCGCTGGGAACTGCTATTCGCCGATGAGCGCAGCGAGGAAATTCTCACGCGACTCACCGCCTCCGCTCCTGCGAACGCCTTGTCCTTTGTCATGGCTCGGCCCGCCGAAGAATTTTTCCCCGTCGAGGAATTGCAGCTCTGCGCCCAGGCCGCTCTCCGCCGCGAAGGCCAGGAAATCCTGAATCTCGGCGCCTCCGACGGCTACGCCCCATTGAAGGAAGCGCTCCTCGACCTGCTTCGCCGCGATGGCCTGCCCGCGAAAGACGAAACCCTGCTCATTACCGACGGCTGCCAGCAGGCGCTCGATCTCATCGCCAAAGCCTTCGTGCGTTCTGGCGACACCGTCGTTCTCGAAAATCCCACCTACCCTGGCGCGTCCGCCGTTTTCAGCGGTGTCCATGCACGCTGCCTGGGTGTTCCTGTTCGCACGCACGCTGAACCCGGCAGCCCCCTCGGTATTGATCTCGAAGCGCTCGAATCCACGCTTGCCGCCAATCGCGTCAAGCTGATTGTCCTCACTCCCGATTTCCAGAATCCTACGGGCACCTCCATGCCGGTCGCCTCACGGCGCCGCCTCCTGGAACTGGCCGCGCGCTACCAGGTTCCCATCGTCGAAGACCATATTTACGCACGCCTGCATTCCCGCGAAGAGCGTCTGCCCTCGCTCAAGCAGCTCGACCGCTCGAATCTCGTCATTCACATCGACAGCTTCGCCAAGGTCGCTTTCCCCGGCCTTCGCGTCGGCTGGATCATTGCTCCGCCGGCTGCCATCGAGCGCCTTCGTCTGGTCAAGCAAATGACCGACCTGCATACCGACCAGCTCGCGCAAGCTACTCTCGCCGAATTTCTGAAGCGCGGCCTGTTTCAAAAGCATCTCGCGCGCATGCGCAAGGTCTACACCGATCGGCTTAACGCGCTCGACGAAGCGCTCCGCAAGTTCATGCCCGAAGGTGTCCGCTGGGACCGCCCGGAAGGCGGGATGTGCTTCTGGCTTGAGCTTCCCCCCGGTTTTGATGCCAGCGAGCTCATGATGCATGCCCGCGAGCGTGGGGTCCTCTTCGCGCCAGGCCGCTATTTCTACGTGCAATCGCCGCTTCCGAACACCTTGCGCCTGGGCTTCGCCAGCCTGAATGAAAAACAGATCTCCCGCGGCGTTTCGATTCTTTCGGACCTTCTGCGCATCGAAATGCGCAAGCGCCAACGCGGCTCGCGTCGCGCGGAGCGTGCGCACGTCGCGCTGGTCTAAGCGTTTGTAGCGCCGCGGCTTTAGCCCGGCCTCTTGGGTTCGTAGCATAGGCTTCAACCTGTGCTCCTGGGTTTGTAGTGGCCGGTCTTTAGGCTGGCATCTTGGAGTTGCTTTTTTCTTGGGTTTGGAGGGACCGCCTCTTTACCCTGAGCTTGGCGACGGGCTGCTTGCCTGCCACGGGATGGAAGCGGTCTGCAACTGAAACGGAAAGGGAAATGGCAAACGTTCTCAAGCTCGAGCCGAAAAAAACCAACCACTGCTTTGGTTGCGGTGCCGCGAATCCTGCCGGCATGAAGCTCGCGTTTGATCTCGACCTGGACGCGCGCCGCACTCGCGGCTCTTTCGTCCTTGGTCCAAATTATGCCGGCGGCGGTGGCTTTGCCCACGGCGGGATCATTGCCGTGGTGCTCGATGAGGCCATGGGCAAACTCTCGCGCCTGGCCGACGAACGCGCCGTCACCGCGGAAATGAGCGTGGAATACCGCAAGCCCGTTCCCGTCGACAAAACAATTGTCGTCGAAGGCTGGCAGGAAGAAGAAAAGGGAAGAAACCGCTTTCGCGTCGCGGAGATTCGCGATAGTCACGGAAATCTGCTCGCGCGCGGCAAGGGCCGATTCGTCATCGTCACCCACGCCCACTTCAGCGATGTGAAGAGCGGTTAGCGGTTCGTGGTGCCCCGTGCTTTTTGCTTGCCCTGACCCAGGAAGGGGCCGGCGTCTCGGGTTCGTAGCATAGGTTTCAGCCTGTGCGCCCGGGTTTGGAGTGGCCAGCCTTTGGGCTGGTATCTTGGGTTTGTTTTTCTCGGCCGTTCCTTACACCGGCCAGAAAAGTTTGAGTCGCGAGTTCAGAGTTCTGAGAGGAGAAGCTGTTATGGCAACGAAGAAACCAAATGGTAACGCTCACAACAACGGAGCAAAGGGCTCCAACGAATGGCGCGTCAAAGTCGGCCTCGCCGAAATGCTCAAGGGTGGCGTCATCATGGATGTCACCAACGCCGAACAGGCCCACATCGCTGAGAAAGCTGGCGCCTGCGCGGTGATGGCCCTCGAGCGCGTCCCGTCCGACATCCGCAAGGAAGGCGGCGTCGCCCGCATGGCCTCCATCAAGGTCATCCGCGAAATCATGAAGACCGTCACCATCCCCGTGATGGCCAAGGTCCGCATCGGCCACTTCACCGAAGCGGAAGTACTGCAATCCCTCGAAGTCGACTTCATCGATGAGAGCGAAGTCCTCACTCCCGCCGACGAAGAAAATCACATCTGGAAGCACGATTTCCGCGTGCCCTTCGTTTGCGGCGCTCGGAATCTCGGTGAAGCTTTGCGTCGCATCGCCGAAGGCGCGGCCATGATCCGCACCAAGGGCGAAGCCGGCTCCGGCAACGTTGTCGAAGCGGTCCGCCACATGCGCACCATCGTCAGCGAAATCAAAGGCCTTACCACGTTGCGCGATGATGAACTCATGCGCAAGGCCAAGGAATACGGCGCTCCGCTCGACCTCATTCGCGAAGTCGCCCGGCTCGGCAAGCTCCCCGTTCCCAATTTCTCCGCCGGTGGCATCGCCACTCCCGCCGACGCCGCACTGGTCCGCAAACTCGGCGCCGAAGCAGTTTTCGTCGGCTCTGGTATTTTCAAGAGCAGCGATCCCGAAGCCCGCGCCAAGGCCATCGTCAAGGCCACCACGCACTTCGAAGATCCCAAGGCCATCCTCGATGCTCACGAGCAACTCGGCGAAGCCATGCCCGGTATCGACGTGCGCACGCTCGACGAAAAGGATTTGCTCGCCACTCGCGGCTGGTAGGTCCTTGGTAGTGTCCGCATCTGGAGCCTTATAGCATGGGCTTCCGGCTGTGCTCCTGGGTTGGCCTTTCACGAGGGGTTGTAGTGGCCAGCCTTTAGACTGGCATCTTGGGTTTGCTTTTCTCTTGGGTTGTAGGGGTGGCTTCTTGCCCTGAGCGCATGCGAAGGGTTACGCCGCCTTCTTGAGGCAACACGCCAAATGCCGCGTCAGTACATTGACATCTGTCACCCTGAGCCCGCCGTGGCGGGCGAACGATGTCAACTTAGAAGGCTTTGCGCACTCTGTTTGGTAACGTCATCATGAAAATCGGCATTCTCGCCATCCAAGGTGACTTCCAGGCCCACTCCGCCATGTTCCACCAACTCGGCGAGGACACGGTGGAAGTCCGTACTGTCGCCGACCTCGACGCCTGCGACGGCCTCGTTCTCCCCGGCGGTGAAAGCACCACGCAACTCCAATTCCTCCAGGAAGAAGGTCTCTACAACGCCATACGCAACTTCTCCGCGGACGGCCACGCCATCTTCGGCACCTGTGCCGGCGCCATTCTTCTCGCCACGCACGTGAAAAATCCCCCACAGGACTCTCTCAAGCTCATGGACATGACCGTTCTGCGCAACGGCTACGGCCGCCAGCTCGCCAGCGACGTGTTCTTCGGTTCCTGCTCCTTGAAGAAAGACCCGCTCGAAATGGTCTTCATTCGCGGCCCCATCATCGAAAAGGTCGGGAAGGGAATCGCCGTCCTCGCCAAATGGCATGGCAAGCCCGCGCTTGTCCAGAACGGTCACATCCTTGCCGCCACGTTTCACCCGGAACTCACTGCCGACACCACCATTCACCGGCATTTTCTCGCTCTCGTCTCCAATCATGCTCCACGGCGGAAATCCACGCGCGCAAAATAACCTTCCCCCCGCCTGCGGTAAAATATCCTCGTGCCCCCCGTTGAAAAACGTCGTGTCCTCTTCGTCTGCCTTGGCAATGCTTGCCGCAGCCCCATGGCCGAAGCTATCGCCCGCCATCACGCCGCCGACATCCTCGATCCCTCGAGCGCCGGCCTCTATCCCCTCGGCCACGTCGCGGAGCTCACCAAACAGACGCTCCTCGCCAACGGTTATTCTGTCAACGACATCTCTTCCAAGCCTCTCACTCGCGATGCGCTTGATGATGCCGACCTCATCATTAACCTTGCCGGTGTTCCCTTCGAGCGCATCTTCGGAACACTCCCCAACGTCGAACACTGGAATATTGAAGATCCCTATGGCCAAGACCCCTCCACTTATCAGAGAATTTTAGAGGAGATCGAATCCCGGGTTCTGTCGCTCGCCGGTCGGCCCCGATCCGATCTACCGGAAGCCGGCACTTAGTTCTACCGGAGCCTCATTGCGCCGCGAAAAAACCAGCGTTTCGCAGGAAGACTACCTCAAAGCCATCTGGGAGATGCTTGAGGAAAACCAGGTTCCCATCAGCGCTCGCCTTGCCGAGGAACTTGACGTTACTCCTCCCGCCGTCACCGCGGCGATCAAGCGCATGGCCCGCGACGGCCACGTCAAGGTCCATGGCGGTGGTGCGATCCAGCTCACCGCCAAGGGGCGCCATTTCGCCCAGCGCCTGATGCTTCGCCATCAACTCGCCGAAATGCTCCTCACCGAAGTCATCGGCCTTCCTTGGTCCAAATCCCACGCAGAAGCCGAGCGCCTCGAACACGCCATCTCCCCCGAAGTCGAAGCCCTGCTCCTGAAGCGTTTCGCCGCCAACAAAACTTGCCCGCACGGCGTTCCCATCCGCGGTGGCGTCTCGCAGCTGCGCAAACACGGAGGCGTTCTCCTGTCCGAACTCCAGCCCGGTGACTCCGCCGTGATTCTCTCTGTATATGAAAAGGACGAAGGCTTCCTTGACTTCCTCGAAAATCTGCACCTCTTGCCGTCCAACAGGCTCGACGTCCTCAAGCGCGGCTACGACGAAACCCTCACCCTTCGCGCCGCCGGCCAGACCATCCACCTCGGCAAAACCGCCACCACCCGCATCTGGGTCCGCCGCGCCTCCAACTAATCGCACTCCCCCCCGTGATACCCACATGAACGGTTTCGGCGTTAATCAGATTGGGATGAGCAGGACCTTCGGGGTTCCCGTGTAGCGAGATACGGCGAATCGTTTTTTCAGTAACGTGGCTCCCCCACCCACTGGCCGCCTTTGCACTCCGGATATCCATCGGACGGACGAAGCAGTTCGTCGTTCTCGTACACGGCTACAAAATCATCGATGACCCACCGGTTGTTCTCTAAGATCAGGTTTACAACACCCTCACGGTGGTCGTTGTAGGAGGTAGGATGGCCGCCACAGCAGGGTTGGTGAGTGAACCTAAGATAAACATCGACCCGGTTTTCTCCGATCGCTCTACTGCTGAGAATCGAGAACTTCATTGGACCTGCCGCTTCGTTTGGTCCGCAGAACAGCCCTTCCCCTAACCATGGAGTCGCGGGTTTGTACTGGTTTGCGCGGAGAATCTCACCGTAACGCCGGTAGTAATCGTCGTCGCATGCCTGGAGGTTGTCGAGCTCCTCAGCCAGTCGTCTGCTTAAGAGTGGCCGAAGGGCTTTCTATGCACGTCCCTCAGGAATGCCAAGGGGTTGGCATTTTGTGATGTAGGTGTAGAAGACGCGCACCGCGTCAAGCGCGGATTGCGAGGTGCTGCTGTGCACCCGAAGAGGTTCACGTATGCACGCTTCTATACAGAACCCTGCTTTTGTCGAACGGAACGTACCGGTCGGAATCTTGGTTTCGCCCGCAAACGGCGCAAAGTATTCCGAGGGGCCAAGCGAGTATTCGGCCGTGACAAAGTATTCACCAGGCTTGTCGAAAACAAATCCTTCTCCGTCTTTGAGCGAAATAATTCTTTTTGCAGAAATCTCGTGATATGTCCCGAGTACAGCGAAATCAGCGGCAGAGTATTCTCTGGAAACAATTCTCCCTTTGCCCTGCCACGGCACTTCCTTGCCATCAGGTCCAATCACATTCAATCCACAAATTCATCACCCGTGAGACGACTCACAAAAATTGGTTCTGTTGACCTGCTGTAAATCGTAAACACAAGAATTCCTGGCTAACCTAGTGCAAAAAGCTGCGTTTGTGGACTAGCCCAAAAGCACAATTCACATGGTGTTGTTGACGCCGCCGGAGTTTGCCCATGCATGGCATTAGCGAGAACTAAAGAGGAGAGTAGAAATGGTGAAGTTGTCACAAACCAGCGATTTGACCTGGTCATACCTATATTTAGTTCGAGTCTGGAGCTCAGTCACGGTGCTAGCCTCGGTCGATTGCACATTCCGACAAGCGGTTTTGGTGGTCCGCACAAGGCCAGCATTAGCCCCGATACTACTCTTTGATCACCAACGTGCCAAGTACCAAAGTTGTTTCTTGTGTTTAAGGGCTTGTCTGAGCAGAAAGATCCCTCACCGAAGATTCAGCGTCGCTCGAACGTCGTGTTGTAGGAGGTTGGGAGGAACGGATAGCTAGCTATCCGGCGCCAAAAATCGGCCGTGGTTTTTGAAATGGCAGTGGTCCGACGGCAATCAGGTGCTTCACAGTATCGAGCAACTTGCTGATGGGATGCCGTGCTGCCGCCGCACGAAGATCGTCCGCAGTGACATGCAAATAGATCTGCGTGCTGGTGATCAGCCGATGACCCAGCAGATCGCGAATGGTCACAAGTCCGACACCGGCGCGCACCAAGTGAGTGGCGCAGGTGTGTCTCATGCGGTGCGGCGAGAGAATGATTCCGACGCGACTGCGTTGTCCCCAGGTGCGTACGCGCTCGTAGATGCTGCCACGGGAGAGCAAACGTCCGAATCGTGAACGAAAGAAAGGCGCAGTGGGAAGTGCCGGACCGCGAGCCTGAATATAAGTTCGCAGCACATCGGCGAGTTGCGGGCTCAGGGCGATCCTGCGCTCATGCCCGCCCTTGCCTCGAACCGTGATGGTGAGTTGGCTCAGATCGACCTGACCGTTCGAGAGCGAGGAACATTCCGAAGCACGGATACCCGTGCCGTAGAGCAAGGCCAACAAGGCGCGATCCCGCAACCCGATTACAGTATCTTCCTCAGGTTCGGTCAACAATCGGCTGACCTGTTCGTGAGAGAGCGCGACGGGCAGCTTGCGTGGCACGGCTCGGATCGACGGGAATCCGATCATGGGGTTGGCGGCATAGTCGAGGTATCCCATGGCGACTATCGCGCAATAGAAGCGACGAAGGATAACCACGGCACGATTTACAGATGAGTCGCCGTTGCCGCGCACTTCGCGCAAATGCTGTACATAGGCGAGTACATCCCGCGCGGTAATCTGATCCGGAGCAAGATCATTGCGCTTGACGCGTACCCATTCATGGAACTGCTTCAGGGCATCTTCATATGCCGACAGTGTGAGCGGCCGTAGACCTCTTGCGACGCAATGGGTGCGGATGTAGAGCTCGATCCAGAATGACCATTTCATGAGCGGCCTCCGATGGGCAGAGTGCGCACGGCAGCTTGCTGTCGTCCTGGCAAAACATGAAGGTAAACGCCGGTCTCTTGTGGGCTGCGGTGTCCCATCAGAGAGGCAATGATGGCGAGATCCACGCCGCGATCCATCAGATGTGTGGCGAAGCTGTGGCGCAGAGTCCGGGGGGTGATGTCGGCGGATAAATCGGCTCGAGCTGCCGCGTCGCTAACCACCTCGCAGATATCCTTGACGCGCAGCCGGCGCTTTTTGATCCTGGTGCGAAACAAGGGGCCGCGCTTTCCGCGTTCGAGCAGATAAGCAAGCAACTCGGTGTAAATCGCTTCTGGAATAGGGATCGCTCGCGGCCGGTCTCCCTTCGCGGTCAGGACCAGAAGTTCATGGCGTTCGCGGTTCACGTGGGCGACATCCAGCGCGCACAGTTCGTTCGTCCGTAAACCACAGCCATAGAGCAGTAAAATGATGAGGCGATCTCGCCGCGCGGACGGCCCGGGCGTCTCCGTCGCTTTCACAAGCCGTTCGGCTTCCTCCAGGTTCAGTGACTTGGGTTCTACGCGGCGCTGGTTATGTTGCAGGTTGAATCCATCGAGAACGTTGCGTTCCGTGCGGCCACTCCGCCATGCGTAATCGAGCAGTCCTCGCACGTGACTGAGATACTTCGCCAAGCTGCTCTGGCTACAACCGGACTGTCGTTCTGCTTCAAGCCAATGCAAATAATCCTCCAGCTTGAGGTGCCACAGCTCCATGCCCGGACGCACGGTATTAAGTCCTGAGATGGCGCGGCGTATGGTGCAACGCACATCCACAATCGTGCGCGGCACCTTGCGCCCAACCTTATCGAGATAGCTTAAATAACCCTCAATCAACGGGTCTAGCGTGGTCGCTTGCTTCGTTGTTTTCATGCGATCCCCCTCTGCTCTGAAAGCCAATCGTTGATGGGATGGAGCGTCATCGCGGCACGGCGCTGTGGGTCGGCGATGTGTGTATAACGCACCGTGGTCTGGATAATGCAGTGGCCCAAAATGCGCTGCACTTCTGCCAGGTGCACTCCTGCTTCCAGCAGATCGGAAGCGCAGCTATGACGGAACTGATGAAGACTGTGCATCGGAACTTGCGCACGCCGCGCGATCGCGTGGATCCCGTGACTGATCGCAGCACCCGATAGCCGTTGGCCCACACGGCTCACTAACAAGGCGGGTTCACTGCAATTTCCTGTTGCTTCCAACTGGTTGTGACGAAGAGGAAGGTACGCTTCAAGGCAGCGCAAGACCATCTCCGGCAGGGGCACACAGCGTTCTTGACCGGTCTTTCGCCCATCGACCCGCAAGGTTCCTTCGGTGCGATCAAAATGTTCTACATCCAACCGCTCAAGCTCGCCGCGACGCAATCCAGTTCCGTACAGCAACGCCAGCACGGTGATCCACAAATGCGAACTGTAGTTGCCGTGACGGCTCGCTGCTTCTCTCCACATCGCCTCCATGTGCGAGCGATCAATCCGCTTCGGCAATCGACTGTAGGGTGTAACCTTCGGCCCCTTCATCCATCGCAGAGGGTTGATCTTCCACAGACCTTGCCGCACCAGGTAGTCACCGAATCCCCGCATCGAACTTAGAGTCGCCGATACTGTCGCCTTGGAACGAAAACTGGCACGCTTCCCGATGTACTGCGTGAGCATCTCCGCATCAATCTCCTCGATCCCGATCCGGGGACGCCGCCCCTTCAGCCACCGCCCCCATCGATTCAGCCGAGCTTCCGTGTACGCAATCGTCTGCGGACTAACTCCCCTCGCTCGGTATTCCTCCATGTAGGAATCCACTAGCCGGTCCCATCGCCTCATCGCTGCCCTCCTAAACATCACGAATACAAACAATAAGACCTCCAATACGATTTCATTGGAGGCCGCGATGAGCCCTGAACTGAACTAAAAGTGTATTAGACACCACAATTTGACATTCGGCCCGGTCAAGTCCTGGATGTCGGGTTGCCGGTAACCTGGGAACTGAGACCCGCGTCTCCGGTAAGCTCACCGGACAATGGGAGGCAATTATCCAGTTACGATTGCGCCGCGCGTTCCAGTTCCGCGATGACGAGCTTCTTCATCTTCAGCATGGCTTGCACCGCTTTCGGATGTTTCAGCAATTCCGGCAACTTCGCGGGCACGATCTGCCAGGACAGCCCGAATTTGTCCTTCAGCCAGCCGCACTGGCTCTCACTGCCTCCCGCCGAGAGCTTGGACCAATACTCGTCCACTTCCTGTTGCGAGTCGCACCGCACCACAAAGGAAATGGCCTCGGTGAATTTGAACATCGGCCCGCCATTCAGCGCGGTAAATTTCTGTCCGTCGAGTTCGAATGCGATGGTCAGCATGCCGACCTTTGGCCCCGGCATGTCGTCGGTCTTGTGCAGACCATCGAGGCGCCGCGAGTTCTTGAATACGCTTAGATAAAACTCCACAGCCTCCTCGGCGTTGGAA
>CAWFNI010000014.1:0-140810 GCA_963817085.1 Candidatus Acidiferrales bacterium
CAACGCCACCGTCCAGCCGCACCTTTCTGTGGTCTTGCCTACACCGGCGTTATCAGCGACATCATGAAGTCAAAGCCTTCTGTCTCGTTCCCGTCGTAATATCCGAAATCATTGGCCAAGCCCCGGTCATCGGCAAAACCGCTTCTGATGGCCAGTGATGGCCGACGAATTCGAAGTTTCCATTCCCACAAGGGATCCTCATCGGCCTGGTCAGTCACAATCAACCCCAGCGCCAGGCCCATCGAAATCTCTCGTCGCAACACCTCGTTGATGTGCTGTTGTGGCCTGAGGTTCACAAGGAGAAAATCGCTCCCCTAAGAAAGCAGCGGATGAGACCGCGCGCGCGACCACGTTCTGACCGTGCTTTCGCGGTCAGCTACGACGAGACCTGGCGAAAAATCCCGGTCTCATCGCGCCGACTGCATTCGCGCGTTGCACCGATGCCCGAAAGGCGCGCTCCGATGTCCGCTAGACGAGGTCGTCCATTTGAGCAACACTCCGGAAGGCCAAAAGCCATGATGAATGATTTTGTCTTCCGCAACGTCCTGCACCGCCCGATCCGCACGATCGTCAGCGTCATCGCCGTGGCAGTGGAGGTCGCACTCGTCGTCCTGATCGTCGGACTCACTTCCGGACTGCTGCAGGAAACCGCCAAGCGCATCGAAGGCATTGGCGCGGACATCATGGTGCAGCCGCCCGTCCGCTTCCGGTTCCTCGGCTTCAGCGGCGTCGCCCATGCCGATCAAGATTGGCGACAAATTGCGCCGAACTCCGGTACGTACAGGCAGTTGCTCCCGCCCTGTTGCAATTCAGTTCCTCCGGCGGGGATGTAATGTTATGGCATCGATCCAAAGCATTTCGCGACGTCTCGGGCGGCTTCGTTTTCCTCGAAGGTCACGACATGCAGGGGCCGGACGACATTCTGCTGGATGACTGGGCGGCCAAAGCCAAGCACGTCACGGTCGGCGACACGTTCGCCTGCTGGACCACGAATTTCACGTCGCCGGAATCGTCGATCATGGCAAGGGCGCGCGCCTCTTTGTGCCCCTTGCCACTTTGCAGGACCTTTCGGCTCGCGCGACAAGGCCTCCCTCTTCTTCATCAAGTGCACCCGCTCCGACCACACCCAGGCCGTGATGGACGAAATGAAGCCCATTTCCTTCAGGGATACCAGATTCGCCCGCTCAAGGATTATCTTTCGCTGATGACTTCCGCGAACCTGCCCGGCCTCGACGCTTTCATCGAAAGCATGATCGCGCTCGCCGTCACCATCGGCTTCCTCGTCATCCTGCTCTCGATGTACACCACCGTGATCGAGCGGACGCGCGACATCGGCGTCCTCAAATCCATCGGCGCCAGCATACATCATCCGCGCGCTGCTCGGTGAATCCGCCTTGATCTGCGTGATCGGCATAGGAGTGGGGATTGGGTTCAGCTATGCCGCTCGGCCGTGTTTCTCTCCGCTTCCCCACACTGTCGATTCTAATCACGCCGGATTGGATCGTGCGCAGCGCTCTGATCGCCCTGGCCGGCGGACTTCTGGGAGCCAGCTACCCCGCCTGGATGGCCAGCCGCAAGGACGCCATCGAAGCCCTCTCCTACGATTGAAAAGGAGCGCAGGCAACCTAGCCACACATGTCATTCACGGTTAGAATACAAACGCAGACGAACCTCTCGACGGAGCCTGAGCTGAAGACTTTGGAGCCGCTACTCAAAACCGAGAATCTTTGGAAGCTCTATCACGCCGGCAAGGTCGAAGTCCCCGCTCTTCGCGGTGTCAATTTCGATGTGCTCCCGGGCGAATCCGTCGCGGTCATGGGTCCTTCGGGCTGCGGGAAGTCCACCTTGCTGTACGTAATCGGCGGGCTCGCGCGAGCCTCGCGCGGCGGGGTCTCGTGGACGGCAACGACCTCGCCACCATGAAGGACGCCGAGCGCACCACTGCGCCGCCACAAGATAGGCTTTGTGTTCCAGCGTTTCAATCTGCTGCCCACGCTCACCGCCAAGGGCAATATCGCCATCGCGCAATATATCCACGGCGACGGGTTCGATCCCCATCGCTTCGATATGGTCACCAAGATGCAAGCTTTGGGCCTAGAGGGCCGCTTGCATCATCGCCCGTCCGAGATGTCCGGCGGCGAGCAGCAGCGCGTTGCCATTGCGCGCGCCATCGTCAATGAACCCAAATTCGTGCTCGCCGATGAACCGACCGGCAATCTGGATACGAAGAATTTGAAGTCGTACTCGGAATGCTTCGTCGTCTGAACAAGGACCATGGCAGACCGTATCGTAATGATTACCCACAATCCCGAGGCCACTGTCTACTTGGACCGTGTGGTTCACATGCGTGATGGCGTCATCGTCGACGGCGTGCCGGCGGATTGACATGGCAGGCCTCGGCCAAATCCTCAATCGCGTTTTCTTCTGGTCGTATGAGCGCGGCACCTGGCAGTACGACGTCGCCGTCATTCTGATTCTTGTCTTTGTCCTCCTGACTCCGCCCCGCTGGTTCCACGATCAGCCCCAGGTGGGCCTGCCTATCAATTCCGCTCGCGTCGAGTTACTGTCCAAATCCGGCGAAACCGAAATCTACAAGGTCGATGCCCGCGTCCTTGCTCCCCCCGAACGCACTCCAGCGCTCCAGAACGATCTTCACAACGCGCTCCAGAAATCCAGCCAGGCTCTGAAAGATGGCCGGTTCTCCATCGGCAGAATCGAACCCATGCGCGACGAAAAGGGCACCGTCATCGCTTATCAGGTCGAAATCCGCCACTAGTTTTGCTGACGATTACCGTTGCCGTTCGCGACGCCCGCGGATTTCCACTGGATGAAAAAGCCTCGGTGAGGTTGTTCTCCAGAATGCGCAGCGTCAATCGCACTTTCTTCACCGCGCAGGACTCCAGCGCCAGCTTTCCCGGCCTCCTCGAAGGGCCATACGACGTGGAAGTTCAATGCCCCGGCTATCGCCCCGCCGTCGAACATCTCGACGTCACAAGCAGGTTGGCATTCTATTCGGCCTACATTTACCTGCATTCAGAAACCGAACCGGATCCGATGGGCCGGCCTTCCAAGGGACTCGCTTTAACACCCAAACTGGCCAGCGAAATCGATAAAGGCCTGGCATCGATGCGCAAGCAGCAATACGATTCCGCCAAAAATCACTTCGCGAAGGCGGCGCGCATTGTCCCCGACAGTTCGGATGTCGCCTACCTCCAAGGGACGGCCGAACAGGGCTTGGCGCATACCGATGCTGCCCGGCAGGATTTTCAGAAGGCTGTCACCCTGGATGCGTCCAACGAGAGGGCTCTCCTGGCTCTCGGCGAGCTGCAGCTGAAGTCTGGGGATGTTGCCGCATCCATTGAAACTCTCGCCAAGGCCTATACCACGAATGGGGCAGGATGGAGAACGCTGTATCTGCTGGCCACCGCCTATGCGAAATCCGGGGATCAGCAGAACGCAGAAAAATTCGCGGCCCGCTCTGCCGCCATGGCTCGCACAAAGAATGCAAATCCATTAATTCTGCTTGGGGATATCCAGTCAAACGCAGGAAGGTGGCAAGAGGCCAAGCAGACCTGGGCAAGGGTCGAGACAGAATGCCCCAACTGCCCAGAGGCGGCCGAAGCGCGCAAAAAGATAAGCGAGGCCACCGGGTTAGTCCCGGGGAAAGCGGTAGTTTCCTCGTCTACGTTGTCAAATCTCGCTGCTGTGCCAGAGGGACCCTCGGAATTCGAAGCGCGCCCCTGGGCTCCGCCCGATATTGACGAGAAAGACTATCCCGTGGCGCCGGATGTGACATGCGATGCGGACCAGGTGGTATCCCAGGCGATGCGGCGAATGAAATCGCAACTGGGTAATCTGGAAAAATTCGCCGCCACCGAACATATCGAGCACCAGGAAATTGACAAGAGCGGCAATGCTGGCCCACTCAAGGCCCATGACTTCTACTACCTCGTTTTCGTCATCCCCCAAAAAAGTGATTCCGTCTTTCTTCAAGAAACCCGCGATGGAGGCAGCAGCGTCACGCAATTCCCCACCAGCCTCGCGACCACCGGCCTGAACAGCCTTGGCATTAATATATTGCAACCGATCTACCGCCCGGGCTTCAGCTACCGCTGCGAGGGACTTGCCAGTGTTCGTGGGCAGCCTGCCTGGCAGGTTCGCTTTGAAGAGAAAAAAGGAGCAAATTTGGACGTGCGCCGGTGGCAACGCCTCGGCACCTTCTACAACATTCCTCTCCGGGGGCGTATCTGGCTTGCTTCCAACAGCTACGATCTCCTTCGCGTCGAAACCGATCTCCGCGAGCCTGTAGCCGAACTTGAACTCGTCCGTGATCATCTCGAAGTCGACTACGGCCCCGTCAATTTTGCCGCCAACAAATCCGTCCTGTGGTTGCCGTGGAACGCCGAAATGTATTTGGAAATCCACGGCAAGCGTTATCATCACCGCCACTTTCTGACCAACTATCTTCTCTTCGGCGTGGAATCCTCCGATAAAGTCTCCCGTCCGAAGAACGTCCCGCCCGAAGATCAGCCGACTCCGCCCTGACCGCTAAATCCAGGCAGTGCTTCTCCGCCTTGACGTTGTCATCCAATCTCTTCGAGTCCCCCGGAAAGCGCTGCGCTGCCACCAGATCCGGTTGTTGCATCAGTTCCTGTTTCTGTAATCCGGCGGGCACGAACATTCGGAGTATTTTTTCACCCGGTAAGAATTACAGATTGCCTCGACAAAGTGGGGCGAAGTTTCGTACTGGGCCTGCCGCGCGGAACACACTGATTCGCGTACCAAATTGCTCCATGCTCACAACTTACCGGAAATGGCACGCCGCATGCTTCTCGATAATCTTGGGGGCAGTACATGAACACAGAACTCTCCTCTAAGGCTGCGGTATGCACGGAACAAGAGAAACTCCTCATCGTGTGCCAGAAGGCTCTCGAGCTTTGGAGAAACCGCCGCGAAGAAATTTCCGCCTCGGGCTTGACTGGCAAGCAAAGCGCCGACGAGCTCCTGCGTTTGCAGGCCGATTATGCCAAGGCGTACTCGCGCCTTGAAAAACATGAGGACAATTGCGAACTGTGCCGCTTCGTCTTAAAAATCGGCGGCCGCGATTATGCGGGAATTTCCAACGCGGCATTGGACAAAAAGCGGATCGCCTGAACGTTTTTTTTGTATGCCGGAATTTCACGCCGGGAAGGCCGGGAATTCATTTCAGCAGGCAGCCTTCCGGGTGCAACATGAATCTAAATAGAGGTCCATTCTCGAACCCCTCCGGCAGCCCCGCCCCGCGAGTAGGAAAGGAAAAAATGAAATGGCACGTAACAATTCTGAGTCTCCTCGCATTCCTGCTTGGCTCACCGCTCTACCCCCAGCCGCAGGCGGACCCGTTCCCAAAACCACACCCACAAAGTCCGACGAGCAAGCCCCCGCTTCCGCTTTAACCGACGATTCCGACTGCGCCGAAGCTTCTCCCGCCGTTGAGCCTTCCAGCAGCCCGGCCGCCACACGCTAGTTCGAATCCGCCGTTCGGTGCACGCTGTGTGCACGCTTGCCGAGCTGCGCCTGGTCGAAGAAAGTGATATAATTGCCGTGGCATTCATTAAATACTTTAATCTAACTGGCCGGCAGGATCAGGCCAGGCGGTATTTCGAGTATGCCCAAGGCACCTGCCAAACGGACCAAACCCACCCCTCCGAAACGGCTCGCATTTGATTTGTGGGCATTCCTCAATACCGCCGGACTGGCGCGGCAAGTCACAAAGTTCCGGAAATCAGAGGAGATTTACGCTCAAGGCGACCCTGCCCGAAGTGTGAGATACATCCAAAAGGGCAGCGTGAAACTCTCCGTGATCAGCAAAGGCGGCAAAGAGGCGGTTGTTGCGGTTCTCGGACCCGGCGACTTTTTTGGCGAGGGATGCCTGGCAGGTCAGCCCGTTTGCATGGGGACGGCCACCGCCATTGTTCCCACTTCCATTCTGTCCATCGACAAAAAAGAAATGATGCACATACTCAAAGCTGAACATGAGTTCTCCAGCCTGTTCATTTCTCACATGCTCTCCAGAAACATCCGGATCGAAGAAGACCTGATCGACCAGCTATTCAACTCCAGCGAGAGGCGCCTCGCGCGCACGCTGCTTTTGCTGGCGCGCTACGGCACAGAGGATCAGCCCCACGGAGTCCTTCCAAACATCTCGCAGGAGACACTGGCGGAGATGGTGGGCACGACGCGTTCGCGCGTCAATTTCTTCATGAACAAGTTCAGGAAGCTGGGGTTGATCACCTATAACGGCGGCCTTCAGGTCAATGCATCGCTCCTGAATGTGATTCTGCATGACTGACCCCATGCGCCGCCTCTATGGCGCTGGGAATCAAATTCGCTCGCAATTGCGCCCGCGATCCGCGCTCATCCATCTCAATTCACGTGCTCCCGCTCAGCGTGAAAGTGCTCGCAGACCAGCCGGTTCTCTAAAACACGTGGATTCGTCCGGCCGCGCGCCTCGACGCCGCGGTTGATCGCCAGCGCGGCCAGGCGTTTCGCTCTTTCAATCAATTGACGTTCGCCCGCGGAGGGGCGGCGAGGATCGCTGCAATACATTTCCAAAGTTCCCAGCGGCCTCTTGTTCCTGGCCACCACGTTTTCCAAACAGAAAGTGGACAATCCATACAGGGTTGCTTTCATCACTATGCTGGCCCGTTCGCCCGGATCGTCTCCAGGCAGAGCTATGAGAGAAACAACGCCGCCAATTTGAAAATCGAGCGCTCTGCAAATTTCCTTCAGGATTACAGGCGTCTCCACTCGCGCGAAAATGGAACGAAGAATTTGTTTTTCCGTTCCCAGTGGATGCTGATTCCGGCCTTCCGCATGCCGTTTCGCAGGGGAGATTCCCCGCTTTTGCGGCGCGCGCTTCGAACGCTTCCCGATGTGGGCATTCCTCATAGCTTGTAGCCTTCGCGTCGCTCCCCATTACTCTGAAGCTCGGCCTTCCCCACCCTTAAGAATCAAAGCTGGCGTGCGCAGTCCGCATGGCGGATGCCCTGCTGGATTTCATGGCATACATATCCCGGTCCGCGGCGTACAAGAGTGCCGCGATACTGTCCGCATCGCCCGGATAGCTGGCAACTCCCACGCTGACGCTGAGCAGCGGGACTTCCGCATCTTTTTCAAGAAGTTCGCATATTCGCCGTCCCACTAAGGTGGCCTCGGCCCGCCCCGTCTCTGGCAGCACCACGGCAAATTCGTCCCCACCGTGCCGGGCCGCCGTGTCCACGGACCGGCAGCAATCCGCCAGAATCTGGCCTAACCTGCATAAAGCGCGGTTCCCCACCAAATGCCCCAATCGATCGTTGATCTCTTTCAATCCGTCAAGGTCCAGCATCACCAGCGAGAATTCTCTCTCGGTCCGCTTGGATCGGCAGATCTCCGCGTGGAGCACATCAAACAGCCGCCGGTGATTGGCCAAGCCGGTCAGCGAATCGCTCAACGCCTGATGGCGCAGTTGATCTTCCAGGGTGCGTTGCTCCGTGATATCGACGGCAATAATTTTCTGGCCTGCAAACCCTCCCTGGTCATCGTAGATGTCCCGGCCGCTTAAACGGACCTTCAGCGTTGTTCCGTCCTTGCGTTTCCAGTCGATCTCAACCGGCTCGATTTGCGTCGCTTCGGGGGAACGGCCTTTCCATGGCGCGGCCTCCTGCAGAGCGGGAATGATCACGGTTTCCTGATTCGCATCCAGCAGTTGTTCTTTGGACCCATAGCCCAGCATGGTTGCCAGTGCTTGATTTGCTTCCAGCAATTCCCCCTTTGCGTTGCAGCGGTAAATTCCATAGGCGGGATTGTCCATCAGCGCGCGATACAACGATTGCGAATGCTGCAACGCTTTTTGAGCTTCTGCCAGTGCTTCGCGCAGCTTTCTTTCTTTTAGCGCCCGCCGTACGGCCATGGGCAGCTTGGCGAGGTGCTCGCGCTCCACATAATCGAAGGTGCATTGGGCCGTCAGCTTCGCGATGGATTTCCCACTCGATTTGTTCGTCAAAAAGATAATGGGAGTTTCCTGCGCGACTTGTTGAAGCCGCTGTTTTGTTTGAGAGTCCTTGCAGTTAGGAGGGGGGTACTCGGCCACCGTCACGTCGTAAGCCTGGCAATGGAGTTGCTCAGCACACTCGGCCAAATCCAAGACAATGTCGGAGTTGACGGTAAACTGTCCTTTCTCCAGTTCCCGCAGGCAACACTCGATTGCGTTCGCCTCCCGGTGAACGAAAAGGACCCTCAGGAGTCGCTGTCTGTGGTAGGGTGTGCTCTCTGAGGACACACTCTCCGGGCCAGGACGTGACTCTCTCTGAGCCAGTTTGGGCATAAACACAGGTGGCCCGCTCATGGTAACCGTCAATGGTCAAACCGATGAGCGGCCAGAACCTGAACTTTCCCATACTTAGCCTAGGAAGAGGCCGGATGCATGTCTGTTCAATATTGAACACCCCCTCCAGGCATGAACCGTCACGGTCCCTCGTCCTCAACGGCGGTTTCACCCCATGCGAGTGGCCACCGCACGCGGCCCCCAGCGTTGTGCTACGATTTCTTACCGGAGTCTAAGGCTGGGGGTTCAGCCACTGGGGTTGCTTTGAAATTATTCCGCTCATTCCTGTTTCTGATTTTGCTGTGCGCTACTTTTCCCGGCCTGCACGCTGCTCGCGCTACTCAGGCTCCCGCAAAGCTGACCATCGAGTTTGTGCTCTCGATGATGGACCACGCCGCTCAGGACTTTAAAAGCCTGACCGCGGCCATCGAGCACGTCAAATACACCGCCGTGGTGAAGGATACCTCCTCCGAAACCGGTGAAATCTTTGTGCGCAAGGATGCCAAAATGCGCATCGACTTCCAGTCTCCGGATCCCCGCACCATCCTGCGCAATGGCGACAACTTGTACATTTACACGCCGAAGATCAATCGCGTCGAGGAATACAACATAGGCAAGAACCGTGCCATGGCTGACCAGTATCTGGCGCTGGGGTTCGGCACGCGCACTGACAACTTGAAGAAGAATTATCAGATCAGCCTCGTCGGCGAGGAAGAACTCGATGGACATAAGGCCGCGCTCATTGAATTGATCCCGCATTCCGACGAGATCAAGAAACAGATCACCAAAATTCAGATGTGGGTGGATGAATCTTCCTGGCTGCCCGTGCAGCAGAAATTCATTGAGGCTGGGACCGGCGATTATCTCCTGTCCCACTACACGAAAGTAATGAAGAACCTGAAGCTGGGCGACGGCAAGTTCAAGCCGGATTGGCCCAAGGGCACCAAGGCCGAGAAACCACGGGGCTAGCGCCCGTTACGCGCTGCCCGCTTCCCTTTCCAGCAGTTTCTGTTTTCGCTGCAACCCCCACCTGTATCCCGCCAGCGTGCCATCCGTGCGAACCACGCGATGACACGGCACCACGATCGACACCGGATTCGTGGCGCATGCGCGAGCCACCGCCCGCACCGACCGCGGCTTGCCTAGTGCCCGCGCCACTTGCGTGTACGTGCGCGTCGTCCCCCGGGGAATCTTCTGCAATTCCTGCCACACCCTCCGCTGAAATGCTGTGGCGTGTACATCCAGCGGCAAGTCTACGCTGGGCGCGTTGCCTTCCACGCGGCGCACAATTTCTTTGAGCCAGTTTTCATTTGCTTCGGCGGCACGCGCGATCTCCGCTTGACCATATTCCTTGCGCAATTCCTCCACCAGGGATTTCTCGCGTTCGCCCAGATAGACTGCGGACACGCCACGCTCCGTCGCGGCCACCAGCACCTTTCCCAATGTTGTGTCTGCTACCGTGTATCGGATCTGCATGCCTGCTCCTCCTTTTCGATATGCCGCCGGGGTCATACCCAAATGCGCATTCGTTTTTTCGTACAGACGGCTTGATGAGCCATAGCCACAAGCGTAGAGCGCCTCGGTAACGCCCTTGCCTTCGCGCAGCATTCTTTTGAAACGCGCCAGGCGAAATGCCTGCTCGAATTCTTTGGGTGAAAGCCCTGTCGCACGCCGGAAGGCGCGGCGTAGTTTGGCCGGCGTGGTGTTCAACTGCCCGGCGAGCACGCCAAGTCGAAACGATTCGTCGCTCCCGCCGGAAAGCACCGCCGCTACTTGCTGGACCAGAGCCGTGGCGGAGTCTTGGTGCCTGGGACGGCAGCGGCGGCAAGGACGGAATCCGCGGCTTTCCGCGTCCTGCGCGGTACGGAAGAACAGGGTGTTGCGGCGCAGCGGACGCCGCGCGGGGCAGGAAGGGCGGCAATAGATATGCGTGGATCGGACGGCAAATACAAAAGAGCCATCGGCGCGGGCGTCGCGATGCAGCGTGGCTTGCCAGAAACGGTCGGCGACTTGCGAGGTGATCTGTGGAGATGCTGCGTTGGGGTGTTGCGTCTTCATGGCCCTAGACTACCGCGGCAAGAAAAATCAATCTATCCGATTTCTGACAGCAAACTGGACCGTGACGGCTGCGGCGGAATCAAGCTTCCCCTGGGGCGGGCACGGCCTCCTCGGCCTCAGCCGTATCCTTGTGCGGAGCGGTGATCACAAGAAGAACCGCGGTGAGAATGATGCTGCTGGCAAGGAGAGTGCGCAGGGAAAGCGGTTCACCGGCAAGAAACCAGCCGAGAAAAAGCGCCACGACTGGATTGACTAGAGCGTAGGTGGCGACACGCGCCGCAGTGCTGTGCTTCAGAATGTAAACGTAGGCGCTGAAACCGAGCGCCGAACCGAACACAATCAGATAGAGCAGTGCGAGCCAGGAACGGAGCGTCACCTGGGCCAAGTGGAAGCGGCGCAAGTCCCCGGTCACGACCGCAAACAGACATAGCAACGTGCCACCGCTCAGCGTTTGCATCGCCACGCCAAGGAGCGGCGAGCGCGGAAGTGGATGATGCCTGGAGTAAATCGAACCGCTGGCCCAGGCCAGCGCCGCGCCAAACAGTGCGCAGGCTCCCACGGGGTCGATGCGCTCGGAGTTGCCAAGGTGCTTTGGACCGACGAGCAATGCCATGCCCGCAAATCCCAGCAAAAATCCGGCGATGACGCGCGGCGCGGGACGCACCCCACCGGGGCGCAGCCAATCCACCAAAACCATCCAAAGAGAAACGGTGGCGACCAGCAGCGCGGCGATTCCCGAGGGAACGGTGAGTTCGGCCCACGCCACCGTACCATTCCCAATCGCTAGTAGCAGGCAACCGGTAATAAATGTGGTGCGCCACTGCCCAATCGTTGGCTTCTCCCGAGTCAGGATTCGGAAAGTGGGATAGAAGAGAAGCCCCACGGTGAGGTGGCGCAGTCCTGCCAGGAGAGCGGGCGGAAAAGATTCAATCCCGACGCGAATTGCGTAAAACGTTGATCCCCAGACGAGATAGACTAGGGCGAAGCAAAGCAGCACGAGGGTTGGGTGCGAACCATGGGCCGATGATGAGGATGCAGGGGATCGCAAAGGGGAGCGAGGCGAGGTGCTGGCCATGGAAATGTCTGGAAATCAAGATAACTCGAATTCACGGGGAATACAGAACCATAATGGAGGGCCCGAGGAATGAGAAGACTGGGGCGGAGGGGAAGAGAAGAAGAAGGGGTACTATTACGAAGTGTTTCGATTTAGGACACTTCGCCCGTTTTCCACAGATTGACAGTACCACTGTGGGATGGCATCTTGACAGCCCAACATCTTTACGGGGTTCAGTCCGGGTTTCAGAAAGACAGCAAGATAGGGTAATAGGACCGCCGCAGTGGGTCTGTTACCTGTTTCATCTCACTGAGGGGCGAGATGAGTGCGAGCAACCGTGCGTTAGCCTGGGAAAACCTGCAACCACAGCCGGAATCGACGGCCCAAGGGGCCTCGGCACCGGCATTCCCCGAGAAACCAGCCGTAGCCCCAAGGGTTCCAGCCTTGCGGGTCATGCCGCTGCTAAGAGATCCCCAACCAAGACGATTCGTGCGGGTGCCCACTCACGCCGTGGGAGTGCATAGCGAGCAACGGGAGAGTCCCCGGGCCTCCCTGAAGTTGCCCTTGAAACTGCGCAGTGTCGGCGGAGTCATGGAAGAGTACCCCGTGACGCTGGTGACCAGGGACATCAGTTCTTCGGGCGTGTTTTTCCTATGTCCCAAGCCGCTGGCACCGGGAACCGAAATTGAGCTGGACATCGTGCTGGTGAGCCGGCCCCTGGGCTATGGCAATGTTGTGGTTTCATCGAAGGCCCGGGTGCGCCGGGCCGAAGCCGCAAACATGCCGGGCTGGCATGGGATCGCCGCCAGTTTCGACGATTTTGCCTTCGACCGCGACGATCAGATCCCCGGTTGGCTTCCGGCGGACTAAGCGGCCGAGCTCCCTTTCAAATTTGTGATCCTCCTGACCGAGCCGAATCGGCCTGATATTTCCACGTCCGCGAGGCTCGGCTCCAAGGCACAGTAGGCTAGGATTCTGGTACTCTGCCAAGAATGAGAACAGAATCGCGCCTGGCGGGCGTGCTATTTGACTGGGACGGCACGCTGATCGATTCCTACCACGCAGACACACAGGCTTACCTTGCCATGTTCCGGGAGCTTGGTCTGGGGTGGGGCATTCGAGAACTGGAAACGCACTATTCTCCGGACTGGTACACGGTTTACCGGGCGGCAGGAATCCCAGCCGAGCAATGGGATGTGGCGGACAACCTGTGGCGAGTCCACTACGCGAAGCATCCCTCCAAGCTGATCGCTGGGGCGCGGCGCGTGCTCGCGCGCCTGGCGCGGCGGCATGCCCTGGGATTGGTCACCAGCGGCGACCGGGTGCGGGTGATGCGGCAGTTGCGCGATTTCGCACTGACGAGGGTCTTTCGCGCGCGGGTCTGCGGGGGAGATACGCCGGAGAAAAAACCGCATCCGGCGCCGCTGCGCAAAGCGCTACTCAAAATGAAAATGGAAGCGGAAGAATGCGTGTACGTGGGCGACACGCCCGAAGATCTGGAGATGGCGCGGGCCGTGGGCATGCGAGCGATTGCGGTGCTGGGACCGTTCCCGACAGAGAAGCGTTTGCGCGCCGCTAAGCCGGAATTTCTGCTGAAAAATTTAGAGGAGTTGCCACCTCTGCTGAACCGGATTTCCCGTCAGCCGCAGGCAAGGACTTAACCGGGAGGGGTTAACTGCGGCCCCACGGTGAGTCATGGCTTCGGCGTTGACGGAGACGCAGCGGCGGGTGGCTTGGCCGGCGTGGCTGGCGCAGTGGCCGGCAACGGGACGGGCGGAAATGGCCTGAAGTTGGTCCACTTGATGGTGACGCGGATCGGGATGTCCCGATCCTTCATCTTGTAGACGCCCTCGGCACGCGAATAATTCGGGAACCAGTATTTGCCCTCCACGTTCTCGCGATAGGTTTCAAACATGGTGAAGGGAAGCGTGGCGGGGTGTATCGCCCCAAGATCGGTCACCCACTGGCCATAGGTCTTCACCACTTCCAGGTATTTCTGATCGACCCAGATCACGCCGTCAAACAGAGGATGCTGGCGATCGAGCGATTTCGGAGAAACCTGGAAGATGTAGCAATCCACCTCATCAACTCTTTCCGTGTTGAGGTACTGCACATCGTACTTGGAAAGCTGGCTTGCGGTGACCGGGTACGCGGGAATGCGCGTGAGGAGTTGCGCGTCCTCCGGCTCGATCTGGAGATACTGGAGAGAGGTTTGGGGAGCGGCCGTGGCTTTCTCGTAGAGCTGTCCATCCGCGGAACGCGCCGCATCATAGGTGGCCAGGAATTCACCGGCAGGATTACCGTCGGGACCGAATTCCTGGATGCGAATCGATTTTTGGTAGGCGAACTGAGGCCGCGCGGCCTGGTACTCTTCTTCCTTCCGGGAAAAACTCTTAATAATCTGCGGCGGCGGAAGTGCGGGAGGCGCTTCCGGCTTGGGGACACCGACGACACGCGTCACCTTGTGTTCCGGAGGCGGGGCGAGTGGGCCGGGAGCATTTTCCTGCGCGGGGAGGCCAGGAACGAGGAAAACAAAAAAAGCCGCAACCAGAAAACAGGATGGAGGAGCGGGGAAATGGAAGAAGGAACGGGAATGGATGTCGGTCATGGTGAATTAGATGCGGCACGCCAGGCCAGATGCCGCCTCGGGTAGTCATTCTTTCCTGATGTTGCCAGTGTATCGCAAGTATTCGCGCGGGACTCGCTGATTTGGAAAAACCTGCGGAGTCTTTGCTAGACTGAAGTTATTGTGGAACAAGGTGTGCTGGCTCGACGATACATTGTGTCTGGACGTGTGCAGGGAGTCGGCTTCCGCAACTACGTCGAACATATCGCTCGGAAACTTAAGGTGGATGGCTACGTGCGGAACCGGCGGGATGGCAGCGTGGAAGTCTTTGCCATGGCAACTCCGGAACGGTTGAAACAGATGGGCTTTGCGTTGGAAAAAGGGCCGATGATGTCCCATGTCATAGAGGTTCGCGAGGAACCGGACACCCCGGACGCCAGATATCTCGGCAATTTCATCATTGAGACTACCCTCGAATAAGGAGCGGGCCGAATGGACGACTTGAAGCAGCTGATCCGCGAAGTGCCGGATTACCCGAAGCCGGGGATTCTGTTTTATGACCTGACCACGTTGTTGAAGGACAAGAGGGGGTTTCAGACGCTGATCGACCGGCTGTGCAGGCACTACGAGGGGCACAAGATTGACCTGGTTGCGGGCATCGAGGCGCGCGGATTCATTTTTGCTCCGGCGCTGGCCTACCGGCTGGGAGCGGGGTTTGTGCCGGTGCGAAAGCCCAAGAAGCTTCCGGCAAAAACGGCCAAAGTTTCCTACGCGCTGGAGTATGGAACGGACACATTGGAAATGCACGAAGACGCGGTAGAGAAGGGCCAGCGGGTGTTGTTGTGCGACGACCTGCTGGCAACGGGCGGCACGGCGGCCGCGGCGGTGCAGTTGATTCGTTCACTCGGCGGCAACGTGGATGGCGCCGCGTTTGCGGTGGAGCTGAATTTCCTGAATGGCCGCGCGAAGCTGCCTGGGCTGGATGTGTTCTCGTTGATGAAGTACGACAAGTAGGGCCTTGGATTTTGGGCAAGCGTTATGCCGAATCACCTGACGCAATCAGAACCGGAGGCAGTGAAAGGCTTCCCGCGGATGGCAGAGGAATTCTGCTGACTGATCAAGAACCAAAGCGACTACACAAGGAAGCAATTTATAGACAGCGTTCTGATCCATCTCTTGAAGCTTTGGGCCATGGGCGCCCAATTGCCGGACGTAACGCCCGCAACGGAAGGGATTGATATTTCTGAAGAAGAGGTAGAGCGTCATGCGGAAGAGTGTGTGAGGCTGTCAACCACACGGAGCAACAAATTGGGTGATCTCGACACCTACTGGTCAGTGTTTGACCCGACAGAGGAGGAGCAATCTGCACCGAGTCCTCTTTCTCGTGACTTGGCTGAAATTTTTTGGATTTACAGGATGCACTCCGATTGCTTGCGGGTGACAAGCACATTGACGATATCTACTGGGAGTGGCGGTTCGATTTTCGCGAGTATTGGGCCAGGCATGCCATTGAGGCACTGAAGGTGATCCTTTTCGTTTCACCCGCTGCGTAACTGCATCTTTCTTTGTCTCAATGCTTCAAACAGCACGACGCCGGCGGCGACGGAGACGTTGAGCGACTTGACGGGACCTGTGGTGGGAAGCGAAACGACGAAATCGCAGCGCTTGCGGGTTAATTCGTGCAAGCCGCTCCCCTCGCCGCCCATGACGATGCCTGTGGGCGTTGTATAGTCCACTGCGGTGTAACTCTTGTCTCCTGCTTCATCCAGACCGACGAGCCAATAGCCTGCTTGCTTCAAATCTTCCATGGCACGGACCAGGTTCGTGACCTTCGCAACGGGAAGGTGCGCCAGCGCTCCAGCCGAAGCGCGTGCCACGGCATCAGTAAGGCCGGCGGCGCGGCGCTCGGGAATCACCACACCGTGCGCGCCGGCGGCGAGCGCGGTACGAATAATGGCGCCAAGATTGTGGGGATCTTCCACGCCGTCCAGAAGGACGATCAAGCCCTGTTGCCCTTTCGATTGATTGGCGTGTTCGACGATGTCTTCGAGAGTGGCGGCCGCGCGAGCGGCGGCGATGGCAACCACGCCCTGGTGGTCGCGCGTATTGGCCAGGCGATCGAGCTGGCCGCGATCCTCAAACCGCACTGCGATGCCCTGCTGGCGGGCCAGCTGCACAATTTCTTCAATTCGCGAGTCCTGGCGGCCCTTGGCGATGACGATGCGATCGAAGGTGCCGCCGGCTTCGAGGGCTTCGCGGACGGCGTGAATTCCGGTGAAACGATCCATGGGGGAAGTTTACAGTCGAAAACGAAAAGTGGAAAGTTTGCACGATGAAGCTGGCGCTGGAACCATTCGAGAGCTGAGATGGGCGAATTGGTTGAGATCCTTCGTTCCGCTCAGGATGACAACAAGCAATTAATTCAGGGGAGTCAATCGAGGGCAGAGCAAAATTCGAGGATCCGGGTGCGGGCGGATTTTACGGGAACGTCAAAAGGAAGGATGGCAGCTTCATCGAGAAGGAGAATGACCCGGTCGAGTTCGCCTTCGCCAGGGCGGCCGGCCAAGGCGAGGCGTAGGGGATAGAACAAGTCGCGGCCACGAAGCTCAAGGTTTTCCTTCAGGAGCGTAACGAGCTCTTTGAAACGGTCGGAATTGAAAGTAGTCGGATCGAGCAGGAAAAGGGCGAGCTCGCGAATCAGATCGCGCGCGCCGAAGCGGGCGAGGACGGCGTGTGCTTCGACGGTTTGCAGGATCTGGGCGGCTTCATAATGGAAAACGAGTTGGAGAAGTTCGGCAAGGCCCGTTAAATCCGCAGCATGAGGACCGAGGAGAGCGGCGGCGCGTTCGCAGAAGGCCAGATGCTCGGGAGAAGGTTCGGCGGGGAGCCCATGGCGTTCCCGCAAAATGGCGAGGACATCCTTCGGGGTGAAAAGATTCTCGCGAGCCGGGTGCGGTTGGACGTGGCCGAGGGAAGGCATAGAAGGAGTTTACCGCAGATGATTTGCCGCCACCCGGCGTGAGAAAGGCCGCAGGGCTCGCGGACTCGCCTTGCGTTACAGAGAAGTGAGGGTAGCCACGACGTGGCACGCGATGGCTTCACCCCGGCCGACGGCGTCCACGCCCTCATTGGTCTTGGCCTTCAGGTGAATTTTCTCCGCGGGGACGCCGAGGGATTTGGCGAGAGCTTCGCGCATCTTCGGGAAATGCGGGCCGAGCTTCGGGCGTTCGAGGATGACTACGGCATCGACATGCTCGATCGCAAAATGCTTTTCGGCGAGCAGCTTGCGCGTGTGTTCAAGAAAGAGCAGGCTGTTGGCGCCTTTCCACTTGGGGTCCGTATCCGGGAAGTGCGTGCCGATGTCGCCAAGGCCAGCGGCGCCGAGAAGCGCGTCGCAAATGGCGTGCGCAAGGACGTCGCCGTCGGAATGGCCGACGGGACCTTTCCCGAACGGGATGATGATGCCGCCGACGATGAGAGTGCGGCCCCCCGCAAGCTGGTGCAAGTCATAACCGATGCCGCAGCGCACGCTCATGGTTTTTTCTGCTCGGATTGGAGATAGAAGCGGGCGAGGTCCATGTCCGACGGCTTGGTGATTTTGATGTTGCGCTCGGAGCCTAGAACGACGTAAACCTCGTGGCCGAGCTTCTCGATCAAGCCTGCTTCATCGGAAGCATTCACCCCGTCTTGTTCGGCTTCAGCGAAGGCCTGCTTTAACAGTTGCGTCTCAAAGACTTGCGGTGTTTGCGCCAGCACTACGCGTTCGCGCGGAATCGTGGCGGTGATCAGCGCCACATCCTCGGGCAAGCTTGCGCGCTTTACTTCCTTCACCGTATCCATGGCGGGGATAGCGAGAATCGCAGCCTGGCATCGGCGCGCTTCCTCGATGACGCGAGTGATCTGTTCGACGGTGACGAACGGCCGCACGGCATCGTGCACCACGACCAGTTCGGTATCTTCCGGAATGTGCTTCAAGGCCTGGCTGACCGAACCCTGGCGCGAATCCCCACCCTTTACGACGCGGACGGGCTGCTTGAATTTTTCCTCGCGGATGCGAGCGTCGAGGCGCTCGACTTCATCTCCCCGGGTAGCCACGACAATATGGGTGATGAGTGGACAAGAAGCGATGCGGCGTAAGCTGAGAATGACGATGGGCACACCGTCCAGCTCCAGGAATTGCTTGGGAGTCTCGTGGCCCATGCGCGTGCCGAGACCCGCAGCGGGAAGAATGGCGGCAATGTGACTCATAGGATGAAAGCAGTCCGGCTGAAGCGGAGACCTGGTGGCTTAAGCGCGGGTTGCAGAAAGGAGAGTTTACCTCAAGGCGAGGCTGGAAGAGAAATAGAAGGGCACAGGCCGACCTCGAAATCCGATGGTGGAGAGGGATTCCTCATTCCTCCCCCCGCCGGAGGCGGGTTCGGAAGGACGAGCTCGGGAGGTGGGAGGGGAACGGGCGGGCTATTGCGGCTCTTGCCCCGGGTAAGCGGAAGGAGGGGGTGCCTCAAACCGGCTAGCCGGCGCGGCCTGGCCGTGACCATTGCCAGCAGGCGCGCCCTCCGCCAGCGTGGCCGGCGCTACCGCGATACGCGTGGGGGAGAAATCGGGGCGTTCCTCGACACGGCCAAAGATCATTTTGCCAGCGGGCGTCTGGTGCGTGGAGGTGACCAGAATGTCGATGGTGCGATTGATGAAGCGGCGCGCCCCATCGACCACCACCATGGTGCCGTCATCGAGGTAGGCCACTCCCTGGGAGGACTCCTTGCCTTCGCGCAGGATGAGCACGCGCATGGATTCACCGGGAAGCACGGCTGGCTTCATGGCATTGGCAAGTTCATTCACGTTCAGCACGGAAATTCCGTGGACCCGGGCGACCTTATTCAGGTTGAAATCATTGGTGACGATTTTTGAACCCGAGCGGCGAGCCAGCTCGATCAGTTTTTGGTCCACCGCCGCCGTGCCGGGAACCTCTTCTTCGAGGACCCGCAAATCAAGCCAGGCCATCTTCTTCATGCGTTCAAGCACGTCCAGGCCACGGCGTCCGCGTTGGCGCTTCAGGGAGTCCGAGGAATCGGCCACGTGCTGGAGTTCAAGAAGGACAAACCGGGGAATTCCGAGCGTGCCATCGAGGAAATGAGTTTCGCAAATGTCGGCAATCCGGCCGTCGATCAGCGCGCTGGTGTCCAGCAATTTCATGGCTCGCCTGTCGGGGGGAGGAGCTTCGACCGGGCGGAGCAGAGGAGTAGGGAGGAGATCGCTGCCCTTGGACGAACCAATGACTAGGCCGAGGTAGCCAAGGGCAAACAGGGAGGTGAATTCGAGGAAGGATTTGCCGGGTTCGGGCTCAGCGGTGCGGGAAATCACGAGGGTAATCAGGAGGGCGGAAAGCAGACCGAGGATGGCGCCGAAGACTCCTCCCACAAGCCCGCTGATCTCCGCGCGGCGCAGTCTTAGCTCGGCCAGCAAGATGACCATCGCGACGAGAAAGCCAAGGCCGGCGGCGAGCAAGCCGTGGAAGCCAAAAGGGCCCAGGTTGTAACAAAGAACGGAACTGAAGCCCATCACCAAAAGCCGAACGGCCCAGAATTCCCAGTTCTGGCTCAGCGGTCCTCGAGGGGACTCCGCTTTCGGGGAAGCGTCGGAGAAGCTGGAATTCGAAGGAGTTGCCTGCGACGGCCCGCTGCTTTGACGGTTGAATCTCACCTGGCCCACGGGGCCCCCCAGTGCCGCAAGATTCGCTTCACTCCGGTAGCAGGGCGGCTTGCTAGAGACATGTGACAAGCAAGGGGCTTACCGGGGCAGTTAACGTGGTGAACTGTATACCCTCGGAATCAACTTTCGTCAAGTAGGGGAAAACGAGAACCGCTGGGGGGAACCGCCCTGCGCTATGGCAGATAAAACCGGGGCACGCGGCGGCTGACGCCGGAGATGAGGTCGGACGTAACGGTGCCGATGCTGCGTGCGATCACGTTTGCGGGGTATATGTTCTCAGCGTCTGTGCCGTAAACCGTCGCGATATCCCCGATAGCCACATCAGGAACGCTGCTGACGTCCAGCATGACCACGTCCATCGAGACGATCCCAATGATGGGCGCCAGATGGCCGCGAATGGCCACACTGCCACGATTGCCGAGCGAGCGGTGGATCCCGTCACCATAACCGGCGGCAAGAACAGCCACGCGCGACGGCCGCTTCGCTACCCAGCTGGCGTTGTAGCCCACTCCCACACCGGCGGCGACGGAACGAACATTGATGAGCCTCGCACGCAAGCTCATCACCGGGCGAAGAGCGAGCTTCGCTTCAAATTCCACGCGTCGCTCCATTGGGTCGAATCCGGGATGATAGCCGTACAGAACCGCACCGGGTCGCACCATATCCGCCCAGGTTTCCGGCCGGGCGGCAATGGCCGCGCTGTTCGCAATGTGCAGGATTCCGGGTTCAACGCCGCGCGCGCGCAGGCGATCGATCGCGCCGTTGAACCGCTCAACCTGTTCAGCCGTCTGGCGGCCGGTGGGGGAATCGATCAGAACTTCGGAAGAGGCCAGGTGCGTGAAAGTGCCCGTGAGTTCCAGACGCTTGCATTTCGCCAGTTGGTTTATGAAGCAATCGATATCGCTCGGCGCGATGCCCAGGCGGTTCATGCCGGTATCGATTTTCAAGTGAATCGGCACGTGCTTCTTGCCGGATTTAGCGGCGGCCGCGTCAAACAGTGCCAATTGTTCGCAGCGATGGATGGCGGGAGTCAGACGGTGCTCGATCAGATTGTTTTCTTCCCCAGGCCAGAAACCGCCGAGCACGAGAATCGGCTTTCGAACGCCACCCTTGCGGAGTTCCCTGCCTTCGCCGGCGGAAGCCACACCGAACCAGTCGGAGCCAAATTTCTCGAGGGCCTTGGACACTTCGGGGCCGCCGTGTCCGTAGCCATTGCCTTTGACGATGGCAAGAACCATGCGGGGAGCTTTGCGTTTTTCGGACGGCGGATTAACGTAATCACGTATCGCTTCATAGTTCTGGCGAAGAGCGGAAAGAGACACTTCGGCCCAGACCGGGCGTCCGGGAAAATCAACGGAACTCTTTTTCGTACGGGGCATGAATTTTCCTGAGAAATCTAGTTTACGGCATTCGCGCTCGCCTTCCAAAAGTACGCGGGCAGCGCCGCGTGAATGACAACAGAGAGCGGAGCAACCGAAGGGCCGGAACGGGAGTGGCCCGAAAGGGGGTAGAAGGGCCTCAGCCCTCGAAGGGCTAAGCTACAGGGTGATGATTTTATAGGGGTTGCTGGATGTGCCTTGCTGCGGCGGCACCGCCAGGTGGCAAGGCCACAGAATTGGCGGGCTAGAAGAGTGTGGAGACTTGGACACGGTGTGTCCGGAATTACATTTCGTCGCCGCCGGCGAATTGGGAGAACGCGCCGGGCGCGGCTTCCTCGGAGCGCGTCAACGGGCGCGCAAGACGAACCTCGCGCCGCCTGCGACGGGTGATTCGTTTCAGGCTTGTGCTTTGCGAGGCGTTTGCCAGGAGTTGTGATGCAAATTGCGGGTATCCGGCAATCCAGTTCTTCAGTAGTGCTTCCCTACGCAACGTATCGAATTTTTGTTTTTCTGGTCCGGCAAATTTCGGATTTCGGCCCAATATTCTTCTCGCACGTCTTCATCGATTTCAATTGTCCCGGAGTAAAGTCGGTCACCGCCCCGCTTCTTGCAACCGGAAATGCAGTACTGCACTCCGGTCTTCGAATCTGCGCAGTTTGCTTTGAATCCGCTAGCGGAAAGTGAATACAAGCGACGGCCCGGGTAGTACAGAGATTTGCCAGATTTCGAAAAAGTCACGCGCCCGATTCGCGCTGGTCCGCTAATTTCGGTGCCTTTGCATTCGATGTATATGACGTGACTCTTCATGGTTCTTATCCGATAGAAGTATATATTTGTTTCGACGCCTCCGCGTCAAACGCGCTGGTTGGCATTGCGTCGACTTATCGGGCCTTGACAGCAAATAACGGCCCCGTGCGCTCCGAGAGCGTGTTTACCGCTTCACCACGGCACCCCACTCCTCTGGGCTGCGGTCCTTCGCGTGTCGCGAGAACAGCCAGTGGTGTCCATCGAGATCCTCAGCCGCGTACTGATATTCCCCATACTCCGTCTCATGCGGCTCCTCCAGAATTTTCGCCCCAGCGGCTTTCGCCCGCGCGTAGTGCGCATCCACGTCGTCGACAAAAACCGTCAACGACTGCGTCCCATACCCCAGCTCCCTTGGCGACCTCTGCCGTTCGCCCGCCTGCCTTACCTGAATCGCGGTTTTACCCGCCCACATCTGGCCGCCGCTCGGACCGTCGCCATAGCGGTAGTACTCTTGAAAACCGAAAGCTCTTGTCAGCCAAGCTATCGCCTCCGCCAAGCTCTGATAGTTGACATGAGGCAACACTGTGTCGACGGGCACAGATCGATTCTTCGAAGTCATGCCCGAAATTCTACGTTACAAACACATCGACTGCACTGAGAAGTAGAAACAAGATGTCCGGTCACCTGACATCAACAGTAGGTGGAGGAGCTTAGTTGGTCAGGGCACTTCAACGGGCTTTGAAACAACGTTCACGCGACCTTCAGGGTCACGGGCCTCATACTTCTCTTGGCTCTGATACGCGAAGTGCAGAATCGCACGCACTCTACCGGCTAAGTGATCAATTTTCCGAGGACACCTGCCAACGTTGTCAAGAGCCCTGTCTCCCATGGGAATAACGTTATGAAGACTTTCACCTGGATTGAGTCTTACTGTCGACACCGGCTCCACATCCCTGCAAGGGCCCACGCTCTGCCACCCCGAATTATCGTCCCACTGTAAAATGTCCAGTGATTGGAGCATCCCCGTTTTCCAACCGCTCTCGGCAAGTGTCAACGGCTCTGTTCCTATGTTTTTGACACTGACAAGGACATCAAATCCGAGAGAGGTTGGGCCCAATCTCTCAATCTTTATTGCAAATCTTTTCCCTTTCGGGCCTTGACCAAACACACCGAAAGACAAAAGTCACAAAACAGCAATGGTCTTGAGAAGGCGAAGTTTCATGAGGGAAGCCTACAACCCCCGCTACAGTGTGCGGAAGCGAGAGACAGGGATACCCGGCAAGGCTACTAGCCCCAGATTCCCAACTCCCGGCAAGCAATCAAGTCGGTAGTCGGCACCGATTGATCGGATGACCGCAGGCTAGGATTCGTCGCCGCCGGCGAATTGCGAGAATGCGTCGGGGGCGGCTTCCTCGAAGCGGGTGAGTCGGCTGCGAAAAACGAATTTGACCTTGTCGGTTGGGCCGTTGCGCTGCTTGGCAATGAGGATATCGGCCATGTCGCGCTCTTCGGGCGTGGCGTTCAAGTTGAAGAAGTTGGGGCGGTAGATGAACATGACCACGTCGGCATCCTGTTCAATGGCGCCGGACTCCCGAAGATCAGAAAGCTGCGGCCCGCGCTCATCGCGCTCGGGTGCGCGGGTGAGCTGGCTGAGAACGAGCACCGGAATCTGCAACTCCTTGGCGAGACCCTTCAAGCCGCGAGAGATGCTGGCGACTTCTTCCTGGCGCGAATTGAACCGCCCCCGGCCGGTGATGAGCTGAAGATAATCGACGATCAGAAGGGCGAGTCCCTTCTCGCGCTTGAGGCGCCGGGCCTTGGCACCGATTTCGAGCACGCTGGTCGAGCCGGCATCATCAACCCAAAGAGGCGAGGCGGCGATGGTGCTGAGTGCCTCGGTCATGCGCTTCCAATCCTCGCGACTGAGATGGCCGGAGCGGAATTTGTGGGCGTCCACTTGGGCTACCGAAGCCACCAGCCGCTGGAGCAGCGATTCCTTGGACATTTCCAGGCTGAAGATGGCTACGGGCAGGCCGCCACGAATGGCGATGTTTTCGGCAAAGTTCAGGGCCAAGGCAGTTTTGCCCTGCGAAGGGCGAGCAGCGAGAATGAGGAGTTCGGAGGGCTGCAAGCCGGAAAGCAGCTTGTCCAGTTCGCCATAGCCGGTGGAAATGCCGGTAATGCTCTTGCCTTCGCGGAAGATTCTTTCCAGGCGGTCGAAACTCTCGTGGACGATGTCCTTGATGGGGAGGAGACCGGCTTTGACGCGGTCTTCGGCTAGGGCAAAGATGCTGGATTCCGCGCCGTCAAGGATGGCGTCCGCGCCGTCCTCGCCTTCGAAAGCGTTCTGCTTAATCTTGTCCGTAGCGTGGATCAGATTGCGCAGCATCGCCTTTTCCTTGACGATGCGCGCGTAGTGCTCGACGTTGGAAACGCGTGCCACGCCGTCGACCAGCGAAGCCAGGTAAGGAGCGCCACCGACAGCGTCGAGTTCGCCCCGGCGATGCAGTTCCTCCGTCAGCGTAACCAGATCGATGGCATGCTGCGCCTCGCCCAACGCGATCATCTGCTGGAACACGCGCTGGTGCTGCGACAGGAAGAAATCCTCGGCCTTCAGCGCTTCGATAGCGGTGTTCAAGGCGTTGTTATCCAGCAGGATGGCCCCGAGGATGGAGCGCTCGGCATCGAGGTTGCTCGGAAGGGGGCGTTCGAGAGCGGAATCAGCCGGCATAACGGGCAAAGAGAGCCTTTCCTCTATTTCGCTTTTCCTTCGCTATAGATAGCATTGTTCTGACTCAACGGCAAGAGCGGATTTTTCCCCAGCGGGACTTCCCCTGTGCACTGGAATTTATGCATCGATTGTGCGCGGAAGCTTTGTGTGCGTCAATCGGGCTGCTTGTGAATCGCGAAGGAAAACCGGTGAAAAACTTTTTTGGGCAGGAATGTGGCAAGATGCTGCGGCAGAGATATGGCGGGAGGGGGAACGCGATGAGAGAAGAGCGGAATTGCAGTTCAGGGCGTCGGGTGCGCGGCGGGATTCTAGCGTCTTTTTGCGCAGGCTTGTTGTTTGCTGGCGCGGCCACAACGTATGGCCAGAACGCTGCCCTTGCTACGCCACCTGCCCCCTATGCGGTGGCCAGTGAGAATGCAAATCTGCAGGCGAAGGAGTGGCTGAGCCGAGGCATCCCCGGGTTGGCTCTGGCCGTGGCTGTGGATGGAAAGATCGTCTACTCGGAGGGATTTGGCTACGCGGACCTGGAAGAGCGCGTGCCCGTGTGGCCGACGACAAAATTCCGCATCGGGAGTATTTCGAAGCCACTGACGGCAGCCGCGTTGATGGAGCTGGTCGAGGCGGGGAAGGTGGATCTGGACGCCCCGGTCCAGAAATATGTTCCCTCGTTTCCCGACAAAGGCGCGGTTATCACCGTTCGTGAAGTGGCAGGACATCTGGGCGGCATTCGGCACTATCAGGGAGACGAGTTCGAGATTCAGAAGCATTACGGTAGCGTGCAGGAAGGCCTGAAGATATTTGAGAATGATCCGCTGGTGGCGCCGCCGGGAACGAAATTCAGCTACTCCAGCTACGGCTTCAACCTGATAAGCGCGGTGGTCGAATCCGCCGCCGGCGAGGAGTTCCTGTCCTACATGCAAGGGCATGTGTTCACGCCGCTGGGACTGGCGCACACGGCCGCGGATCAAAACACAAAAATCGTGGAACAGCGCTCGCGCTTCTACGAACTGGCAAAGGACGGGCAAGCGGAAAACGCGCCCTACGTGGACAACAGCTACAAATGGGCCGGAGGCGGATTTCTTTCCACCGCCGAAGACCTGGTGCGCTTCGGGTCGGCGCTGATGGAACCCGGCTTCCTGAAAGCCGCGACGCTGAAGACCATGTTCACCCCACAGAAAACGAAAACGGGCGAGCCCACCGAATATGGCATTGGCTGGTTCGTCCACAAATCACAATCGGGGAAGTTGGTTTGCGAGCATGCCGGCGGCTCGGTGGGTGGAACGTCGCAACTGATTATTTATCCGGAGACTCGCGTGGTGGTCGCGCTCGTCACCAATTTGTCCGGCAATCGCTGGAAACGGGAAGAGGTGGAAGCAATTGCCGAGAAATTTGAAGGCGCTAATAAAAAATAAGCAGCGGCCCGTGCTTGACCCTTCCTGGATCCAATGGCGTGGCAAACGCGCACGTCAATCGTCCATTGGAACCGGCAGTCATGCCGGGCTGCTGAGCGCATGGAGCTGCGTAGGTGGCTTGCAGCCAAAAAGAAAAATTGCAGGCACCGGGGCAACTGTCGTAAAAGAGTCGAAAAAGCCGGCCGTCGGGAGTGCGCACTAGAGCATTGGAGTAACTGGATTCACTTCCAGGGGACTCGTACACGACCCGGAACGGCAATCCCTTGGCTTGGGCTGCGAGCGTGCAACTCGTCGCACTGCGGGGGTCGCCATGCCATCCAACCCGGCCACAATTAATCGCCTCGCGACCGGCCAGCCGCCGCGCCATCCGGTCGATGGGATCTCCAAACAGTGGAGTGAGCACGTGTTTCTGAAGCGGATAGCCCAGCGTGCGACCCTGCCACAAGAGAACAATAGCAATGAGAAGGATGAACACCGACCCCAGAAAAAGCCACTTCACAAGCTTTAACATTCTTTCCGGCATGGGTCTCACTGATCATTAGACACCGCCACGGGAGAAAATACGGCCAAAAATAAAGAGGGGCACGCGGACCGTGCCCCTGATGAGTATCGAATGGTCGCCGAAGGACTATGATTCCTTTTCGACGTGGACCTTGATCTCCGCGGTGACGTCGCGGAACACCTTTACGGTCACCGCGAATTCGCCGAGGGTTTTCAGTGGATCCTTCAACTGAACCTGGCGCTTATCGATGCCAAAGCCGTGGACCTTGAGGCCATCCGCGATATCGCCGGTGGTCACGGAGCCGAACATCTGGTCGTTTTCGCCGGTCTTGCGCGTGAACTTGACGGAAACGCCGTTGAGCAATTCCGCCTGTTTTTTGGCGGCGTCCAGCTCCGTGGCGGTTTTCTTCGCGAGGGCACCGCGAATGCGTTCCAGCGCCTTCATGTTGCCGGGTGTCGCTTCGACGGCCAGCTTCTTGGGCAACAGAAAATTACGCGCGTAGCCGGGCTTCACGGTGACCACGTCGCCGCGGTTGCCGAGCTTTTCGACATCTTCTTGAAGAATGATCTGCATGAGAAAATCTCCTAGTTCCCTTTCCAAATCTTCCAGGCTGGTGAAGAATCCCTGTATGAGATTCCTCCGGGGCTAAAGCCCGTTCAACCTACGAACTCCATGTCGGAGCTGAAGCTCCGACCCGCTAAAGTCGACAGTAGGAATCTGCCAAGTCTTAAACCTTCGGAGCCTCGGCGACAACGGCGCGCGGCGCTTGTGTTCCCGCAGCGCTGCCGGCAAAGGGCAGCAAGGCGATATTGCGGGCGCGCTTGATGGCCACGCCTAGCCAACGCTGGTGACGCGAGCAAACTCCGGTCATGCGGCGGGGCAGGATCTTGCCGCGCTCCTGCACGAACTGCGAAAGAATGTCGGCGCGCTTGTAGTCGATAAAGTCCATCTTCTCGACACAGAACTTGCAGACCTTCTTCTTGCGGAAATACTGGCGCTTGCCACGGCGTGGACCGCCGGGTCCACCTGGCCCGCCGGGACCACCCGGTCCCCCTTCGCGACGGCCTCCACCGGGACCGCCCTCGCGGCGACCTCCGCCCGAATGTCCGCCTTCGCGACGGGGTGCGCCCTGTCCGCCACCCTGACCACCTTGTCCGCTCGGCGCGCTGGGCGCGCTCGGTGCGGCCGGAGCGCTTTCGCCGCCTTCGCGGGGAGCGGCTGGCGCGGGAGCCTGCGCTTGCTTCTGTTCCTCTGGCATACCTTCCTACCTTTCCGATGTCGCTCCGGGCCTCTGCGCGGAGCGTTCCAACTCAAACCTAAAGAAAAACCGGGCGCCGTTCAGCTTGCGGGCGCGTTCTGCTCAGCGGCCGGAGGTGCTGGCGGAGTGGAGCGGCGCGGCCGGCGAGCGGCACGCTGTTCGCGCTTGTGCACGAGTTTCTTCTGGCGCTTCAGATCTTCGTCCAGGCGCACGGTCTGATACTTAATGACCGAATCCTGCACGCCGAGGCGGCGTTCCAGTTCGTGAAGCACTTCGCCATGCGTGGTGCGGACCTGCTGGTAAAAGTAGATGCCTTCGCGGTGCTTCATCACCTTGTAGGCCAGCTTGCGCGTGCCCCAGGTTTCAGCCTTCTCGATTTTGGCGCCTTTCTCGGCGCAAGCGTGCTCCAGGGTCGCAAGGACCTTCTTGATTTCCTCTTCCGGCGTAGCCGGGCGAACGATGAAGACCAAATCGTACAAACGTTCTTGCATGATGACCTCGTTTCTTCTCTTCCTGCTCCGGGCGCAATGCCCGGAAAAATTCTCTTCTTGCAGGCGACGTTTCCGTCGCCTCTACTTCTCTTCCGGCGGCGGGACGCGCCGGTTGAACTTGTTCATGGCGGCGGCGATGCCTTGCGTTAAGAGCATCTCCACCGCATCACCCGCGCTCGCCACCATCTCCGCAGCCACTTCCAGATCGCTCTTCTTCATGGGCCGCAGAACGTAAGCCGCCAAATCACCCACCGGATGATCCGGGCCGCAACCCAATCGCAAGCGCGCGAATTCTTGCGTGCCTACCGCGCTGGTGACCGACTTCGCACCGTTGTGCGTCCCCGGGCTGCCTCGCTCCCCGATGCGGATCATGCCCCAGGGCAGATCGCGCTCGTCGAACATCACCAGCAGATCCGCGGGCTCCAGTTCGTACTTGTCCATCAGTTGGCCAACCGAATTGCCACTGAGGTTCATGTACGTCTGGGGCTTGGCCAGGATCACTTCTTCCCCAGCCACTTTTCCGATTCCTACCAGCGCCTGAGCTTCCGGCCGCACCACGCGGATGTTGCTGCGATTCGCAAGTTCATCCACCGCCAGGAAACCGAGGTTATGCGGCGTCCACTGATATTCCGGGCCCGGATTGCCAAGGCCAACAATGAGCCGCATAGAAATCGCAGTGAGGCGCGCGAAAAAGAATTACTTCTTCTTTTCCTGCTTTTCCGGCTTTTCGGCCGCCTCGGCGCCTTCCTCGCCTTCCACTTCCTTCTTGCCCTTCTTGATAACTTCCGGCTCCGCGGGCACTGCACCGGTAACCGCGGCTTCGACTGGCTTTTCTTCCTCGACGCGGAGCGCGACGACGTGCGCGAGCACGGCATTGCCATCGGTGAGCAGCTTGAGCTTCGTTTTGTCGAGGGCGAGGTCACCCGCGCGCAGGCTCTGGTTGAGCATCAGGCCGCTGACATCCATCTTGAATTCCGTCGGGATGTCCGCGGGCAAGCACTCGACTTCCACTTCGCGCGTGACGACTTCGAACACGCCGCCCTGCACCTTGACGCCAGAGGGCTCGCCGAACGTATGCACGGGCACCTTGACCTTCATGCGCACGTCCATGGCCACGCGTAAAAGGTCCACGTGCAGCAAATTGCCGCTGACCGGGTCCACTTGCCAATCCTTGACGATCGCCGGCTCCTGCTTGCCGCCAAAATCGACCTGGAAGAGCGTGTTGTGGCCGGTTTCCGAACGGAGAATGGCGGTCACCTGTTTGGTGTTCACCGCGAGAGATAGGGCTTCGCCCTTTCCGCCGTAAAGAGTGGCGGGGACGTTCCCGGCCACGCGCAAACGCCGCGCTTCATTTTTGCCTCTTGTCGTGCGAGGCGCTCCTTGAACAATGATCTGAGCCATAGCTTCTTTCCTTCCCTGGAATCTCCACCGGCGCAAACTTCCGCCGGACCATTTAGATAAACAGCTCGCTGATTGAAGTCTCCTCATGAATCGAGCGAATGCCGCGTGCGAGCAGATCCGCAACACTCAGAATGGTGATCTTTTTCACATTTCTGGAGGCCTCGGATACGGGCACGGAGTCGGTGGCCACCACTTCCGTAATCTTGGAATTTTCGATGCGCTCGACGGCCGGACCGGAAAAGACGGCGTGTGTGCAAGCGGCGAAAACCTGAGTAGCGCCTTCGCGGATCAGGGCTTCGGCTGTTTTCACGAGCGTTCCCGCGGTGTCGATGATGTCGTCCACAATAAGAGTGTTGCGGCCTTTCACGTCACCGATCAGGTTCATCACTTCCGTAACATCCATGTCCACGCGGCGCTTGTCCACGATGGCCAGCGGCGCGCCCAGCTTCTTCGCAAACGCGCGGGCACGCTCCACGCCGCCGGCGTCCGGCGAAACCACCGTCAGATTCGGCAATTTCTTGTGACGGAAATAATCGACCAGCACCGGGGACCCGTACAGGTGATCCACCGGCACGTCGAAATACCCCTGGATCTGGGGCGCGTGGAGGTCCAGCGTCAACGCGCGGCTGGCCCCGGCCGTTTCCAGAAGGTCGGCCACCAGCTTCGCGGATATCGGAACGCGCGGCTTGTCCTTGCGGTCCTGGCGCGCGTAGCAGTAGTACGGCAAAACCGCGGTGATGCGCCACGCCGAAGCGCGCTTGAATGCGTCAATCATCAGGAGCAGCTCAAGCAGGTGGTTATCCACCGGGTATGAGCAGGGCTGCACGACGAACACATCGGCGCCGCGCACGTTCTCCAGAATCTGAAAGTAAATCTCGCCGTCGCTGAAGCGCCCGAGCAGCGCCTTGCCGAGCGGAACATTCAGGTGCTGGCAGATGGATTCCGCCAGTACCGGGTTAGCGGTTCCCGAAAAGATTTTAAATCGCTCGTCGTTCACGGCGCACTCACACGGGTCACCGCTCTGCGGTGACGCCAAAATCGAAACGGGGCCGAAGATCCGGACTAAGTGAAGGCAGGAAAGTCAGAACGCCCGGAGACGCTGAGGGTCAGACGACGAGCGCGGTTTTCATCGATCGCGCATACCTGCTCCGCGAAATTGTTTCGCAGACGAAGGCCTGGTCGTGCGGAAACCCGACAACGGCTCGGCGCGCCTTCGCTGGGCTCGGGAATACTCCAAACACCGCCGAACCGCTACCAGCCAGCAAGGCTTCTGACGCCCCTCCCTGGAGTAAAGCCCGCCGGATTTGACCCAAGCGGGGATGGCGCCGGAAGACGGCCGGCTCGAAATCATTCGAGAGGCTCCCTCCCTGCGCACTCCAGCACAGAGCACAGAACTCAAACAGTTTATGGGTCGCGGCGAATTTTGTCAACGAAGCCAGTTCGGGAGCATGCAGCCAGCGATAGGCATCCGGCGTCGGCACATGGATGTCCTGGGGAGAAACGATCAGCAGCGCCAGCTTCGGGATATCTGGAAGCGGGTAGATTTCATCGCCCTTCCCGATGCCCAGCGCGCGGCCTCCCAGCAGGAAGAAAGGCACATCGGCGCCCAGGTTGGCGGCTAGCTCCAAGAGCCGGGTGGACTCGATCTTCCTGCGCGCGAATCGCAGGTAACCCACGAGCGCCGCGGCCGCGTCGCTCGAGCCGCCACCCAGACCGCGCCCGGCGGGAATCTTTTTGTGCAGAACGATCTCCACGCCGGGCCGGATTTTCAGCTCCCGCCGCAACGCGTCCACCGCGCGATACACCAGGTTCTTCTCTGCTGCTTCCTCGGAGAGCTGCGGATTGTCCTCGATCCGAAGCTCGATCCGTGGTTCGCGCAACGGCCTGAATCGCAGGGTGTCATGCAGCGTCACCGACTGAAAAATGGTGCGCAGTTCGTGATAGCCGTCGGCGCGCTTGCCAAGCACGTCCAGGCGCAGGTTCACTTTAGCGAACGCAGGGATTCGAATTTCTCGCATGAATTAGCTTAGGGCTTGGCGTCGGTGGCAGGCGTCTTCTGCGCCACACGGTGCTTCGCCTGGTTGAGCTTCTTTTCAACTTCGGCGACTTTATCGCTTTCAAGGTCGGCGGGCAAGGAGCGGTGCCATTCGTTCAGAGATTTTTCCCATTCGGCGGCAGCCTGGTCCAGGTGTCCTTCCTTGGCAAGCACGTCGCCCAGATGGGAGCGGATGGTGGGGTCGTGAGGCTCATGGTCCACGGCCCTGCGCAGCATGGCTTCGGCGTCTTCGAGCTTGTTCTGCTTGAAGTAGACCCAGCCAAGGCTATCCAGATAAGCGCCATTCAGGGGATCCAGGTCGACCGCGCGTTGAATCAGGTCGTGCGCTTCTTCCAGCCGCAGGCCCCGGTCGGCCAGCATGTATCCGTAATAGTTGAGCACCTGGGCGTTCTTGGGATTGACGTCGAGGACTTTCTTGAATTCGACCTCGGCCTTCTCGTACTCCTTTTGGCGTTCGTAAACGGCGCCGAGGAGGAGCCAGGCGATTTCATTGTCGTGTGGTTCCGTGGCGAAGGACTCCGCTTTGCGGGCAGCTTGTTCGGCGTCCGAGTAGCGGCGTCCTCTCTCGTACACCTGGGAAAGGTTGAGATAGGTTTCGCGGTCAGCGGCCGTGCCTTTGAGGCCGGTCTGGAGAAGCTTGATGCCTTCCTCGGTCTGCTGATTTTCGCCGAGTAGCAAAGCCTGACTGGCGCGAATCGAGGAATCATTCGGATACTTGGCCATGGCATCGCGCCCGGCCTGCAAGGCTTTGGGCAGATCCTTGGCCATGCGGTAGGTATCCATGATCAGCAGGCGAGCGCGCTGATCTTCTTCTTCGCCGAGGTGACCCAATTCCTGAAAAGTGTAAATAGCCGCCTGGTAATTCTGTACGTCGCGGTAGAGCATGCCGAGCTGCTGGTAAAGGATGGCCAACGAGCGGCGGCGCGAGGGCAGAACCGTGGACTGCGCCTTTACGCCGGTCACCGCGTCGGAGAGCACGCGAATGGCTTCATCGTAGCGGCCCTGCGATTCGAAAATCATCGCCTCGTTGTAAAGAACTTCCAGGCTGCCCGGATTGTATTGCCGCGCCTTCAACAAGTTTTCTTCGGCTTTATCGAGTTGGTGCAGTTCGCGGTAGATCTGCGCGATGCGGAGATAGACGTCGGAATCATCCGGCATCAGATCTGCCAATTTCTGGTAAACAGAGAGAGCTTCGGGATATTTCTCCTCGGAGAGCAGCGCCTGGCCGAGGCCGCGAAGATGGCTCAACTCAGACGGGTCGAGATCGACGGCCTTGCGATACGCGGCTTCCGCTTTCGCGTAATCGTGTGTTTGCGTATAAGCGTCGCCCAGCAGATCGAAAAGCGTCGGCGAAGTCGAGTGCGCGGTCATCTCGACAAGCAGCTTGATGGCTTCGTCGGCCTTGTTTCCATCCAACAACAATTGCGTTAATTGTTCGACCGCCGGTTCGTTACCGGGATCTTCCTTCAGCATTTTCTGAAGGACTTCCTCGGCTTTATCCGGTTCGTTATGCAGGCGATAGAGGCGCGCCAGCCAGAGCGCGGCCTCCTGGTCACCAGGATCCAGGCGGTGGACTTCCGCATATTCCTGAATGGCCTTGCCGACCATCTCCGTTTGCACACCGGAACCGTTGATATCGCCCAGGCTGCGCAAATAAATGCGCGCCAGCAGCCGGTGCGTCGGCAGGTCGTTCGGTTCGTGTTTCAGGATTTCGTTGGCTTCGTTGACCGCATCACGCACGCGCTGCGCTTTCCAGTACATTTCCGCGAGCCGCTCTCCAATGATGGGAGACTTCGGGTCAATTGCGTAGGCCTTCTTGTAGGCCTCGATCGCTTTCGAGGCGATGTCCGGCTGGCTGGTCTGTTCGTATTGGAGTTCGTACAGATGCCCGATCGCGAAATTGTAATAGGCGTCCGCGCGAGGGGTCGTCTTGGCGCTGGACGCGGAAGAGCCAGCGGGCGGAGTTTGGCCGAAAAGGGGAAGGCCGGCGAGGCCCGCCAGGGTCAGAGCGCAAAAAACTTGTCTAAGCTTCATAAAGGGCCACGAAGTTGAAGTATCCCATGCAGGAGGAACGCGGTCAAAAGCGAAAAAGCGGGCGTTTCACGGGCGAGCAAGGGTCCGCAGATTGGATGCAAGGGTGGAAAAAAGGGTTGAAGGAAGAAAAGAGTTGCAATCCAACCGTATTTCTGCAATTATCGAAATATGCCTAAGCCCGATCCGCTCCTCGTGACCCGTTGCGCCGACCGCTTTGCGGCTCTTGGCGCCGAGCCACGCCTGCAAATCGTCCGCCTGCTCTTGTCGGCCCATCCGGCCGGCATGGTGGCGGGCGAGCTTCAGGAGGAACTGGACATCCCGGGGTCCACGCTGTCGCACCATCTCGAAAAATTGAGGCAAGTCGGTTTGGTATCGGTGCGCCGGGCGGGGACTTTTCTGTGGTACACGGCAAACACCAGCGCTCTGCAGGAAGTCCTCGGATTTCTCTACGAAGAGTGCTGCACGCGGAATCGCGTGGTGCCTGCCGAGGCGATTGTGCAAATCTCAAAGTAAAGGAAGCCGTCATGGGCAAGAAAAACATTCAGGAAGCAGTGCAAGAGAAATATGGCGCGGCAGCCAGGAAAGTGACGGCCGGCAAAACCGCCTGCTGCGGCGGGGGCGCCGAGCTTAGCGGCTGCGACCCCATCACGCGCAATCTTTACAATGAAGCGGAAAAATCCGGGCTTCCCGCGGACGCCGTGGCGGCTTCGCTCGGATGCGGCAATCCCACCGCGCTTGCGGAATTGAAAGCGGGCGAGACGGTGCTGGATCTGGGATCCGGCGGCGGGATTGACGTGCTGCTTTCCGCAAGGCGCGTGGGCCCCACCGGTAAAGCGTACGGCCTGGATATGACCGACGAGATGCTGGTGCTGGCCCGCGAGAACCAGAAGAAGGCCGGCGTGCAGAACGTCGAGTTCCTGAAAGGCACGATTGAAAATATCCCCCTGCCGGACAATTCCGTGGACGTGATCATCTCCAATTGCGTGATCAATCTTTCCGGAGACAAGGACCGCGTGATGCGGGAAGCCTTCCGCGTGCTCAAGCCCGGCGGCCGCCTGGCGGTTTCCGATGTGGTCATTCGTGGCGAAGTGCCCGCCGAGGTGCGGAGGAGCATGGAGCTGTGGGTCGGATGCATCGCCGGCGCGCTCCAGGAAAGCGAATACTCCCAGAAACTCCGGGCCGCGGGGTTTGAATCAATAGGCGTGGAGCCGACGCGTGTTTACCAGGTGGAAGAGGCGCGCGCGTTCCTCACCGCTGCTGGTCTGGATGCCGAAGTCGTCGGCCCGCAGATCAAAGATAAATTCATGAGCGCATTCTTGCGCGCGAAGAAGCCGCTGGCAGTTTCCTGCTGCGGCCCCACGTGCTGCAATTAAGGCATGCCGATGCAACGTGTGTACAACGTCCTGTTCCTTTGCACTGGAAATTCTGCGCGCTCGATCCTGGCCGAGAGCATTCTGAACCGTAAGGGCAAGCCGAGTTTTCGCGCGTTCAGCGCCGGCAGTCATCCGGCAGGCCGCGTGAATCCCTACGCGATTCGTCAGTTGGAAACTGCGGGGTTGCCTACAGCGGGCTTGCGCAGCAAAAGCTGGGAGGAGTTCGCTAAACCTGGCGCCCCGCAAATGGATTTTGTCTTCACCGTGTGCGACAACGCCGCTCACGAGGTTTGCCCGGTGTGGCCGGGGCAGCCGGTGACCGCGCACTGGGGAGTTTCTGATCCGGCGGCGGTGGTGGGTTCAAACGAGCAGATTGAGCGCGCCTTTCGCGAAGCTTTCGTTACGCTGGACCGGAGAATTGGACTGCTACTCAACCTTCCGCTTTCAAGCCTGGATCAGCTTGCCATCAAAAAAGAGGTCGATCGGATTGGCGGCGTATCGTGACCAACGCTGAATCGAGCTCCATCTCCGCTGCCCGGGGTCCCGCAAAACTCAAACTCTTCGAGCGCTACCTGAGCCTCTGGGTCGCTCTTTGCATGGTCATCGGAGTGCTGCTCGGCAAACTTTTGCCTAATCTCGTAGGCCGCCTGCGCGGACTCGAGTTCGGAACCGGTAGTCAGATCAATCTGCCGATCGCCGTGTTCATCTGGCTGATGATCATCCCCATGATGATGAAAGTGGATTTCACCGCCATTCGCGCCGTCGGCAAAAAGCCCCAAGGAGTGCTGATCACCCTGTTCGTCAACTGGATGGTCAAGCCTTTCTCTATGGCAGCAATCTCCTGGTTTTTCTTTCGTCACGTTTTCACCGCGTGGATTTCGCCCGCCGAAGCCAGCCAATACATCGCGGGAACGATCATTCTCGCCGCTGCTCCCTGCACCGCCATGGTTTTTGTGTGGAGTTACCTGACGGACGGCGACCCGGCGTACACCCTGGTGCAGGTTTCCCTGAACGACTTGATCATGCTAGTTCTATTTGCCCCGATCGTGCGCTTCCTGGTGAGCGGAGCCGCAACCTTATCGGTTCCCTTCGCCGTGCTGTTTCTTTCCGTTGTCGCCTTTATCGTGATTCCGCTGGCGCTCGGCACGACTCTGCGGGCAACTCTGATTCATCGCTACGGCAAAGAGTGGTTCGAAAAAGTGCTGCTGCCGAAATTTTCTCCCGTGACCATCCTGGCGCTGCTGGCCACGCTGGTGCTGATTTTTGCGTTTCAGGCGGAAAACCTGACGGGCAAATCCGTCCATGTCCTGTTGATCGCCGTGCCGATTCTGATTCAGGTGTACTTCAACTCCGCGCTTGCTTATGGCCTCATGCGCCTGTTTCGAGTCGAGTACGCAGTAGCTGCCCCTGGGGCGCTGATCGGCGCCAGTAACTTCTTCGAGTTGGCGGTTGCCACATCCATCGCTCTGTTCGGCGCAGGATCGGGTGCGGCGTTGGCCACGGTGGTGGGTGTACTGATCGAGGTGCCGGTGATGCTCTCGGTCTGCGCCATGTGCAACCGCACGCGGCACTGGTTTTCCCTGAATCCCAGCGAAGAACTGGCAGCGAATTCGCGCTGATGCAAACTCAGTGCAGGAAGTGGCGCATCTCCGTAAAGACCATGGCCAGGCCCAGGCGGTCCGCGGCGGCGATGACGTCTGGATCTCTCACCGAGCCTCCCGGCTGAATCACGGCCGTTGCGCCGGCTTTGGCGGCTTCCTCGACTCCATCCGGAAACGGAAAAAATGCATCGGAAGCCACGACCGCGCCTTGCAGAGACTTCTGCGCTTTGGCCACGGCGATCTTCACCGAATCCACGCGGCTCATTTGGCCCGCTCCGACTCCTAGAGTGGCGCCGTCCTGGGCGAATACGACGGCGTTGGACTTTACATGCTTGCAGACCTTCCAGGCAAACATTAGGTCAGCCAGTTCCTCTCCTGTCGGGGCACGCTTGGTGGCGACCTTGAGTTCTTTTCCCTTCAGGCTGCCGAGGTCCGGCTGCTGTACCAGGACACCGCCGAGGATGCGCTTCATCTGGAGAGCGCGGTCGTGGTCGAGTCCGTTTTGCGGAAGCTGCAGAAGCCGCAGATTTTTCTTCGCGGCGAAGATCTCCTGCGCGCGGTCCGCAAAGCCTGGCGCCACGATGCATTCGACGAACAGTTTCGCGACGGCTTCCGCGGTTAGGGCGTCGACGATGTGATTGAACGCCAGCACGCCGCCAAATGCGGACATCGGGTCGCAGGCGAACGCCATTGTGTAGGCGTCCAGCAAGGTATTCTGTTCCGCGGTCCCGCAGGGATTGTTGTGTTTGATGATCACCGCCGCGGGGCGTTCGAATTCCGCCACCAGGCTGCGTGCCGCTTCCAGGTCAACATAGTTGTTGTAGGAGAGTTCTTTGCCTTGCAATTGTTTTGCAGCGGCCAGGCCTTCGGGCACGTGCCCGGCTGGCACATAGAGCGCCGCGGACTGGTGAGGGTTTTCGCCGTAGCGGAGTTCTTGCCTACGGAGCAGCGCCAGATGAACGCGCTCCGGCAAAGCCGGCTTGGCCTGCACTTCCAGTTTGTCCGCCAGCATGCTGAGCCGCTCGAGGTTCATGGTGATCAGGCCGTCGTAGCGTGAGGTAACTGCGAATACTTTGCGGGCGAGTTCCAGCCGCAAGCCAAGGGAAGTGTCGCCATTGGCTTCCAGTTCCGCCGCCACGCGTCCGTAATCGGCCGGTTCGGTGACCACGGTGACGCTTTCGAAATTCTTCGCGGCCGACCGCAGCATGGTTGGCCCGCCAATATCGATGTTTTCAATCAGCTCTTCCGCGGGCAGATAGACTTTCGCCGCGGTTTCCTCGAAGGGGTATAAATTCACAACCACCAGGTCGATGGGCGCTATGCCGTGCTCTTTAGCCTGTTTCAAGTCCTGGCTGTGATTCCGGCGATACAACAGCCCGCCGTGCACCTTGGGATGAAGGGTTTTCACGCGCCCGGCCAGCATTTCCGGCCAGCCGGTAAATTCAGAGACATCTTTCACGGCCACGCCCTCGTCCCGGAGGAGCTTTGCCGTGCCTCCGGTCGAGAGGATTTCGATTTTCAGCGCCGCCAGTTTCCTGGCAAAGTCCACGATGCCGCTCTTGTCGAATACGCTCAGCAGCGCCCGCTCTACAGCCATGTGGTCCTCCAACGGTAGTGGGAACCAATAGTGTAAGCGGAGGGGAGGACTTTCGAGAAGTGGTGGCCTGTGGGAAAAACTCGGGCCGCGCGATCAGGATTTCACGAGGGCCTTCAGCTTGACCTGACCGTCCACGGTTTCCACGACGTACTCCACATCGCGGCAGTTCTTCTTGGACTGCAAATCTTTCGTTTTCTTGCGCACAAATTCGTTGAAACCAGAGCGTGTCAGCTTGCTGGTCTCTTCGCCGGCCTGTTTCTTGGCCTGGACAAATGCTTCGAAGAGCTGGTCCACCTTCTGGGGCTCCTTTTCGGGCTCGGTACAAACTACCCGGAAGGTCTTCGCCTCACCTGCGTCGGCCGTTAGGGGTGCTTTGCCTTGCGCTTCCGCTTGGGCGCGCGCGCGCTCGGCTTCAATCGCTTTGGCTGCGGCGCCGAAATGCCGATCGACCTTGCCTTCCTCGCGTTGCGCCAGGCGCTTTCGGAACATGTCCTTATACTTGGCGTACGTTTGCGCAAGGTTGTTGAACCGGAAACGTTGGCCGTACTTCAGTTCCCCGGCCCGCTCGGCATAACGCTTGACAAGCAGTTCAATGCGCCACTCCACTTCGGTGGGCGGACGCTTTCTGCCGCCGCCGAAGTACATGTCATATTCGATTTTCAGCTGGCGGATGTCGCGCTCCATCTGCGCCAGTTCTTCGTCTATCGTGGCCATAGAGCGGAGAGCCTCGTTTCCACATCCTAGGAGTGCCGATAGCGGGCGTCAACCGGGAAGAGCGGCCGGGGCAGCGGATTGGGCACCGCTTCACAGTCCGAGCCACTGTACTAAAGGACGGGCGGGGCCTGATGCGCAATTGCGGGCGCGGGGCGGCTGTGATGAAATGGCGCCATGTCCATTCCAGCCAAACGCGCGCCTTCCGCGGACCAGACGGCGCTGCTTCGCCGCCTGCCCTCTGTTGATGAGCTATTGCTGCGACCGCGGATCGCAGCGCTTTGCAATACCGTGGAACGCGGATACGCGGTGGAGTCCGTTCGCGAAGTGCTGGCCCGGGTGCGGCGAGAAATTACCTCCGGGAACGTAGCAGAGGAGAGCGCAGTCAGACCAGAGGCGCTGGAGCAGCGTGTTCTTACCGCGGTGGAATCGGATCTTGCGCCTTCGCTGCGGCCGGTGATTAACGCTTCCGGCGTAATCCTGCACACGAATCTCGGCAGGGCTCCACTCACTCCCACGGCCATCGCCGAATTGGCGCGCACCGCCACGCAATATTCCAATCTCGAATACGACCTGTCCGCGGGAGCGCGCGGCAAGCGCGATGTGCACCTCTCGCGGCTCATCGAGCGCATGACCGGGGCGGAAGCGGCGATTGTGGTGAACAATTGCGCGGCCGCAGTGCTCGTGACGCTCGCCGCGTTGGCCCGTGGGGGCGAAGTGATTGTGTCGCGAGGCGAATTGATAGAAATTGGCGACGGTTTCCGCATCCCGGAAATCATGGAACAAAGCGGCGCGGTGTTGCGCGAAGTGGGCACCACCAATCGCACGCGGATCTCCGATTACGAGAACGCTATCAAGGAGAACACGCGGCTGCTTCTGCGCGTGCATCCTTCGAATTTCACCGTTACTGGCTTTACGGAAAAACCGGAAGTCACCGAATTGATGGCTCTCGGCGAGCGCCGCGGATTGCCGGTGGTCGAAGACCTCGGCTCCGGCTGCCTCGTGAACCTTTCCTCGGCGGGAATCCACGAACCTACGGCGCGGGAGAGTATAGAAGCGGGTTTTTCGCTGGTGCTCTTCAGCGGCGACAAACTTTTGGGCGGACCCCAAGCGGGCATCATTGCGGGCAAAAGAGAATTGGTGACTAAAGTGCGCCGCCACCCGTTGTTCCGCGCCCTGCGCGTGGATAAATTGACGATCACGGCGATGGAGGCGACGTTATGCGCTTATCTTCGCGCCGCCTGGGACGATATCCCGGCGCAAAGAATGATCCGATTGACGGGGGAAGAGATGCTGGAACGCACCTCGAAATTCGCGGATCGTTTGCGCTCCCGGCTTGATTCGTGTTCCGCCCGGCTCGGACTAGTCGATGGACATTCCCTTATAGGGGGCGGCACTACTCCCGACCAATCGCTTCGGACGAAATTGCTGTGCGTTAGCAGCACGCGGTACTCGGCGGCGGATCTGGAAACCCGCTTGCGTCAAAACTCCGCGGGAATGCCGGTGATCGCGCGAATCGAGGAAGACCGGCTACTCATTGATCTGCGAACGGTCTTTCCGGAGCAGGAAAGTGCGCTCGCGGATTCTTTGGTTGCTGCGTTGTGCTGAGGTTCTTCAAACTTCTCTCATGCTGGCCTTCACGGTAGCTCACAGGCGCCTGAAACTCGTCCAGAGGCCGAACCCCAGGCTGCGGCCAAAGTGGGCGCGCATTCGCGTACGTTTGGCAGGCATCTGCAATACCGACGTGGAAATACTCCGCGGCTATCACCAGTTTCGTGGCGTGCCGGGACACGAGTTTGTGGGGGAAATTGTCGAGCTAGCGAGTGTGCCGGCGGAGTTGCGAAAGCGGTGGCTCGGCAAACGTGTCGCGGGCGAAATTAATGTCACGTGCTCCGCATACGGATTCAAACCCGTGTGCGAGTTTTGCCGCCGGGGCTTGAAGACTCATTGTAAGCGGCGCACGGTCCTTGGAATTGTTGCTTGTGATGGGGCTTTCGCCGAATATCTAGCGCTGCCGCTCGAAAACCTCCATATAGTTCCGGCCGAAGTGCCCGATGAAAAGGCTGTATTCGTGGAGCCCCTGGCAGCGGCTTGCCAGATCCTGGAGCAGATCGCGATTCGCGAGTTCCCCGAGGCGGCGGTCCTTGGCGACGGAAAACTCGCGCAATTGATCGCGCTGGTTTTGCGGGCCTCAGGAAGTAAGGTCACGCTCTACGGCAAGCATGGTTCGAAATTGCAACTGGCGCGCCAGGCAGGCATCAGGACAATGAAAGTTCGTGGCGATGCAAGCGATTTAAAGCACGCAAGAGAAACGTACCGGCTGGTTGTCGAGGCGACCGGCTCGCCGACTGGTCTGATGCTCGCGCAGCAAATGACCGAACCGCGCGGCACGCTGCTCCTGAAATCAACGTTTCATGGAGCCGCACCCGTCGAGACCTGGCCAATCGTCGTCAAAGAGATTACGGTTGTGGGCTCGCGCTGCGGCCCCTTTGCCAAGGCATTCCAGTTTCTTCGCTCAGGAAAGGTGGACCCCACGCCGCTCATTTCGCGCGTCTTCGCCCTTGAGGACGCTGCCGAGGCGATTCTTTACGCGCAGCGGCCAGGAGTGATGAAAGTTCTTCTAAAAAAAGACGTGTCCTCTAGAGCCGGTTGATGCAGGAAGCAACGCAGGCCGCACCGAAGCCATTGTCGATGTTGACGACGGTAACGTTGGACGCGCACGAATTCAGCATTCCCAGCATAGCCGCGACTCCGCCAAAACTTGCCCCATAGCCCGTGCTGGTCGGCACAGCGATCACCGGAACTGCCACCAACCCGCCAACCACGCTTGGGAGCGCTCCTTCCATCCCTGCAATACAAATGATCACGCGCGCTTCGGTCAGCATGACGCGATGTTCGAGCAACCGGTGAATCCCGGCCACGCCCACATCGTAGAGAGGTTCAGCGCGGTTGCCCATCATCCGGGCCGTGAGCAGCGCTTCTTCGGCCACGGGGATATCGCTGGTTCCCGCCGAAACAATCAGGATCGTGCCCTTCCCCGTAGTTTCCTTGTTTCGCTCGATGGTGATGGCGCCGGAGATCGGGTGAAACTTGGCGCTGCGGTTCACACGCTTCACCGCAGCGTACATTCTCGCGTCGGCGCGGGTCACCAGAATGTTCTGCCGCGACTCCTTGTGGCGAACCATGGCGCGCACAATTTCCGCCACCTGCGCCGGCGCCTTCCCCTTTCCAAATACCACTTCGGCATAACCCTGGCGCAGCGCGCGATGGTGATCCACCTTGGCAAAACCGATATCTTCAAACGGCATGTGCTTCAGCCGTTCGACCGCCGCTTGTGGTGTGAGTTTGCCCTGCTCAACACCCTCGAGAAGTTTCAGTATTTCGTCGGAATTCATTGTTTTCAACCATCACGAATCTTAGCATCCACGCCGCGTCGCGCCTATGCTTGACTTGCCAGGCAGGCGCTGCGAGACTGAGTGATCCGCAAAAAACAATGGCTGCGACTCAAGGACAAATCATCACAATTGGTGTGACCGGGGCGAGCGGGGCGATCCTGGCGCAAAAAACGCTCACGCTGCTCGAGGATGACCCGCGCGTTTCCCGCGTCCATCTGGTGGTCACGGAAACCGGACAGCGCCTTTTTGCCGAGGAGCTCGGCATCACTTCCGGCGACCTGAAGAAACTCCCCGGCCGCATTCTGGGCCGCACCCCAAAAAAGATTGAACCCATTTCCAATAAGGATGTCGGCGCGTCCATCGCTTCGGGCAGCTACAATGTCGACGCCATGATCGTGATTCCCTGCACCATGGGCGCGCTTGCGTCGATTGCCGCAGGAATGAGCGACGACCTGGTGGCGCGCGCCGCCGATGTGATGTTGAAGGAGAGGCGCAAGCTGGTCCTGTGCGTGCGCGACACGCCGTTCAATCGCGTTCATCTGGAAAACATGCGGCGCGCGCAACAGGCCGGCGCGGTGATCATGCCCGTGGTTCCCGCCTTTTATTTCAAGCCAAAGTCCATCGACGACATCGTGACGCAGTTCGTCTGCCGCGTCCTGGCCCAGGCCGGATTATCGCAGGATAAAATGTATCGCTGGACCGGCAGCGCGGCAGCCAGGAAGGCGGAGTCTTAGCCGCCCATGCTTGGCCGCATCCGCACCGTGCTCGAAATGATCAAGTTCGAGCACTCCGTGTTCGCGCTGCCCTTCGCCCTGGTGGGCGCGCTGTTGGCCGCTCGGGCCACGACGCACGGCTGGCCCAATCTTCACCAGATTTTGTGGATCATTGTCGCGATGGTGGCGGCGCGCTCCGCGGCCATGACGATCAATCGAATCGTCGACCTTCGCTATGATAAGGAAAATCCCCGCACCAAAACACGCGCCCTTGCCACTGGCGCGCTCTCCGTTTCTTTTGCGTGGGCCTTCACAATCGGCGCTGTCGCTCTGTTTTTTGTGTCTGCATGGCAACTCAACCGCCTGGCTCTGAAACTCGCGCCACTGGCCATGGCGATTCTGTTCTTCTACTCCTACACGAAGCGGTTCACGCACTGGTCGCATCTTTTTCTGGGCTTCGCTCTGGGCATTTCCCCGGCCGCGGCGTGGATCGCCATCACCGGCAGCCTCGATTGGCGCATGTTGATTTTTTGCGGGGCAGTGACGCTTTGGGTGGGTGGGTTCGATGTGCTGTATGCCTGCCAGGATGTACCGTTCGACGCCGAAGCGGGGCTGTATTCCGTGCCCAAGCGTTTTGGGATCGCGAACGCTCTCGTTATCGCGCGCTGTATGCACGGCGGTGTGGTTGTTCTGCTGAGTTGGCTGGCCGCCAGCTTCCGGCTGCCCTGGCCCGCCTGGGCCGGAATCGCGGTGGTCGCGGCGCTTCTCGGCTACGAACACTCTTTGGTGAAGGCCAACGACTTGAGCAAGCTGAACGCTGCGTTTTTCACCGTGAACGGCTATATTAGTATGTTGTTCCTGCTGTTCTGGGGCGCGGCCGTTGCATTTTGGCGGGTTTGAATTCTGCGAAATTTGAGAAGGTGTACTCTGCCAGCCGGGCTGGGGCATCAAAGAAGAGAAGACCGTGGCTGAACTGACACTTACCGACGCAAGTCTGAAACCCATCGCCAACAAGGTGCTGGCCGGCGAGCGCTTGAGCTTTGATGATGGCGTTGCACTTTACAAAACGTCCGACCTTCTGGCTGTCGGCTGGCTGGCGAACTATGTCCGCGAGAAGCGCCATGGCAACGTCGCGTATTACAACGTCAATCGCCACATCAATCCTACAAACGTCTGCGTGGCGCATTGCAAGCTTTGCGCCTTTGGCCGCGACCCCGGCGCGCCAGGCGCCTATACTTATTCGCTCGAAGAAATGTACGAGCGCGCCGAGCAGGGCGTGCGCGAAGGCGCCACAGAAATTCACATTGTCGGCGGTCTGCATCCGGATCTTCCCTTCGACTTTTTCCTGGAACTGATCCGTGGCTTGAAGCAGCGCCACCCCCACGTGCACCTGAAAGCCTTCACCATGGTCGAGGTGCACTATTTTGCACGCATTGCCAAGCTGAGCATCGACGAAACCCTGCTGAAAATGAAGGAAGCAGGAGTGGATTCCTGTCCCGGCGGTGGCGCTGAAATATTTCATCCGCGGGTGCGCCGCATCATCTGTGATCACAAGGTGAGCGGACGCATGTGGCTGAACATGGCCAAGAAGGCGCACCGCATAGGCCTGCGTTCGAACGCCACCATGTTGTATGGCCACGTCGAGACTGCAGAAGAGCGCGTCGACCACCTGGTGCTTTTGCGCGAGGCGCAGGACGAAACCCACGGCTTCGTGGCGTTTATCCCCCTGGCGTTTCATCCCGAGAATACACCCCTGGCACAAATCCCGAAACCCACGGGTTACGACGATCTGCGCAACATCGCCGTGTCGCGCCTGCTGCTGGACAATTTCGAGCACATCAAAGCCTACTGGATCATGCTCACTCCTAGCATCGCGCAAATCGCATTACGTTTCGGGGCCAACGACATGGATGGAACAGTGGTGGAAGAAAAGATTTACCACGACGCCGGCGCCAAGACCGCCGAGTTCACTCCCCGCAACGAACTCGAGCGTCTGATCCGCGCTGCCGGCCGCATCCCTGTCGAGCGCGACACCCTCTATAACCCGATCGACCGGAGCAAATTGCCCCCTATCGTACCGGCCACTTCTCTCGGCCTCGTCTCCCTGAGCCTGAACGTTTAGAATTCGAGACGCGGGATGCAGGAACTTCCTCACGCCGCGGGCGAGGTTATTTCATATCTTGAAATGTGCCAAGCATGGGCTGCCCGCTTGCAGAAGGGTATGAACTTTCGCCTGAGGCCGGATTGCAGTTTGATCTTGATGAGCCGTCGTTCGAACGCTCCTTATCGCGATGTCGTCGAAGAAAGTGGAAAAGTCCTGATCTATGAAGGGCACGACGTCGCTCGAACCACACAAAATCCGAACCCTAAACTTGTCGACCAACCTAGATCCACTCCAGCTGGCAGGCTGACTCAGAACGGCCTTTTTGAAACCGCAGCCTCCCTCGCCAAGAAACGGGAATCAAGCCCTGAATGAGTGGCGGTGTATGAAAAAATCCATGCAGGTATTTGGGCATTTAATGGTTTCTTTCTCTTGACAGATGCGTGGACTGAATCCGACGGTCAAAGGCTCGTCTTTAAATTCAAGCTAGAACTCACCGAATCAGAAGGCACCTCGTCGTCGCAGGGCAAGTCCGAACTCCTTCACAATCGGCTCATCCCTTCCGCAGTGAAATTGGAAGTTTGGCAGCGTGATAAGGGGCAATGCGTGCTGTGCGGATCGAAGAACAATCTGCATTTCGATCACGAATTGCCCTATTCGAAGGGTGGCACGTCCCTTACCGCTGCAAATATTCGGCTGCTTTGTGCCCGGCATAACCTCTCCAAGGGAGCGAAAATTCAATAGGATTTAATTTGCCACTTTCGGCTGGCCATGAAACGTCCAGCAACCGGTGAGCGTCACACGCTTGAAAGGCCGCAAACTTGGGGGGCACACTGCGAAATGCGCACAATTATCCTTCTCACCATTTCCAACGTATTCATGACCTTCGCCTGGTACGGCCACCTGAAGTACCGCAGCGCGCCGCTGTGGAAAGCGGTTATCGCTAGCTGGGGCATTGCCTTCTTCGAATACTGCTTCCAGGTACCCGCCAACCGTTTCGGCTCCTACGAATTCACCAGTGCGCAGCTGAAGACCATTCAGGAGGTCATCACGCTCTCGGTCTTTTCGATCTTCTCCATCACCTATCTAGGAGACTCCTTCCGGTGGAACTACGCTGCCGGCTTTGCCTGCATTTCCCTTGGGGCCTTTTTCATCTTCCACCAGTGGTAGAATCAGGCGTCGTCCGCGTATAACCCGCCCACCCGCTCCCGACTCTAATCGGTACGCGCTCTTCACCGGGCGACACGCTAAGGAGACAACGATATGCAACGCAAAGCTTCGGCAGTTTGGCAAGGCGATCTGAAATCCGGCAAAGGCAACATTTCCACCGACAGCGGCACACTGAAGAACACTCAATATTCCTTCAGCACGCGCTTTGAAAATGGCGTCGGCACGAATCCTGAGGAACTCCTGGCGGCTGCCCACGCTGGCTGTTTCACGATGGCTCTTTCCGCCCAGCTCGGCGGCGCAGGCCTCACCGCGACCAAGCTGGAAACCACGTGCACCATCAGCCTGGAGAAGGTTGGCGATGGCTTCTCCATCACCAAGAGCCATCTTGACCTCATCGCGCACGTCCCCGGGGCGGACAAGGCCAAATTTGATGCCGCCGTAAAGGCTGCGGAAACCGGTTGCCCTGTCTCCCGGCTGTACAAGACGGAAATTACCGTGAGCGCCCAGCTGGTTTCCTCAAAGTCCGCCTGAGTCCCGGGCCGGGGAGAATGCGAGTAGAATGCTGGGCATGATTCCCGCTCCCGGTGTATTCCTTGCTGGTGTCGCGGTTTTCCTGGTGGTTCTGTGGGACGCGTTTGAGTCCATCATTCTGCCGCGGCGCGTAACGCGCAAGTTCCGCCTGACCCGCTTTTACTACCTGCTCACCTGGAGAAGCTGGAAGTTCTACGCCCGGCTAATCTCGCCGCGCAAGATGCGGGAGGCGTTTCTAGGGTACTTCGGGCCCATCTCGCTGCTGTTTCTGATCGGGGTGTGGGCCATAGGTCTGGTCGTTTCCTTCGGCATGATGCAGTACGGTGCGGGTTCGGCGGTAAACCTGACCGGTTCGACATCGGGCTTATACACCGACCTGTACCTGAGCGGGACGACCTTCTTCACCCTTGGGCTCGGCGACGTCGTCCCCCACTCCGGACTTGCACGCCTGCTGGTCGTTGCGGAAGCGGGGATTGGCTTCGGGTTTCTCGCCGCAGTCATCGGCTATCTCCCTTTCATTTATGGCGCTTTTGGCAACCGCGAAACCAACATCGCCCTGCTCGACGCCCGGGCCGGCACTCCTCCGACCGCCGGAGAACTTCTCCGCCGTCACAGCTACCCCACCGGCCACGAGGAGCTACGCCATCTGCTGAAGACTTGGGAACATTGGTGTGCCCAACTCTTGGAAAGCCACCTCTCCTATCCCGTGCTCGCCTACTTCCGCTCGCAGCACGACAATCAGTCCTGGATCGGCGCTCTCACCGCGATACTAGATACTTGCGCCCTGGCCATTGCCGGAATTGAAGATTCCTGCGCGAAGCAGGCGGAACTTACTTTTGCCATCGCGCGTCATGCCGTCGTCGATCTTTGCCAGGTTTTCGGGGCGGCGCCACGGCCACTGAAAATCGATCGCCTGCCGCCCGAAACCATGCAAAGATTGCGCGCCAAGCTGGCCCAGCATGGCACAACACTAACCGCCACTCCCGAAGCCGAACTAAAACTTCTGGAACTTCGCCGCATGTACGAGCCGTACGTTCACGCGCTCGCTATTCACCTCAGCCAGTCGCTGCCTCCATGGATTCCGGAGAAGAAGGGCAAGGATAATTGGCAGACGACCGCGTGGGCGCAAACCAGCGGTGCCATGGAGAAAGAAGCCATCTCCCTGGCCCACGACGATCATTTTTGAAACTGTTTTCTTCCGCATGCTGTGGTACAAGGAGTTGGTGAAACAGATTTCCATCACCCGGGAATCGCGTTCCAACCGGAGAGAATTTCCATGAAAGCAATTCAAGTTCATCGTTTCGGCGGTCCTGAAGTGCTTGAGCTCCACGAAATTCCCACCCCAAAGCCCGGCGCGGGCCAGATTCTTGTGCGCGTTCGTGCCGCGGGTGTCAATCCCTACGACACCTACATGCGCAACGGGACTTACGCCATCAAGCCGCAATTGCCTTACACACCGGGCTCCGACGCGGCTGGCACTGTGGAAGCCGGCGGCGATGGAGTGAAAAAGGTGAAAGCCGGCGACCGCGTCTACACCGCAAAAACACTGAGTGGAGCTTATGCCGAATATGCTCTGACCGACGAATCCCAGGTGTACCGCCTTCCGGAGAAAATTTCATTCGCGCAGGGCGCCGGACTCTGGGTGCCCTACGGCACGGCGTACACCGCGCTGCATCACCACGCGAAAGCTCACGCCGGTGAGACCCTCCTGGTCCACGGCGCCAGTGGTGGCGTTGGCCTTGCCGCTGTGCAGTTCGCGCGCGCCCAAGGCTTGACCGTCATTGGCACCGCGGGAACGCAACGTGGCCTGGAACTCGTGAAAAAAGAAGGCGCGCATCACGCTTTCGATCACACCAAGGCGGGCTATGCGGAAGAAATCCTGAAAGTCACAGGCGGCAAGGGGATCGATCTCGTCCTTGAGATGCTGGCCAACGTGAACCTCGCTACGGATCTGAAGCTGCTCGCTTTCCGTGGGCGCGTAATTGTGATCGGCAATCGCGGGGAGATCACCATTAACCCGCGCGAACTGATGGCTCGGCGCGCATCCGTTCGCGGTTTCACGCTGTGGGCCGCCACGGAAGCGGAATCCGCGGAAATTCACGCCGCTACCGCCGCAGGCCTTGAAAACGGCACGCTACGCCCGATTGTCGGCAAGGAACTGCCGCTGAAGGACGCTCCCGTGGCTCATCAGGATGTCCTGGCGCCGGGCGCCTACGGAAAGATTGTTCTTGTTCCATGACGAAAACCACCCGTTCCACGTGCTATTTCATGAAAAAAGGAGTCGCACATGGCGATGGACATTCAGGGAGTCGCTCCATTGTTTCAGGTTTTTGACATACTCGCGTCAATTCGTTTTTATCACGACTTTCTGGGCTTTGAGCTGGTTCAGACCTCGAAGCCGCTTTCGGAGAAGCCTGACGACGTGAACTGGGCAATGCTGCGGCCGAACGGCGTGACCTTGATGCTCAACACCGCGTATGAGCCCGAGTTCAGACCTCAAGCGCCCGATCCCGCGCGGTTCGCTGCCCACGCCGACGCGTCACTGCACTTCGGATGTCCCGACGTTGACCAAGCCTGCCGCCAACTCCGTTCGCTGGGAATCCATCTGAAGGAGCCAGTGATCGCGCCTACGGCATGAAACGATTGAATGTCATCGATCCAGATGGTTATCACTTGTGTTTTCAATGGCCAAGCTGATCGTTCACACAAACTTCGCGCGGTATCGTGAATTACGCTCCTAAGTCAAGCGAAAAGCCTGGAGCAGGATTCCGGCGACGGCCCCGCCGAGAACGAGCCAGGCGGAATTCACCTTAAAGCGAAAAACCAGCAGCGCGCTCACCGCAGCCAGCGCCGCGGCGGGCACGTTCACAATCGCCGCACGCGCGAATTGCCAGCCCACCACCGCCATCAACGCCACCGCGGCTGCGTTCACGCCATCGAGAAAGGCCCCGGCGACAGGTGACTTGCGTAACTTCACAAGGAATTTTGCTGTCACCCCTACGTACACAAAAGCCGGTAGAAACATCCCCACCGTCGCGAGTCCCGCGCCTCGCCAACCTCCCAAAAGAAATCCGATGAACGTCGCGACCGTAAAATACGGCCCGGGCGTTGCCTGGCTCACGGCGATCGCATCGAGCAACTGCGCGTCGGTCAGCCACTTCAGCCGAACCACCAGGTCCGCGCGCAGCACCGGGAGCAAAACATAACCGCTGCCGAAAAGTACCGCGCCAACTTTCAGGAAATATAGAAAAAGCGGCAGAACTCCCAACGCCACCGCCCCGCCCGCCGGAAGTATCCCCAAGACGCTCGCGGCTTCTGCACTCCAGTTCGCCAGCCTTCGCCCTTCGCGGATCAACATCCAAAGGACGCCTGCGCCGATCAATAGCTGTAGAACATTTGCGCCGATGAAAGCGGAGACCACTGCCGCCATCGCAAGCAGCGCCAGACCCGCGTTTTTTAGCGCCCCCCTCGCCAGATTCCACACTGCCTGTGCCAGCAGCGCCACCACGACCGGCTTGATCCCGAACAGGAGTCCGGTCACTTGCGGAACAGCGCCGAATTTCACGTACGCCCACGCCAAACCTAAAACAAGCACTGCGGCCGGCAAAATGAAACAGGTTCCGGCGACGATCAGTCCGGGAAGGCCACCGCGCAGTTCCCCCAGGTAAATGGTGAGTTCCGTGGAACTCGGTCCCGGCAACAAATTCACCGCTCCGACCAGGTCCAGAAAGCGTTCGCGGCTTACCCATGCCCGGCGGCGAACAAAACGCTCCTCCATCATCGCGAAGTGCGCCGCCGCGCCGCCGTAAGCCACGAAGCCCAGGCGCAAAAATTCCTTCGCGATTTCCCGCAGGTTTCCCTCGAATTGGCCTTGAGAACGGGTTGAATCCGCCATGTTCGCAGCGGGCATTATGCCTCAGGAACGGCGGCGGAACCAGAAATGCCGGGACGCGCGGTGGGTCGCCTGTGCTTCAGCGAGTAGATCCACTGCGCAACCAGCAAAAGGTAGAATGGCGCATATGTCAGCCATTGCATCCTCCAGTCAAACTGAAATATAGCGAGGATTCCGTAGCCAATCAGGACGTTATAGGACAGAAACTGCAGCACGGTCAGCATTAACCAGGCTGGATTCGGGAAAAAGCAGAGCAGCGGCACAATCCAGGTGAAATACCACGAATAGCCGTTCGGACTAAATGCCAGAAGGGTACCCAATAGCAGGTAGGCCGCGCGCGCCGGCTCCGCCTTTTTCCACGCCAGCCACAGGGCCAGTCCCCAAGTAGCGCCCACTCCGGCGATCGCGGGAATTCTCGTTTTCCCACCAGTCAGCCAGTCGACCACGGTGTACAAACTTGCGTTGTAGTTTTTCCAGGTCGCTTCGTAATACGCCAGGTTCGTTCGGAACATCCCGAGCGCATTCCAGTACGGTGCTAGAACAGCAAGCGCGGCCACCGCCCCCAGGCCGGCCGCCCACCAGCCCGCTTTTTTCCCCGGCCACCCTGCGCGCCGGATCCACACGGGAAAAAGCAGCGCCGGAAATACCTTTGCCATTGTGGCAAGCGCAATGGGCACGCTGGCGATTGACGGCCATTTCTTGACCAGCGCCAACCCGCACACAATCCCCAGCAACGCCAGCACATCATTGTGGCCGCTGCCGGCAAATTCCACGATGACCAGCGGGTTCCACGCATACACCGCCAGCCGAAAATTGCGATCTTTTTCTTTGCGAAACATCCACGCCAGCAGCAGCATCACCAGCACATCCGCCGCGGCAAATGGCACCTTGAACGCTACTGGTCCCGGGAAGAACTTCCACGTGGCTCGAAACAGCAGCTCCGTGGCCGGAGGGTAAACCGCCGGAAGCTCGCGCCCGGGCATGATTTCGTAATATTTATCCCGCAAAGGCCTCAGCCTCGGATCATTCGGCGCGATCGCGTAGGGATTCCAGCCCGCTGCCTGTACCTTCGCTTCCCACCGGTAGCGTTGCAGATCATCCGAAAGCGTCGGCTCCATCGTCCAGAGCGTTGCTCGGAATGCAATTGCGGCAAAAACCAGTAGAATGGTAGTCGCGCGCGCGGTTCGTGTCTGAGCAAATCCATACAACGCGAGCAGGTACACCGTGCCGGCGGCCAGCGCAAGTTCGATAAAGCCGATCGCGTGGTTTTTCAGGTAGTGCAGGCTGTGCATGCGCAGGAACAATGCTTCGAGAACGATTCCTGCAACTAGCAGCCCGGCCCGGTTCCACCAGCTTCGATTGTTTTCGGATGGCATTCGGAGAAACTTTAAACTTGCTGAATCTGGTTCCATTGCTGTTCGCGGCGCAGCAGAGCCCGCTCAGTCACTACTGGCACCAACTCACGGATAAGACCTTCAGCGGGGTCTATCACGCCAACGCCTTCGACTTGGCCATGATGATCCCCTACTTCCTGGTGCTGTTCATACTGGCGGCTTACGGCATGCACCGTTACAAGCTCTTGTACGAGTACTACGCCTACCGCAAGAATATTCCGGGGGCGCCCCCGCCGGTCGCAGACTGGCCAAAGGTTACCATACAGCTTCCCATCTTCAACGAACGCTACGTGATCGAGCGCCTGGTCGACGCAGTTTCGCAATTCAATTATCCGTGGGAACTCCTGGACATTCAGGTGCTCGACGACTCCACCGATGAAACTCGCGATGTGGCGCGCTCTTGCGTGGAGCGCCACGCCGCACAGGGCTTGCCCATTACTTACATTCACCGCACCAATCGCGAAGGTTACAAGGCCGGCGCGCTCGAAAACGGCCTGCGTACGTCGCGGGGAGAGTTTGTGGCCATCTTCGACGCGGATTTTATTCCGCCGGGCGATTTCCTGCGCCGCACGATTCCCTACTTCCTGAATCCCGCTGGCGGCGGCAAGATCGGCATGGTGCAAACCCGCTGGACTTATCTCAATGGCGATTACTCCCTGCTGACTCGCGTCGAGACCATTCTCCTCGATGGCCACTTCGTGATCGAGCACGGCGCGCGCTCGCGCCGCGGCACCTTCTTCAACTTCAACGGCACCGCCGGCGTCTGGCGCCGCGCGGCCATCGATTCTGCCGGTGGCTGGGAGCACGACACGCTCACCGAAGACACCGATCTCTCCTATCGCGTGCAGCTGAAGGGCTGGAAGTTCATGTACCTGCCCGAAATCGAGTGCCCCTCCGAATTGCCTGTGGACATGAACGGCTTCAAAGCGCAGCAAGCGCGCTGGGCCAAGGGGTTGATGCAGACGGCGAAAAAAATCCTGCCCAAAGTATTTCGTTCGGACGTTCCCTTGCACGTCAAGTCTGAGGCCTTCTTCCATCTCACGGCCAACATCTCTTATCCCCTGATGGTGCTGCTGTCCACGATGCTTCTTCCCGCCATGATCGTCCGCTTCTACCAGGGCTGGTTCCAGATGCTGGTGATCGATCTCCCTCTGTTTCTGGCCTCCACCTGTTCCATTTCCAGCTTTTATATCGCTGCACAGAAGGAATTGCGCCCCAAGGCCTGGCTGAATACTTTCCTTTACATGCCTTTTGTCATGGCCACCGGAATCGGCTTGAGCGTGCGCAACGCGCAAGCTGTCCTCGAAGCCATTTTCGGCAAACAGTCCGAATTCGCCCGCACTCCCAAGTTCAGAATCGAGGGCAAGTCCGGCACTTTCGCGGCGAAACAATACAAGAACAAATCCGGGTGGATGCCTTATTTCGAAATTGCTCTCGGTCTGTATTTCGCCCTCGCCGTTGCCTACGCCATCACCAATGAAAACTATGCTACCGTGCCTTTCCTGCTGCTCTTCGTCTGGGGCTATCTCTACACCGGTTTCATGTCGCTCAGTCAGTCCTGGTTCGCTCATCTCCGCTTCGGCGTGAACGCGCCGGAAATGCGTCCCGCCTCCACCGGCGCCCCGGGTTTTTAGCGGGGCTTTGCAGAGTTACTGAAGCTCTCTCATTTTTGACTTTGGTCCCTTCCCTTGCGTTTGCGCGGGTATACAATCGCCGCAGAGAACCCGAGCCCGCCCTTCGGGACTGCTTAGCCTGGAGGCCCTATGAATTTTCGCGCGGTTCCCTTCCTCCTGACGGTTTTGCTCTCTCCCGTCGCCATGGCGGATCATCCGCAAGTATCCAAAGCGGGCAAAGCCTGCCTGGAATGCCACGGCAGTTCCACCCCGGGCATTGTCGAGCAATGGCAATCCAGCGCGCACGCAAAAAATGGCGTTGATTGTTATTCCTGCCACCAGGCGGCGGCCGGCGATCCGGCCACATTCGACCATTACGGTTACAAAATTGCCGTAATTGTCACGCCGAACTACTGCGCGCGCTGCCATGCCGCCGAAGTGAAACAATTCGAAAAGAGCCACCATGCTGCCGCTGCTCAATTCATCGGCTCGCTGGATAACATGCTTGGTGAAATCGTGGAAGGAGGGCCCGCCGCGAACAACGGCTGCCGCCAATGTCATGGCAGCGAAGTGAAATACCTGGGCGATGGAAAGTTCGATCCCGCCACCTGGCCGAACAGCGGGATCGGCCGCGTCAATCCCGATGGCAGCAAGGGCACGTGCGCCGCCTGCCACGGCCGCCACTCCTTCCGTTCCGCGACGGCGCGCATGCCGGATAATTGCGGCAAATGCCATCTGGGGCCGGACCATCCGCAGATCGAGATCTACGATGAGTCCAAGCACGGTATTCAGTACCGGGCGAACATCGCAAAAATGAATCTCGATTCCAAATCCTGGGTGGTGGGCAAGGACTACTCTGCCGCGCCGACGTGCGCCACGTGCCACATGTCGGCAACGCCGAATCAGCCAGTCACACATGATGTGGGCGAGCGCATCAGCATTACCTTGCGGCCGGTGATTTCGATCAAGCTGGAAAATTGGGAGCGGCGCCGGTTGAATATGATGGACGTCTGCTCGAACTGTCACGCGACCGGCTGGGTGGACAATTTCTACAAGCAGTACGAGGACACCGTCGAGCTCTACAACGAAAAATTCGCCAAGCCCGCCAAATCCATCATGGACAAGCTCTACGCCGCAAAAAAACTCACTCCCACGCCCTTCGACGAAAAAATCGAGTGGACGTATTACGACCTCTGGCATCATGCCGGCCGCCGCGCCCGCATGGGCACCGCCATGATGGGACCGGATTACACGCAGTGGCACGGTTTCTTCGAAGTGGCCAAAATCTTCTACATGGAATTCATTCCGGAGGCGGAGCAGCTTCTGCCCGGCGTGACAGCCGATGTAATGAAGTCCGACTACCACAAATGGACCGCGGGACTGTCGAAAGAACAGCTGCAGCAGCAAATTGACTTCTACAAGGAACGATATAAAGAGTAGTTTGGCACCGTTCGAGAAATTAGGACTCGTACCAGTCCGGCACGTTCAGCGCAAATTCCCCGCGCCCGGCAAACGCGTTCCAGATCGCCCGCGCCAGGTACCAATTGAACCGCGCCACGTTTCGTAGGGAGATGCTTCGCCGGCGTTCGTCGCGCCCCACGAGCGCCTGGATAAATCGCATGAGCCGTTCCTTCGGCCAGGAGAACCAGTAACACAGCATCAGCGTGCGCGAGAGCTTGGCCTTCAATCCCTCGCCCTGAAAATGCATTAGAAAGTCGAACTCGCGCATGGCCTCTCCCGTTTCGTCCCACTGCTCTTCATTCCAGAAGGGCGTTCCCGGAAGCGGCGTCAAAGGAATGAAGAAGGTCATGTCGATCGGCACGCGGTAGGCTTCTCGAAACAGCTTCCGGACCACCGCGGGAGAATCACCTGGCAGGTTATAGATGAACGACCCCACGGTAAACACTTGCGGGTACTTGCGCGCCAGCAGCCAGAGCGCTTTCTCGTTTTCGTCCTGCAAATTGCCCTTGTGGAGCTGCTTCAGTCTATCTTTCTCCACGCGCTCAATGCCCAGATACATTTCGCACAATCCTGCGTCGACACAGGCCGCGAGCGCGCCGTTGGCCTCATCCCGCAGCACATAGTCGGCGCGCGCCCAGGCGCTTTGTTGGATGCGCCGCCCTTCACGTATCAACCGCTCCGCAAGTTTGCCGGGAGTGCCTTCGTTGACGTTGAAGCAAGGATCCACCCAGCCCAGGAACCGGCGATCGTGCCGGTCCATCAGCACGCGGATTTCTTCCATCAAGCGCTCCACGGACTTAACGCGGTAGTGCGGCACGATGCGGTTTCCCTGATACTTTCCCATCTGCCGCCAAAGCACACAAAACTCGCAGGCGCAGGAGCAGCCGCGCCCCAGTTCGATGGCCGCCAGGCCTGCGTGATTCCTGCTGTGCTTCCCGTATCGCTCCATCGGGAGGAGGTCGCAGGCCGGCATGGGAAGCGTATTCAGGTCGGAGATCAATTCACGCGGTTCCGTGCGCACGATTTCTTCGCCGTCTCGAAAGGAAATTCCTTTCACACGTTTCAGTATTCCTGCCGATCGGTCCCGGAGCCCATTCAGCAGCTCCACGATGGTGGCTTCCCCTTCGCCATGAACCACCACATCCACTTGACCGCTGCGCAAGACCTCGCTAGCCACATTCCCGAAGAAGCATCCTCCGGCGATTACTGTCGCGCCGAACTCTTTCGCCAACTTTGCGGCGCGCAAACCTTCCACGCAGCTTACCGCTTCCTCCCCGATTCCCACGTAGGTCGCTTGTCGCCGGCGCAACTCTGCTGTAACGGTGCTCCAACCCATCTCCAGCGCAGGCGCGTCCAGAATTGCAATGTCGAGGTCAGCAATCGCGTGACGCAGTGCCGCAGCCATCGAGGCAAATGCCAGCGGAGGCCAGAACGCACTTCCGGGCCCGTTAAACGGCCACAGGGGCCGAGGAGGTCTCAAGAATAGAAATGTTTCCTTCATGTCTGGGAATAATAGGTGCGTTGATGCAGCAATCTCAACGCGGCGATCATCAACGCCAGGAGGTTCCCCAACACCAGTAGCCCGTAGATCAGCAGTCCCAAGAAGCCCATCCACGAGAGCATCGTGCTCGTCCGCAGTCCTCCCCAGGTCACCGCTGCTTGCAGAAAAAAGAGCGTTGCCATTCCTGACAGGAAATATCCAGCTACCCCACTTCGCGACAGTTCCTTCCGGGGCGGCCAGCGGTCCGCAGGCAACAGCGTCAAGTAGTAGACCAATCCGATGGCGAACAGTTGCCCCGTCAGCGTGCGAAGTTCGCCGGTCTGCGCGATCAGGTGATATCCGAAGGGAACCATCAGCAAAAGACACATCCCGTGGGCCCACAGCATTCCGCTCGTCGCTTTCGGCCGGAACCACAAGTACACCAGCAACGCTGGCACCGCGCCCACATACAATCCCGTGCACCGTTGGCAGAAGGGAAGCGCTTCGCCCCCCACATTCCAGCAGTGTTCCTGCCCGCACACCAGCGAGAAAAGTCCCGGAAGCAAGCTCACACTCCTGCTCCTATTCCGTCTTCCCGGCCACCGGCAACGCCGGCGCCACGTAGAACTTCACCAGCCGCTCCGGCCTGCTCAGGTCCAGCAGGAACAGCCCCTTTCTTTCTGGTCGCACATTTTCCAGGTGGCCGTTGCTTACGGCAATCATCTGGTCATCCGGGGAAAGCGCAATCTGCGCGTGCTCGAGATAGTCGTCCCCGAAATCGCTCTTCGGCCTCTCTTCAATTCGATCAATTCGGGTAGCTTTGCCATCCAAGGGCACCTCTACGACCGCAAACTCCGCGGTGTTTTTTGTCTTGTCGTGGATCAACGCGCTGACATAGACCGTCTTCCCGTCGCGCGACCATTGTGGGTTGCCCAATTTGTAGGGCTTTTCCTTGATTCCTACTTCAAGAACCTGCTCGATCCCGCCCTTCCCAATCACCAGTACTCGCGCGGGTTTCCCTTCCAGAGGGTCTTCCGCTGCCGCCATTCTCAAGCTTTTTGGATGCACATCCGCCAGCCCCGTAAAACTCCCAATTCCTTTGGCCTTCAACTCCTCCACCTTCAAGGTCAAAAACGGCCGCAAGCTCAAATCGCTTTGCTCCAGCTCTCCAATTTCAAAAGCCTCGGGTGTTTCCTCCTGGACTTTCTGGGCATCCTTGTCCTTGGTTTCCTCCGCAGCCTTCTCTTCTATCCGGTTCATGTAGAAGACTTTGTTGCCGGCGTCATACAGAACGCAGTCCGGTTTTTCCTTCCATTCTCTGCGGAAAATTGCGCCTGTGGTGAGGTCTACGCGGACCAGTATGTCCCCGCTCATTAAAAACAGTCTATTTCCTACCTCTGGGAATGGGAGGAAAGCCGCCTCGTCCATTTTTTTCAAGGTATAAGCCTGATAGGCCTTTTGAGCGTTTACGGGGATGGCCAGTAGCTGAATCCCGTTCTCTTCATAGATCGTGACGATCACCCTTTCGCCGTCTTTCGTCCATTGTGCCCCGGGAGCCTTCTCGCCCGAGTCGGTCTCGTCCCACCATTCAAACAGCACGCGCGAAGTCCGCGTCTTTCGGTCAAACACCGCCACGGCGGACTTCTTCGCACCCTCATCCGTGTACGAGTACAAAACCTTCCGTCCATCTGGGCTCCAGGAGGGCCGGCAAGCCAGGATGAACAACACCAGTCCGGCAATTCCGACGAGCGTGAGAATTACATGAGTCAGATTGAGCCGCGATTGCACTGACGGCGATTCGTTCGTCACGACACACCTCCACGCCTATTTGGGTACGCCAGTCTGTCCTTGGGGGATTAGGCTCTCAGAATGGGAGCAAAGCGAGACAACGTGTCACCTCACAGAGTGATTCCCGTCACACTCGCCGCTTGCCATCGTCCTCCCCTCGGCGCAATCTACCTTATGGATATGAGCGCGCCTTCTTCTCAACTTCCCAGTCGCCTCTCCCCGGAAGAACTCGCCAACACCATCACGCACGGGATTGGCCTCCTGCTCAGCATTGCCGGTTTCGTGGTGCTGCTGGTCTTCGCTATCCTGAGAGGCACCGCGAGTCATATCGTGGCCTGTTCCATCTACGGGGCCGCGTTGATTTGCCTGTACACCGCCTCGACTCTCTATCACGCAGCGATTTCCCCGCGCTTGAAGCGCGCGTTGAAGATTTTCGATCACTGCGCCATCTACCTGCTGATTGCGGGAACTTACACGCCATTTCTGCTATTGAATTTGCGCGGCGCCTGGGGCTGGTCGCTTTTTGGCGTGGTGTGGGGACTGGCGGTCGCGGGCATACTCTTCAAATTCTGGTTCGTCGACCATTTCAAGTACCTCTCCACGGCGATCTACGTGGCCATGGGCTGGCTGGTCATCATCGCGGCCAAACCGGTGCTCGCCCACGTTCCCACGCCCACGTTGCTCTGGCTGCTGGCCGGGGGCCTGCTCTATTCCTCCGGGGTTATTTTCTATGTCTGGAAGGGGACTCCCTTACGGCCACGTCGTCTGGCACCTCTTCGTCCTCGGCGGCAGCGCGTGCCACTACTTTGCTATCCTGCGCTCGCTGCCCGCCGGGCATGCCTGATCCAATTCAGATTTGTCAGAAGCTGCGCGGATCGTTGTAGGATGAAGTGCCAGTTTCAGAAGTTCTCAGGAGTCTTCGATGAAGCCTTATCTGGTTCCGCCTCTTCTGCTGACTTCCTTGGCCCTGCTCGCGGCACAAAAGACTCCTGAGCCTGCGCCCATGCCTGTCGAACAGGAACCGCATCACCACACGGTGCTCAAGAATGACTACGTACTCGTCATGCATGTCACCATTCCGGAAGGCCAGAGCACTCTTTACCACATCCATTCTCACGATCGAATGTCTATTGCTCTTTCCAGCACCAGCTTCTCCCAGCAGAAACTGAATGAGCCGGAGGGTCCCTCCACTCCCGCGAAACCCGGCGACCTCACTTCGCCAACGTTGGGCGCGACACCGTGGATTCACCGCGTCCACAACATTGGACCGGGAGTGTTTGAAGTGTTGGACGTTGAGCTCCTCGAGCGGCCCCAGCACCCTTCGGCTTCTGTCGCCGGGCCGATTGCCGCCGAAAATCCCAGCGCACGCATCTACGAATGGAAACTTGCCCCGGGCACCAGTTCTCCGATGCACACGCACAACCGGCCCTACCTGATCGTCGCAGTCAACAAAATGCCTTTGAAGATAACTGCTCCGGATGGGCCATCCTTCTCCCATGAAATTCAGTCTGGCGATTTTGAATGGGTCGATGCTAAAGTCACCCACTCGCTCACCAATGAAGGAAGCACGGAAGGCCGGATTGTTGAGGTGGAACTGAAGTAATTGCCGCGATTACCTGGTGATGAGGGCCCTTCTGCTCAGTTCTTCGCCGCTTCCTCCAGCCAGCGCTTCAGTATGAATTCGTACTTGGGCTCCACGTCCAGAAACACAACACCGGCCCCGACATTTGGCGTGGCGTAGATAATCTTCGCTTTCGATTGAAACGTAAGGTCGCCGGCGAAAATCTTCAGCAGGATCAGCGTGCCCATCGGAAACGGATTCATCATGTCCAGGTAGCAGCCATGCAGACTCAATTCGCTCACCCGCGAAGCCACGCGGACGTCCGAGCGTTCCTCATACAGCTCCGCACTGGCGATGAAGATGTATCTAGGCGTGCGGCGTCGTTCCTGTTCCATGCGCCCTCCGGCAGGCTGGGTCCTGCTTCCCTTCATCCTAAGCCCCGGGGAATTCCCGGCCATGCAAATTTCCCCGCCGCTCTCTTTTCAAACTATTACCTTATATATAACATACACAGGACGGCTATATATCGTCAGCGTCTTCGGAGCGCGGACCAAGTCTCCGCTCCTTCCGCCAACCCTTGCCCGCCGGGTGGCTGGGCCTTCTCCGCTTGCGATACAATTTCTCCTTTGCTCCTTAGGTCGGGGGAGCCCCCAGAGGTGACTGGATGAGTGGTCTCGGCAAGAGCGATGCGTCTGGCCTGTGTAGCCCAATTTCGACTGTCCTTGCTCGCAATGCCCTGTTGGCCCTCGCCTTAATCCTGGGCGCCAGCCTCCCGGTGTTCGCGCAGCAGCGCCGCGATCGCGAACCCAACTCCGTCTACGCCGAACGTCGCGCCAAGCTCGCCTCCCGCGTCGATGGGCCCATCGTCCTGCTCGGCTACACCGGCCGGGAGGAGGAATCGGAAACCTACGTCTTCGCCCAAGAAGAGAATTTCTACTATCTCACCGGCCACGATGAGGAAGAGGCAGCGCTCATTCTGCTCCCCCCGGACCGCAGCAAAGCCCGGAAGGACGACTGGACCGGTCCGCGCGAGATCTTTTTTCTGCCCCCGAAGGACTCACGCAAGGAAAAGTGGAATGGCGTGCGCATGTCTCCCAGCGATCCCGGCATCGAAGCGCGCACCGGTTTTGCGCTCGTCAAACCCATGCCGGAATTGCGCGCCACGGTCGAGAGACTGGCCAGGATGTACCCCGCGTTTTACACCATCCTGCCTTACCAGAAGGAAATGGGTGGCTATCCCCACGAGAGAGAGACCGTGGATTGGCTGAACCAGGCGGCTCCAGAGGTCGCTCTCAAGGATATCCGCGACTGCATCGTGGAATTGCGCCAGATCAAATCGCCCACGGAACTCGCCCTCTTGCGCCAGGCCATTGCGCTCTCCGACGATGCGCACCTCGAAGCCATGAAAATGATGCGCCCCGGTTTGTGGGAGTATCAGGTAGCCGCCAGGATGGTGGAAGTCCACGCCATGGGCGGCTCCGAAGCGGAAGCTTACGCTCCCATCGTTGGTGCTGGACCGAATTCCACGGCGCTCCATTACGACAAACTGTCCCGAAAAATTGCGGAGGGCGACATCGTCGTTCTGGACGTTGGCGCGCAGTACTCCGGCTACGCCGCCGATATCACCCGGACCCTCCCCGCAAACGGCAAGTTCACCCCGCGGCAGCGCGAGATCTATGAAATCGTTTTGGGCGCCCAGGAAGCCGCCATGCGCGCGCTGAAGCCCGGCATGGACATGTGCCGCAAGGGTGATAAAAGCGTTTACAAGATCGCTTATGACTACATCAATTCTCACGGCAAAGACCAGCACGGGAAACCTCTCGGCCAGTATTTCATTCATGGGCTCGGTCACAACATCGGCCTGAACGTCCACGACCCCGGCGATCTCTGCAAACCTCTCGTTCCCGGCATGGTGGTCACCGTCGAGCCGGGCATCTACATCCCCGAGGAAAATCTCGGCGTGCGCATCGAGGACGACGTCCTGATCACCGACACCGGCTACGAATTACTCAGCCAGAGGCTGCCGCGCGCTCCTGACGAAATCGAGAAAATCATGGCCGACGCCGCCAGGCACCGCGTGGCGGAAGCGAAACCATAATTCCAGTCTTCCCGGAGTTATCATGCGGAGTTATCATGCGGATTGTCCTGAAATGAAGGTTCTTGTAGTATCGCACGCATGAAAAAGGCGAAATCTGGCCGTCGCACTTGTGCTCCGAAGGGTAAAGGCGCTCCGAAAAACATTGATGATTATCTGGCGCGTGTCCCGGAACCGGCCCGCGGCACCTTGAACAAGATTCGCGCGGCAATTCGCTCCGCCGCGCCACCGGAGACTACCGAGACCATCAGCTATCGGATTCCCGCGTTCAGGTACAAAGGAATTCTGGTATGGTTCGCGGCGTTTTCCAGCCACTGCAGTTTGTTCCCCACCGCCGCAGTCATTGCCGCCTGTAAGAACGAGCTCAAAGGCTTCTCCACATCCAAAGGGACTATCCAGTTCCCCACGGACAAGCCACTGCCCGCCGCACTGGTTAGAAAACTGGTGAAAGCGCGGGTCGCGCAAATCGAAGGTGAAAGACACCGCTGACCCAATGCCCTTCGTGTCTTGTTCCTCAGTTCGAAGTCGAACCCCAGTTGCTCATCGCTTCGCCGGTCCGCACCTGCGACCGAACCCTCCGCGGGGCTGATAGAATTCGATCGCGCAGCCCGTAAATGTAAAGGAGGGAATAAAAATGAAGGGCCAGAACGAATCACATCAGCGCGTCTGTCCTTGGTGGATCGGCTATATCTTGGCTAGCCCGGTCAGAAAGCTGCTGCACAATCCGCGCACAATTCTCGCTCCTTACGTGAAGGAAGGAATGACCGTGCTGGACTTCGGCAGCGCGATGGGGTTCTTCAGTATTCCTCTCGCGAGATTGGTTGGGCCCGCCGGGAAGGTCATCTGCATCGACCTGCAGGAGAAGATGATTGCGCGGCTCAAGAAACGCGCGCAGAAGGCGGGAGTCGCTGCGCGCATGGAAACTCGTCTTTGCTCGCAGGATTCGCTTGGCCTCGAACCGTTCTCCGGAACACTTGATTTCGCCCTCTTGTTTGCCGTTGTCCATGAAGTTCCCGCGCGGGAGGCCCTGTTTGCCGGGATCGCCACCGCCCTGAGGGCGCGGGCCAATCTGCTCGTGGCGGAACCCAGGGGTCATGTCTCGGTCGAGGATTTTGCACGCACCCTTTCGGTTGCCAAGGCACATGGATTCGTTGAGGCGGGCACGCCGCAGATCGCTCGCAGCCATTCCGTTTTGCTCAGAAGGGCGTGCGCAAATTGACCTCTCCCACGAACAATCTTCGTCGCTCATGACCACCGTGGCTGCGATCCGGGGGAGCTGTGTTAACCGGGAATCAGATGAAGTCCCAGCACTGCCGCGTTATACGTGCAGTTGACAGCAGCGATTCTTGGAATGCCGGCCCGCAAACACAGTCATGGATTTCTATTCATGGCCGGATAGTTCGGCAGCGCGCGCTGCGCCCTGCAAAGCACCCCGGCGCCCGGGGGCATTCTCGAGTGCCGTCGCAAATTCCTTGGACGCTTGCCCCGGATGACCCTGCTCCAGAAGCAAGTCGGCAAACTGTTCGCGCGCCGGGACAATTGGGCCCGGTGTAACAGGAAGTTTCTCCACCGCGTCTTCCTCATCGGCTGCCTCGCGCATCACGGCCACGGCTTCGGCCGGGTTACCCTCCGATTGGGCCGACCAGGCCATGAGTTCGCAGACCATAATTCCTACCTGAGCAGCCCAATAGTCGTTGCCTGACGTACGAAGTTGCACTTCGATTTGTCGCAATCGGTCAGCTTCTAGCCGAGCCTCTGCGGAAAGTCCGCCCCGACTTAGACCTAGCCCGCGAGCCCAGACTGCAATTGCCATGACCTGGGGCGGGGCACCTGTCGGAGGAACGATACCTGCAGCGTCGGCCCATTGACTCCGCTCAACGGCATAGCGAACCGGCATTGCAGTAGAAGCGTACCCTATTTTGAAATCTGCGGTGTTCAGCCCAGACATGCCTTTCAGTTGCTGAACGACCTGTGCAGCATCTGAATCGCGGCCCATTTGCAGGTAGGCGTACACAAGATAATCCATCGCGTGCAGTTCTTCTCCCGTGTCGCCCTGAAGATGCGCTGCATTTCTCGCGGCAACGTTAGAGGCGACGGAGGCTTCCCACAAGCCGAGTCGCGTAAAGATGTGTGATGGCATGTGCAATGCATGCGGCGCGGAAGGCGCAATCTTCGAGTACTCTCGTGCCGCAGGCAGGCCTCGTGACGCAAGTTCCGCATTGTCGTAGGCATGAATGAGGTAGTGGGGGATGCCCGGGTGCTGCGGGTAAGTGCGAAAAAGTGGTTCGAGCAAATCCGCCGCCTCTTTCTGATTCGCATGAACTTTATCTGTCGGGGGTGCGTTGGCCAGGAGTGCCAGCGCGTAAAACACTTGTGCTTCCACGTCCTTCCGGTACTCTGCTGCTAGGTCCTTCATGGCGCGTTCGTAGTTCAGCGCCCGTGTGCGATACGCAACGGTGTCAGCGTCTTGAAAAATCAGGCTGAGTGCCTGGATGAATTTCCGTTCGCGTTCCGTCCTCGCATTGGCTTGTTGTGCCAGCTGGATTTCCCGTTGGGCAGTCGGAATCGTGGAAAGCGAAAGAGGCGGGTCCCAGAGCTGGTGGTAGAACGTCATGGCAATGCCCCAATGCGCCATCGCACACCGAGAATCTTGGTCTGCCACACTCTGGAATGTATTGAAGGCGGCGGCATAGGCAAATGAGTGCAGCAACGCGACCCCCCTGTCGAACTGTTGTTGAACTTTCGGTCGACAAGAAGTCGGAAAGGATACTGCCCCCAGTTCCTCAGGTGTGCCGTGGTCGTGTGCCTCTTGTGCATCCAAAAATGCAGGGGAAATGAACAGCAGGGCGAGGAACATTCGGGGTAAATAACACATCCCTGTCTCCACGGCGAGATAACACTCTGACGACGTCCGAATAATACTCTGAACTCAAGGAAAATACTCACACCCCGGGCGAATGACGAAATCGCATGACGGACCATGTGTTCATCTCGCTAAACTTCCAAACTTTTGCGGCTAGGTCCTTCCAGGAGAGGGAACAAGAATAGGTCTAAACTCTACCGCGCCTTGCGTTCGAACTGAATCTTCCTGAAATGAGGAAACTCGCGATGCAAAGTGATCCTGCCCCTGGCGGCGCATTGACGCCCGGTATCGTGTTCGAGAACCTGCAGGCCTACCAACGCACCGCCGCGCTGAAGGCGCGATGTGCGGACCGACCGCAAGTAAATAATGTTTCTTGCAACAAACTTTACATATAAGAACGATTTCGAGATGATTGCACCGTCCAGAAGTCATTTCTGGTCCGCCTCGCGGGGTTGACGCTATGCGAAAAAAGAAAGTTTTCGTGACCGGCATCAGGATCGCGCTTGTTTGCCTCGTGTTCGCGATATGCATGGCTGTAGGCGGGGCGCTATCGGGCCTGGACCGTGGAGCACAGCAAGAAACCCCGGACCGGGCTTCCTCTCCAGCTCTCTCACCGGCGATGCAACCCGGGCGAGCGGTGTCGCAGCCGCCCGCGAAGAATCAGCCTGCTCCCGGCAACCTCCTGTTTCCGTTTCTCACCTTTTCGATTTGCGTGGGAGTCGTTGCGTCCTATTTAATTCTTCGTTCAAGTTGGCACGGCTGGATGCTGGCAATCGCGATCTTCGCAGGAATGTACGGAATTTCGACTGTGGCCACCCAGGTCGAATCCCTTGTTTTCCTCCAGAACAAGCTACCTCATGGAATGGTACGAGCCATCTTTGTGCAGGGAGCAATCGCCACCGCCCTGTTCGCGCCCCTGGCGGTCCTGTTGCTGGGCAAATGGCGCGTGGCTACGGCTGAGGCAGCGTCTCCCGTACCCGCACGCAGGTCCGCGGCTTCTGCGGCTTGGAGAATTGCAGTTCTTGTGCTCGCCTTCGTATTCCTTTATTTGTTCTTTGGCTACTTTGTCGCTTGGCAGAACCCCGAACTACGAAGATATTATGGCGGCCCGGAATGGCCCACGTTCTTTGACTCGCTGAAAGGGAATTGGTTGAACGCACGCTGGATCTTCCCGCTCCAGGTGTTTCGTGCGCTACTTTACGTCGCGTTTGTGTATCCACTGATCCGCATGCTCCACGTCGCCCGGTGGGAATCCGCCCTGGCCACTGCGCTGTTCTTGGCGGCGTGGACTACGATACTGCTCTTACCCAATCCCTTGATGCCCCCCAGCGTGGCACGCAGCCACTTCTGGGAGACACTGGGATTCAGCTTGGTCTTCGGCACTCTTCTTGGATGGCTTTTGAGCCTTCCGCGAGCAGATGTTGGCAGGAACGCACCGACCACCACCTGATACAGTCGAAGCATCGCACGCACCTTCTTGCTTGCGGCGCCGCGCCATCAATACAGCGCGTGCCTTGTAAATCCGCGCGGCAGCTGTGCGATGCCCACCCGCTGCCTTCTCAACGATCGAATTGGAGTCAGTGCACAACCGGCGGAGCCAGCGTCCCATCGGACCATTTGCCAACCCAGACCAGGAAAATAGTCACCCGTTCTTCAGGGTCATCCAACGCCATAACCGGCGAGCCCGGTAGATCGGCTCCCCAGCTTTTCGCCGCGTTGCCCGGAACAAGAAACATCAGATGTGGGTGCCAGCTCATGGCGCGGTCGTTTAAGTACTGCTGCTTCGACATCATGTAACACATCGCTCCCGGCTCCAGCGCGGGCAGTTCCTTCTTATTCAGCGCCGATGCGGTCGCCTCGATGATCTCTTTCTTCGATTTTCCTGCCACCACTAATTTGGTCTTCATCAGGAAGATAGGCACAAAAGTCCTTGCGGCTGGCGGGTTGAAGCAAATGGGGGAGCGCACTTTCGGATTCCAGAACTCCGGATCATCGGTGGCGGCGCCCCATGATCGTTCCACTAAGCAGAGAAAGCCATTCGTGCCCTTCACCGTGGTCGTGTATCCCTTCGGTCCCAGCACCATCACTTCGGCTCCGTCCGAAACGGATGCTGGGGCAGCACTGCGAGCCAGCGCGATTTCAGAATTCCCGTCGGGCATCAAATACTGACCGAGAGGAGCCATTGCGGGATAGGAGTCCTTCTCGGCCTGCGCACGTGCCTGACAGTTTGCGCAGGCTAAGAGAACCTGCACGAGGAATACTAAGGCGAGGAACCTAGGCGTCTTCTTCCGCATTGAAGTCTCCGGTAGGCGTACTTTCGGTTTCAGGTTTGGGAACACTGGTCCGAGATCACCAGGCAATTTTGGCGTCGATATTACAACAAAAAGCCCGTCTAACCGTAGTCGCGCTCATCGAAGATGCAATTAACCGGATTGGCCGGCTCCGTGCTGCCGGGGTATCCCAAGTCTTGCCAACAGCCGTAGGCATTCATCCAGATGGACGGAACCTACCAGGCGTTAGCGGCGCTCCCGACGTATCGGTGATACAACTCAACCTTAAGCGGCCCTTCCCGGAGGCTATAAAATGATGGAACGAATCGCAGAAACGTCGCCGCGTTTCAGGGCGAGAATGGCCGGTGTTTTTCAACTGCTAGAATCCTTGACGGCAACATTCGGCCAGGTGTGCGTCCTCGGCAGACTTGTTGTTTCTGGCAACGTCGCGGCAACAGCAGCCAACATCCTGGGGCACGAGCGGTTGTTCTTCTAACAATGTTGTCTTGCCAATGGCATTGGGGCCAACTATGACGCTGACTGGACTGTCAAGATCAACATCGATCTGTTCCAAGGCACGGAAATTTCTAATGTGAATCGACTTGCGCCGCATTTTGTTCCACAGTCTAACCACCTAGATATCTATTTCTTTGATGACCATCATACTCTATTGCGGTGCTGACTAGAGAGAAGGATTTGTTTTACACATAGGGCAGTTTCGCTGGCTCCTATCCCCTATCCCCGCGCGTGTTTGACCGCTCCCCAACGGCCCGTTTATACTGGTTTTCTGCGCGGGGCTTGCTTTCTAACCCCGCGTGCCCCGTGCCTGCCCACAGCAGGCGGGTCATTCCACGCGTCGCTCCATCGGGCTGTCGTCTGGAATTTGCCAAACGAATCTAATTTTATAGGGAGTCCACGGCCGCATTCCGGCCGCGCGAATTTATGAGCACCGTTAAGGCCACGCAACTTCGCCCCGGCATGGTGATCCAGCATGAGGGCCAGCTCTACACTGTTTTCAGCACCGATCATCGCACGCCGGGGAACAAGCGCGGCTCCATGCAAACCCGTCTGAAGAACCTCCGCAATGGCGTCATGATTGATTACCGGTTCCGCGCGGAAGAATTCGTGGACCGCGCTATCCTGGACGAAATTGAATTCGAATATCTCTACCAGGAAGGCGACGACTTCCATTTCATGAACACGCAATCTTACGAGCAGATGCAGATGACCAAGGACGAACTCGGGGAATCCGTCTACTATCTGATTCCCAACACCATCGTGAAAATCGAATTTTTTGACGATAAGCCTATCGGAGTCGACCTGCCGGACACCATGGACATGAAGGTGATTCAGACCGAACCCACGCTCCAGAAAGCCACCGCCAGTTCGGTCATGAAACCCGCCACCCTCGAAACCGGGCTGGTCGTGAACGTTCCACCTTTTGTCAATGAGGGCGACAGAATCCGCGTGGACACTTCCGAAGCGCGCTACGTCCAGCGCGTCGAATAGCTTCCGCCTCCGCAGCTGAGCTTGCCTTTGGCAACCTCAGAAGAGGCAGTAAAGAGAAGAGCTCCCGGCCAGCCGGGAGCTCTTTTTATTGCTTGAATTCATCTTCTGGCGAATTTCGTTTATGCCTGGTTGGCGATTCCCTGCTCTCCCGCAGGATGCGCCCCAAATACCCTATCGAACAATTTGTCCACGTTGCGCAATTGCCGGTTCAGTTCAAACGTATATTCCAGATCCTTGGCGTTCAGATATTTCCTGACGCGCGCGTCCTTGGCCACGCGCTCCTGAAAACTGGTCTCCGATTCCCAGGCGGCCATGGCGTTCTCCTGTACCGCCTTATACGCGTCGTCCCTCGGCATGCCCTTCTCGATCAGGTCCTGCAACAGCTGGCCGGAGAAGACGAGGCCTTGCGTCGATTCCAGATTCCGCAGCATGCGCGCGGGGAAAACGCGCATCTGGCTGACGATGGCGGTCATCTTCGCCAGCATATAGTCCACCAGGATCGTGGAGTCTGGCAGAATCACGCGTTCCACGGAAGAGTGCGAGATATCCCGTTCATGCCAGAGCGCCACGTTTTCGTAAGACGCCATCATGTTGCTGCGCACCAGCCGCGCTAGGCCGCAGATCTGTTCGCATGTCACCGGATTGCGCTTGTGCGGCATCGCGGAACTGCCACGTTGTTCCCCGCTGAAGTACTCCTCGGCCTCGCGTACTTCCGTGCGCTGCAGGTGGCGGATTTCCAGGGCAATTTTCTCCAGTGTGGCGGCGATGAGCGCCAGCACGCTCAGGTAGTGGGCATGACGGTCACGCTGAATCACCTGAGAAGCCACCGGCGTCACTTTCAGCCCCAGGCGCTGGCAGATCTTCTCTTCGATTTCGGGCCCGAGATGCGAAGCATTGCCGACCGCCCCCGAAATCTTCCCAAACTCCAGGCCCCGGGCTGCTTCCTGGAGGCGCGCGATATTGCGCTGGTTCTCTGCAAACCAGTTGGCAATCTTCAGGCCAAAGGTGATCGGTTCCGCGTGAATGCCATGCGTGCGGCCAATCTGCGGTGTGTGCTGGAACTCGTGCGCGCGCAGGTCCAACACTTCGCCGAACAGCACCAGGTCGCGCTCGATTATCTGGGATGCGTCGCGCAACAGCAGCGCTTGCGCGGTATCGACCACGTCATTCGACGTCATCCCGTAGTGCAGCCAGCGGGCCGCGGCGGGGCTCTTGATCGACTCGCCGACCGCCATGGTGAAGGCGATCACGTCGTGCTTCACGCGCGCTTCCAGTTCATTGATCCGCGCCACGTCTACCTTGGCGCGGGTGCGCATCAGGGCCGCAGCGTCCTTGGGCACCAGGCCGGCCTCGGCAAGCGTGTCCGCCGCTGCCAGCTCCACATCCAGCCACTTCTGGAAGCGGTTCGTTTCGCTCCAGACGCGGCCCATCTCAACGCGCGTATAGCGTGGGATCACTAGGCTCTCTCCAGGACCACCCCGTTGTAATGATACGGTATTTCGGGGGGCGGAGGCGACAGGGAGTCTCTGGTTACGACCTAACCGCAGAGACCATATCCTGTCTAATCGTGCGAATGTGGCAAAGCGTCGGGAGGCCGGAAGCGGAGGCAATCAGCGACGCGCGTGCCGTCGAACGCACACTGGCCGGCGAGCGCGATGCTTATCGTGTTCTTGTCGAGCGCTACAGCCGCAACCTCTACCGACTTGCCTATCGCATGACAGGAAATTCGCACGATGCGGAGGAAGTAGTGCAAGAAGCGTTTTTGCGAGGCTATCAAAAGTTGAGGCAGTTCGCGGGAAACTCCAATTTCGGAACCTGGGTCTACCGGATCGCGGCGAATTACGCCATCGACCGGATCCGGCAGCGGAATGTCGAGGAGTCTCGTCAGGCTCCACCGAACAGGCCCTTGGAAGATGGATGGGAGGTCGACCCGATCGCCCAGGTCAAAGACCCCACGGCGTCGCCCGAGCGCCTGGCCAGCAGCGCCGAATTGGCGGCGAAGATGAAAGCGGCGCTGGACGCGCTCACGCCGGCGGAACGGACGGCGATCGTAATGCGCCACTGGGAAGGCTGCGCCATTGAGGAAATTGCCGCGGTGCTGAAATCCAATTCGAATGCCACGAAGAATACCGTCTTCCGCGCCGCCTCCAAGCTGCGGAAAGCGCTCGAGCCTTTCATGGAACCGCGCGGCGCTGCTCGAGCGATGGGAACGGAATCATGAAGCATATGACCGAAGAAGAATTGATCGCTTACCGGGATGGCGAGAGCCGAGGGCGGGAAGTCTTCGCAGCGCATTTGAATGACTGCGCCGAGTGTCGCCAGGAGATGGAACGCATCGAGGCAATGTTTGCCGCCCTGGACACCATGCCTCTGCCGGAACCGGGCGAGGACTATGGCCGGCGCGTGTGGCAGCAGATTGCGCCGAAGCTTCCGGAGAGACGCTGGCGCTGGTGGGAAGGCTTTTTTGAAGCGCGGCGGCTGGCAGCCTTCGGGGCTGTGGCGGCCCTGCTGCTCCTCGCGTTTTACATTGGACGAATCAGTCCGCGCAAAACGCCTGGCGGCGGTACCGCCGACGCCGGGAAGGTACGGGAGCGCGTCCTGGTGGTCGCCGTTGGAGATCACCTGGGCCGCTCGGAAATGGTGTTGGTGGAATTGGCAAACACGGAACCGGAAAAGGGCCAGAAGCTGATCAATATTTCCGCGGAACAGAAGCGCGCGGAAGACCTCGTGGAAGAGAATCGCTTGTATCGCCAGTCGGCGCTGCGCGACGGCGATACGTCAATGGCCAGCACCCTGGATGAGCTGGAACGCGTGCTCCTGGACATTGCCAACAGCCCCGATGAGGTAACACCGGCGCAGTTTGTGTCATTGCAGAAGCGCATTGAGGCCAAGGGGATTTTGTTCAAAGTCCGGGTGGTCCACCAGGATTTGCGAGAGCGTGAAAAGGCGCCAAAGCCCTCGCCGGCTCGAAATAATTCGGGAATCAAAGAGAGGAACAAGGTATGAACTGGCAGATGACGACGGAGAGTCTCAAAAAAATGGCGTTTCGCTTGGGAACCGCTGCAATTTTGCTGGGGTTATTGGCCAGCAGCCCAGTCGCCCTCGAGGCGAAAATCGCTCCGGAACCACAGACGCCCGAGCAGGCCAAGCGATTTGTGGCGGAGGACCAGAAGACTCAGGAAGAATTGGAAAGTGAACAGGCCCAGGGCGATCAGGAGTTGGAAGCGCGCCAACGCGAACAGGACAAAAAGGACGCGGAACAGGATCGCATCGACCACATGCAAGATCTGTATGACAGCGGCCGCGAAGCGCTCGACGACGGCCAATTCTCCCAGGCCGCAAAGAAATTCGCGGAACTGTCGCAACTGAAGGGGCCACAAACCGACGCTGCCCTTTACTGGCTGGCTTATGCGGACAACAAGTTGGGCAAACGGGACAGCGCACTTTCCACAATCGCCGAAATGAAAAAATCTTTTCCGCAAAGTCGGTGGAACAAAGACGCCGCAGCGCTCGAAATTGAAATTCGCCAATCCTCCGGGACAAAAACGAATCCCGATGCCGTCGGAAGCGACGATCTGAAACTGTTGGCCCTCCAAGGCTTGATGAACAGCGATCCCCAGAAGGCAGTGCCACTGGTGAAAAAGGTGCTGAATGGCCCGTCTTCCCCAGCAGTGAAATCGAAGGCCCTCTTCGTCCTGGCGCAGAGCGGCACGCCACAGGCCATGGAAATCCTGGGCAAGGTCGCTCTCGGCCAGGGCAATCCGGAATTGCAACGCAAGGCCGTCGAATACCTGGGAATTTTCGGCGAGGGACGCGCGGGGAAAACGCTTGCCGAAGTCTACACGTCAACGAGCGATGTGAGCATCAAACGGGCCGTGCTGAAGAGCTACATGTTGGCCGGAGACAAGCAGAGCCTCTTCAACGCGGCCAAAAACGAAAAGAACGACGACCTGAAGCGCGAAGCCATCAGGCAGCTCGGGCTCGTGGGCGGGGAAAGCGAGTTGGAACAGCTTTACCGCGCGGAGAATTCCACCGATGTGCGCCGCGAGATCCTCCAGGCCTTCTTCCTGGCGGGAGACGCAAAGCGACTGGTGCAGGCGGCGGAGAACGAGAAGGACCCGGAACTACGTCGCGCGGCGATCAAAAATCTTGGTCTCGTTGGGAGTAGCGATGCGTCGAACGCGCTCCAGTCGATTTACACCAAGGAATCGGATCGCGGCCTGAAGGAAGAAGTGCTCAATGCCTATTTCCTCGAAGGTAATTCCAAGGCTCTGGTGGCCATTGCCAAAAGCGAGAAGGATCCGGTCCTGCAAAAGAAGGCAGTGGAGAAGTTGTCCCTGATCGGTGACAAGACTGCCACAGATTACATGATGGAAATTCTCCAGAAGTGAGGTACGCCATGACTTCACACCGCTCCGCTCGTTTTGCCCGGCCCATCCTGGCCACCGCGATTTTAAGTCTTTGTGTCACGGTATCCTCCGCGCGTGCCGGCCAGCCGCAGTTTGTCAATGCCAGGCTGGAAACGCGCGCCGTAACACAGAGTTTGGGAAACAGCGTGAACCAGATTGTCGCTGAGACCGAACAACCCCAGTGGCTGGCCTATGAAGTGGAAGCAGTCGCGGCCAACCACTCGGTTTGCTGCGGGTATGACCACGGATATAGCCGTGATGGAGACGGCGATACCTGCAACCTTGCGCCGCAACACGGCGATTCCCTCGCCCCGCGCGAGCAGTCCAAAACCGTCAAGCTGGAAGGCCCGCTGCAATTAATTGTTCTGTTCCGCATGGAAAAGGAGGTGGTGATGCGCATTCGCCTCGCTTCTGCGGATTGCACTCTGGACGCCGGCGGGCTCCGCGTGGTGTGGCTGACTGGCGTGAAGCAGGCAGAAAGCGTGGCCTTGCTTACCACGTATGTTGCTGCGAAGAATATTGCCGAACGGCACGGCCATGGGCTCAGCGACCAGGCGCTGACGGCCATCGCGCTGCATGCAGACGCGTCAGCCGATCGAGCGCTGGCATCCTTCGTCTCGCCCGACGAGCCATCCGCGCTTAGAGAGAAGGCCGTGTTCTGGCTGGGCGCAGCGCGTGGAAAGAACGGACTGGCTATGCTGGAGAAATTGGCGAAGAGCGATCCCAGCGCCCATGTGCGGGAACAAGTCACCTTCGCATTATCGGTGAGCAGTGCGCCGGGCGCTTTGGACGAGATGATTCGCATGACGCATGAAGATGCGGATGCACACGTCCGCGGCCAGGCATTGTTCTGGCTGGCGCAGAAGGCGGGCAGGAAGGCGGTAAGCACCATCACCGGTGCCATTCAGAACGATCCAGATACGGAAGTGAAAAAGAAGGCGGTCTTTGCGCTTAGCCAGATGCCCAGTGAGGAAGGCGTGTCGAAATTAATCGAAGTGGCGCAGACTAGCAAAAACCCGGAAGTGCGCAAGCAGGCCATGTTCTGGCTGGGACAGTCCGAAGATCCGCGGGCCCTGGCATTCTTTGAGAAAGTCCTGAGTCAATAACTGTTTCAGGAAGTAACCGGAGCAGGAGTCGCCACTCCACTCCCTCGCGAAATCAACGCAGCAAATCCTCCAGCTGCACTCGCGATCCGGTTCTGGCATCGCGGTATTTCACGATCACGGCGCATTGCAGGGAAAGTCCCCACTTCAAGCCGGCCGCATGAGAGGCCGCGCGCGCACCGGGAACCACCACGGCATCTTCCGGAATCACCAGCGGCTGATCCTCTTTTGCGAGATAAACCTCATCGCGGACCAGATCATAGACAGGGATCGAGCGATTCAGGATTGTGCCAGTTCCCAGTACCGCGCGGCGTTTCACGACCGTGCCCTCATACACGCCTGAATTTCCCCCGACCAGAACATCGTCCTCGATGATGACCGGCAGCGCCCCCACGGGTTCAAGCACGCCTCCAATTTGTGTGCCCGCGGAAAGATGGCAATTGCGGCCAACCTGCGCGCACGAGCCCACCAGTGCGTGGGAATCGATCATTGTGTTCTCTCCCACGTACGCTCCTGCGTTTACGAACATCGGCGGCATGCAGATCACTCCGCGCGCGATGTAAGCTCCATCGCGAATGCTCGAACCCCCGGGCACAATGCGCACGCCATCCGAGGAGGAGAATGGATGCACGGGATAAGTGGATTTGTCGAAGAAGGGCTGGCGGCGCGCGTCGATGGACATATCCACGATGCCGCCCATGCGGAACCCGAGCAGAATCCCCTTTTTTACCCACACGTTTACCCGCCAGCCTGTGGCTGAGGCGGGGTCCGGTTCGGCGGCGCGGATTTCCCCAAGATTCAGTGCACCCTTAAACGCTCGAAACAAATTGAAATGTTCTTCTCCATAGGAAGAGGGAGGTGCGTCATAAAGCGATTCAATTTGAGATTGCAGCATGCGCTCTCTCAACAAGTTTCAGCGATTCCAGCACGGCACGTATCCGCGCTCGATTTTCCGCTTTTGGCGAAACCAGCGGCAACCGCCAGCAAGCCTCCAGCAAGCCCATTTCCGCCATCGCTGTCTTCACCGGGATAGGATTCGATTCCACAAAATTAATCTCCATCAGCGCATGGTATCGGCGATGAATCTTGCGAGCACTTTCGAAATCGCCGGAGAGAGCCAGTTGCGTCAGGCGCTTCATCTCCGCCGGAATTTCGTTGGATGCAACGGAGATGACCCCGCGGCCACCGAGGGCGATCAGCGGAAGCGTCAACGCGTCATCCCCAGAGAGCACCAGGAATTCTTCGGGCACGCAGTTCAGGATCGTGGCCATCTGCCCGATATTTCCTGAGGCTTCCTTGATCCCCACGATATTGGGTATCTGCGCCAACCGCTGCACCGTGGCGGGCTCAATGTTCACGCCGGTGCGTCCCTGGACGCTATAAAGAATAATGGGCAGGTCCACCGCCTCCGCGATGGCTTTGAAATGCTGGTAGAGCCCTTCCTGCGTCGGCTTGTTGTAGTAAGGCGTGACGGACAGGATGCCGCTGACGTCCAGGTTCGTCAGTTCGCGCGCGCGCGAAATCACTTCGCAGGTGTTATATCCGCCTGCGCCTGCCAGCACCGGCACTTTGCCCTTGGCGAGTTCCACCGTAATTTCCACGACGCGACGCCGCTCTTCTTCTGTGAGCGTCGGACTTTCGCCGGTCGTCCCGCACGGCACCAGAAAATCGATGCCTGCCGTGATCTGCCGCTTGACCAGCGAGCGAAGCGTGGGCTCGTCGAGCGACCCATCGCGCCGAAACGGAGTCACGAGCGCAGTGCCAGTTCCTGTAAACATGTGTTGCTCCTTTGCAAATTCTTCCGCCGTTCCAAATATTCACTCAACCAGGAATCTCCGCTTCCCCACCTAATCTGTCTCGGGGACCGCGAGGGCTGCTGGCTGCCGTAACTCGGCCAGAATTTCCCGAAATTCAAAGACGCCTTTTTTGCCCGTCATCCAGCGCGCGGCTTGCAGCGCGCCACGGGCGTAGCCCTCGCGGCTTCGCGCCGTGTGGCGAAGCGTGACCGTGTCCGCCAGCGAATCAAAACCGATTTCGTGCGTCCCGGTGTGGGCGCCGGCCCGATTGGAACTGAGCGTCAGCGAGCCGCTGAATCCGGAGTGACGGATCTCCGCGGCAAGCTTCTTAAGCGTTCCGGAGGGCGCATCCTTCTTTGCTGAATGATGTATCTCCCAGCCCCACGCCTCGTATTCGGGATGCTGCGCAAAAAGAGCCGCCGCCCTCGCCACAATTTCCATGAAAAGATTCACCCCCACAGAAAAATTGGCTCCGAAGACCAGAGCGGTGCGCGCCTCCGCAATTGCCTTATGAATTTGCGGCAGTTCGTCATACCAGCCGGTGGTGCCGCACACCGTGTTGACTCCAAGGCCTGCCAGCCGGCGAAGATTTTCAGGGGCTGCCGAGGGAGTGGTGAACTCTATGGCCGCTGCCGCTCCCTTCAGCGATTCGCCGGAGAGCGAAGCGATATCGGATCGCGCAAATCGCGCGCAAACCTCGAAGCCGTATTCCGGAGCCAGTTGCTCCACCAGGCGGCCCATTTTCCCGCAACCCACAATGGCCAGTCGAGTCTTGGTCACGAAGCGTCTCCTGTTGCCAGAAGTTGACGGACCATCCAGGCATAAATTCCTACGGCCCCTCGCAATTCTTTCTTGTCGATGTGCTCTTCGGCGGTGTGAGCATCGTGAATGCTCCCGGGACCAAGCAGAAACGGCTTGCCCCAAGCTCCATCGAACGTGGGGATGTCAGTGGTAAAGGCCACGACCGTGGTAGGCAGGCCTTCCAGCGCGCCCAGATGTACTGCGGGACAATGCAGCACTTCCCGCGCTTCCACTTTATGCCCGCAAGCCGCGCGTTCCACGGCAGCCCGCAACGGCTCGGCGTCACCAACCAGTCGAAACATGATTTCCGCCCGAGCTTCGTCTGCCACCACGTTGGGCGCGCGTCCTCCGCGGATCGTACCGACGTTGAGCGTCGATGGACCCAGAATCGCGTCCCTCGGCAACGGGATGGCCCGGATATCGCCAAGTGCATCAAGCAGCGAATGGATCGCGGAATGCCCCAGTTCCGGGTAGGCCGAATGCGCCAGCTTGCCCCGCGCAACAATCTCGAATCGCAGGGCCCCCTTCGACCCCAACGCCAGGCGATTGTCCGTGGGCTCGCCATTGATCAGGAAACGAGAGCCGCGGGGAGTTGCCGCCGCAGCCTTGGCGCCCAAGCTGTCCCGTTCTTCTCCAACGACAAACAACAGCGCCAGATTACGAGTGCCCGAGCCAAGCACCACTTCCGCGGCGCCAATCATCGCTGCCACTATGCCCTTGGCATCGCACGCGCCGCGGCCGCGAATATGCCCCCCGTTCTCACTGGAAGAAAAATACGGCGGCACCGTGTCCATGTGGGTAGAGAGCGTAACCACGGGATCGCCAAATGAGAGAAAAAGGTTATCCCGGTCCGGCGCTACGGGCTGGCGCTCGAGGCGGCCGTTGTGCCGCGCTGCAATCTCCGAAAGATGGGCGAACAAATAGTCGACCACGGGCTTTTCCTGCCCGGTCGTCGAATCCAGGTCGATGAGCGCTCGTGTCAGGGCAAACAGGTCCATAGTTTTCCGGCTTGGGAGAGTGTTTGGGAGGTGCGCAACGAAAGGAAGGGCTGCGCAGGAACACGCAGGTGGCTGCCTCTCGATAGCGCTCCACCCGGGAGAATGACTCCGCGAATGACAGTGAACAGGTCTTAGCCCTGAACACCAACCGCGACGATTTCAGCTGTCGTACCGGTTTCGGCGGCGATCAGCGAAATCTCGCCGACCTGACCTCTGGGCCGGGCCCCTTTCGCCGAGCGCCCGATGCTGATCGGGAACACGCGCTCGCCTACTCATGGCCGCCGCACCTCTACCAAGGTCTTTTCAAAGTAGAGGAAAAACCCGCGAGTGTCAACGCGAGGGTGGGTCGCGAGGGTGGATCGGGCGGATCAAAGTTCGAGCGGCTTGAGCGGAATGTGTTGCGAGGCAATCAGGAGTTCGCCAGTGAATGCCGCCTCGGCGGGACGCCTGCCTAAGGCCTCCGTGGCCGAGATGGTTGCCGTATAGGGATTATTATTTTCCTCGGACATATGGGCCAATACCAGATAGCGCGCGCGGGAGTCGAATCCTTCCGGGTCGGCCAAATATTCGCTGACAGCGTGGTTCGACAAGTGGCCCGTACGCGAGAGCACGCGCTGTTTGACAGCCCACGGGTACGGCCCCACTTTCAGCATGTCCAGATCGTGATTGGATTCCAGAATCAGGCAATCGGTCTCGCGCAGATGCACTCTCACGTGATTAGGCATGTACCCCAAGTCGGTACAGATGGCCACTTTCGTACCGTTGGTCTGAAAAGTGAACGCCACAGGGTCGACAGCATCGTGAGGGATCGCGAAAGCGTGCACGTCGATATCGCCGATCGAAAAACTCTGACCAGCCTGAATCGATTCGACGGCCTGCAAACGCTTCCGGAACGTGTCCGGAAGAATCCGGTGCAGCGCGTCCATGGTCGGCCCGGTCACGTACAGCGGTGTCTTCCAGAGCCCCAGGACCTGCGGCAGCCCGTTGCAGTGGTCGGTATGTTCGTGAGTGATCAAAACGGCGTCGAGCCGGTCGACGTCTCTACCCACGGCGGCGAGGCGGGCAAGAGTCTCGCGCTTTCCCAAGCCGGCGTCCACAAGGATACGGGTGCGTTCCGTTTCGAGCAGCGTCAGATTGCCCGAACTGCCGGACGCAAGAATGGAAACGCGCAAGCCGATGGAAATTCCCCCGCGAAAAAAGCCCACACCAATAAAACTTTCAAGATGATGGCAGAGCGGAACGGACACGTCAACGCGGAATCACCGGGAATTCTTTAAATGCAGGTGAACGCGAGAGGAATTGCGATTAGAATTCGATGCGCGGGCAGGATCGAGACACATGAAAATAGCCAAGCGGCCGCTCACGGATCAAGAACTGGACGAATTCGACGAGCTCCTTTCCCGGATTGGAGGGTCAGGCGCCATGAACGTCGAGGAACTGGATGGTTTTCAGTGCGCTCTGATTACCTGCCCGGAAATGGTGAGCATTGCCGAGTGCATGCCCAAAATTCTCGGCGAAATTCCGGAGGATGCGGCAGTGCTGCCGACCGAGAAGACTCTAAATCGCCTTCTGGAATTGATGATGCGAAACTGGAATTGGATTGTTGCAGAACTGTTATCCGGGGAATTCCATGTCCCATTGTTGATCCGCGATGAGAAAGGAATGGCCAAGGGCACCGATTGGGCCTGCGGGTTTTTGACCGGGACGGAATTGCGGCGGAAAGCGTGGGGAAAGTTATTTGAGGATGAAAACGAGTTCGCCCTATTGATTCCGATTTTCGCGCTGGCTTATGAAAATCATCCGGACAAAACGATGCGGCCGTACAAGAAAAAGATAGGGAACAAGTTGCGAAGCAAGTTGATCTATGGCGCCGCGGCTGCCGTGAAGGTGCTGTACGAACGCCGTCTGCAAGCCCTTCGTGCAAATCCTCAGGTCGAAAAGACGGACAAGCCGACAAGAATCGGGCGTAACGACCTCTGTTATTGCGGGTCGGGGAGGAAATACAAGAAATGCTGCGGGCCGCTCAAAGTCAATTGAGGTCTGATGATTCGGCAGGGTACGAGTGTCGTGTCCCAGAACTTCTTGGCATTTCTCTTTAGGAGGTGGCGGCTTCAGTTTACCCTGAGCCTCGAAGGGCCGCCCCGTAAGCCGTCGCGAATGAGTCAGGCTTTAGCCCCTGAAGCGTCAGAAGTTTGTTCAACAATTTTCGGGACACCACACTAGCAGGCCAGGCGGGCGCGGTCGACAGAGAAGCCGTTCAGCGGGCCAAGCACGGTTGTCGCGATGTGGTTTGGTTGGAAAAATTCCTGCGCAAGCGCCTGCACTTCCTCCCGGGTGACCGCCTCGATGGAAGCCAGAATCTCATCCAGCGACGAGAACCGGTGGAAATACAGTTCCTGGCGCGCCAGGTTGGACATGCGCGAACTCGTCGATTCGAGCGACAGCATCAGCGAGCCCTTCAGGTGGTTCTTGGCGCGCAAAAGTTCTTCCTCGGAAACCGGCGACTCCTTCATCGCGCGGAATTCCGCGATGGTCATGTCCAGAACCTGCCCGACGGTCTCCTTCGCCGTTCCTGCATAGACGCTGAGCATTCCCGTGTCGGAATAGGGCGTCAGTTCGCTGAATACGGCGTATGCCAGGCCCTGCTTCTCCCGGATACTCTGGAACAGGCGCGAGGACATTCCGCCGCCCAGCAGGTTGTTCAGCACCGCGACGCCAAAGCGGCGTTCGTGCGCGATGGGCAAGGAAGGCACGCCCACGCAGAGGTGCACCTGCTCCAGGTCGCGCTTGGTTTCCAGATGGATGGGCGCCGCCGTGGTCGGAACGGGATCCTCTTCCTCTCTGACCAGCGGCTTCAACTGGCCAAATTCCTTTTCTACGAGATCCAGCACCTGTTCGTGTCCGATATTCCCGGCGGCGGTAACCAGAATGCGATCCGGCGCAAACCAATCTTTAAAGCGGCTGCGCAAAGCTTCGCGGTCAAACCCGCGCACGGTTTCGGGCGTGCCCAAGATCGGCCGCCCCAGGGAATGGTCGGGCCAAAAGCCGCGCGTGAACAGGTCGTGCAGAAGATATTCGGGATTGTCCAGGTCCATCTTGATTTCTTCCAGGACCACCTGGCGCTCTTTCTTCACGTCATCGGAATCCAATTTCGGACGCAACACCAGATCGGCGAGGACGTCGAACGCGATCGGAAGATGTTCATCCAAAACTTTGGCGTTAAAGCAGATCTGCTCCTTGGAAGTGAACGCGTCGAGCATTCCGCCGACCGAGTCCATTTCGCGTGCGATGTGCTCGGCCGAGCGCCGCTCGGTTCCCTTGAACACCATGTGTTCCAGGAAATGGGCCAGGCCATTTTCGGAGGGGGCTTCGCGGCGAGACCCGTTGCGTACCCAGATTCCCACGGACACCGAGCGTACGTTCTGCATAGTCTCGGTGATGACCACGAGGCCGTTCGGTAAGGCGTGACGATGAATATCGCGCGCGTTCGAGACCATGGGGTATTCTTGCACACAGCGGAGAGTGTGGCGAGAGCCGAGTGAATAGCGTCACAGCATCCCGTAACTGTAATATTATCAAATACTTATGATGGCATTGCACCGCTGAACCTCCCGGCGTTCGACCGCCATCGTCCAACCGCTCCCCGTTGATGAGAGAATGATGAGAGAGGTTAGCGAACTGACGATGGAGTTGCTGGGCAAGAACAAAGAGGAACTGAAGGCCTATTGCCTGTCGCTCGGCGAACCTGCCTTTCGAGGAGTGCAGCTCTATCGCGCCCTGTACGCGGAACGAAAGTTGGACGTCGCGTCGGTGACGAACTTGCCGGCGGCGCTTCGGGCCAAGCTCACCTCCGACGCCAGGGTCACGTTGCCTTCGGTGCGCCAGCGATACACCTCCGCCGACGGATCGGTGCGGTATTTGTTCGGCCTGGGCGCGCCCGAAGAGCAAACCCGGATGAAAGCTGCGGCGGTGGAAGCCGTGTTCATGCCAAGCGAGGGCCGGCAGACGATTTGCATTTCCACGCAAGCGGGTTGCGCCGTCGATTGTCGATTTTGTCTCACCGCGCAATTGGGGCTGATCCGGAATCTGACCCCGGGAGAGATTCTGGCGCAGGTATTGTTGCCGCTGATCGAGATGGGCGGTTCAAACTCCGGCCTCACAGAAGAAGGGAGCGGAGAAAGTGGACTTGCTGCGCGAACGAATGTGGTCTTGATGGGCCAGGGAGAACCGCTGCTGAATTTTGAGAATACCTTTGCCGCCCTACGCATCCTGCTGGATAAGGAAGGTGTCGGGCTTTCGCAGAAGCATGTGACGCTTTCAACCAGCGGCGTAGTTCCGGGAATCGAGCGCATGGCCAACGAGGAAATGCGCCCTAAGCTGGCGATTTCCCTGAATGCCTCCTATGATGAGCAGCGCGACCAGTTGATGCCCATCAATCGCAAGTACCCTCTCAAGGACCTGATCGCGGCGTGCCGCAGGTATCCCCTGCGGAATTGGGAGCACGTGACTTTTGAATATGTGATGCTCGGCGGCGTGAACGACGCGCCGGAAGATGCGCGCCGCGTGGTCCGGATGCTGGCACCGCTCAAACGCGTCAAAGTCAACCTGATTCCCTGGAATCCAGGCGAATTGCCGTTTAAAGAGTCCAGCGAAGAACGCATCGAGCTATTTCGTAAAATCCTGACTGATCGCGGCGTCCCGGCCTTTGTGCGTTATTCCCGTGGTCGCGATGTCATGGCCGCCTGCGGGCAATTGGCGCTGAACGAAATTCAGATCTCTCCGCTGCCAGTTCTGCACTAGCCAAAGGGGACCGCTTTCTCCCTTTTTGTCGAGTCGGTATACGCCAGATTCATGAACATTTCCGGGTGAATTCTAGTGCCGTGATAGACTACGGAATCGAATGAGCCAATCTTCCCAATTTGATGCGCATATCCGCAGTTCCGTGGAATCGGCGCTTGCGACGATGGAATTGCTTCGCGCAGATGCCACCTTTGTGTCCACTCTCTCCTCTATCGCCGAAACTTTGATTCGCACCTTCCGCGAAGGAAACAAGGTTCTCCTCTTCGGCAACGGCGGCAGCGCCAACGACGCGCAACACATCGCCACGGAACTGGTCGGCCGCTTTGCTTTCGATCGTCCGGCCCTCCCTGCGCTATCTCTCGCGGAAAGCCTCTCCTCTGTCACTGCCATTGCTAATGATCACGGGTTCGAGGAGGTCTTTTCGCGCCAGATCGAAGCGCTGGCGCGTCCGGGCGACATCGGCATCGCTATTTCCACCAGCGGCAATTCCCCAAACGTGCTTCACGGCGTGGCCGCTGCCAACAAAATTGGCCTCCTCACCGTTGGCCTGACGGGCCGTTCGGGGGGCAAGCTCAGATCCATTGTCAAACAATGCATCCGCGTGCCCTCGGACGACACTCCGCGCATTCAGGAGTGCCACACCCTGATCGGCCACATCCTTTCCCAGCTTGTCGAACAGGAGTTGTTTGGCCGGAAAAACAGCGCACCACAACCTTAATGCATGGGCGTTCGCCGCCCTGCTATTTCCGTATGCCAATCACCGAAAGCAGCCTGCCTGAAACCGCACCTTCCTTGCGGTAGCTGAAGAAAAGCTCGGTATGGCACGCCGTGCAGAGATTGCTAACGAAGATATTTTGCGCGCGCAGGCCCGCAGCTAGGAGCTGCGAGCGGTTGGCCTTGCGGAGATCGAGATGCACATTTTCTGGCGGAGGCTGGTGGCCCGGCGGCGCCATGTTCAGCCACTGCAGGGGATTGGGCTCTTCCCCGGACCGAGGCTCATCAAAATAGTCGTGGGCATCCGCAAATTGCGCCGTGAATTTCGGCACGAATTCCGCGCCTACTTCGTAACAACACGGACCGATCGAAGGACCAATGGCAGCGAGCAGGTCAGCCGGGTTGCTGCCGAACTCGTAGCGCATCCGGCCCGCCGTTTTTTGCGTAATGCGCGCCAGTGTGCCGCGCCAACCGGCGTGCACCGCGGCCACGGCGCGTTTCTTGGGATCGACCAGCAGGATGGGCACGCAATCCGCCGTTTGCACCGCCAGAAGCACGCCCGGCTCATTTGTGGCCGAACCGTCGCCTTTACAGGGCCGGGCCGGCGCGGAAGAGAACAGCCGGACAAGCGTCGAATGGATCTGCTTCATCGCAACGAGCGTAAAATCCTTCGCCCCGACCGCCGACTGAAATAGCTGCCGGTTCTCCGTTACGTTTTCCTTGGCGTCCCACTCCATGAAGCTGAGGTTGAGCACTCTTTCCCCGTCGAGCTCGCTGACTCCCCCGGGACGCGTGCTGAACCCGTGGACCAGCCAGGAGAGCTTTTGAAAGGGCGCCAGCTCCAGGACTTGCAGGCCCTCCGAGCTGCGAAGAACCCACGGCGCGGAAACGGAGCTGCGCAGACCATTGCGTTCCCCCGGTTGACGATTCTGACTCTTCCTCAGCGATGTTTTTCTGGCTGGCACAATCCGAACAGTATAATCGCAACAGGTGGCCGCTGAAAAATAGACGGAACCATGCGGGCCAAACGTCGCGACCAGGGTGAATCATGATTGTGGGTATGGGCATTGACATCGCCGAAGTAAAACGCATTCAGGCGGTGATGGAGTCGCAAAAGGAACGCTTCCTGCGCCGCGTCTACACGCTCGACGAGGTTGCCTATTGCGAGCAGTTCAAAAACAAGTACGAGCGTTACGCGGGACGCTTCGCGGTGAAAGAAGCCGCGATGAAGGCGCTCGGAACCGGCTGGAGCCGCGGCGTGCGCTGGGTGGACGTGGAAGTGGTTCGGCAACGCGGCGGAAGGCCCACGCTGGCACTAAAGGGGGAAGCAAGGAAAATTGCCGATGCCCTCGGTGTGAAAAATATCGCCGTAAGCATTACGCACACATCGGAGCAAGCGATGGCACAAGTCATCTTTGAGGGGTAAGGGCGAACTTCAACACAAAAGCCGAGTGCCTTCCTAAGCTCACTTCACCAGTAGAAACGGGCCGAGGGCGAGAGCATCCACGCCGGCGCAATAGAAGCTGCGCACCGCTCCACGCGGGTCGGTGACCAGCGGCTCACCAAACAGATTGAAGGAAGTGTTGACCAGGATCGGCGCGGGCGCGGACTCGCCAAATTTGTGCAGCAGCTTCCAGAAGAGCGGATTGGCGTTTCTTTCCACGGTGTGGACGCGCACCGTATTTCCGTGGAACGTGAACCGTTCGAGTCCTGCCACCGGCTGGGTAAGCGTGGCGAGTGACGCCATGAAGCGGCAATTGGGCGAAGCATCAAAGTAGTCCGCGGCGCGCTCCCCGGGAACCGAAAGAGCGAAGGGATGAAATCCCTCGCGATGCTTGATGAACTGATTGACGTTCTCGACGACGTATTCCGAGAACGGCGAGGCCAGCAGGCTGCGATTGCCTAACGCGCGGTGGCCAAATTCCGTGCGGCCCTGGCACCAGGCCACAATCTTGTCGCGCAAGAGCAGCCCCACGGCCTCTTCTATGGTCTGATCCTCTCCGGAAAGGTAGCGATAGGAAATCTTGCAATTGTCGAGGACCGCCTTCATTTCCTGGGAATCCGCGTGCATACCGAGTGCCAGGCTCGCGAGCGGCGCGCGCCCGGAGTGTCCTTTGATCTTCTTGCGCGAAAGATACGCCGCGCCAAGAGCCGTGCCCGCATTGCCGGAAACCGGCTGAACATAGACGTGATCGAAAGCGCTGCGTCTTTCGAGGGCCCGCACCAGCAGCACATTCAGGAAGATGCCGCCGGCGAGGCAAAGCGAATCGGTGCCCGCCTGTTCCTTAAAATTGGCAGCGAGTTGAAGCACCAGCTCTTCGAGATAGTCCTGTGCACTTCGCGCCAGATTCGCGCGCACTACCGGGTTCGGCGCTTGCCCGCGCGAGGGCAAACCCAGTTCCCGGTAAAATCGCGGCGCGAAAATCCCGCGGCGATCCGGCCCGCTTTCAAAATAGCGGCGATTCAACGCTGGCAAGCCGCTCGATTTCCAGCTGAACAGTTTGCGAAACACCGTCAGATATTCCGGCTGGCCATCCTTGCTCAACCATTGGAGCTTGTGTTCATCCTTGTGGGGGCGCAAACCGGCAAGCTCAGTCAGGCGTGAATAAAACCAGCCAAAAGAATCCGGAAATTTCTGTGTCTGCAACGGGCGAATCTCGTCGCCATCGCCCAAAAAAACCATGCCGGACTGCGAATGGGCCCCTTCGTCGAGCGAAACAATCAGCGCGCGCTCAAAACCGGAAGTGTAATAGGCGCTGGCCGCATGACAGTGATGATGTTCGAAATGGGAAGGGCGCGGGCCCCCCCGCAGAATATTCTGCAGTTGCTGTTGCAAAGCAGAACGCGCCGGCCGCCTGTGACCGCTGCGCGAAGGCGCGCGCGGTTCAGGCCGTTCGGCCAGCGCAATCGCCCGGAAATCGGAGAGCTTCAGGTGATATTCATGCAGGCAGCGCTCCAGCCCCAGGCGCGGTATATCCGAAGACTCCTGGCGGCTGAGCTTTTCTTCCTCGATGGCAAACAAGACGGAGTGCTCATCGATCAGCGCCACCGCCGAACTTCGCCCCAATGTGGAGATGCCAAGGATATGCATGAGCTGGCTTAGACCGCCCCGGAGGCAGGGACCGAATCAAATTTCACTGGCAGCGCAATCAGTTTTTTGCCGTCGGCACGCGCCAAGGAAACTGTCACCCACTGATTGTGCGGCAGCACTTGCGAAATCATAACGGGAAGATAGTTCTCAGATAGCGCCGGTGTTCGCGCGGGATCATCTCCGGGATTGCGGTGCAGTGTAAGGACGCGCAGAAAACGCCCGATTTGCGAGTTGCGGAACTCCGCCGATTTGGATTCGCCAAGCGCGCGAAGTTCGCGGGCCCTGCGTTTGATCACCGCGCCGGGAACCTGGTTCGGGAGCAGGGCAGCCTGCGTGCCAGGCCGCGACGAATAGGAAAACACGTGGAGATACGTAAGAGGGCGCCCCTCGATGAACCGCATCGTCGTTGCGTGCTCCTCTTCCGTCTCTCCCGGGAAACCGGTGATCACGTCAGCCCCAATGGCCGCATGCGGAAGTTGCTCGCGGATTAACTCGACGCGGCGGGCATAGTGTTCCGCACGGTACCAGCGGTGCATGGCGGCGAGAATGCGATTGTTCGCGGATTGCAGGGGCATGTGAAAGTGCGCGGCGATGCGATCCGTGGAAGCGAAAAGATCAATGACGTCCTGATTCACATCCAGCGGCTCGATCGAACTGATTCGCAGGCGCTCCACGGAGGTTTCCCCAAGGATGCGTCGCAGCAGTTCCAGAAACTCCACGCGCGGGGAAAGATCGCGGCCGTAGGTGCCCAGATTGATGCCACTGAGAACGATTTCCCGGAAGCCAGAGTCCGCAAGCCGCTGAATTTCGCCGAGAACCGTGGCCGCGGGAAGACTGCGCGATCTTCCGCGCACAAACGGAATCACACAGAACGAACACCTCGAGTTGCACCCATCCTGGATCTTCAGCGTCGGCCGCGTGTGATTCCCTTCTCCGCCGAGCACGGGCGCGACCAGAACATCCGAAACTGTAGAAATGTCGCCGCTCAGAATCGGCGCAGAGTGATACAAAACCGGATCCTCCCTCTCCGGAATCTTCGCCACCGCGGCGATGGTCCGCAGCAACCCTGGTATTTGCGGTTTGTGTGAATTCCCCACCACGTGCGTGACTCCGGGCAGCACGGCGAGCTCTTCCGGCGAGCGTTGCGCATAGCAACCCGTGACAATGATCCGCGTGGACGGATTCGCGGCGTGGATCTTGCGGATGGCGTCGCGGGCTTGGGCGTCTGCCGCGGCCGTAACCGTGCATGTATTCAGAACCACGAAGTCCGCCGAAGCGGCTTCCGCAGCCGCAAGGCAGCCTTGTTCGCGCAATTGCCGCTCGATGGCCGCTCCATCCGCCTGCGTCGCGCGGCACCCAAATTGTTCAAGGTAGAAAGTGGTCATCGAGCGTTCGCCGCCAAAATCCTATTTAACCACATAGGACAAGTGGAACGCAGGGAATCGGAAATATGTGAGTGTCAGCTCTGGGAAGCCAAGCGGCGCTGGAAGGTCAGCAGGATCAGGTCCGCTCGGCGACGAACGCCGAATTTGCTCAGCAGATTTGAAACGTGGAACTTCACGGTGCGCTCGGCGATATTCAGCTTGCTGGCGATTTCCTTGTTGGACAGGTTTTCCAGCAGCGAATCCAGCACTTCCTGTTCCCTGCGGCTCAGATTGGTAACCGCGTCGGTCTTCAGGCGGCGCCCCTGGCTGGTGAGAATGGAATCCACGAATCCGGAGAGCACCGAACGCGGCACCCAGAAGCCTCCGGCGGAGACTAATGGTAGCGCGCGCGATAGCTGGTCGCGTGCCTCGGTGTAACTGAGGATGCCCTTCACCCCGAGACGGAGCAGCGAAAAACAGATGGCGTCACTGACGGAATCTCCCACCACAATCAGGCGCGCATCTGGGTAGCGCTCCAGAATATTGGTCAGCAGCGCGCCGGTAGCCTGGCGAGCCGCGTGCGCATCAATTACATAGACCTGTGCCTTGGGAGGCTCCAGGCTGCGCAGATCGGGCGCCAGGGTGGACTCCAGTTGCTTGGGAATAACCTTGAATTGGGAAGCCTTGGACAACAGGCGTTCGAATTCACTTAGCACCAACGGGTGCGGCGAGAGCAGGCATACTGTAAGTTTGGATGACATGCGTTTCGTAGCCACTGTACCTGAGGGTAGTGAAACCCGTCAAAAGGGGCAAGGACCTTGGGCACAGATGTTCACGAGTTGTTACTGACCGATAAGAAGTGTTTTCAAGGTCTTGGGTGTCCTTTAAGGTGGAAACAGCACCGTTCACCCCGGGAATCCGCTCGGCCAATGAATTCGATTCGCGAAGCAAAGCCACGTAAAATAAGCTAGATAGAGTGCAGTTGCGGGTGCCGTTTTTGGGGGTTCGTCGCACGTCAGGCGCGAGGGTCACTGCGAAATGAGGGATCTTAGATCATCAGAGAAGGCTCTTCGGGAGCTGCTGGCGAAACGCATCCTGGTGCTGGATGGCGCGATGGGCACCATGCTGCAGCAGCGCAATCTCTCCGCGGCGGACTTTGGCGGGCCCGCGCTCGAAGGCTGCAATGAAAATCTGGTGGTTACGCGTCCGGATGTGGTGCTGGACATTCACCGCAAGTATTTTGAGGCCGGAGCGGACATTGTCGAGACCGACAGCTTTGGTGGGACCCCCCTGGTGTTGGCCGAGTACGGGCTACAGGCTCAAGCCCAAGAACTCAATCGGCGCGCTGCGGAACTGGCACGGCAAGCCGCCGAGGAATTCTCAACGCCCGGCAGGCCGCGCTTTGTGGCTGGATCGATGGGGCCGACCACCAAGGCCATTACCGTCACTGGCGGCGTGACCTTCGAGGGCTTGCTCGATTCCTACTCCGTGCAGGCGAAAGGATTGATCGAAGGCGGGTCGGACTTGCTGCTTGTCGAGACCTGCCAGGACACGCGCAATATCAAATCGGCAATTCTGGCAATTCAGAAATTGTCGAGGGAGATCGGCGCGCCCATCCCTTTTATTATTTCCGTGACCATCGAGCCGATGGGCTCGATGCTCGCCGGACAAACCGTGGAAGCGATGTGGGCGTCTCTGCGGCACAGTCATCCCCTGGCCTTCGGGATGAATTGCGCGACCGGGCCGGAGTTCATGACTGACCACATCCGGACGTTGAGCACACTTACAGGTGAGTTCGTTTCCTGCTACCCGAACGCGGGCTTGCCGGATGAGGAAGGCAAATACCTGGAAACACCGAAGACTCTGGCCGCGCAACTCGAGAAGTTCGTCAACCACGGCTGGCTGAACCTGGTCGGTGGCTGTTGCGGCACCACGGAAGAGCATATTCGTGCGATCTCGCAGATGGTGCAAGGCAAGAAGCCACGCGTGCGGCCGGCGGAACCTCACCGCGCAGTGTATTCCGGAATCGAGACCATTGAGGCGGACGACCAGACGCGACCTCTGCTCGTCGGCGAACGCACCAACGTGATTGGTTCGCGGCTATTCAAAAATCTGGTGGCGGAAGAAAAGTGGGAAGAAGCCACGGAGATTGCGCGACGCCAGGTGAAAGGCGGGGCGCACATCGTGGATGTGTGCCTGCAGAGCACGGAGCGCGATGAGAAAAAAGACATTCCTGTTTTCTACGAAAAGTTGATCCGCAAGATCAAGGCGCCCGTCATGATCGACACGACGGACCCGTCAGCCGTGCAACTGGCGCTGACCTACTGCCAGGGCAAGGCTATCATCAACTCGATCAACCTCGAAGACGGCGAAGAGAAATTCGAGAAGGTGGTGCCGATCGCGCACGCTTACGGCGCGGCCGTCGTCGTGGGCTGCATCGACGAAGACCCGCTGCAGGCGCAGGCCTTTACACGGGAGCGGAAACTCGCGATTGCCAGACGTTCGTATGACCTGCTTACGAGGAAGTTTGGAATGGCTCCGGAAGATATTGTCTTCGATCCACTGGTGTTTCCCTGCGCGACGGGTGATGAGAACTATATCGGCGGGGCAGTGGAAACCATGGAAGGAATCCGGTTGATCAAGGAAGCACTGCCGGATACCCGGACCATCTTGGGCATTTCCAATGTATCGTTCGGTTTGCCGGCCGGTGCGCGCGAAGTCGTAAATTCGGTGTTCCTGTACTACTGCACCAAGGCCGGGCTGGACCTGGCCATTGTAAATACGGAAAAACTGGAACGCTTCGCGTCGATCCCGGAACACGAACGGCGGCTGGCGGAAAATCTGCTCTTCCAGCATCCGCCAAAAGAGATCCCCGCGGGCCATCCGCAAACTGCACTGTTGCGAGATCTCCCCGGCGACTGGCGCCAGCAGAGTAAGGCCCAGAAGGCCGCGGTGAACCAGTTTCATATCGCGGCGATCGCGGAGCATTTCCGCACCGCCACAAAGAAACAGAAAATCAAGAAAGAAGATCAGCCGCTCGACCAGCGCCTGGCGAACTACATCATTGAGGGCACGCGCGATGGATTGGTCGACGACCTGGAACGCAAGCGCGCGGAGGGCGCGGCTCCGCTGGACATTATTAATGGCCCGCTGATGCAAGGGATGGCGGAGGTCGGCCGGTTATTCAATGCCAACGAATTGATCGTGGCGGAAGTGCTGCAATCGGCGGAAGCGATGAAGGCCGCCGTAAATCATCTCGAGCAATTCATGGAGAAGGCGGACACCGCGAAGCGCGGAAAAGTGATTCTGGCCACAGTGAAGGGCGATGTGCACGACATCGGGAAAAACCTCGTCGAAATTATTCTGAAGAACAATGGCTTCGACGTGGTGAACCTGGGCATCAAGGTCCCGCCGGATGAACTGATCAAGGCGTTTCAGGCGCACAAGCCGGACGCCATCGGACTTTCCGGGCTGCTCGTCAAGAGCGCGCAGCAGATGGTGATCACCGCAAACGACTTGAAGGACGCTGGCATCGGTGTGCCTCTGTTGGTGGGCGGCGCGGCGCTCAGCGCCAAATTCACGCAACAGAAAATTGCCCCAAGCTATGGCGGAGCGGTGTGTTACGCGAAGGACGCCATGACCGGGCTGCGGCTGATGAACGAGTTAGCCGATCCTGCGACACGCGCACGCGTACTGAGTGAACACTCGATCTCGGGGAATGGCGTGAGCGTCTCCACCACCGTAAAGCTGGCCGAAAAGCCCGCGGTGAAGCGTTCGCCGAAGGTGCGCGCGGATTTGCCAATTCCGCCGGTGGCTGCGCTTGATCGCAAGTTGCGCCTGGTTCCGGATTTGCGCGAAGTGTGGAGCTACATCAACCCCTTCATGCTTTACGGACGGCACATGGGTTATCGCGGGGATTTTGAAAAGCACCTTGCGGCGCGCGAGGCAAAAGCCATCGAACTGTTCAACGAGATGGAGGAAGTGAAGAACGAAGCCGCGAGCTTCATGAAAGTTCGGGCCGTGTGGCAGTTCTTTGAGGCGGAAGCCGAAGGCGAGTCGCTGCACTTGTTTGGCCCCGGAGAAAAACAGCCTCTGCACACTTGGAAGTTCAAGCGGCAGAAGACCGGCGACCAATTGTGCCTGAGCGACTATGTTTTGCCGCCGAAAGATAGGAAGCGCGATCACCTCGCAATTTTCGTCGTCTCCGCCGGCGAAGGAATCCGCGAGCGCGCGGAAAAGGCCAAGCATGAAGGCTACTACTTCAAATCGCACGGCATGCAAGCGCTGGCGATTGAAACCGCGGAAGCCTGCGCCGAATGGCTGCACCGCAGAATCCGGGAAGATTGGGGATTCCACGATCCGCCGGAGATGACCATGGCGCAACGGTTCACCTCGCGCTATCGCGGCAAGCGATACAGCTTCGGTTACCCTGCTTGTCCGGACTTGGAAGATCAGTCTGGCATCTGGAAATTGCTGCGCCCCGAGGAAATTGGGGTGCAATTGACGGACGGATTCATGATGGATCCCGAGGCCAGCGTAAGCGCCCTGGCATTTCATCATCCCGATTGCACCTATTTCAGCGTGGGCGAAGCCGCGGAGGCAGTCTGACCGAATCTCCGGGTTCGTCAAACCATCTGCGCCCCGGGCCTAAGGCCATTCAACGAGTGCGTCAGTAGACCGACGTTGGACTGCTGAGTGGATGGCGCCGCCCGCCTTCCGGGAACCTTACTCCGATATTCCGGGAACTCTATTAGAGGCAGCCTTCGATTTCTGCCTGCCTGATACTCCGGGCCCACGCGGTGCGTCTAAGAAGCAAGCGATTGCTGGCAACTGGAAGCGAGGTGGAAAGTGAACCGCGGAACCAGACTTTTTGTTTTCCTGACATTATGGGGAATGTTCGGTGTGACCCTGGCGCAGGCGCAGGACGAAGTGGCTGCACCTGCCCCGCAGCAGGGACAGGGTAGAAGGTGGGGTGACCAGGAAGGCGGCCCAAGACCGCTGTTCGGAAAAATCACGGCTGTGCAGGACGGAGCGCTGGAAATCACTGGTGCCGATGGCAAAGTGGTGACCGTCAAGCTGACGGCGCAGACCGAGTTCCGGAAGGACCGTCAGCCAGCAAAGGCTTCGGACTTCAAGGTCGGCGATTTGGTGATGGTGCGCGGCGACCAGAACGCCGATCATACCGTGACTGCAAAGCTGGTAGGCGCGCGGACAGGCGGAGGGATGGGCGTGGGACCCGCCGGTGGGCGCGGCGGCATGATCATGGCGGGGACTCTGGGGAAGGACTATGTCGTTGGCGAGGTGAAGGCTGTCGACCCCCCGAAGTTGACCGTGCTGCGGACGGACAGCGTCACGCAGGTTCTGGAGCTGAACGAAGAGACCGCCTTGCATAAAGCAAGAGAGAGCATCACCATGGCGGATATCCAGGTGGGTGATTATGTGGTGGCTCGCGGCGCAACGCAAAACAACGTCTTCGTGCCGAAGGGCGTGATGGTGATGAGCGCCGAACAGTGGAAGCGCTTCCAGGAGTTTGCAGCACAAGGGAACATGGCGAAACCAAGCGGCCCAGACGCAACGCCGCCGAAACCGCAGGAGTAACCGAATTGAAAAGGTTCCTTCGCGGAATGATGGTGGTGATCTGCATGGCGTTGATGTGCGCCGTGGTGTTTGTGTGCGTAGGGCAAGCCCAGGAAACCGCTCCCCCCACAACGGCGAGCTTTCAAATTTCGGGCGTAGTGAAAAACGGTAAGACTCCCTTGCCAGGCGTGACTGTAACTGCCGCAAACACGCTCACCGGGAAAAAGGTGAGCGTGGCAAGCGGAATCGATGGATCGTTTGTGATTAAAGGTCTTTCGCGAGGCCGCTACGTGGTGAAGCTGGAGTTCATGGGGTTCGCCGCGCAGACGCAGGATGTGTTGCTCAACCCAGAGAATCCGGCGGGGAAAGTGGAAGCAGAACTGCTCCTCGCTTCGCGGCAACAAGAGGAGCAGGCCAAGCAGGCGAACAGCGCGACAGCGGCAGGGCGCGGATTTCAGAACCTGGCGGTGCAGGAAGCTCTTTCCAATCTGGGAGGCGAGGGAAACAGCAACGGCAACGGAACGGCAAGCGCGAGCGATCTTTCGAGCCTGCCGATGAATGGCGCGGGAGCGGATCTTTCGACCGAGTCCGTCAGCGTCACGGGAACTCCGGGGCGCAGCCAGGATTTTGGGATGGGAAGCGAAGAGGAGCTTCAACAGCGGATCCAGGAGTTTCGGGAGCGGGCACAACGCGAAGGACTCGTGCCCGGCGGACCAGGAGGTGGCCCAGGCGGACCAGGCGTGCCGATGATGATCGGTCGAATTGGCCGCGGATTTAACATCAATCAGCCGCACGGGTTTCTGTACTTCCAGGATGACAACGCCAGCCTGGACGCGCGGCCCTACTCGCTGACGGGACAACAATCGGACCAAGCGAGTTACAACCAGGTGCGGTTTGGCGCGATGATGGGCGGTCCTCTGAAAATTCCTGGGCTCTTCGATTGGAGCAAGAACACATTTTTTGCGTTGGGTTGGAATGGTACACGCGGCAGCACCCCCTACGATGCCTTCAGCACGGTTCCCACCCAGGCCGAGCGAAGTGGCATCTTTTCAGGGCTGACCGACAACAATGGCAATCCCGTCGTGATCTACGACCCGAAGACGGGCCAGCCTTTCGCGAACAATACGATTGATCCCAGTCAATTCAGCGCCGCCGCCACTTCGTTGCTGCAATATATGCCGCTGCCGAATCTGGCGGGCACGACGCAAAACTTCCATTACGTTACTTCGGAGGAGAGCGATACCGACTCGCTGAGCCTGCGACTGATCCACAATTTCCTGGCGAGCGGGGGACCAGGATTCGGGCCGGTCATCATCGGCCCGGGAGGCCCCGGCGGAGGAAGAGGAAGGAGAGGGCCGCGGAACAATCTGGCCATTGGATTCAACTGGTCGCGCGCGAAGAGCGCGATTGTGAATCCTTTTCCGACACTGGCGGGAGGCACGAACACGCAAGGGTGGAACGGAAACGTGAGATGGACCTATGGCAAGGGCCGAATCACGAACTCGGCAAGTTTCAATTACAACCACAACCGCGCCTCGACAACAAATCTTTATTCGGGAGTGACCGACATTGCCGGCGACGCTGGAATCACCGGAGTTTCGACAGATCCATTCAACTGGGGCCTGCCGGGAATTTCGTTCAACAGTTTTGCGGGTTTCAGCGGGCCGCTTCCGAGCCGGGAGCTCGACCAGACCTATACGATTTCCGATATGGTGATGTGGAATCGCGGAAAACATAATGCGCGGTTCGGCGGAGATTACCGTCGAATCCTGCAGGACTTTCGTTCCGCCAGAAATGCCGAAGGAAGTTTTGTGTTTACAGGCTTCGCTACCGCGGAATATTTGCCGGGAAGCACGCAAGCGGTTTCAGGCACAGGGAGCGATTTCGCGGACTTCCTGCTGGGCTTGCCGCAGCAAACCAGCCTGCAATCGGGAACGACGGATTATGAATTCCGGGCAAACGCGTTCAACCTGTTTGCGCAGGATGATTGGAGGATATTCGCGAATTTGTCGTTGAATCTGGGCCTGCGCTATGAATACACCGGGCCATTTACCGAAGCGGAGAACCGGATCGCGAACCTTGCCGTCAGCTTCAGCCCGGTCTCTATTGCGGGATTCCAAGTGCTTCCTGGTCACGCCGCATCTTCCGCAGGTAACTTTCCCGCTTCCCTTGTGCAACCGGACCGGAACAATTGGGCGCCGCGGATTGGACTGGCGTGGAGATTGGGAAAGCAGACGGTAGTGCGCGCCGGCTACGGAATCAATTACAACCTGGCGCAGTATGGAAGTTTCATCCGCAATTTTGCATTTCAGCCTCCTTTCGCAGAAGCGGCTACCAACGTCAGCGCTTACGGGAATTTCCTGACGCTGGAAAATGGATTTCCGACGAGCGCTGCAACCGCGGTGACAAACAATTACGCGCTCGATCCGAACTACCGTCTGGGATACGTGCAAATCTGGAATCTGGACATCCAGCGGCAGCTTCCGGGCAACGTACAGCTCAACGTGGGATACAACGGAGCCAAGGGAACGCGACTAGACACCCAGCGCGCGCTGGTGCCCAGCTGCGTGGCCACGGACAGCTGCCAGAGTTCGCTGCATGAAGCCTCCGCGCCGTTCATCTACGAATCCTCGGAGGGAAATTCGATACTGCACGCGGGCTCGGTGCGAGTGCGGAAGCGGATGTCCAAGGGACTTGGATTAGGGGCCAGCTATGTGTTTTCGAAATCGATTGATGATGCGTCATCGATTGGCGGCGGAGCGACGGTGGTGGCGCAGGATCCATATGCGATCTCCGCGGACCGCGGACTTTCGAGTTTCGACCAGCGGCACAAGTTCACCGGCAACTGGATTTACGATATGCCGTTTGGTGACGGCCGGCGATTCGTGACCAAGGGCGCGATGTCGCATGTGTTTGGCGGATGGCAGTGGAGCGGGAACTTCACGATGGGATCGGGATTCTATTTCACGCCGCGCCTGCTGGGCCAAACGCTGGACATCAGCAGAGGCGTGAGCGGATCGCTGCGCGCGAACGTAGTGGCGGGTCAATCGATCGGCATCGCGAATCCGACAGTAGCGGAGTGGTTCAACACCGCAGCGTTTTGCGTCACCGGAGCGGCGAATTGCGCGGGCGGAACCACCTATGGAGATGCGGGGCGGAACATCATCGTGGGCCCGGCGCAGTTCACATTTGACATGGCCATGAACAAAACGATCACCATTCGGGAGACGCGCGCCTTGGAGTTGCGGCTGCAGGCAAACAATATTTTCAACACCGCGTATTTCTCGAACATCAATACGGTGGCGAACTCGCTGACGTTCGGACAGGTTACGGGAGTCGGAAACATGCGGCGAGTGGCGATGGTGGCGAGGTTCAGGTTCTGACGGCCGGCAAAATGGAGACGAAACCGAAACTCGGGAGAATGGCCACGGCGTCGCTGCTGGCGTGGACCATGGTTGGGAGTCTCCCGGCACGACAACCGCAAGCACCGGTCCAGAGCGGCGCGCGCGTCCGCGTGTCGACGGAGATCGTGTTGGTGAACGTGATTGCGCGGGATAAAAAAGGAAACCTGATCCGCGATTTGAAAAGAGAGGATTTCACCGTTTTCGAGGATGGGAAGAAGCAGGAGCTGGCCAGCTTCGATTTCGAGAAGGTGGATGAAGTGCTGACCGCGGGCGGCGCGGGAACGACGGTGAGCGGATCGGCAGGCGGATTGTTGGACTCGAAGCAGGAGAAAAACCTGGAGGCGCGCGACCGGCGGCTGATGCTGATGTTTTTTGATTTTTCGGCGATGGAGCCGGAGGATATTGACCGGGCCGTGGAAGCAGGAAAGAAGTACGTGGAGACGAAGATGCAGCCGGCGGACATGGTGGCGCTGATGTCGCTGGTGACGAACCTGAAGCTGGACTTGGACTTCACGGATGACAAGGCAAAGATTCTTTCCACGCTTTCCTCGTACAACTCGAGCGAGGGGCAAGGCTTTGAGAATGGCACCACCGGAAGCTCCGAGGGAGCGGTGGAGACGAGCGGGGCGTACACGGCGGACGACACGGATTACAACACCTTCAGCGCGGATCGCAAGCTGCTGGCGCTGCAATCCGTGATGCAGGCGATGGGAACCATTCCGCAGAAAAAAAGTTTGATCTATTTCAGCAACGGAATCAGCCAGTCCGGCGTGGACAATCAATCTGCCTTGCGCGCAGCAACAGCGTCCGCGGTGAAAGCGAACGTTTCGATCTACCCGGTGGACGTGCGCGGGCTATCCGCTTTTCCGCCGGGCGGCCAGGCACAGGCGGCGAGCTTGCACGGGCAATCGGCGTACAGCGGGGCCTCTGTGCTAAATGATTTGAATGCAAACGAGGGGTCGCAGGAAAGCTTGTACACGCTGGCCGCGGATACGGGCGGGAAAGCGTTCATGGACACAAATGAGCTGAGCGGCGTTTTCACCCAGGTCCAGAAGGACACATCGGCCTATTACGTTTTGGGCTATACGAGCACGAATCATACAAAGGACGGCCGATTTCGCCGGCTGAAGGTGCAAGTGAACCGCGCGGACGTGAAGCTGGAATACCGCGCGGGATATTACGCGGACCGCGATTTCGTGCACATGAAGAAAGAGGACCGCGAAGAGCAGTTAGAGGACGAACTCACCGCGGAGCTGCCGCAAACGGACGTGGCGGTGTATGCCGGCACGGCGTATTTCCGGCAGGATGATTCGCATTATTACCTGGCGGTGTCGTTGGTCGTGCCGGGATCGCAGATTCCGTTTGTGCAGGAGAAGGATAAGGACAACGCAACGATCGATCTGATTGGTGTGGTGCTCGAAGGCGGGAAGTTCCCGGTTGGGCGCCTGCGGGAGACAGTGAAGCTGGCGGTGGACAGCGCGCAAGAGGTGCGGCGGAAGAATGTGCAGTATGACACGGGTTTTACACTGGCACCCGGAAACTATCACCTGAAATTCATCGTGCGAGAAAACCAGAGCGGGCGGATGGGATCGTTCGAGACGGACGTCCGGATCCCGGATTTGCGGAAAGCGCCGCTGCGGATGAGCAGCGTGGTGCTGAGCAGCCAGCGCGTACCGGCAACGCAGAAGAAGAAAGGGTTTCAACCACTGGTCAGCGAACAGAGTGAACTGGTGCCCAGCGTAACGCATGTGTTTCAGCAGGATCAGAGGCTGTACCTGCAATACGAGGTGTACGACGCAGCAAGGGCAAAAGCGAGCGACGCGGGGAATCGCGAGACGAAGAGTGGGCATGCAAGGGTGCGGGTGCTTACGAGCATTGAATTTCTGCAGGGCGAAACCAAGATATACGAGACAAAACCGATCGAGGCGCAGGAAATTGCGGCGCCCGAGCGCAAGGCTGTGGTGTTCCAGATGGAGATACCCCTGCAGTCGTTGAAGCCGGGGTTTTATACTTGTCAGATCAATGTGATTGACGACGTGGCGGGTAATTACGCGTTTCCGCGGTGGCCGATCCTGGTGCGGGCGGCGAGTGCGGCGAACGTTGAGGAAGCAACAAAGCCTTCCGGGAGCGATTGAGATAACTCGGATTGGGCCATTCAGAGAGGTCCTCGCAGAATTGCTACCTTCCATTCGAAGAAGTGCGCGGCAACTCCCTGATTCGCAAGGCGAATTCCACTCTGACACAAGACCCCTCCTATTTGAATATTACTTGGTTATATATATAACTAATACTGTAGGCGCGCCGACATTCCCACCATTTTCCTGTCCCGTGATTCAGCTTATCTGACCGATCTGAGAATCGGACGGCAGAAAGAACAAACCGGGAGCTAGACCTTTGAGGCGCTGGTCAAAACGCGCGATCGTGCGGACCTGGGGCGTCCGTCGCAACGGACTCGGGCCCGGCCGGCAAAGACCGGGTGGAGGGAGGTATCTCCTTTGGTGTGTGGGGGATGGGGGTGAAGAGAGGGGCTGGGTGAGTTGGCGCAGGATAGGGGTAAGGTTTGAGTTAGTTCTCGCAGAGAGGGTGGGCGGGGCGACGGGCGGGGCAAATGCTGGCCCTGTATGTCATAGATAAATCTGATAGTTGCTATTCTGTATTGCTTATAGAAGGTGGCGCTCGGCTTGCAGTTCCCTTCCTTGTCGTACTCGCTCTTCTTTAGATCTTCGGGCCTTCCATCCATGTCCGCAGGGACACCTCGCCGGAGGAAAACATGCAGAACCGCATTGTGATCATAGGGGCAGCAGGACGTGATTTTCACAACTTCAACGTGTGCTACCGGGACGATTCCTGGAGCCAGGTGGTGGCGTTCACGGCCACGCAGATTCCGGACATTGCAGGGAGAAAGTATCCCGCGGAACTGGCGGGGCCACGATATCCGGAGGGGATTCCGATTGTGGCGGAAGAAGAACTGGAAAGATTGATCAGGGAAGAGAAAGCGAATGTGGCGGTGTTCTCCTACAGCGATGTATCGCACGTGCGGGTGATGAACCTGGCGTCGCGGGTGCTGGCGGCGGGAGCGGACTTTCTGCTGTTGAGCGCGGAAAAAACGATGTTGAAGGCCGAAGGTGCCGGTGGTGTCCGTGTGCGCGACAAGGACGGGATGCGGGAAGAGCCCGGTATCGCGGCGCGTGGCGGAACTGTTGAAAGAGCAAGGACTGAAAGTGGTGGCGATGCGGCATCCGATGCCTTACGGAGAACTGGTGAAGCAGAAAGTGCAGCGGTTCGCGGAACTGGCGGACATGGACCGTCAGAAATGCACGATCGAAGAACGCGAAGAGTACGAGCCGCACGTGCAGACCGGCACGGTGGTGTACGCCGGAGCGGATTACGGAGCGATTCTGAAGGAAGCGGAAAAAGAAGCGGACGTGATCATCTGGGACGGCGGGAATAACGATACGCCGTTTTTGAAGCCGGACCTGGAGATTGTGGTGACGGATCCGCACCGCGCAGGGCACGAAGTGTTGTATCACCCCGGAGAAGTGAACCTGCTGCGGGCGAACGTGGTGGTGATCAACAAGGTGGACTCGGCGTTCAAAGAAGCGATTGGAGACAGTGCGGACAGAATGTACGGCAACGGAATCCGAAGGCGCGAGTAATCGAAACGGATTCCGTGGTGAAGGTGGAACAGGCAGAGAGGTTGCAGGGAGCGCACGTGCTGGTGATTGAGGACGGGCCGTCGCTGACGCACGGGGAACTGGCGTTCGGCGCGGGAGTGATCGCGGCGCGGCGGGCCGGGGCGACATTGGTGGACCCGCGTCAATACGCGGTGGGGAGCATTCGAGACACGTTCGGGAAATTCGGGCACGTTGGCGCGCTGCTTCCGGCGATGGGTTATAGCGCGAAGCAACTAGGGGACCTGGAAGAAACGATCCGGCGGACACCGTGCGACTTCGTGCTGATCGCGACGCCGATTGATTTGCGGCACCTGATCACCATCCCGCAAGCATCGCTGCGAGTGACCTATGAAGTGGCGGAGCGCGGACCGAGCAAACTGGCAGATGTAATCCGCGAATTCGTGAACCAGCACGCACCGGCGACATTGGCGTAAGGAAGGAGAGCACACATGTTCCGAGCACGGCAAACCGTTCCCTTTTCAAGTGTTTTCCCCTGGCACCTGAAACCCGCAATGGGGGCGCACAAGCGGGATTTTCTTTCGCTACACGACATCACGATTTCCGAGATGGAGGCGCTGCTGAATCTGGGAGAAGAGGTGAAGGCGCACCCCGAGGCGTTTGTGATGGCGCTGCAGGGGAAGATGGCGGCGCTGATTTTCGAGAAGCCGTCGCTGCGCACACGGGTGACATTCGAAGTGGGATTCGAGCAGATGGGCGGGCACGCGGTGTACCTGGCGCCCGGAGACATCGGGCTTGGGAAAACGGGAAAGCGTGAAAGACGTGGCGCGAAACCTCTCGCGCTGGGTGCGACGTGATGATGGTGCGGACGTTCTCACAGAAATTACTGGAGGAAATGTCGTTTGCGGCGAAAGTGCCGATCATTAATGCGTTGACGGACCTGCTGCATCCCTGCCAGGCGATCGCGGATTTAATGACGACTGCGAGAAGCGAAGGGAGAGTTGAAGGGATTGCACCTGGTGTATGTGGGCGACGGGAACAATGTGGCGCTGTCGCTGGCACACGCAGCGGGAAAAGTCGGGACTACACTTCACGATCGCGCTGCCCGCCAGGGTACGAACCGAATGCCGACATCCTGACGGAAGCACGCGCGGACGGCGCCAGCACCGGAGCGGAGATCGAAGTAGGTGCAACGATCCGAAGGAAGTGTTGAGCACAGCCGATGCGGTGTACACGGACGTGTGGACGAGCATGGGGCAGGAAAAAGAGAACGAGGAGAGGCAGCACGCGTTTGCGGAATACCAGGTGAATGGCGCCTTGATGGATATGGCGCCCCCAGATGCGTTATTCATGCACTGCCTGCCGGCACATCGCGGCGAAGAAGTGAGCGACGAAGTGCTGGATGGACTGCAATCGGTCGCGCTGGAGCAAGCGGAAAACCGGCTGCACGCGCACAAGGCGATCCTGCTGGCGGTGCTGGCAGGAAAAGAAGCCGAGAAAGATAAACAGGCGCAGTCATGAAACCCACGGCGGTGATTGCGATCGGCGGAAATTCGCTGAAACGGGCGAAGGAACTCGGGACATTTGAAGAGCAGCAGGCGCATGCGACTCGAAACCTGCCGCGGAATTGCAGCGATCCTGCGGCAGGGATATCGCGTCGTGCTTACGCACGGAAACGGCCCGCAGGTGGGAGAGGCGCTGCTGCGATCGGAACTGGCGCAGGACGTGCTACCGACGCACAACCTGGATGTGTGCGACGCGGAGACGGAAGGTTCGATCGGTTACCTGCTGCAACAGGCGCTGGACAACGTGCTGCAGGAAGCGGGGATGCGCAAAAGGTCGTGAGCATCATCACCCAGGTGATTGTGGACGCGAATGATCCGGCGTTCCTGAGGCCGGACAAGCCGATCGGCCCGTTTTACGAAAAGAAGAAGCGGTCGCAACGGGAAAGCGGCTGGGCTGGAAGATGGTGGAGGATTCCGGAAGAGGCTGGCGAAGAGTGGTGGCGTCGCCACATCCGCAGCGAATTCACGAACTGGAAGCGATCCGGGCGTGCCTGGATGCGGGATTCGTGGTGATTGCGGCAGGCGGCGGTGGTATTCCCGTGGTAGACGGGCGGGCAATTGAAGGGCAGCGACGCTGTGATTGACAAGGATCGTTGCTCGGCATTGCTGGCGATGGAGCTGGGAGCGGAGTTGCTGGTGTTTTCGACAGGCGTAACGCACGTGTACCTGCATTTTGGGAAAGCGAACGAGAAACCGCTTTTCCGGCTGAGTTGGGAAGAAGCGCGAACGTACCTGAGGCAGGGCGAATTCGCGGCCGGAAGCATGGGGCCGAAAGTGGAAGCGGCGCTGCGGTTCCTGGATTTTGGAGGGCGGCGAGCGCTCATTACGGCGCCGGAGTTCATGGCGGCCGCCGTGGGAGGGGCCGCGGGGACAGAGATCCTGCCGCCGGTTGGGGTGGAGAAGGAAAAAGTAGCTGTGTAATACGTCACATTCTTCCGCAGGCGGTTGCTGGGAAAATGGTCGAGTTGTGCGCGGCAGAGTAAAGTTCAGGGAGGAGTGAGAATGTTCAAGATATTGGGAGCGGCATTCATTGCGCCGGGAATCAAGCGATTTCTGATTGAAGCCCCGCGGATTGCAAGGAAACATCAGGCGGGGCAGTTCGTGATTCTGCGGCTGAATGAAAAGGGAGAACGCATACCGCTGACGATCGAGAGCGCGAACAGCGAACAGGGGACGATTTCGTTGGTGGTGCAGTCGGTGGGTAAGACGACATACCAATTGAACGCGCTGGAAGAGGGCGACGCGATACTGGATGTGGTGGGGCCGCTGGGGAAACCGTCGGTGATCAAGAACTTTGGGACGGTGGTGATCGTGGGAGGGGGAGTGGGGACGGCGCTGGCGTATCCGACGACCGTGGCGCTGAAGCGCGCGGGGAATCGAATTTTGACGATTCTGGGAGGACGCAACCGGGACCTGGTGCTTCTGGAAGAGGAGATGCGAAAGAGCAGCGACATGCTGTACGTAACGACGGACGACGGGAGTTACGGGGATAAAGGGCTGGTGACGGACAAGCTGCGAGAATTGCTGGCATCGGGTGAGAAAATTGCGATGGTGCTGGCGGTGGGCCCGGTGCCGATGATGAAAGCAGTGGCGGACCTGACGCAGGAAGAAGGAATTCACACGGTGGTGAGCTTGAACCCGATCATGATCGACGGCACAGGGATGTGCGGAGGATGCCGGGTGTTGGTGGGAGGCAAAAGCCAGTTTGCGTGTGTGGACGGGCCGGAGTTTGACGCGCACGACGTAAATTTCGATGTGTTGATGCAGAGGAATAGGACGTACCGCGAGCAGGAGAAGCGGTCGCTGGAGGAATACCAGAGCCGGCTGAAGGGCGGACGAGAAAGCGAAGAGGATTCCACGTGCCTCGTGGGAGGCAAGCAATGAGCCCGGTAAAAGAGCCCAGCGCGAATCCGCTGACACTGAAGGAACGGATGAAAGTGCCGCGGCAGCACATGCCGGAGCAGGCGGCGGAATTGCGAGTGATGAATTTCACGGAAGTGAACCTGGGGTACTCGACGGAACTGGCAAAGCAGGAGGCGTTGCGCTGCCTGGAGTGCGCGAAAGCGACTTGCGTGGAGCATTGCCCGGTGGGAGTGAAGGTGAAGGAGTTTGTGAAGTTAATCGTGGAAGGAGATTATCTGGGCGCGGCGGCAAAGATCCGGGAAGACAACGTGCTGCCGGCAATCACGGGGCGGGTGTGCCCGCAGGAGGACCACTGCGAGGGTGCATGCCTGCTGCACAAGAAAGTGGAATCGCTGGGCGTTGGATATTTGGAGCGGTTCGTGGCGGATTACGAGCAGCGCGTGGGAGCGCCGATGGCGCCGAACGCACCGGCTACCGGGAAGAAAGTGGCGATTGTGGGAAGCGGTCCGGCGGGGCTGAGCGCCGCGGGCGACCTGGTGCAAAGGGGTCACAAGGTGCATGTGTTCGAGGCGCTGCACGAAATCGGCGGAGTGCTGGTGTACGGGATTCCGGAATTCCGGCTGCCGAAACAGGTGATTCGCGAGCAGATCGACAAGATGCGCGAAATGGGAGTGGAATTCGAGACGAACGTGGTGGTCGGGAAAACCGTGAGCATCGACGAGTTGTTTGGAGAAGAAGGCTACGACGCGGTGTTCATCGCAACCGGGGCGGGTTTGCCGGTATTCCTCGGTATTCCGGGAGAGCACCTGAATGGAGTGTATTCGGCGAACGAGTTTCTGACACGCATCAACCTGATGCACGCTTACGAATTTCCGCGCTATGACGAACCGATGGTGGACTTGCGCGGCAAGCACGTGGCGGTGATTGGCGGAGGAAACACGGCGCTGGACGCCATCCGGTCGGCGCGGCGGCTGGGCGCGGAGAAGGCGTACGTGATTTACCGGCGCAGCGAGACGGAAATGCCGGCGCGAATTGAGGAAGTGAAACACGCAAAGCAGGAAGGGATCGATTTTCGCATGTTGACGAACCCGGTGGAATTTCTGGACGACGGGCGAGGATGGCTGAAGGCGGCACGGTGCGTGCAGATGGAATTGGGCGAACCAGACGCATCGGGAAGGCGGCGGCCGATTCCGGTCGCGGGCTCGGAGTTTGAGGTGCCGTTGCATGTGGCGATTATCGCTACGGGGACTTCGGCGAATCCGCTGATCCAGTCGACGACGCCGGGATTGCAGACGAACCAGCGGGGCTACATTGAAGCCAATGGGGAGTCGCAGAGGACGTCGCGCAAGGGCGTGTTCGCTGGCGGAGACATCGTGACGGGAGCGGCGACGGTGATTCTGGCGATGGGAGCGGGACGGCGGGCGGCCAAGTCGATTCACGAGTATCTGGGCACGGGGGAGTGGTAGAGAGCGAATGTCGGGTGAGGCCAGAGGAGGCCGATTTTAGCGTTAGACAAGGGAGATGAAGCAGATCCCTCGCTTCGCCTGCCTACGGCGGGCAGGCTCGGAATGACAAATACGCTTTTAGCGAGAAGGCCGGGTAGGTAGAAGGATGCACTCGCTAATAGCAACAGGCCTGTGCCGGGGGGCACATGGCAAGCTGCGCGGAAGTGCTCAAGGATGCGCCGGGGCACGCAGAGCCGGTAGAGGAAACGCAGAGGCACAGCGCGGCAGCTTGTTAAGTTATTTATATTCAGTGGAGTAAAGATAGAATAGGGGTTAGAGTTTGGAAGGGTACGTGCGTTTAAGTAGTACGGATAGCCACGCCTACAAAAGACCTGCGGGCCTGCCATCAGGAGAATTGCCATGACCATCCAAAAGTCAGAAGCGCTTGCCTATCACCTTGGGGCGCGTCCGGGAAAGATTGAAGTGACACCGACGAAGCCCTGCCGGACTCAACGGGACTTGAGCCTGGCATACACACCCGGAGTGGCGCTGCCCTGCCTGGAAATCGAGAAGGAGCCGAGCGACGCGTACAAATACACGGCCAAGGGGAACCTGGTCGCGGTGGTATCGAATGGCACGGCGGTGCTCGGACTGGGCAACATCGGAGCGCTGGCCGGGAAGCCGGTAATGGAAGGAAAGGGTGTCCTGTTCAAGAGGTTCGCGGATGTGGACGTATTCGACCTGGAAGTGAATTCGATGAATCCCGAGGACGTGATCAAGGTGTGCCAGTTGCTGGAGCCAACGTTTGGCGGGATCAACCTGGAAGACATCAAGGCGCCGGAGTGCTTTTACATCGAAGAGACGCTGAAGAAGACGATGAAGATTCCGGTGTTCCACGACGACCAGCACGGGACAGCGATTATTTCCGGAGCTGCGTTGTTGAACGGGCTGGAGATCGTTGGAAAGTCTCTGGACAAAATACGAATGGTGGTGAACGGAAGCGGGGCAGCGGGAATCTCCTGCGCCGAGCACTACGTGCGGCTGGGAGTGAAACGCGAAAACATCACCATGGCGGACACGAAGGGAGTGATCTACGAGGGACGCACGGAAGGTATGAACCCGTACAAAGCGCGTTTTGCGCGCAAGACCACCCTGCGGACACTGGCGGAAGCAGTGAAGGACGCCGACGTACTGGTGGGGCTCTCGGTCAAGGGCGCGTTTACGCAGGACATGCTGCGATCTATGGCCGCAAGACCCATCGTGTTTGCGATGGCGAATCCGGACCCGGAGATTACCTACGACGAAGCAAAGGCCGCGCGCAAGGACGTAATCATCTGCACGGGGCGCTCCGACTATCCGAACCAAGTGAACAACGTTCTGGGGTTTCCGTTTATATTCCGCGGTGCGCTGGACGTACATGCGACGGCGATTAATGAGGAAATGAAACTTGCGGCGACGAGAGCGCTGGCTGCCCTGGCGAAGGAAGATGTGCCGGATTCGGTGTGCCAGGCGTACGGAGTCGAACGCATACGGTTTGGCGCGGACTACATTATTCCGAAGCCGTTTGACCCGCGCGTGCTGGTGTGGGAAGCGTCCGCGGTGGCGAAAGCGGCGATGGAAACCGGCGTAGCGAGAACGCCGGTGGACATGGGGGAATACCGCGAAAGGCTGGAGAGACTGCTGGGGAAGGCCCATGAAGTGATGCGGACGATGATCCGCAAAGCACAGACGCGGCCGCGGCGAGTGGTATTTCCGGAAGGGGAGCACGAGAAGATACTGCGCGCGGCACATATCCTGGTGGAAGAGAACATCGCGCAGCCAATCCTGCTCGGTGACGAGAAAATCATCGCGGCGAAGGCGAAGGATTTGTCGGTGGCCCTGGAAAAGATCCAAGTGGTGAACCCGCAAGCGTGGCCGAAGCGCGAGGCGTATATCAAGACGCTTTACGAACTGAGGCAACGGCACGGAGTGACTCACTCCGAGGCGCAAGAGTTGATCAACAACCGCAACCTGTTTGGCTCGGTGATGGTGCAGTTGGGAGATGCGGATGCGCTGGTGGGCGGCGTGGACCAACACTTCCCGGACACGATCCGTCCGGCTCTGCAGGTGATCAAGCCGCGGCCGGGACTGCACCGCGTGTCGGGGTTGTACGTTCTGGTGACCAGACGCGGGGACATGTATTTCCTGGCGGATTGCACGGTGAACATCGAACCGAGCGCGGAGGACCTGGCGGAAATCGCGATCTGCGCGGCGCAGACGGCGAAGCGATTCAACGTGACGCCACGGGTAGCGATGCTGTCGTTTTCGAACTTTGGCAGCACGAAACATCCGTTATCGGAAAAAGTGCAGCGAGCGGTGAAGCTGGTTCATGAAGCAGACCCGACACTGATGATTGACGGCGAAATGATGGCGGACACCGCGGTGGCACCGGAAATCATCGAGGAGACGTATCCGTTCTCGAAGCTGCGCGGAGGTGCGAACGTTCTGATATTCCCGGACCTGACGTCCGCGAATACCTGCTACAAGCTGCTGGGGAGAATTGGCGGGGCGGAGACGATCGGGCCGATCCTGATGGGCATGTCGAAACCCGTGCACGTGCTGCAGCGCGGCGCGGAAGTTGAAGAGATCGTGAACATCGCCGCGATTGCGGTGGTGGACGCGCAGGAGACGGAAGTAGGGACGAAGACCGGAGCGAGTTCGCAGCCGAAAGCAGCAATCAAAGTAGAAGAAACGCCGCTGGTGGAAACCGCGCGGCGGTAAGCAATCGAATCCGGCGAATCAGCGAAGGACTGGAAGGGCTGGCCCGGAACTCACGATAACTGCGCGGCAGGCCCCGCGTTGATTCTTGCAGTTGGTTCCGCGCGGAAGCGGTGATGGGGGCACGGCCGAGAATCACGCCCTAGGGGGACACGCTGATCCTGGCTCAAGCCCAATGCCGGGCCAAGGTCCGGCATCCGCCCAAATTCTCCGTTGTGATTCGCTCCGAGTGAAGGGTTTGCCCACTGAGGGAGGACCGCCGCGCGATGAGCGAAGTGAATACGAAGTTCCTGCCTGAAAATGCCTACAAACCGCTAAAACCTGGAGAAACCTACCAAGCAATCGTTCCTGCGAAAGAATCGCTGCCGGAGTTAACGGGGCGGTCCATCGGATGGGGCCTGTTTTTCTGCGTGATCTTCACGATCGCGTCGGCGTATTCGGGGTTGAAGGTAGGTCAGGTGATGGAATCGGCGATTCCGATATCCATCCTGGCGATTGGGTTGGCACGGCTGTACAAGCGACGCTCGAGTTTGCTGGAAAACGTGATTATCACGGGGATTGGCGGAGTGGCCGGGTCGGTGGTGGCGGGAGCGGTGTTCACCGTGCCTGCTTTGTACATCCTGAATCTTTCTCCTCACCCGGTGCAGACAATTTTTATCTGCGTGGCGGGCGGATGCCTGGGGGTGTTGTTCCTGATTCCGTTGCGCCGGTATTTTGTGCGTGAGAAGCATGGAGAACTTCCCTACCCCGAAGCGACAGCGATTACGGAAGTGCTGGTTACGGGAGAAAAGGGCGGGTCGCAAGCAAAGTTGCTGCTGCAGGCAACAGCGGTGGCGGGGGTGTACGACTTTCTGGTGACCACGTTCCAGGTGTGGAAGGAGACGATCGATTTCCGATTTGTGCCGGTGGTGAGAATGTTGTCCGATCGCGCGCGAATGGTGTTCAGCTTCGACGCCATCGGGTTCATTCTCGGGCTCGGCTACGTGATGGGTTTGCGCAGCTCCATGATTCTGTGCGCAGGCGGGGTGCTTTCCAATTTTGTGCTGGTGCCGCTGATCTGGTTCGTGGGGAGCCACCTGGATGCAGCGGTGTATCCGGCGAGCATACCGATTGCAAAAATGACGGCGGTGGAAATTTACCGGAACTATGCGCGGTTCATCGGCGTCGGAGCGATTGCGACGGCCGGGATCTTCGGGATCGTGAAATCGCTGCGGATCGTGGCGGGATCGTTTGGAATTGCGTTGCGGGTGTTTCGCAGGGGCGAGGCGCCGACCATGGAGCGAACGGACCGGGATATGTCGATGGTGACGATCCTGGCGGGAGTGGTGCTGGGAGCGATCGGCGTGGCGGCTTTGCTGGGGCATCTGGAGGCGTCGTGGCTGGTGGTCGGCACGGGCCTGGCGTTGACGCTGGTTTTCTCGTTTTTCTTTACTTCGGTGGCCGCGAATGCGATCGCGACGACGGCGCGCAACCCGGTATCGGGAATGACCATGCTGACGATCATTCTGTCCTCGGCGGTGCTGCTGCGATTCGGGATTTCGGGAACGGCAGGAATGTTTTTTGTGATGGCCATCGCGGGAATGGTGTGCACGGCGCTTTCGGTTTCCGGGCAGGCGATTACGGACCTGAAGACGGGCTACTGGCTGGGGTCGACGCCATCGGCACAGGAAAGAGTAAAGTTCCTGGGAGTGATTGCGGCAGCGATTGCGGCGGGCTTGACGATCGTGATGCTGGCGCGGACATTTCAATTTGGGGAGGCGGTGGCCGGGGATCTGAGGCCGGTGCTGGCGTCGCCGCAAGCTTCGATCATGAAGGCGCTGGTGGAGGGATTCATGAGCCACCAGCCAGTGGCGTATCTGTTGTTTGGCATCGGAGCGATGATCGCGTTGATTCTGGAAATGCTCGGACAGCCGTCACTTATTTTTGCGCTGGGGATGTATTTGCCGCTGGAACTGAATACGCCCGCGCTGGTGGGCGGATTTCTTGTCCTACTGGCTGAATGGCAGGGCAGACAAAATGAACGAAGAACAGGGAGGGCGAGTTCGCGCGCGCGGAGTGATTATCGCATCTGGGTTGATGGCGGGAGGAGCGCTGGGAGGAGTGTTTGGAGCGTCGCTGCGGCTCTTTCCCGGGTATAAGGAGGAATTGATCCGGACGCCGTTTTACGGAAATGATGCGATTTCGCAGATCGTTTCTGCGATATTTTTCCTGGGACTTTGCGGATATATCTGGTTTGGAACGTTGAAGAGGGGGAAGGAGATCCCATGGACCGAATAGGGAAACTGGTGGCGGACGCGGTAATCGGGATCGACACGTTGTGGGGCGGGGACGTGCTGTGCGCCTCAGGCACCGGACGGTTCATCGCCGATTCGTGGTTTTCGGATGAAGAGTTGCCGGCGGCGTACGCGATTGCACCGGCAGAACGAATCCGAAAAGCCGGCGGGGTCACGGGAAAAGAGCTGGAACGGAAAATCGTTGAGGAGTATTTGAAGCAGATCGATATTCCGGGGGCGGTGAAAGAAATTCGCCGGGAGGGCGAGAAGATTCGCGGATTGCGAGGGTCGTACTTGGCCGGGTTGGCGACTTGCGTGGAGGTGATGTGGGACCTGGCGATGGAGGTTTTGGGGAAGGGTGAGGCGGTCAGCTATGAGCGCTGCGTGAAGGCGTCGACGGGGCGCGCGCCGGAGAGATCGAAGCCAGAGGCCAAGAGAGAACGAGTGGCGGAGTTGTTGAAGCGCGCGGGTTATAAGACTGAAGGAGAAGCGGGGATACAGAAAGCGGTGGACGCGTGGAGGGCAGATCGGCTGGTGCCCATGGCGTCGGTGCGAGCACTGGGGAACGCGTTGATCGCCCAGTATGACCGGCTGTGCGAGACGAACCTGGCACCACATTTGCCGAAGGAGTTCGCCGGAGTGCCCAGAGCCAACATCGATTTTCTGCCGATCAAGGATGCGTGGTTCTCCGGATCGATGAATTACCTGGGACGGGCGAGAAATCGAGACGGGAGTCCGAAGTACGAGGCTACCTATGAGATCAATGCATCGCTGAAAATGTCCGTACCAGAGTTCGAGCAACTGGTGAGCCACGAGGTCGTGCCGGGGCACGTGACGACGTTCGCGTACCTGCAGAATTTGTACGTGCGAGGGCTGGCGGGCTTCGAAGCAACGGTGCTCACGATGAACACGCGCGCGGCAACGCTGTTCGAGGGGATTGCAAACAACGCGATCCTGATCGCGCACGGAGTGACAGAAGTGCAGCAGTTGCCGGATGAAGACCTGCAGATCGGGGTGACTCTGGCGTTGCTGCAGGATGACGCGAAGAACCACTCTTCGTATCTGACTTGGGGCGAAAAGGCGCCGCAAGAGGAGGTTGCCAGGATTTTGAGACGAGATTTTCTGGTTACCGAGGAGCGCGCGGACAAACTGTCCGGGGCATGGGGGAAACATCCGCTGCTGGGGCGGATGTACTTGCCAGCGTACCGCTCGGGGACGGAACGGGTGGCGGAACTGCGGCGAAGCTTTCCCGTAAAAAAGGTATTGCAGGCGCTGTATGGATGTAACGGGCTGGTAGATATTGAGAGCGTTCGGGAATCGATCGCGGGAAAGAATGCAGTCTGAGGTCGGCAGGAAATTAATGGGGCCAATAGAGATGCGGCACGCCGATTAATTGCAGTTGTCAGGCGGGACCCGATTCGAAAAGCGGGCCTGAATCCAGGCGATCTGATCGCCAACCGAATCTCCAATGAGCGTTTTAGATCCGGAACTCTTGAACTTTTTGAAGAGGACGCGATCTCCCTGGCTGCACAATCTCTGTACGGCCTGTTCCGTCATGGTCATAGAAACCGGGGAATTGGAATCGGCGATCAAAATGAATAACGGGCGAGAGGCGGAAGTCCGACCCAGCGTGTTGCTTTCAAAATATTTTTTTACAAAGGGATTCGTATCCCAGCCCGGCTTCAGGACCTGACCCGATGAGAGAGGCGGCAGATTTCCGAGCGTGTCGCAAGAAGTGAGCGCCCTGCGGTAATAGGCCATCGCTTGGCTGGTGAGGATGCTACTCGGCTGAAACGAGGGGAATGCCGCCTTGATTCCATGAGCCACATAGATCATGCGGACAGGGTCAGCGGTAATCCAGCGTGATGCGATGTTCTGAGAGTCCACCAGCTCGCCAAGACCGAGACTGCCGAGGAAATCAGGGTCGTGAATTTTACTCTCGGCCTCCGCGACCGCTGCCGATACAACACCTCCCTCGCCTTCACCCATGGCAATCCATCTTGCACCGAGCTGTGGGACAGCGGAGCGGGAGGCTTGAACCGAAGCGATGACATCCATGGCGTTGGACCGCAAATTCAGATAGCCAGATTGAAAATTCGTGCCCAGACCCACGTAGTCGGTGGCAACCACAGCGAAACCAAGCTTGTTGAACATGGCAAAGTAAGAGCCTTCCCCAAGGTTCTCGAGCAGCGACGGGGCGCATTGGCGGGCAATGTCCTGAAAGTTGTGGGCCCAGGCTATGAGCGGCCAACCACCGGGAGGAGCCTTGCGGTCTGGCACGACGACCACACCCGATACCGCCACATCCCGGCCGGTACTCGAACGCGAGTGGTAAAGAAAGCGCGTCACCACAATTTCCGGGGGCAACAGGTAATCGTCGGATTGCTCGGAGCGGATCAGAGTTCCCGCAGGCGCCGGAGGAAGCGGGCTGGGTGCGTCATAAAATTCGGTGAGGGGCAACCGACGATGGGGCCGAACCGGCCGGCTCTGCGATTGCCCGGGAAGTTGGGCATTGGCTCCTAGGCCCATCGCCAGAACGATGGCCAACCCGGATATTCGGATTGTCAACCGTACACAGGACAACACGGATAGAAATGATGACAAGCGGCAATTCCCTTTACCAACCGAGAGGAGCAATCGCGAAGCCATAAGTACCTCAGAGGATTACCCAATTCTCCCGCGGCCACCAGGAAACGGCCTCGCATCGGGCGATGCCGCGGACGAAACCCAGCGCGGCCAAGGAGAACGAAGCGTTGAAAGGCTGGCGCATTTCCACACCGAACGAAGGCCCTATTATGAAGCGGAAAGCGACGAAGGAGAGAGGAAATGAAGTGGAAGCGGGATATTCTCCCCCCAGGCATCGCCCGGTTTTATATCGTATCACGATAGATACACGCCTTCGGCCACGCAACCCCAAGGGCCGCATCGACATCCAAACTTTAGAGCCATGCTCCTTAACGGACGGCAGCGCACATAAGAGGAATGGGCCGGCGAGAGGAGGCTCCCCGAACAAGGGCAGAGGCTACACTCCGGCGCCGGCGAGGGTCATCCAATGGCCGGGCAAGAAAAGAGATTCCACGGAATGATATTCGGAAGGAGGGTGCAAATGCAAAGAGCAATACTTAATCTTCGGCGGTCCGAACTGGTGCTCCTGTCAATTATTGTATTCATGAGCGTGGGGATCCTGCTGGCTGGGATTACGGAAAAGAAACCGCTAAGGATCTTCGCAGCGGAAAAGGTTCCGGTGAAGGTAGATGAGAATCCTGCGCCCGTGAGCATGGCGGAATTGAGGAACGGTTTTGCATCCGTGATCGACCCGGCATTGCCGGCGGTGGTGAACATCTCGTCGACAAAGGTGGTGAAGCAGCAAGACAATATGCCAAACATGTTTTCAAACGATCCCTTCTTCCGCCAGTTTTTTGGCGACCAGTTCGGGGATCAGCCGCCCACGCCGCGATCGGAGCGGGAACACAGCCTGGGGTCGGGCGTGATCGTGAACGGAGACGGTTACATCCTGACGAACAATCACGTGATATCCGGAGCGTCCGACGTGGAAGTGTTCACGCGCGACAATAAAAAGTACAAAGCAAAGGTAATTGGAACGGATTCGAGAACCGACGTGGCGGTCCTGAAGATCGACGCGACTCACCTACCCACATTGGCGCTGGGGGATTCCTCAAAGCTGAAGGTGGGCGACCTAGTTTTTGCCGTTGGTGACCCGTTTGGCATCGGTGAAACAGCGACGATGGGAATCGTAAGCGCGACCGGGCGCGGATTAGGCGGGGCCATTGAACACTACGAGAATTTCATTCAGACCGATGCCGCGATCAATCCAGGCAACTCCGGAGGAGCGCTTCTGGACGTGCACGGAGACCTGGTGGGGATCAACACGGCGATTATCACGGGAGGAGGAGGAGGAAGCCAGGGAGTGGGATTCGCGATTCCAGTCAACATGGCGCGCAACGTGATGGAGCAGATTGTCGATCATGGGAAGGTAATTCGCGGGCAGCTGGGCGTGGCGATCCAGGGAGTTGACGCCGACATGGCAAAAGCGTTCGGACTGAGCCAGGGCGGGGGCGCACTGGTGGCCGAAGTCACTCCGGGAAGCCCGGCGGCGAAGGCGGGGATCGAACGCGGCGATATTATTACCGAGCTGAACGGGCAGCCGGTGCAGGGTCCAGATGATCTGAGCGTGCACATTTCCGAGATTGCGCCGGGTAGCGAGGTGCATCTCAAAGTAGTGCGCAATGGCGAAGCACGTGACATCACGGCAACGCTCACAGAACTCTCGGAGAAGGGGGAACACGAGACCACCTCGGCAAGCAAGAGCTCGGCGCTCCAAGGCGTCCAGGTGGAGAAGTTGACGCCGGCGATCGCGCATCAACTTGGGATAGCGCCAACGGTGACGGGAGTGGTGATTACGTCCGTCGACCCGAACAGCGCGGCTGCGGCTGCGGAACTGGAGAGCGGAGACGTCATCCAAGAAGTGAATCGCAAGCCAGTGCATAATATCGCGGAGTATGATGAGGCCCTTTCGGGACTGGGGAAGCAGCCAGTGCTGCTGCTGGTCAACCGCGGAGGGAATTCCCATTTCATCGTGATTGAGCCTGAGACGGGAAATTGAGAGCTGAGGATCTCCCCGCGCGATGGAAGGATCAAAGCGAGTCTTCGAATCGAAGTGCTTCCACGCCTGCGCGGGACCTAAGAATGGAGTCGCTCAAAGGCTGAAGCCGGGCTGTGGCGAGTCAAGCAAGGCGCGGCTAACGCGGTGCGCAGACGAAGGACGCGAGTGTTCACCCGGACGCTTCAGGAGCGGGCGATTTCGTCGAGTAGTTCGCCGCGCGGGCCGACGAGGCGAATTCGCAAGGCGATCTGGCCGATGGCGTGCGTGGAGCAACTGAGGCAGGGATCGTAGGCGCGGACGACGGCGGAGACGCGGTTGAGCATGCCTTCCTGCAGCTTGTTGCCGTCGATGAAGTGCTCGCTGACCTGCTGGATGCTGCGGCCGATGGCGAGATTGTTGTGTCCGGTGGCGACGATGAGGTTGGCCCAGACGATGCCGCCCTGCTCATCGACCTTATAGTGATGGAGCAACACGCCGCGCGGCGCTTCAATCATTCCCACGCCTTCGAGGGCATTGACGCCGCCGGTGGCGCGGACGTGGGTATCCAGAATCTTCGGATCGTTGAGGAGAGTTTCCACGCGCTCGAGGGCATAAATAATTTCGATGAGTCGCGCGTAGTGAAAGAGAAAGGCGCTGTGCGCGGGGGAGCCAAATCGCTGGCGAAACTCGAGCAGTTCGGCATCGGCGCGCGGCGTGCCGCATTGGTCAGCAGCGTTGATACGCGCTAGCGGCCCCACGCGGTAGACACCTTCCGGGAAGCCCTGAGGCTTAAAGTACGGGGCTTTCAGATAGGATTCGCGCAGGCTGGCTTCGGCGATCCAGTCGCCGTAATCCTCCGCGGCAATGTGATCGGCAAGGATGTCGCCGCTGGCGCTACGGAAGCGCAGGCCGCCATCGTACAACTGCAGATTCCCTTTACCATCGACCATGCCCGCGTACATAGTAGGCGCCGAGCCGAAGAACGCAATTTCATCCTTCAAATTATCGAGGGCGGGCTTAAAGAAGCGGAGGGTACGATCGGCAATAGCGACGGCAGCGGGAAGTTCAGCGAGAATGCGGTCGCGGGCCGAGGCGGACAGCGGCGAAGCCACACCGCCGGGAACAACCCACGAGGGATGGACGCGCTCTTGCGCAAGGTTCTCGATAAGTTGGAGGCCAAACTTGCGCAATTCAATGCCGTCACGCGCCAGCTCGGGGTGGCTGTTAATGACGCCGAGAACATTGCGGCTGGCCACGTCGGAATCCATGCCTAGAAGAAAATCCGGCGCGGAGAGATAGAAGAAGCTGAGAGCGTGGGATTGGATGATCTGCGCGCAGTGGAGAAGTTCGCGCAACTTGCGGGCCGCCGGGGGGATGCGCAGGGCCATGATGGCGTCGCAAGCTTTGGAAGAGGCCAGCAGGTGGCTGACCGGGCAGATGCCGCAGATCCGGGAAGTGATGCCAGGCATCTCGTAGAAGGGCCGGCCCTCGGTAAATTTCTCGAAGCCGCGGATCTGGGTGACGTGGAACTCGGTTCCGGCGACGTGACCGCTGTCATCCAGATGGATGGTGATTTTCGCGTGGCCTTCAATGCGAGTGACCGGATCGATGGTGATGCGCTTCATCACGGCTCCTTACCCAAACTTCACGGAGAGATTCCCATCCCGCTTGCGCCCGTCGAGCAGGTCGAGGATGACTTTCGCAATGGACTTGGCTGGGGGCGGGCAACCGGGCAGGCACATATCGACTTCGACGAATTCACGGAGCGGACGCGCGTGCTTCAAGAGGGGAGGGACACCGTCCGAGGGAACGAGTTTGCCCTGCAGAGAACCTTCGACATAGACGCGCTGGAGGAGGCGCGTGACGGGGACAGAATTGCGCATGGCAGGGACATTTCCGGTGACGGCGCAATCGCCGAGGGAGATCAGGAGCTGGGTGCGTTGACGGATTTTCTGGAGTCTGTTGAGGTCATCCTGGGAGCTGACCGCGCCTTCCACCAGGGTAACATCCACATCTTCGGGAAATTCCTGGGCATCCACGAGCGGGCCGTAAACGAGCTCGATTTTCTGCGCGAGAGAAATGATGGCGGCATCCATGTCCAGGAGCGACATGTGGCAGCCGGAGCAACCATCGAGCCAGACGGTGGCCACTTTGACCTTCTTCATGGTTGCACCTCTCTGCAGCGGACCAGCGCGCTGATCCGGTCATTGTTTTTTGCCATTTCCGCGACGGCCCAGCCTTTTTCGGCGAGGGCGCCGGTGGGGCACGCTTGCACGCACTTACCGCAACTGGTGCAACTGCGCGAGTCCCCCCATTTGCCGTTCAGGTCGCTGGCGATCCGGGCGTGGATGCCGCGCGAGGTCATCTCCCAGACGTGAGCGCCTTCGAGTTCCGCGCAAACGCGGACGCAGCGGGTGCAGAGAATGCAACGGTTGTGATCGAGAACGTATCGCGGATGAGAAAGGTCCACAGGGAGCGTCGGATAGTTGTAGGCGAAATGGACGGTGCTGATGCCGAGGGCAGTGGCCATGGACTGGAGTTCACAGTGGCCATTGGAAACACAAGCGGCGCAAACATGATTGCGCTCGACGAGGAGAAGCTCAACGGAGATGCGGCGATACTGGGTAAGCTTGGGGGAATTGGTGGTGACGGACATGCCATCCTGAATGGGCGTGGTGCAGGCGGGAAGCAGCCGGTCGGTTCCCTGCACTTCGACGATGCAGAGGCGGCAAGCGCCGACGGAGGAGAGGCCCTCGAGATCGCAAAGGGTTGGGATATGTTTGCCGTTGGCCTTGGCCGCCTGGAGAATGGTCTGGCCTTCGGGCGCGCTGATGAGCTCGCCGTCGATGCGGATGGAAAGTTTTTTTAGCGGCAAGTTGTCATTCCTTTCTTCAGCCTACGTTTGCGACCTTTAAGTCGCAGCGCAAGCACCGGCAAGCTTCTTCCAAAGTCTCGTCATGGGTAAAACCGGTAGCCACTTCGGTGTTCGATCCCACGCGGATCGCAGGCGCGACCTGATGACCGGCGTTACGATGATTGGGACTGGGCTCTTCCGGGACGATTTGCCCATAGTCAAAGGAGGGGAATATCTTCTCCCAGCGGTTTCTTTCCATCAGCTGGAGGTCGATGGTTCGGGCCGCCTGCTTGCCATAGGCCATGGCGTTAGAGACGTTGGATGCGCCGGTAATGACATCGCCACCCGCATAGAAGCGGGGACGACTGGATTCCAGGGTGAAGCGGTTGACTTCGATGGTGCCTGCCTCTCTGAGGTTCAGGCCGGAGGCGCGCGCGAAATCGGCATCGACGCTTTCGCCGACCGCGAAAATGACGGCGTCGCAATCGAATCGTTGAATTTCGTCGGTGGAGACGGGTTTCCTTCGGCCAGAGGCGTCGTATTCTCCGAGGCGAGTTTTCACAATTTCGAGGGCTTTCACATTGCCGGAGGAGTCGCCAACGATGCGGTGGGGGGCCGCGAGGAAAACGAATTTTGCGCCTTCGTCCCTGGCCGCCCGGACTTCCTCTTCAATCGCGGGCATGTCCTTGCGTTCCCGGCGGTAGAACACGGTGGCATCCGCGCCCTTGCGAAGAGCACTGCGGGCAGAATCGATGGCGGCGTTACCCCCACCGATGATGGCCACCTTGCGGCCGATAGGGATATCCTCGCCTTTGCATAGGACTTCCAGAAAAGTGAGAGCGGGATAGACACCCTTTAATTCAGCGCCGGGTTGCTTGAGGAGAGACTCTTTCCAGGTGCCGATCGAAAGAAAGACAGCGTCGAAATGGTCCTCGAGATCATTCAAGGGGACGTCGAAGCCGACGCGAGAGTTGAAAACGAATTTCACGCCCAAGCGCTCGATCAACTCGATTTCGCGGCTCAAGGCAGCTTTCGGCAAACGATATTCGGGAAGGGCGAAGCGGAGCATGCCTCCGGCTTCGGACTTGCTGTCGTAGACGGTGACATCGTGGCCAAGCATGGCGAGATAGAATGCGGCCGTGAGCCCGGCGGGGCCGGCACCAGCGATGGCGATCTTGCGCCCGGTGTGTTCGAGCTTGCGGGCCACGATGCGGCGAGTCATCTCTTCAAAGCGATCCGAAAGATAGATGGAATCGGCGATAAAGCGGTGGACTTCGCGCATGTTCACCGGTTGGTCCAGCGCCTGGCGGCGACAGCGCGTATCACAGGGATGCTGGCAGACCCGCCCGGTGGAAGCGGGGAGAGGATTGTCCATGATGACAGCTTCGAAGGCGTCCTCAAGACGATGCTCCTTGTAAAGTTCGAGGAAGCGCGGAATGTTCATGTGCAGCGGGCAGCTGTTTTCACAGGGGGAAAGCGCGAGTTCCTCGCAAACGCCCGCGGCGCAGCGATGGGCCACGATGTGGTCCTCGAACTCATTGCGGAAATGGCGCAGAGTGGTCAAAACGGGATTGGGGGCGGTTTGACCGAGACCGCAGAGGGAACATTCGCGGATATATCGGCTGAGTTCGTCGAGAAGTTCAAGATGATGCATGGTGCCGGCACCCTCGGTGACGCGATTAAGGATGCGCAGGGATTTGTTCAGACCGACGCGACAGGGAACGCATTTTCCGCAGGACTCGGAATGAGTGAACTCGATGAAGTAGCGGGCGACGTCCACCATGCAGTTGTCTTCATCCATGACCACCATGCCGCCGGAACCCATGATGGAGCCAAGCCGATTGAGACTTTCGTAGTCGACGGGGGTGTCAAACATGTCCTGGGGAATGCAGCCGCCGGATGGCCCGCCGGTCTGCACAGCCTTGATCTGGCGTCCGCCGATGCCGCCTTCGCCGATGTCATAGATAAAAGTCTTAAGAGGAGTACCGAGGGGCATCTCGACGAGGCCGGTGTTATGAACTTTGCCGACCAGGGAGAAGACCTTGGTGCCGGAACTACGCGAGCTGCCGGTTTCGGTGAACCAGGCCGGGCCCTTGGTCACAATGGGTGCAATGTTGTACCAAGTTTCAACATTGTTGATGTTGGTCGGTTTGCCCCAGAGTCCCTTTTGCGCCGGGAAAGGCGGGCGGGGTCGCGGTCTTCCCGCGTGGCCTTCGAGCGAGGCAATCAGAGCGGTTTCTTCGCCACAAACGAACGCGCCAGCGCCTTCTACGATCTCGATATTGAAATTGAATCCACGACCGAGAATGTTTTCGCCCAGCAAGCCATATTCGCGAGCTTGTTCGATGGCGCGGTTGAGGTGATGGACGGCCAAGGGATATTCCGCGCGAACATAGATGATGCCCTGGGTGGCGCCCATGACGTAGCCGCCGATGATCATGCCTTCGAGCAGGGAGTGCGGATCACTCTCAATTTCGTTGCGGTTCATGTAGGCGCCGGGATCGCCCTCATCCGCATTGCAGATGATGTACTTCTGATCGGCCTTCGCTTTGGCGAGATACTCCCACTTGTTTCCGGTGAGGTAGCCGGCGCCGCCGCGGCCACGCAGCTTGGCGGCCTTGATCTGCTCGATGACGGTTTCCGGACCCTCGTCGATCAAGACTTTGTAGAGGGCTTGATAACCGCCGACGGCAACGTATTCTTCGATATCGTCGGGATTGATGAAGCCGCAGTTGCGCAGCACGATTTTTTTCTGGCCCTTGAAGAAGGGCACGTCACTCCAGAGAGGAATCGCGGGATATCCCTGACCATACTTCACGTGACCGGTGATGTGGTCCCACTCTTCGACCTTGCAGTAGGCCAGTTCGGGAGTGATGTTTCCCGTGGAGAGTTCCTGAAGGATGCGGGTGGCATCGTTGGCTTGGACGCGGCTGAGGATGACAAGAGGAGCGCCAGGAAGGCGGACATTCGTTAAGGGTTCCTGAAAGCAAGCGCCAAAACATCCGACGTTGGCAAGAACGACATTCACACCGCTGCGCTCAATGGCCTCGGCGAAGGCGTGAAACAGGCCTTCTGCGCCGTTGCCTCGCCCGCAGGTGCCCATGCCCACCGCGATGCGAGGGACTGCAGGCGCGAGTTTTGCAAGCCCGGCTTCGCGGACAGCATTAAAGGCAGCAAAGTCCTGGATTCGAGGCATCACTCACTCTCCCGCTCGATGTTCTGGATTTCCCGCTGGAGCGTGCGTTCATTCACGTGGCCGCAGATGCGATGATTGACCTCCACCACAGGGGCGAGTGCGCATTGGCCAAAGCAGGCGACGGTGCGCACGGTGAACTTCTGGTCGGGAGTGGTGAGCAAGATTTTGTCCGACTCGCCGTCCGCGCTTTCATCGGGCATTCCCAAGCCCAATTCCAGGCGCACACTCTGAAGAAGATTGCGTGAGCCACGGGTATGGCAGGCGGTGCCGCGGCAGATGCAGACGGTGTTGTCGCCCTGGGGCTGCAAGTTGAAGAGCGCGTAGAAAGTGGCAACGCTATAAATGCGGGCCAAGGGAAGGGCGGTTTTTGCGGCAACGTACTCGAGCGTTTCCGGCGGGAGATATTTGTGGGGGTGGTGTTCTTGAACGGCCTCGAGAATGCCGAGGAGAAAGCCGGGGCGATCACTGAGCCGGGCAACAACTTGATCGATGAAAAGCTTCTCCGCTGGAGAAAGCGTTTCGACAGAGGATGCCTGCATGGCACTCCTTTCGAGGGGACCAGCACTTCATTTCGCAAGCGAAGCTACCTTTGCAGTCACGCGGCAGGAGTGCCGCGGGCGCGTAGGCGAGAGGGTCCAAACCGCTATGTCAGCCGAGGGGAGCGACTCAACCAACCGACTGTCCGGGAGCGTGTTACAAGCTCCTATAACCAAGCTACGGGCCCCGAGGAAGAGGCGCAATGATGACCGTCACAGGAGGTCGGGCCGGTTGCGCGGGAGTAACTGGGGCGGAGAACAAGCCGCTAAAGGAAGCAGAATTAGAGGTTTAGAGGCAACGGCACAATTTGAAACTCCGCTCAAAACCAGCCAGGGGTGGGATCGAGCTTGAAGGAGCGACGGGAGGAAAAATGCGGCTCTCCCAGGCGCTTCAGCCGGTGAGCGGAGAGTTCCAGAAGTGGGTAAACTTGCAATGGCGCGCCAGCCTTACTATAAAGGGACGCGCCGGATGTTGGCCGCAAGTAGACGGAAAAAGGATTCGTTTTGGCATTCACTCGCCGCACATTGCTAGGGTCGTTGGGTCGCACGGCCCTGGTGCTCCCCCTGGAAAAAATACTGGGTCTCGTTCAGCCGAGGGGCCCGATGTTTTGCTCAGGCATCGAGGAATTTCCCGGAACACCGCCGAGGGGGTTGGATCCCGTGAAGGACCTTGGGGTGATGTTTGTGAATGTGGCGCGCGAATCCGGACTTAACGCCAAGACGATCTTCGGCGGAGAGCACAAGAACAAGTTTCTTCTGGAAACGACGGGCTGCGGCGTAGCTTTCTACGATTACGACAACGACGGGTGGCTGGACATTTATATCGTGAACGGAACGAGGCTGGAAGGTTTCCCGCCCGGCCAAGAACCGAGCGCGCATCTGTTCAAGAACAATCGAGATGGGACCTTTACGGACGTGACGGTGAAAGCGGGACTGGTTCACACCGGTTGGGGCCAAGCGGTGTGCATCGGCGACTACGACAACGACGGGTATGACGATCTGTTCACCACCTACTTCGGGAAAAATGTGCTGTACCACAACAACGGGGACGGAACTTTCACAGACGTCAGCGAAAAAGCGGGAGTGGCGGGAAGCGGGAAGCGCTGGAACACGGGCTGTACATTTGTTGATTACGATCGGGACGGGCACCTGGATTTGTTCGTGGCGAACTACATCGACATGGATCTGAAAACCGCACCGGTTCCGGAATCAGGGCCGTGCCTGTACAAAGGAATTATGGTGGCATGCGGCCCGCCGGGGCTGGAAGGTGGAAAAAATATTCTGTACCACAACAATGGAGACGGAACGTTTACCGATGTCAGCGAAAAGGCGGGCATCTTCAGCGCGTCCGGCACCTACGGCCTCGGGGTACTCGCCGCTGATTTGGATAACGATGGCTGGCCGGATATTTACGTGGCTGACGATTCGACGGCCAGCGCGCTTTATCAGAATAAGAAAAACGGTACGTTTGTGGACATCGCCACAGAGGCGGGGTGCGCGTTGAGCGCGGATGGCAAGCCCCAGGCAGGGATGGGAATTGCCACGGCGGATTATGACCTGGACGGCAACCTCGATCTGGTGAAAACGAATTTTGCGGGAGACACGCCTTCGCTGTACCACAACCTGGGCGGGGCGATGTTTGAGGACACTACGTATCAAGCGGGCTTGGGCAGGCACACGCAATATCTTGGATGGGGCTGCGGTTTTTTTGACATGGACAACGATGGATGGGCAGACATTCTGATCTGCAACGGACATGTCTATCCGGAGGTCGCGCAACTGAAGACGGAAGTTGGATATGCGCAATCCAAACTGGTTTACAAGAATCTTCGCAATGGAAAATTCGACGACGTGACGCTGGACGCGGGCCCGGGAATTTCCGTGCCAACGGCGTCGCGCGGGTGCGCGTTCGGCGACTTCGACAACGACGGCGACGTCGACGTGGTGGTGAATGCGGTGAACGACTATCCGCAGTTGCTGCGCTGCGATTCACACACCGGCAACAATTGGATCAAGGTGAAAACTACCGGGACGAAATCCAATCGCAGCGGAATCGGCGCGCGGCTGAAGTGCGTCACGCACCCTCCTGACGAAAAGGCGCCACACCAGCAGATAGATGAAGTGCGAAGTTCCAGCGGCTATTTTTCGCAGAGCGACCTGCGGGTGCACTTTGGAATCGGGAAAGCGGAAAAAGTGGACCTGCTGGAAATTCGGTGGCCAAGCGGCGCCATCGACACTCTCAAGGACGTTAAACCAAACCAGCTTATCTACGTGAAAGAAGGGGAGGGGATTATCCGTTCCGTGCGATTCGATGGGCAGAAGACGCCGCCGCGGATTGTGAAGTGAGAAATCTGTGGGCAAGAATTTCTCAGGAGCAAGAATTCCCGGCGCACTCGTGTTGCTCACTGCTGCGCTCGCTTTCGCAGCGCAAACAGCCGATGTTCCGTTCGGCAGTTGGACTCGCGCAACCAACGAGCCTGTCCTGTTTCCTCAGGGCGCGGGCTGGGAATCTGCCGGCACTTTCAATCCGGCAGTCCTGTATGTATCCGGCCATTTCGTGATGCTCTATCGGGCCCAGGACGGTTCCGGGACATCGCGCCTCGGCTACGCCGAAAGCCGTGATGGCGTCCGTTTCGTTCGGCGGGGGGAGCCGGTGCTGTCGCCAGAGATGGATTACGAGAAAGGCGGGGGCGTCGAAGATCCCCGGCTGGTGAAAATCGGCAGCACGTACTATCTCACCTACACTGGGTACAACAAGAAGGACGCGCAACTTTGCCTGGCCACTTCACGCGACCTGATTCATTGGGGGCGCAAGGGAGTGATTCTTCCCGCATACAAAGGAAAATGGAATGTGGGCTGGACCAAGTCCGGGGCAATTGTGCCCGAAAAGATCAATGGGAAATACTGGATGTACTGGCTGGGGACCGCGGCGGACAAGACCGACCAGATGGGTCTGTCGTACTCGACGGATTTGATTCACTGGACGGAAGCGACGGACACGCCGGTGCTGCCCCGGCGCCCCGGGCAGTTTGATTCCCGAGTGGTGGAGCCTGGACCTGCTCCGATCCTTACTCCCGACGGCATCGTACTGGTGTACAACGGGGCTGACGACCATCTTGTTTATCGTACTGGGGTGGCGGTCTTCGACCGGCGCGATCCGCGCAAACTTCTCTCACGGTCCGCGGTGCCTGTCTTCGTTCCAGAGAAGGAATGGGAGAAGGCTGGGCAGGTTCCGAACGTAGTGTTCGTCGAGGGACTAGTGAGGAAGGAGGGCCGTTTTTTCTTCTATTACGGGGCCGCGGACAAGTACGTGGGGGTGGCCGTAGCGCCGGCCAGCGGATTCTGCGCCTCCGCTCCTCAGTAGGACGGCGCTAAGGGTTGCCGAATGGCGGGACGCAAAGGATATCATTCGCTTGGTGATTATTTCGAAATTCTTGCGATGAAGGCGGAGTACGGCTCCATGGGAAGCTGATCGGCCACGGCGGCAAGAGGTTTGTGGAAATTCGTGAGTAAGACAGTGAGCTTCGGAGAGGCAAAACCCAGCGGCGAGAGGTCGAATTTCACGCTCTGGTGCGAAGCGGACATGTTCAAGGCGACGAGTATGGCCTGGTCTTTATAGCGGCGAACGTAGGCAAACACGTTTGGGTCACCCTGGTTCAGTGGAAGGTATTCGCCATCAAGCAGCGCGGGCTCCTTGTGCCGCAAGGCAAGCAGCTGGCGGTAGAAACTCAAGACAGAATTCCCGTCCTTCTGCTCCGTGGCGACATTGTGCGTCTTGGCGCTTGGAGGAACCGGCAGCCAGGGCTTCGCCTTGCTGAAGCCGGCATTTGCAGCATCGTTCCACTGCATGGGAGTGCGTTCGCCGTCGCGCCCCTTTTCCCTGGGCCAGCCCAGTCTTCCGATGGGGTCCTGCACATCCTCTTTCCGTTTCGGGTCGTTGTTTTCCATGCCAATTTCTTCGCCGTAGTACATGATCGCGGTGCCACGTAGAGTCAAATAGAGCGCGGCCATGAGTTTGGCGATATCGTCGTTGTGCTTTCCGTCGCCGTAACGCGTATAAGAGCGCACGATATCGTGATTGGTGATGACAAAGACCGGCCAGTGGCCTGCGGCGTTCACGGCAGCAATGTGCTTGCGGTATTGATCTGCGGAGAGACCTTTGAAATCCGTCATCATGAGGTCCATGGGCAATTGGAGTTCGTCGTCCTTCGCGCCGTAGTAGTCCTTCAACTCAGAAACATCGCTGGTCCAGGTTTCACCGATGAGCACTGCGTGGTATTCATCGGCAGTGGCGCGGAGTTTGCGCATGGCGTCATGCACTTCGGGCAATTTTTTGTTGTACTTCTCGAGAGTTTTGGGGCGCCCGAACTTGTCCGTGCCCGGGAGAACGGGATTGTCCGTGAGGGCCGGGTCTTCATAAAGAGTGTCAACGGCATCCAGACGGAAACCGGCAGCGCCGCGCTTGTACCAGAAGCGCGTGACATCGAGCATGGCGTTTTCCACGGCGGGGTTTCGCCAGTTCAGGTCGGGCTGCTCGGGATAAAAGTAGTGGTAGTAATACTGGTTGGTGGTGGGATCGAACTTCCAGGCGGAGAGGCCAAAGGTGGAGAGCCAGTTGTTGGGGGGCTGCCCAGTTCCTTTACCATCCCGCCAGATATACCAGTCACGATGGGCAGAAGTCTTCGAAGATTTAGAATCCAGAAACCACTTGTGTTGATCCGACGTGTGGTTCACGACTAAATCCAGGATGAGGCGGATGTTGCGTTTCTTCGCTTCGGCGGACAAATGGTCAAAGTCCTTGAGCGTGCCGTACATGGGATCGATGTTGTTATAGTCGGAAACGTCGTAGCCAAAATCGACCTGGGGGGAGGGGAAAAACGGAGTGATCCAGATGGCGTCGACTCCCAGTTCCTTCAGGTAATCGAGCTTTGAGGCAATGCCATTCAAGTCGCCGACGCCGTCGTTATTACTGTCGGCAAAACTGCGCGGATAGATTTCATAGAAGACGGCGTGCTGCCACCACTGGTGGCCCTCCGCGTCTACTCCTTTTTGCTGGGCGCACGTGTTGGTTATTGCGAGGCAGAAGAAAGAAAGGAGCAGGCCCGGAAGAAATTTCTTGAACATGGAATCGACCTCCGTTCATCGTGGCGAATCATAGTACTCATCCGGTGATTCGCCAAATTCGTTACAACTTGGCGGGGTTTGCGCGCTCGACTGGCGTGCCTGTGCCTTCCGCCAGGACGTTGATGGAATCGATGGTCGCTTTCTCAAATCGCTCGGTCAAGCCACTTGGCCAACGAACTTCGAGAGAGTCAATGTTGGTGGCCGTGCCCAGTCCAAAATGCACGCGCATGTCGCTGTTGGAGATGAAGCTAGAGCCGCTGCGCACTTCATCGACAAAAGTGCGACTGCCCGCTTTCAGTGTGATGCGGGCACCGATGGCGTCGCGACTGGATGAAAACGGCTTCGCGGGCGATCGCGGGGCCGCAGGAGCGCCCACGACGCGAAAGGCAATCCAGTGATTGCCGCTATGCACATCGTTGACTAACAGGGAGGGCGGGGCGTTCATGTTGCTGATCACCGCCTCCATCTGACCGTTATTCCAGAGATCAACGGTAGCCAAACCACGCGCAGAGCTTACGGTTGTGATTCCGGGGCCGGCGCCGGCGGAGATGTCGGAGAAAGTGCCATTGCCATTGTTGTGGTAGAGAATCTTCGGTTCGCGGAAATTGCTGCCGAGGTGCTGGCTATCCACTTCCGGGTAGACGTGGCCGTTCGCGAGCAACAAATCGGGCCAGCCGTCATTATCAATGTCGATAAACATGACACCCCAGCCAAGATATTGCGTGTTCAAACCAAGTCCCGCGGGGAAGGTCGCATCGGAAAACGTGCCGTCACCATTATTGCGGTATAGGGTAGAAGTGTCGTCGGAAAAATTCGTTTTGAAGAGATCGAGCTTTCCGTCACCGTTGTAGTCGCCCACCGCGGAGCCCATTCCGGCCTGCTCGCGGCCATCGTCATTGAACGCCGCGCCGGCAATGACGGCCACGTCGGTGAAGGTGCCGTCCTGATTGTTGTGGTAGAGAATGCTGGCCGTACTGTCGCAGGCAACATAAATATCGGGCCATCCATCGTCATCGTAATCAAAGACGGAAACGCTGAGCCCGTAGTGGCCATCCGCCCGATCGATGCGCGCTTTCGTGGTGGCATCTTCAAAGGTGCCGTTGCCCAAGTTGTGATAGAGAATATTTTTTGACCACGGCAAGCCGCGAGGACCGCACATAACCGGAACCCCCTTCCAGATGCAGGACGGGCGATCTCCGGGAGCAGGGGCAGTGGACAGATCAAAATCGACGTAGTTTGCGACGATCAAATCGAGCTTGCCGTCACGGTCATAATCGACAAAAGCGCAGCCGGAGCCCCAGTTCTTGCCGTTGCCCGCGACGTGGGACTTTTCGCCGACGTCGGTGAAGGTGCCGTCTCCGTTGTTGTGGTACAGAACATTCTTTCCGTAATAGGTGACATAGAGATCTTCCGAGCCATCGTTATCGTAATCGCCGACACAAACTCCCTGCCCCCAACCCGTGTGCACCAAGCCGGCTTTTATGGTGACGTCAGTGAAGGTGCCGTCGTGGTTGTTGTGGTAGAGATGGCTCGTGGGCTTTTTGTCATCCGGAAGGGGTTGCAGTGTGGTGCCATTGACGACAAAGATGTCCGGCCAGCCGTCATTGTCGTAGTCAAAGATGGCGACGCCGGTGCCGGTGGTCTCAATGATGTATTTTTTTGTGTTTTCCCCGCCGAAAATGACTGGGGCGGTGAGCCCTGCTTTCTTCGCCACATCCGTGAAATGGGCTACAACTTTCTGTGTGGAGCCGAGTGAAGAAGGAACGGCAGATGGGGCAGAAAAATTGAGATTCAACGAGGGCCATAACACCAGCCCTGCGAGAGAAAACAAACGAAGCCACAGAGAATCAAACATCGTCCAGTGTTCCGTATAGTAAGGAGCATACCGACAGAGGTCAAATATTCCTGGGAGTGTGCTGATTTATCCGCGGGATCCTGAGAGAGCGGCACGTGTTACTATTTTTCGTGAATATCCAATCGAGCGAGCGCCGCGTGCGACGATTCTGCAGGCAAAGTTTCCTTCATGCAGCGATAGCTGCCGGTTTGCTTTTCACACTTCTGGGGAGAACGGGTGTGGCGCAGGGAGGGCAGTCTCAGGCATCGGGTGGTGGAGAGAAGAGCGTGTCGGGGGAGGCGACGTCACTCTACCAGAAGGGGCTGTCCGCGCTGAAGCAGGGCGATCTGACGACGGCGCGAACTGAATTCGAGAGAGTGGTTCGGCTGGCGCCGCAAAGCCCCGAAGGACACAACTCGCTCGGATGGGTTTTGCTCGCACAAGATGAGTTTGACGGTGCGATCGGCCAATTTCGCACGGCGTTGAAATTGAGGCCGGATTTTGCGCAAGCGCATATGAACCTGGCAAATGCGCTAGCGAGAAAGGGAGCTCTTCCTGAGGCTCTACGCGACGCCAAGGAGGCGGTGCGCCTGGCTCCCAAGGATTCCGAGACGCATCATGTCCTGGCCCGAGTGCTGGATTTTTCCAGCGATTTGGATGGCGCGGTGAAAGAGCTTACGCTCGCCATTAAACTGGAGCCGCAGCGGCCGGAATTGCACGACGATTTGGGGGTGCTGCTGGAGCAACAGTCCCATTCGCAGGAAGCTGGCGAAGAGTTCGTGGAAGCGCTACGTTTGCAACCCAATTTTGCTTTGGCGGAATTTCACCTGGGGGTTCTGCGCTACGAGGAAAAAGACTACGACGAGGCTGCGCAACAACTGCAGGGGGCATTACGGCAAGACCCGGGGAACGAAGGCGCGCACTACTATCTTGCACAAGTGCTTCGAAGCCAGGGCGACAAGGAATCCGCGATCCGCGAACTGCAAACGTGCATAAGACTGAAGCCCGACTATCCAGACGCGCAGAACAGCCTTGGCCTTCTGCTGGAAGGCAAAGGCGATGGAGAGCAGGCCATGCGGGCATTTCGCGAGGCAGTGCGATTTCGACCGGACAATCCCGACGCGCACAACAATCTGGGTTTGCTGCTGCTGCAAACGGGTGACGCGCGAGGAGCGATTGCGGAATTTCAATCGGCTATGCGGTTGCGACCCAAGGACGCGGGGTTCATTGAAAACCTGGGGGCGGCCTACCTGCAGATGTCGGAGTTTGATTCGGCGATCTCTGAATTCAAGGAAGGGCTGAAGCTGGCTCCGCAAGACGCGACGCTGCATTACAACCTGGGACTAGCGTTGAAATTGGAGGACAAGCTGCCGGAAGCAGAGACTGAACTGCGAAAGGCATCGGAACTGGATCCAACGGAAGCGGACCCGCATTACACGCTAGGGGTGACCTTGTGGCAACAGGGCGATTTTGACGCAGCGGAGGTGGAATTGCGTTCGGCAATTGCCGCCAAACCCGACTATGCAGAGGCATTCTATACTCTGGGAACCGTGCTGAAGCAAAAGGGCGATATGCCCGGGGCGGCAACCGCCTTGCGAGAAGCAATCCGATTGCAGCCGGGATTCGCAGGAGCGCACACGACGCTGGCCGCCGTCCTTCGCCAGCAGGGTGACGCGGAAGGAGCAGCGGCGGAGAGCAAGATTGGCGGCGAGATTGCCAAACGGAGAACGAGTGAACAAGCAGCACTGTTCGCGACGAATTCCGGGAAACGGCTGTTGAAGGCCGGTGATATGGAGGGGGCCATTTCGCAATTCCGGTCGGCCATCTCTTCGACGCCGGATTTTGCCCTGGCGCACTTTGAGCTGGGTCAGGCACTGAGACAACAGGGGAAGAAAGCAGAAGCGCTAGAGGAATTTCAGAAGGCCGCGGCACTCGACCCGCGGCTGACGCCACCCGCCGAGAAGTAGGATTCTATTTGGAAAAGTTCAGGCACTCCGGGATGCGGTTTAATAGGCGCTTTTGTGCACGGCAACAAGTTCGGAGCCAACCGGAACGTCGCGCGCAACCTTGACTCGAATCACCGCTTCAAACGGCTTCAATTGCGGCGGGCTAGAAATACCCAAGCGGCGGAGCAGAGCTTCCAAGGAGCTTTGCTCACAAACATATTCCACGGCAGCCTGCGTGCCGATGGTGGTGGTGCCCGCGAGAATCAGCACAGAGTGCGTCGGCTCCAGACCCTTGACCAAAGCAATGACCGCGTAGTCTTCCGTCAGAACCTCATTTGAGGGGGAGGCCTGATACTCCGGGGACTCGCCCGGGGCGGGGTGAACGTTCACAATCTCGATGTTTCCTTCCCGCGAGCAGCAATGCATTTTCTGGAATGTAAATTCGCTGGTGGAGGGCAGCTCCAGCAGAGTGAGATTTTCGGAAGGGGAACCGACGAAAATGAGATTGTTGTTCTTGGCGTCATCCAACGAAAAAAGGCTGCCGCGCTTGACGCGAATGTCCTGGTCAAGCTGCCGGAACACATTGTCGAGGGCGTGGACGGCAAGGACTTCTCCGACACCGGTGTAGTGATCCAGGAGCAAAGCCTTGCCATCGCGGGAGGGGTTGTAATAGCGCATGCCGGTGTCTGGGCGGCCCACAAAAGGTGCATTGCTAAAAACGACCCAGGGTGGTTGGTGTTCTTGGAGGAAGCTATTCCAGAAGATGCGAATCGCGGCGGGAACATCCGGAGTGTCCGAGTTCGTATTCGCCTCGGCAATGCGGCGGGGGAGAATGCGGTCCACGCCAGCTGTCAGGAAAGCGCCGAGAACCGTGGAGAGCGCAAGCAAAGCGACAATCCAACGCAAGGAAACGGGAAACTTCGCGTCCGGCAGTTTGGCGGGTTCAAGAGGCGGCGAGGCCGTACCTGCCGGAAAAGCAGCAAGCCGCTCCGTGAAAGCAAGAGCATAGGTACCCTTGGGCATTTCCACTAAAATGCGGTCGTTGGCGCCGTCGGAGGCATAGTACTCCGCAAGCTTGGAGCGAAGACGTCCGGCTTGCACGCGAACCATGGAGTCCAAGTGGGGGTCAAAATCCGGGGAGCGTCCGAAGACTTCCGTGGCGATCTGGTACTCCTTGGGAGCAGTGCCAGGGTGCTGAAGAGAGTGATGCGCTAAATAGCGCAGCAGCTTACAGAGGGATTCGGAACCGTGCAGAGAACGACTGATCGACAATCGTTCAATCTGAGCCAGATACTCAGTAGCGTCACTCATGGGGACACTTGCGGCACATTGTAACACCAAGGTAACGCATTGCGCAGCCTATTGAGAGTTCGCGGGTTAATGCAGGTAACCGTTTCAGAACCCCAAGTGACTTCCGGCTCGAGGCGAAAAACTGCTAGAGACTATCACAATATTACGTTTGAGGCTCACACCCAAGTGGTCATTGCCTCTGGTTAGGGTCGTGTAGAGGCAGGCAGCTTGGGACGTCGATATGCGACGGGTGCTGGTGAGCTAGTGGATTGACGAGGAGTTGGGGGGCTGTTCGCTGCGTTCGCTCGCATTGGCGGTTGAAGTTCAATTCTGAACTCAATTTGACGAGGGCTATGCTCACGCAAGGTTGGTGTGCGCGGAGTTCCCAAACGTCGATGAAGGCTGAACGCCACGATCTCCTCTTGCGTGAATTACGAGCTCCATTCCGACAGCGAGTGGCAACAGGCAGACCTGTTCAGGAGGGTTGTAATGAAAAGGCAATCGAGATTGGTGTGGGCGCTGGTGTTGTGTCTTGGGGCAGGGTTATGGGCGAGTCCCGCGAGTGGCCAAGCGGTATATGGGAGCATTATCGGTACGGTCACTGATCCTCAAGGCGCGGCCGTGGTCGGAGCGAAGGTCACAGTAACGTCCTTGACCAAAAACACTTCTGACGAAACGACCACCAATGACAGTGGATTCTATACCGTTACGCACTTAATCCCGGATGCCTATAAGCTTCGCATCGAGGCTCAAGGTTTCAAAGCCTACGAGATTGCCAGTCTTCCAGTCTCCGCCGACACCTCCATTCACGGCGATGCTCAACTAGAAGTCGGATCGCTAACGCAATCCGTTGAAGTCACGAGCGAAGTCCCTCAACTCAAGACCGACCGGGCTGACGTGTCTATTGCTTTCAATGAAACCTACATCAGCCAACTTCCTATCTTGAATCGCAATTTCACGAATTTTGAATTGTTGTCCCCCGGTACACAGAAACTAGTGGGCTGGAGCCACGCGGCCACGGAAAATCCACAGGGCGCTCAGCAGATTTTCGTCAACGGCCAGCATTTCAGCGGCACCGCTTTCGAACTGGACGGCACCGACAACCAGGATCCGATTCTGGGGATCATTGTCGTGAATCCAAACCTGGATGCTATTCAGGAATCCAAGATCTCCCTTCAGAACTATGACGCGGAGTTTGGCAAGGCCGTCGCTGGCATCGTGACTGTTCAGACCAAATCGGGCACCAACGAAATCCACGGCAGCGGCTTTTACGACTGGCGTGGTGACGGCCAGGAGGCGCGTGACCCCTTTAAGAATAAACCGGGTGTGCCTCTGCCGGCCGCCAGCTTCAAGCAGTTTGGTGGGGCGGCTGGCGGTCCAATCATCAAGGACAAATTGTTCATTTTCGGCGACTATCAGGGAACGCGGCAGACCGGCGGCATCACTAACCAGCTGACAATCCCCACGGCGCTGGTCGAACAGACCTGCAATCCGGCAACGAACACGACCGGCTTCTGCAATCTCAGCGAATATCTGGGAAATCCCGCGGTCGGCAGTACTGGCCAGGTGTATGACCCTGCGACCGGAACTCCGGCCAACGGTTCCGGTCGAACTGAGTTTGCGGGCAATCTCATTCCCATCGGCCGGATATCACCGCAAGCGGGAAAAATCCTGGCGGCATTTCCGACGCCCACGTCCAGCGGTGTGATTAATAATTTTATCGGTTCGGGTTCTGGGCCCTACAACCAGAATAGCTTTGACACTCGAGTGGACTATTCGGCGCCGAGAGGTTTTCAAGTCTTCGGCCGCTTCAGTTTGGATTACTTCTCGCTTTCCGGTAAAGGCACACTGGGAGTTCTTGGAGGCCCGGGGTTCGGTCCCGGAGGCTTGAACGGAACTTCAACGGTTCACAATTACAGCTTGTCCACCGGCTTCGATAAAGCTATTGGCACACACTGGCTTACCGACTTGCGCTTTGGCTGGTTCCGGTACAACCCACAAACAGCCTATTCCGACGCGAACTCTACTCCGATGACTACGCTGTTCGGCGTTCCCGGGCTGAACCTCGGCAACTCCGCCACTGGCGGCTTGGCCTCGTTCTTTTTCCAAGGTAATGGTTTGAGCAACGGTACCGGCAGCACCGCCGCCGGAGCGAATTCCGGGGCTTTCGGAGACGGCTTGAACGTCGGCCGTTGCAATTGCCCGCTCACCGAAAAGGAAGACCAATTCCAGGTGGTCAACAACTGGACCCACATGCTGGGCAACCACCAAATCAAGTTCGGAGCGGACATCCGTTACGCCAAGAACCTGCGCGTGCCCAGCGATTCCAACCGTACCGGCATCCTCAATTTCAATTCCGGAGACACCGCCAACGCGGGAACTGGCGGTCTGGACTTGGCCACCTTTCTGCTCGGCGATGTCACTAGTTTCAACCGCTTCGTGAGCACCAGCCTCAATGCTGCCGAACGCCAGAAGCGTTGGTTCTTCTATGGCCAAGACACCTGGCGGGTCAGCTCGAAATTCTCCTTCAACTACGGTGTGCGTTGGGAAATCTACTTCCCGGAAACCGTGAATGGTAAGGGCAATGGTGGCTTCGCCAACGTCGATTCGGGTCCCAATGGTGGCATTATCCGGGTGGCTGGATACGGCAATAACGGTTTGAACGGCAACGTCAACAACACCTACCATGCCTTTGCGCCACGCATCGGCTTCGCGTATCAATTCGACCAAAAGACCGTTGTTCGCTTGGGCTACGGCCGCAGCTTCGACATCGGGGTGTTTGGCTCGAATTTTGGCCACGTGGTCACCCAAAACTTGCCCGTCCTGGCCAACCAAGACGTCGAGGCTTCTGGAATTAACCCCGGCTACACGAACAACCTCAGCCCCGTGTTCTCCTTGGCTCAGGGTCCTCCAACGCTTGCGCCAATTACTATTCCAAGCGACGGCATCCTCCCATTGCGCGGCCCGCAGAACGCCGTCGATCCTCGCGTGCGGCCGACCGTCCAACGCCTGCCGACCTTGGACGCCTGGAACGTCACGTTGCAGCGACAACTGACCGCAACGATGAACTTGGAGGTGGCTTACATCGGCAATAAGGGTACCCACGTTTTTGCCGGCAATGGTCCTGCCTACAACACCAATGAACCGGCTATCGGGCCAGGAACTGATTTTGGCGCTGCTGGCTTCCAAGCCTTTACTCCCAATGCGGACAGGCGCCGCCTATTCCTGAACGGGGTCCCCGCGTTCATTTATCCGACTTGCTCCGTCTCGCTGCAAGAATGCGGTCTAAGTGGCGTTCCCGTTTCCGATCAGCTGACCTGCTGCGCCACCGACGTGGGCAACTACTTCGGCAACGATGCTAGCTCCCACTATGACGCCCTTCAGATTAAATTGGATAAGCGCTTCTCCCAAGGTCTTCAGTTCCTGGCACATTACACCTACGCCCACGCCTATAACTTTGACAGCAACTATTACTCGGTCGATCCCCGGATTGCGTATGGTCCGGATGACTTCAACCGCGACAGCGTGTTCGTGATCAGCACCGTTTACCAGCTACCCGTTGGGAAAGGCAAGAGATTCATGAGTGATGCCAGCCGCGCTCTCGATCTCCTGATTGGCGGCTGGCAGGTAAGCAACACCACCAATTGGAGCGGCGGTCTACCGTTCACCGCAACTATCGGGGAGTGCAGCCACATCTCCGACGTGCACACCGGCAGCGGTGATGTCGTCTGCCGGCCGGATCTGCTTCCGGGAGGCTCATTCCACACTGGTCTGACTCGTGATGCCCAAGGCAACCTGCGATGGTTCACACCCGTCGATTCGCTCTCGTATGGGCCTGTGCCGGGCACGGTTGATGCGTGCACACTTGCCCGGCCAACTTCAGGCCCGTTTGCCTTGCCGGCTTGCGGGCAGATTGGCAATGCCGGACGCAACTGGCTGCACGGACCACGCGCTTTCTTCTCCGACCTGTCGGTCGCGAAGGACTTCAACATCACCGAAAAATACAAGGCGCAATTCCGTTTTGATGCCTACAACGTATTCAACCATCCGGTCTTGGGTTTCAACTCTGCCCAAGGCAATGTTTGCGTCGATTGCGGCGGCGGTGGGATCATTAGCTCCATCGAAGCCGATGCCTCGCCGAACGCGCCTAACGGTATGCGTCAACTGCAGTTTGGTCTGCGATTCAGTTTTTAGCCACAACCACCCCGAAAAGAGCAGGGGGGGCTCGCAAGGGCTCCCCCCACCTGGTGTTAATGTTCCGAGGCAGACGGGAACGAATGGGTTGTGGAGAGTTAGTTGTGCCGCAGCGTAAGATTCCCGGCGCTGGACCTCAAGGACAGCCACATGAATCGCGCTAGAGTTGCATCGCATCGAGAATCCGTTTTGTCTGTTTTGTTGGGAATGCTTTTAATTCTGGCGCTGTCCCTTCCATCCGTCGCCCAACGGACGGCCGAGCAACTTGACGGCACGGCGACGAACCCATTCTTGTCAGCTTCGGGGAAACCGGTCGTACTGCTTTTCGTGCGTACGGACTGTCCGATTTCCAACCGCTATGCCCCGTTGATAAAGCAACTCAGTTCAGAATACGGAAGGAAAGTGGCATTCTGGCTTGTGTATCCGAGCCGAGCAACTTCCAGCGAAAAGATCCGGCAGCACGAACACGAGTATGGCTACCGACTCCGAGCGTTGCGCGATCCAGAACACGTGCTAGTCGCGCAGGGCCAAGTGCAAGTCACTCCGGAGGTGGCTGTCTTCGACGCCAATCACCATCTCATCTATCACGGCCGGATCGACGATCTATATCAGAGCTTTGGGCACGCGCGTTCCGCCGCAACCACACACGAACTCGAGGATGCTATCCAGGCGGCCCTGAGCGGGAAAAAGCCACCCGCCAATGCACCCGCAGTGGGATGCTATATCTCGGAACTTTAATGATGTTTTCCTATCGAACTATAGCTGCCTGCATGCTTGGGGTAAGTTGCGCCGCGGCAGCGGTCTTTGCCGAACACCAGGGCTCATCTGCCGATCGAACGGCGCTCAACGAGAAGCACGTCACTTTCAATCGCGACGTCGCTCCGATTTTTTATCGCTACTGTGCGCCGTGCCACCACGCCGGTGAAGCTGGCCCTTTTCCACTTCTTACCTATGCTGATGCCAAGGGCCGCGCCCGCCAAATCGCAGAGGTAACTTCGAGCCGCTTCATGCCCCCGTGGCTTCCTGAGCCGCAGGACTTGAGGTTCGCAGACGAACTTCGCTTGTCGGACCAGCAGATTGCGCTGGTGCAGAAATGGGTCGAGCATGGAGCGGTCGAGGGTGCACCCACGGACTTACCACCCGCTCCGAAATTTGCGACGGGCTGGCAGCTCGGCCGGCCGGACAAAATCGTCCAAGCTGCGAAGGCGTTCATGCTTCCCGCGAGCGGCTCCGACATGTACTGGAATTTCATCTTTCGAGCGCCGGTGGATCGCACGCGTTGGCTGAAGGCCATCGAGATCCGCCCTGGCGACAAACGCATCGTTCACCACGCCAATATTCTGGTGGATCGCAATCATTCCGCGCGGGCAGAGGAGCCAGAGCCGGGGGCGGGCTTTCCGGGCATGGAACTGAAGATCGAATCCGAAGCCTTCGACCCGGACAGCCACTTCCTATTCTGGAAACCCGGCACGGTGGCCAAACCGGAGCCCAAGGGCATGTCGCTGCGGCTGGACAAAGATACGGATCTGGTTCTGAACGTGCACATGCAGCCTTCCGGCAAGCCGGAGGCGATCCAACCGAGCCTGGGTCTTTATTTCACCGAGGAACCCGCGACTCTCTTCCCCTTGCTGCTGCAAATGGAAAACGACAGGAAGCTCGACATTCCTCCTGGGGTGAAACAATTCCTTGTCACAGACGAATTCATACTCCCGGTCGATGTGGATCTGTTGGCAATTTACCCCCACGCACACTACTTAGGCAAAGATTTGCAGGCTATTGCCACGCTGCCTGACGGTTCGGCAAAGACGCTTATTCACATTCCGCAATGGGACTTGAACTGGCAAGCCGTTTACCGCTACAAGGAGCCGGTGTATTTGCCGAAGGGCACCACGATCTTGATGCGTTTTATCTATGACAACTCGAACGAGAATATCGCAAATCCAAGTCACCCGCCGCGGCGGGTCGTCGCCGGAAATCGCTCGACCGATGAAATGGCTCATCTGTGGCTTCAAGTGCTCCCGCGTGCGCCTTCCGATGGGAATTCCGACCCGCGGATGGTCATTCAAGAAGCCATGGCGCGGCACAACATAGAAAGGAACCCCGGAGACTTCGAAGCGCACTATAACCTTGGGGCCATGCTGCAAGCCCGTGGCGCGAGAGCCGAAGCGATCCGGCAGTTCGAAGTCGCAGTGCAGCTTCAGCCGCAGGATGCCACCGCCAACAATGCCCTGGGTGCGTCCCTCCTGGCTGCAGGGCGCGTCGGGGAAGCCATTCCATATCTGCAGGCCGCGCTCGAGGTTCAGCCGGGCAGTTTTGACGCGCACTACAATTTGGCAAATGCGCTTGTCTCTGAAAGTAGATTCTCCGAAGCGATTGACCAATATCGCGCCGCCACTCGTTTGCATCCGGACGACACCAACGCAGAGGCCAACCTTGGCAGCGCACTGGCTGTAACAGGCAATCTCCCAGAGGCCAAACTGCATTTTGAGCGCGCCCTGCGGATCGATCCCAACAATAGGTTGGCGCGCGAGAATCTGGAACTACTGGTCAGCGATCCTAAGGTTCAGCAGTGATGGTGAGTTCGCTGGCTGACAGGCAGATGCAATGCCGTATCACGCGGCACATAACGGGGGAACCTCGGGTTGATTCCAGGGAGTCATATCGGACGCCAAATGCTCGTCGCGGGTGCGATTCTTGAGTTGATTTGTTGCGTTAGCGTTGCGACTCCCTGGGAGAGGCCCCTTCGGGCAGAGCGCGCTTTCAAGGCTGAGGCCAACGGGTATATTGGAAACGAGGCTTGCGCGAAGTGCCACGCGAGCATCTACGAATCCTACATGCGCTCTGCAATGGCGAAGTCCAGTGGCCCGGCAGCGGAGAAACTGATTGCAGGCGAATTCACGCACAAAGAATCGGGCGTGCATTACGCTATCTACAGCGAAGCCGGAAAGGTCTGGCTGAGTTTCGACCGGCCGGGCGATTCGCTGGTCCACGATAAGCGGGAATTGCTCTACTACATTGGCGAGGGACGCCGCGGACGAACCTATTTGTTCACCGTTGACGGCTTCGTTTTTGAATCTCCCGTCAACTGGTACTCGGACCGGCAGATGTGGGACATGGCTCCCGCTTACGGAAACGCGAGTGAAATGCCCCTGAATCTACCCGCAACCACAGGTTGCCTGACCTGCCACGTCAGCGGGGTTCGGGCGCCGCTCGACGGAAGCGAAAACCGTTATGCCCTTCCGATATTTCTCTATTCCGGGGTCACCTGCGAACGGTGCCACGGCCCGGGGGCTGCGCACGCGAAGGGCGGGGCGATTGTGAATCCGCTTAAGCTTGCTGCAAAGCTCCGCGATCAGGTGTGCATGCAATGCCATCTTGAAGGGAACGCCGCCGTCGAGCGCCATGGGAAGCACTTGTATGAGTACAAGCCGGGAGAGGACCTGACCGACTACGTTCGCTATTTCATTCTCACGGGCAACGTGCCTGAAGGACTACGCGCGACCGGGCAATTCGAGGCACTGGCCCAGAGCGTGTGCAAACAGAAGTCGGGCGAGGCGATGTCTTGCATGAGCTGTCACGATCCCCACCAAAAGATTGCGCGCGAGAACCGGGTCGCTTTCTATCGAGCAAAGTGTATTGCTTGCCACGGGGTGGCGTTTGCGGCAAAACATCACCGCAAAAGTGAGGATTGCACATCCTGCCACATGCCCGCAGCGCAGAGCTCCGATGTGGCCCACACGCAGGTAACCGACCACCGGATTCTACGGCGCCCGGGCACAGAGCCCAACGCGGTGACGGCTTCCCAGTGCACTGCCCGAGCTGGTTGAGTACCCTGCTTCGACGGATAGGCAGAGCAACCTTCGCGAACTCGCGCTGGCGTGGCAATCGATTGTGGACAGCGGGCTGGGTCTGGCGCAACCCGAGGCTGAACGTCTGCTCAGGGCGGCGGTGGTCCAGTCCCCTGATGATCCCGCGCTTTTATCAGCCTTGGCGTATGTGGCCCAGAAACGGGGAGATGACAACGAGGCGCGCGCGTTGTACAAGAAAGCGCTGGAATATGATTCGACGATGGTTGACGCAGCCGAATTTGGGAGTCCTGGAGGCGAAGGGAGGGCACGTTGAAGAGGCCATCCAGTTGTGGCAGGGTGCGTTTAAGCGTGCTCCAGCGAAGAGCGAAATTGGGATGAATCTGGCGCGCGTGTTGGGGTCGGCACAATTTGACGAAGCGCGTAGCTATGCCCTCCGCGTGCTTCTTTTTAATCCTGATCTGGGTCCAGCAAAAAAGCTGCTTGGTGAACTGAATGCGAATCCTCCCGGGTGTGCGCCGGTGAGCACTTCCGTCTACGATTCTTATGCCATGGGGAGGCTGAGCTCATGCCGCTGCTGGTGATAGCTTTTTTGTGCGTTACGCTGGGTTTTGTGGTCCAGTCGGCAGCCACAGAGCCACCGCAAACTCCGCAGACAGAGAGCGCCCTCCCCGCGGACACGAAAGACCCGGGCTTCGAACAAGCCACTCGGTTGCTGCAGCAGGGAAAGGCAGACGAGGCTGTCGCGCTGCTGGAAGGTATTGCGGTGACCGATCCCACGCGGAAGGGTCGGCGAGGGAACTCGGGCTCGCGTACTACCGCAAAGGGGAATACGTGAAGGCTGCGGCGAAGCTTTCAGAAGGCGCTGCAGGACAATCCCGGCGATAACGAGGCGGTGCAATTGATGGGGCTTTCGGAATACCTGGCGGGGCGGCCGGCGGAGGCGATAGGCCCGCTAGAAAAAGTGCAGAC